>NZ_CP172896.1:2692500-2742853 GCF_050532945.1 Enterococcus sp. DIV2467a | reverse complement strand
ACAGTGACCTCCTATATGTTTAAATTTTGGTTATCTAAAAAATGTGGATAACTTAAAAGAATGAGCATAGTCGATTTTAGCATTTTTTTAAAACTTTTTCCACAAGCAATTGTTCAATGTGGAAAAAAAGTACACAAGGGTGAAAAAAGTTTTCCACAGGGTGTCGACACTTGCGGAAGAAAGTGGTTGTTGAATGAGTTATCCACAAAAAGTTGAGAATAATTAAGCTTGACACAATCATGTTTAAAGAACTTATCAACAGCTGAAAAAACACCTGTGTAAAACTTTTTAACAGGCTGTTTTTTTGTGTAAAACTAGTGGAAAAATGGCTGTGAACAGAAAAAAATGTGGAAAACTATCCACAAGCTACTCACAGGAAAATTTAATTTGTGGATAATTGAAACGAATCTTTCTCAGGAAATATTTCTTAAATTTTATTGACAAAAGACCCCATTACTCGTTATACTATCAAAGTATGTCTATATATTGATGGATAGTTACAATTTCAGGAGGTGTAATTGCATGAAAAGAACGTATCAACCAAACAAACGTAAACGCCAAAAAGTTCACGGATTCCGTAAACGTATGAGCACTAAAAATGGCCGTCGCGTATTAGCAAGCCGTCGTCGTAAAGGTAGAAAAGTTATTTCTGCTTAATGATGGTCTGGTCTTTTAAACAGTCAATTTCTAAGAACCCTTAGTTATCTCCATAATTTTTTGGAAGATGTGAAGATAACTAAGGGTTCTTTTTCTGTTTTCAATAAAAGAAAGCAGGATTCTATAGAAAAGGCTACTAAAAAAGAGCGGAAATATGCTATTATTATTAAGAAGTAAAAAAATATAGAAACAAAGGGATGCCGATGAAAAAGTCCTACCGTGTCAAGAAAGAAAAAGAATTTCAACAGGTGTTTAATAAAAAACAATCTTGTGCAAATCGTCGTTTCGTGGTGTACGTTTTAGAGAAACCACAACAAGCCCATTTTCGAGTGGGGATTTCTGTTGGGAAGAAAATTGGAAACGCGGTCACAAGGAATGCTGTGAAGCGGAAAATCCGCGCGAGTTTATTTCAATTAAAAGACCGTATCTCTCCAGAAATTGATTTTATCGTGATTGCACGTCCAGGATTGGAAAAGTTATCGTCTGAAGAAGTGAAAGCTAATTTAACACATGTGTTAAATTTAGCTAAAATATTAGATGTAAGAGAGGGAATTGAGTAGTGAAGAAGTATAAGCGCTTATTATTAATGGCTGGGTTAGTGACCTTAGTCTTTGTTTTATCCGCCTGCGGAACCGCGCCCGTAAGTGAAAGTAGTACAGGAATTTGGGATCGATACATTGTTTATTATTTTGCCCAAGCGATTAAGTTCCTATCATTAGGCGGCAGTGTCGGAATTGGGATTATCCTATTTACGTTAGTCATCCGGATTATTTTATTGCCGTTGATGCATTTCCAAACGAAGAGTATGCGTAAAACACAAGAGTTGCAACCGCAATTAAAGGCCTTGCAACAAAAATATTCTTCAAAAGATCCTGAAACACAACGCTTATTCCGAGAAGAACAGCAACGTTTGTATGCAGAGAATAATGTGAATCCTTACATTGGCTGTTTACCACTGTTGGTTCAACTACCAATCATGATGGCTTTGTATCAAGCCATTTCACGCGTGCCTGAGTTAAAAGAAGGAACGTTCTTGTGGTTAAGCCTCGATAAGCCGGATCCGTATTTAATTTTACCGATTTTAGCGGCTGTCTTTACGTTTGCTAGTACGTATCTTTCAAGTATGAGCCAACTAGAAACAAATGCCTCACTGAAAATTATGAATTACGTTATGCCAGCGATGATCTTCTTTATGGGGATTTCATTAGCCAGCAGTTTATCTCTTTACTGGGTGGTCTCAAATGCCTTCCAAACAGGGCAAACATTGTTATTAAACAATCCATTCAAAATCCGTAAAGAGCGGGAGGAAGCAGCACGTCAAGCCAAAGCACGGGAGCGAGCGCTTGAACGAGCAAAAAGTCCTAAGAAAAAAGGGAAGAAAAAATAAAGGAGGTCGTTCAGATGCCGATTTATGAAGGAAATACAATCGAAGAAGCAACGCAGAAAGGCTTACAAGCACTTGGTTTAACCAAAGAGGATGTTACAATTGATGTGTTAGACGAAGGAAAAAAAGGATTTTTAGGTCTAGGAAAAAAACTTGCCCAAATTTCAATGGAACCAACGATTAGTGAGCAAGTCACAGAAGCGGTCGAAGAAACAGTGGAAGATATTGTTGTTGCCGATGAAGCAAAAGCAGTGGAAGAAGCAGTTGAGGAATTAACCGAAGCAATTCCTAGTCTCTCAGAGGAATCAACACATTCTTTAGAAAATCTGGAAGACGAAGCTGCTATTACTGAATTAGCGATGTATTTAACGAATATTTCAAATGAACTGAACGCCCCTGCCATGGTTCGCATAGCGCGCGAGAATGGCAATATTATCTTCCATTTAGAAACAGAAAAACAAGGTATCTTAATTGGAAAACACGGAAAAGTGTTAAATGCGTTACAGTATTTAGCGCAAGTCTTTATTCACCGCATTGCAAGCAATAAGCTATCGATTGTTGTGAATGTCGGAAATTATCGTGAAAAACGTCATGAAATTTTGGAACGTTTAGCGAAACGCACCGCGGAAAAAGCCAAACGCACTGGGCGGCCAGTCTTCTTGGAACCAATGCCGGCTTTTGAAAGAAAACAAATTCATCACACGCTAAGTAAAGATGAGCAAATCAAAACCCATTCTGAAGGGGATGAACCTTATCGGTATTTAGTGGTTGAACCAGTTAAGAAGTATTTTTAAACAGAGGTCGGGACGGAACCGTTTAGCTCCGAGAAATAAGAAGGAATTTCCGAAAATTGCTTTTTAATTTTTGGAGACCAAGTAGGTATTGTTCATCATCGAATCACTACGTTCTTCGTGATTCTCAACAATTTCGGCTTATTTCCGAAGGACCTTCAACTCTTAGAGCTTTAGCTCTTAGAAGTTGTTGAGATCGGAGCAACGCGTAGTGTTGGTTCTGTTCCCGCCGTTTATCAGGTTTTGTTCCAGGCTCTTTCCCAGTTAAATGATTTTTTAGCCGTCTCCGTTTCTTTTTTTATGTTATGATAATCAGTAATTACTCCAGTAGTAAATTCAAATGAAAAAGTTTTGTAAAGAGACGTAGGGGGAGCAACAGGTATGCGTACGGAGAAAATACTGGTTGTAGATGATGATGCAGCAGTTCGTCGCTTGATTTGGAAAGCATTACAATCAACAGGTATTCTTATTTACCAAAGTGAATCAATTGAAAAAACAAAAGATATCGTGTCCAGAGTTACCTTTGATTTGTTCATTTTAGATGATAACTTGGAACATGACAGCGATGGTTACTACTTAGTCCAAATGATTAGAGAGAAATATCCACTAGTGCCAATTATCTTTTTTAGTAGCAAAAAAGAAGAAGAGGATATCATCGCAGCCTTGGAAATGGGCGTGGATAGTTATATAACGAAACCTTTTTCCTTGAATGTTTTTAAGGCTCAGGTGATTGCTTCGTTGAATCGAGCTCGAATGATTCGAAAACAATTGAATGTTTATAAAAAAGAAGAGCTACAGGTAGGCGATTTCCGTTTTGATTATGGTCGTTATCAACTATTTAAAAAGGATTTACCTATTTCATTGTCTTCGAAAGAAGTTCAATTAATTCAATTTTTTCTGGAGAATCCCGAGCAAGTATTCTCTAAAGAACAAATTTACAGCAGTGTTTGGGGTACTGGGGATGTCGATGCGAATACGATTATGGTTTTTATTAATCGTTTACGAAGTAAATTAGAAGAAAACCCGAAAGAACCTTGTTACCTTCGGACCGTTTGGGGCATTGGTTATACCTTTACGCCAGATGGTTGCGTACAAAAAAAATGAAAAAAGGCCCGCAGTTGCACGAGCGACTGCGGGTCTTTTTGCTTATTCAATTTGCCGACGTTCCATTTCTTTCAAAATAAATTGAAGCGAACGATTTAGATGTTCATGGGTTAAAAGTGTGATCTGGTCAATATTCTTTGTTTTCATTCCGCGGAAAATTAACCAATGTTCTTCTAGGGCAATACTACGACGTTCTGAGGCACGAATCGCAATATCTCTGAAATAGATTAAGTAAGCATGGAGATCAGTCACAATTTTTTTTAAACGTAGCATCTGACTCTTAGTATAAATAAAGGAATTAAAATCTGAAAAGTTCTGTAGTAAGTCATCTACTTGGTTATTTTTATTGTATTGTTCTCCTTCGAGAAGTAAGGCTTCCAATTCATCAAAATCTTCTGGTGTCATGAGTTCCATGGCTTTAATGGTTGCTAAAGTGTCCAAAGATTTACGAATATCATAAATTTCATAAGCATCTTTCATACTAATCCCTTTAACCACGATACCCACCATAGGTATATGTTCCACCAATTGTTCTTTGACCAATTCTTGTAAAGCAAAGCGAATGGGCGTCCGACTAATGTTTAATTGCTCGGAAAATTCTTTTTCGTTAATCCGTTCACCCGCAGGAATATCCCCTAAAATAATGGTTTTTTTAAAGGCTTCGTAGGTACAAATTTTTAGAGGTTTACTGCTGGTTAAATCTAAGTTCCGTTTTACTGCTTCAACCGTTGGATTCATATGAGGCACCTCCCTATAGATTATTTTTATAGATAATAAATATAATATTAAAAATGAAAATATAACGCAAGAAAAGACAAAATGAAAAGAAAACCGAGGAGAAAAGGCACTCCTACGGTTTCAGCGACGACGTTTAATTTTGTGGAATAAATAAAGGCATGTGACCTAAAGCAACAATTGTAACAACGAAAATAACGAAAATTCCTAAGGCATATTTTGCTGATTCTTTTTGCCATTGGCCCATATCTAAACCAGTTAAACGTAATAGCAAGTAAATAAATGCCACTAATGGACTTAATAAGTGGAACGCTTGCCCCATTAAGGAAGCTAAAGCCATAGACATATTGTCAAATCCATAAGAACGTCCAGCTTCTGCTAGGACTGGTAAGACACCGAAATAGAAACCGTCGTTTGAAATAAAGAATGTTCCTGGTGCTGAAATGAACGCAATCACTAAGCCCCAAGCGCCGGCTAATTGTTTTGGAATAATATTAACAAAGCTATTTGCTAAGGCATTGGCCATACCAGAACCTTGGAATAAGCCCATGAAGACGCCAGCAGCAAAAACTAAGATAACTACTTGCACAGCATCACCAGCATTTGCACTGATACGGCTGCTTTGATCTTTTAATTTTGGATAGTTGATCATTAAAGCGATACAAGTACCAATTAGGAATAATAATAACGGTGGCATTTCAATCCACGAAGGCAAACCTAATTGACCAACGAATGAACTTAGGACTAACCAACCGATTAAGACAATCGTTAAAATACCATTGAATGCAAAATTCTTTGGACGACGAATTTCTAATAACTCAGGATCGTTAACAATAGTCATTTCTTCCAATTCTTTATCAGTAAGCGTTGTCACGCCTAAGCGAGCACGTTCTTTTTTCCCCATGCGATAAGCAACAAAGAAGATAACATACAATACAGATAAAATCATACCAGGTGCTAAATAAGAAAGAATATCGGCATCAACTTCTAGTACGGCCATGGCACGAGCTGTTGGACCGCCCCAAGGTAATAAGTTCATAATGGTGTTTTGTAAGATAACAAGCACACCTAAATTCATCAATTTCATATTAAGTTTTTTGTAGATGGGAATAAACGCAGAACAGCAAATCAAGGTTGTAGTTGTTCCATCTCCGTTTAAGGAAACAGCAGCAGCAACTACCGCAGTAGCCATCAAGACTTTCATTGGATCGCCTTTAGCAAAGTAAATCATTTTTTTAGTGATTGGGTCAAACAAACCAGCATCCAACATAATAGAGAAGTAAAGAATGGCAAATAATAACATAATACCAGTTTTTGAAGTAGTTGAAATCCCATCTAAGACGAAATTCCCAATGTTGACTTCAGGGACAACACCGTCAGCACCAGGTGGCGGACTCGCTACTCCAGTTGCAATTGCAATCAAAGTAAAAATAAGAGGAATAATTACTAAAGATGTAAACGGTGACAATTTCTTTTTCATGATTACATACATAAAGATGATAATCATACCATAAGCTAAAATAGTGAGTAACATGTTTTTCTTCCTTTCTTTTTTAGAACTTTTTTGTAAGCGTTAACAACCGGTGTTAATAAAAAAGAATAGCCATGAGAAATGTTTCACAGTATTCTTGTTTACAACAAAAAATATTTTTTGTGTTTGTCTATAGTGTGAGAATATACAAACTTTCGCAGAGAATAAATAGCCTAAAACAAAAAGAACATCAAAAAAACAATTCAACAATCAAATTCTTATTAATAACTTAATATAATATTAATAGAATCTTAACAGCTGATAAATGCTTATATACCAATGTTTACAGAGTTTTTTTCGCAAAATAAACAATAAAAGAACAATCTGAGCTAGTGTTTTCACTAGGTTTTTTAATGGTTTTTTCTATAATGAACGTATACCAAGAATTAGTGAAAGGAGAGACAATATGGGCCTATTTAAGTCCTTATTCAAGAAAGAGCAACACACACAGGATACCGAGATTAATGAAAGCGTTATCCAACGTGAAGCGGATAACTTGGAAAAGCGATGGATAGATATACCAGCATATATTCCTGCTGAGCCAAAAGAATATCAATTGGTAAGTATTGTGGCCACTGCCATCGCAGCAGGAGAGTTTCCAGAAAGTCGTTTTGTTATCAAAAAAATCGCAAAACGAAATCCAGAAGCAAAAGAAGTTGCCATTATTGCAGCCAGTATAGCTGCAGAGCTTTCAGAAGAGTCTCAGCTAGTTGTCAAAAGAATTTCAAAACAAAACCTTGAGGAGGATCATTATGTTACGCAAATTTAAAATTTCAATTGATGGGAAAGAATATTTAGTCGAGATGGAAGAAATCGGTGGCGTCCCACAACCAGCACCTGTTGCGCCACAACCAACAGAGCCAGTTGCTACGACAGAAACACCAGCCCCTGCTGTTGAAGAAACCCCAGCGCCAGCAGCACAGCCAGCCGCCCTAGCAGGAGCAGATGCAATGCCTGCGCCAATGCCAGGAACTGTGTTAAAAGTATTAGTCAATGTTGGTGATACGGTGTCTGAGAACCAACCATTGTTAATTTTAGAAGCAATGAAGATGGAAAATGAAATCGTTGCAGGAAAAGCAGGTACGGTAACAGGAATTCATGTTACCCAAGGCCAAATTGTGAACCCAGGGGAACCATTAATAACAATTAACTAGAATTAATTTAAGAAGAGGAAGTGATTTGTGTGGAGACACTGATTCAAGGTGTTATAGGAATGGGCCAAGAACCAGGACGCATTGTGATGATGCTGATTGGTGGACTATTAATGTATTTAGGAATAAAAAAAGAGTATGAACCAACACTTTTAGTGCCGATGGGTTTAGGAACGATTTTAGTGAACTTTCCTAATTCCGGCGTATTGAGCGCTGGCGGCGAGCCAGGTCCGTTTAATGTTCTTTTTGATTTTGGAATAAAAACAGAGTTATTCCCGTTATTATTATTTATTGGGATTGGGGCAATGATTGATTTCGGGCCATTGTTACAAAATCCGTTTATGTTGATGTTTGGTGCCGCTGCACAGTTTGGGATTTTCTTTACAGTTATTATGGCTGTTTTATTAGGTTTTGATTTAAACGATGCTGCTTCGATTGGGATTATTGGTGCCGCTGATGGTCCAACGTCTATTTTCGTAGCAAATACCTTACATTCAAAATACATGGGGGCCATAATGGTTGCCGCTTACTCCTACATGGCGTTAGTTCCGATTATTCAACCAGTAGCGATTAAAGCAGTGACGACGAAAGCCGAACGTCGTATCCGTATGACTTATCGGGCCGGTGAAGTTTCTCAAACAGCGAAAATTCTTTTCCCGGTTGTTATTACGATTGTCGCAGGGTTAATTGCGCCGGTGTCATTACCATTAGTTGGTTTCTTAATGTTTGGGAACTTATTAAGAGAATGTGGCGTTTTGGATCGTTTATCCATTACAGCTCAAAATGAATTGGTAAATATTATTAGTATCTTGCTAGGACTATCTATTTCCGTTAGCATGAACTATGCAGAGTTCTTAAAAGTCGATACATTGATGGTTATTGGCTTAGGGTTAGTCGCCTTTATTATGGACTCAGTCGGCGGCGTGCTTTTTGCTAAATTCTTGAATTTATTTAGAAAAGAAAAAATCAATCCAATGATTGGTGCTGCGGGTATTTCCGCTTTCCCAATGTCTAGTCGGGTCATTCAAAAAATGGCTACAGATGAAGACCCACAAAACTTTATTTTAATGCATGCTGCTGGTGCCAACGTTTCAGGACAAATCGCTTCTGTAATTGCTGGCGGCTTACTATTAGCCTTTTTAACATAGGACGGAAAGGAGAACGAATACATGTCTGTTAACATGGAAGATTTAAAAATTGCTTTTGAACTGTTAGGTTTTGGTTGGGGCGGCGTTTTCGTTGTTTTATTTATCATTTATCTAGCGTCTAAATTACTAACAAAATTATTTCCAATTAAAAAATAAAGGAGGTTATTGCTGTGAGCAGCGTATATACAATGAAAAGAATCTGGTTGCAAAAAGATAAAAAAGCTTATCAAGCTTGGCGCGAATTAATGGAAAAAGCCGAATTGCAAACGACAGAAGCACTTGATTACACCGTTGGCATATATGATGACACAGCATTAATCGCCTCTGGCTCGCTTTCAGGAAAAACGATTAAGTGCGTGGCCGTTTGTAAAAAATATCAATCTGAAAATTTGTTAACCCAATTGGTGGTTCATCTACTTGAAAAACTGAGAGAAGAAAACCAATTACACAGTTTTTTGTATACAAAACCAAAAAATGAACAAATTTTTCAGTCGCTAGGCTTTCAAAAAGTGGTTGCGAATCAAGAGGTGCTATTTATGGAGCAAGGCAAACCAGATTTTGCCGATTATCTTGATTACCTGACACAGCATAAAAAAGCAGGGCCAGCCAGTAGCATTGTCATGAATGCAAATCCTTTTACGAAAGGCCATCAGTACTTAGTCGAAAAAGCAGCCAAAGAAAGTCCGCACGTTTATGTGTTTGTTTTATCTGAAGATAAATCGCTGTTTTCAAAAGAAGCACGTTTCGCAATGGTGCAAAAAGGGGTCGCCCATTTACCCAATGTGACAGTCCTATCTACAGAAGATTACTTAGTTTCGTCTGCGACTTTTCCTACCTATTTTTTGAAAGAAAAAGCGCCATTAGAGGTAGCTGCAATTCAAGCAACGCTTGATGCAACGTTATTTAAAGAAAGAATTGCGCCAATACTCGAAATTCAGCAACGTTATGTGGGAGAAGAGCCTTATTCAGAAGTGACCGATGTCTACAATCAAGCAATGCAACAAGTTTTCGGACAAACGATAACGCTAACCATTGTCCCGCGATTAGCGAGTGATGGAGAGCTGATTAGTGCGACGAAAGTTCGCAAAGCGATGGCTGAAGGCGACAAAGAGACACTCAAGAAGTTTTTACCAGCAACAAGTTATCAATACTTAGTAGAACACAAGAAACTAATGAGGTGAAGAAAGTGAAGATTATCAAAAATGCTACTGCAGGGACAGTAGAATCAAGTGATATTATGATTACCGTCCAACCCATTGAATCAACAGAAAATACCATTGAATTAGAAAGTAGTGTCGAAAAACAATTTGGCAATCAAATTCGTCAGGTGATTACGACAACTTTGGAACATTTAGATGTCCAAGGCGTTGCGGTCAAGGCGATTGATAAAGGGGCATTAGATTGTACAATCAAAGCTCGGATGATTACAGTTTTACATCGAGGCGCTGAAAAAGAAACGTATGATTGGAAGGAGTTGGACTCATGGAACGTTTAAGAAGAACAATGATGTTTGTCCCTGGAGCGAACGCAGCAATGCTAAGAGATGCACCTTTGTATGGGGCAGATTCAATCATGTTTGATTTAGAAGATGCAGTTTCATTAAAAGAAAAAGACTCTGCCCGTGTTTTAGTCCATTCTGCTTTGAAAACTTTCGATTATGGCAATATTGAAATTGTTGTTCGGATCAATGCTTTAGATGCCGGTGGCGCAGAAGATATTGAAGCAATGGTCTTAGCTGGTGTCGATGTGATTCGTTTACCAAAAACAGAAACAGCCCAAGATATCATTGATGTCGAGGCAGTCATTACAGAAGTAGAACAGCAAAATGACATTCCCGTAGGAACAACGAAAATGATGGCTGCTATCGAATCGGCTGAAGGTGTTCTAAATGCGCCCGCGATTGCCAAAAGTTCAACTCGCTTGATTGGCATCGCGTTAGGCGCCGAAGACTATGTTACCAATATGAAAACACGGCGCCATCCAGATGGCCAAGAACTATTCTTTGCTCGTAGCATGATTTTACATGCCGCTCGAGCAGCTGGGATTGCAGCTATTGATACGGTCTATTCAGATGTAGACAATACGGAAGGCTTTGAAGCCGAAGTTCGTTTGATTAAACAGCTAGGTTTCGATGGGAAATCGGTGATTAACCCTCGTCAAATCCCATTAGTTAATACTATTTATGCGCCAACAGAAAAAGAAATCCAGAATGCTAAGGAAGTAATCTGGGGCATTCGGGAAGCCGAAGCAAAAGGTTCCGGTGTTATCTCCGTAAATGGAAAAATGGTTGATAAACCAATTGTTGAACGAGCTGAACGGGTCATTGCGTTAGCATTGGCGGCTAAATTAATTACCGAGGAGGAAATATAGACATGGTAGTAAATAAAGTAGGCAAAGACATTCCTCAATCTTATGCAGAGCAATACGGCATTTATGAAGGAGAATTAGCACACATTGATGCTTATCAAGAAGCGAGCCGAGCAATTAAACCAGTGAAACCTCGGGAGACAAAACTTTTAGGAAGTATTCGTGAAGCAATTGAAAAAACAGGGTTGAAAGATGGCATGACCATCTCTTTCCATCACCATTTCCGTGAAGGAGACTATGTGATGAATTTAGTTTTAGCCGAGATTGCCGCCATGGGGCTGAAAAACATTTCGATTGCACCTAGTTCAATTGCAAATGTTCATGAACCTTTGATCGAACACATTAAAAATGGAGTAGTCACCAACATTACTTCTTCAGGTTTGAGAGATAAAGTAGGCGCCGCTATTTCAGCAGGTATCATGGAAAATCCTGTGGTGATTCGTTCACATGGTGGCCGGGCACGGGCAGTAGCAGCAGGCGATATCCATATTGATGTAGCTTTCTTAGGTGCACCAAGTTCAGACGCTTATGGAAATGCGAATGGAACCAAAGGAAAAGCTACCTGTGGTTCTCTTGGATATGCGATGGTCGATGCAAAATATGCGGATCAAGTGGTCATCATTACTGACACATTAGTACCATATCCTAATACCCCTATCAGTATTCCACAAACAGATGTTGATTATGTGGTAGAAATTGATGCAATTGGTGATCCAGATGGAATTGCCAAAGGCGCGACACGTTTTACAAAGAATCCTAAAGAATTATTGATTGCTGAATATGCCGCAAAAATAATTACACATTCTCCTTACTACAAAGAAGGCTTCTCATTCCAAACAGGAACAGGTGGCTCTTCACTAGCAGTTACGCGGTTCATGAGAGAACAAATGCTTAAAGATGGCATTAAAGCAAGTTTCGCTTTAGGCGGAATTACGAATGCAATGGTGGAACTTTTGGAAGAAGGCTTAGTAGAAAAAATTATTGACGTCCAAGACTTTGATCATCCATCAGCTATTTCTTTAGGGGAAAATGCCAATCATTATGAAATTGATGCCAATATGTATGCTTCACCGCTTAGCAAAGGGGCGGTTATTAATCAATTAGACACAGCTATTTTATCTGCTTTAGAAGTGGACACAGATTTTAATGTAAATGTCATTACTGGTTCAGATGGTGTCATCCGTGGTGCTTCTGGCGGACATTCCGATACAAGTATGGCTTGTAAAATGAGTCTAGTGATTGCACCACTTGTTCGTGGACGGATCCCAACAATCGTTGAGCAAGTAAATACAGTCGTTACACCAGGTACGAGTGTCGATGTCGTAGTAACAGAAGTCGGCATTGCAATCAATCCAAAAAGAACAGACTTAATTGATTGTTTTAAAACCTTAGATGTTCCTCAGTTTACGTTAGAAGAGTTGAAAGACAAAGCCTACAACATTGTTGGCACCCCGGAACCAATTAAATATGGAGACAAAGTTGTTGCGTTAATTGAATACCGAGATGGTAGTCTAATTGATGTGGTACGCAATGTTTAATGGGGAAAAAGTAACACTTTTAGAGATGTTGGATGCTCGCGAACAAAGAGCTGCCACACAGAAGGAGTTGTTAGAAACAGCACCAGAAGCTAGTCTCTTATCTGCCACAATGAATATTCCTGGAGAAGTGAAAAATTCGCCCACCTTAACGGCAGTTTTTTTAGAAGTAATTGACGAAGTCGAGCAACAATTGCTGGATCAAGTACCGATTGTTAATTTTTACCGGAATGAAAAAACAGGGCCTGAATATTATTTGGCGGTTTCGTTAGCCCCACAAGAATTAAAACAAAGAATGGTCAAAATTGAAGAAACACATCCTTATGGTCGTTTAGTGGACCTAGATGTTTTATGGGGAAATGAGGAGCTAAAAAGCCTTCATCGAGGAGATTTAGGCTTGCCACCACGGCGCTGTTTTATGTGCCAAGAAGAGGCGAAAGTCTGTGGACGAAATCGACGTCACAGTCTTGAAGCAATGCAAGAAAAAATAACAGAAATAATTTTGACACGAAAGGAGCAGCCAAGTGAGTAAAAAAATTCGTTTTACAGAAACGGTGCTACGGGATGGACAACAAAGTTTAATTGCAACACGGATGCCAACCTCAGATATGCTGCCGATTATTAAAACAATGGACGAGGCAGGATTTCATGCATTAGAAATGTGGGGCGGGGCAACGTTTGATTCCTGTGTCCGCTATTTAAACGAGGATCCTTGGGAACGTCTTCGCCAAATTCGCAAAGAAGTTAAAAATACCAAACTTCAAATGTTATTACGAGGACAAAATTTACTAGGATATCGTCATTACGCTGATGATGTGGTGCGGGCCTTTGTCGAAAAATCAGTTGAAAATGGGATTGATATTATTCGTATTTTCGATGCCTTGAATGATGTCCGTAATTTACAAACAGCAATTCAAACAACAAAAGAAGCTGGCGGACACTGTCAAGCAGCGATTTCTTATACTACGAGTGAAATTCATACCATCGATTACTTTGTAAAATTAGCCAAAGAATTAAGTCAAACAGGAGCGGATTCCATTTGTATTAAGGATATGGCAGGCGTTTTGACGCCACAAACTGGTTTTGAATTAGTGAGCAAAATGAAAGATGCCATTGATTTACCTTTAGAGGTGCATACGCATGCGACTAGTGGTATTTCTGAGATGACCTATTTAAAAGTTGCTGAAGCAGGTGCGGATATCATCGATACAGCTATCTCTTCTTTCGCTGGCGGTACGAGTCAACCAGCCACAGAATCTGTAGCCATTGCGTTAGAAGATTTAGGCTTTGAAACAGGTTTAAATATGGAAAAAGTAACAGAGATTGCTGACTATTTCAATCCGATTCGTGATCGCTTTAGAAGTGAAGGCATTTTAAACCCTAAAGTTAAAGATACGGAACCGAAAACCTTGATTTATCAAGTGCCTGGTGGTATGTTATCAAACTTATTAAGTCAATTAACGGAGCAAGGTTTACAAGACAAATATGAAGAAGTTTTAGCTGAAGTACCTAAAGTAAGAGCGGATTTAGGGTATCCACCACTAGTTACGCCGCTTTCACAAATGGTCGGAACACAAGCCTTAATGAATGTGATTTCTGGGGAAAGATATTCCTTAATACCGAATGAAATTAAAGATTATGTGCGCGGAGAATACGGCAAATCACCAGCACCTATCGCAGAAGAGATTAAGCAAAAAATCATTGGGGATGAAGAAGTAATTACTTGTCGACCAGCGGATTTATTGAAACCAGAGTTGCATAGTTTAGAAAATGAAATCCAACAATACGCAAAATCTGAAGAGGATGTCCTATTATATGCGATGTTCCCGCAACAAGGAAAAGACTTTTTAGGACGTCGTGAAGATCCTTTTTACGATGTACCGTTACAGAAAGTGACAGTCAAACTTGACTTGCCAGAATAGAACAGGCAAGTGCTCCGCAAATGTATAAAGAAGCAAGGGTTTGAGCGACGATAACGGTTGTTCAAACCCTTGCTTCATCAAATAGAAAAAAGGCAGCCCGTGAAAGGAAGTGACAATGTGTTAGAAGAAGTTCTAGCAATTCATCAAAAAAATATTGGTGTACTAAGTCTTGAAGCAACAGAAGCGGTGTTAAACCATCATGATTTAGCCAAAATGTATACACCTGGTGTCGCAGAATTGAGTTTAATGATTGCCCAAAATCATGAATTAGCGCGCGAGTGGACCATTAGTGGTAAGTTAATTGCGGTTATTACAGATGGGTCAGCTGTTCTGGGTCTCGGCAATATGGGCACGCAAGCGGGCTTGCCAATTGTTGAAGGCAAAGCTTTACTTTATAAAAATTTGGCGGGGGTCGATGCTATTCCTTTAGCACTGGAACAAAAATCAGTGGACGAGATGGTTCAAACAATTGAAAATTTACAAAATAGTTTTGCAGGAATCCATTTAGAAGATATTTCTGCACCAAAATGTTTTGAAATTGAAGAAAAACTTCAACAACGTTTGAACATTCCTGTGTATCATGATGACCAAGAAGGCACAGCCATTGTCGTTTTAGCTGGGCTAATCAACGCAGCCAAAATTAAAGGAAAACCTTTAAATGAATTGCGTGTGGTGATTAACGGAGTTGGTGCTTCTGGTGTAGCGACCGCTAAGTTATGTATTCAAGCGGGAATTACGCATCTCACCTTAGTAGATCGCCAAGGTGTTTTAAGAGAAGAAGACCAGACATTGAATCCTTACCAACGTGCTTTGCTTCGACAGGTAATAAAACCATCAGTAGAAAACAAAGATTTAGCCACAGCTGTCGTCAATCAGGATGTTTTTTTAGGCTTATCAGAAGCGGATGTGCTAACGCCAGCCCTGATTAAATCAATGAACCAAGACCCAATTATCTTTGCTTTAGCAAATCCTAAACCAGAAATTGAACCAGCCCTCGCCCAAGCCAATGGTGTCCGTTTATTAGCAACTGGTTCTTCCAAATATCCGAATCAAGTGAACAACATTTTAGCTTTTCCAGGTCTTTTTAAAGGGTTATTGGCAGCGAAAGGCAGAAAAGTCGATGTCGGTTTGCAAATGACAGTAGCACGAAGCTTGGCCGCTATGATTTCAGAACCCACAGCAGAAAAATTCATACCTAATGTATTTGATGGCGGCGTAGTTGACACGGTTTTTAATGCTGTACTAGACTATATAAAACAAGAAAAGGCCACGGCAGAAGAAGGGACGTAAAAGGCAATGACAAAGCAAGCAAGGAGTAAATTAGCGCAGCAAGCACAATTGGCACTACTCTATGAAGTGACCTGTTTAAATAAACCAGGCTTGGTGGATCCAGTCGATGCAGGCGCCCATCAAGATATGGATGTTTTCACTTTTTTAGAAAGTAGTGTGGTTTTGACTCCTTATTTTGAAACCTTCGTTCAAGCTGGGACAGAGCTACGTCATTTGCCGATTGAGGCAACATTTCGCGCGATTCGACAAGTTGGTTTAGAAGCAGAACGAGCGATGTTTGAGGCAACAGAAGGTATCAATACACATAAAGGAGCGATTTTTTCTCTAGGTATTTTTTTAGCTGTCTGTGGTCGTCTAATGATTTGGGAGACCCCTTGCACCTTACAATTGTTTCAACAAACGCTTCAAACAATGACGCAAGACTTACTGGCCGACTTTGAAAACCTCGCTACGAATGAGCTAGAAAAACTAACTTGGGGTGAACGACTATTTGTTCAGCATGGCTTGACTGGAATCCGTGGTGAGGCGCAACAAGGCTATCCCGCTGTCTTTGAACAGGGAGTGCCTTATTATCAAAAACATCAAGGCACACAACAACAAAAACTCATTGATACGCTCCTTTATTTATCGCTCTATGTTGAGGATACGAATTTGATTAAACGAAGTCAAAATGTCCAAATTTTTGAAATATATCAACCGTTAATCCAGGAATATTTTGCTTTAGGGGGGACACAAACGTTACGGGGAACCCTTTGCTTAGAAAGATTGAATCACTTATTCAAAGAAAAAAATTGGAGTATTGGTGGCAGTGCAGATGCTTTAATTTTGGTGGTGTTTTTAGATAAACTAATGAAATTAAATTGGCTGACCCCTTAATTAAAAAGATAGTTACAACGCTGATTTGGTCAGTTGTTTTGACCTTATATGCTTATGGAAAGGTCTCAAGAGAATTCAAGAAAGCGATTGACAAATACCACGAAACACAGTATATTTTATTACGAAATCATTCTTATCAGAGTATACAAATACGATGATAAACAGTTGAAGCGAATCTTGATTTGCTTTTCCTAAACCTGATTCTTTTAGAATCAGGTTTTTGTTTATCTAAAAGGCGGCATTCGTTCAAAAACGGCTGTCGCCTTTTTTTATGAAATTTTTTTAATATAAAAAATTTCATAAAAAAATCTTAAAAACAGAAAAAATTGTTATATATTAGAGTCATTTTTTTGATGTAAAGTTTTTATGACTTACAGCCATAAAATTGATAAAAACAGTCAAAGAAGCATAAAAAATAATAGTGGAATTTCTCAAAAAAATAAAAAAATTTTCCGTTATTTAATTATCGATTTATCAAACGATAAGTTATAATAAAATAATTTATTTATCTTTAATGATTGAGGAGAAATGTATAAACTTCCTCATTTTCCTCTCATTGTATAATAACTCACTAATGAATTAGTGAGTTTTTTAACATATCCAGGATGTTTGTTATCAAATGAATTTTTATATAAAAATTCACAGCATTATATTTTGAAAAGCTGAGGAAATGTACTAAACTGCAGGTGTTAAATCCATTTAAATCGCTAAAGGGGGAGATGAACAACTAGGGGAAGCTAATGATCTTGGTATTTATCGTTTATTTTAAAGAAAAGAGGGACGATCAGATGAAAAAGAAAATTGTTGAGGATTTTAATCGGAAAAGTCAGCATAAAAAATGGACAAAACGCAAGATGCTTAATTTAGCAATATCAAGTGGTTTATTATTTACGTCATTAGCAATCCCTGTAAGTATAGCTGTTACCTCTGGCACAATCAGTGCATCAGCAGCGGTCTTGGATATCGAACTATTATCAAATGTTACGTCAAATAATGACAGTGGCACTTCAACGAGTAATCGTTGGACAGCCGCAAACCAAAATCAACCAGTTAATTTCACGGTTTCTGGTGGCGCTTTAGCAGATGCTTCCGCTGTGTTTAGTGGACAAAAACAAGCGGTGTTAGTGGTTCCTCCTGAGTTAAGAGGAAATGTAGCTGCAGCAGGCAGCTCAGCAATCAATACCAATGTCACGATTGATCTTTCAAAAGTTACTTTTTTGACCGCCGTTTTGAATGCAGCCAATGATTTAACCAATGTCATTACTCAAATTACCAGTGGAGCGTTAGGGAATTTAACTGGTGTTGATATTGATCTGACGGAAGTGAATCGTCAATTGGAATTAGTGAATAACATTGAAAACTTAGGTGCTGCTTCATTTACAGCTCCGGAAACATTAGCAGCTGACGGCTCATACATTAGCGCACCAATTAGTGATGGTTTAGGGTTAGTTTTAGCCCAAAATGTTTCAAACATCTTACAAGATTTGAATGCGGCAGTTCAAGCTTTGGAGGCAAAAGGAACCAGTATCCCAAGTAATCTTGTCGCCACAGCCATAAATGCAGCCTTGCTTCCTGTCAAAGGCACGGTAAACGTGGCTGTTTCAGGTGCTTTGCCTTTATTAGCGGTTGGTGGTTCAGGTGTGAATGAGTTAGTGGATGCTTCTTTACTAGGCGCAACTACGGTTACTTTACCAACTACCGTTTCAACACCTCAAAATTTATCCAATAATTTAGATGCTCGTTTTGTAGGAACAGTCGTTCAAACAGATCTTTTAGACGTTAATTTATTAGCAACAGCAGACGGTGTATCCAACATTTATTTTGCTGCAGGTACTACTAGTGAAGTAACCGCACCTACCGTAACAGGAGTAACAGGCAATTCAACGGCAGGTTACGAAGTTAAAGGAACTGCCGATGCCAATGCCACGGTTGAAATCCGAAATGCAGGAGGTGCCGTGATAGGTACAGGTACTGCTGATGGGACAGGGGCATTTACAGTTACCATTCCCGCAGGTGAAGCAGGTGCGAATGAAACGTTAACCGCCGTAGCGAAAAACGCCAGCGGCACAGAAAGTACGCCAACAACGTTCCAAACACCAGCGGATGAAGCAACCGTAACCGCACCAACAATCACAGGAGTGACAGGTAATTCAACGGCAGGTTACGAAGTTAAAGGCACCGCTGATGCCAATACCACGGTTGAGATCCGAAATGCAGGAGGTGCCGTGATAGGTACAGGTACTGCTGATGGGACAGGGGCATTTACAGTTACCATTCCCGCAGGTGAAGCAGGTGCGAATGAAACGTTAACCGCTGTAGCGAAAAACGCCAGCGGCACAGAAAGCACGCCAACAACGTTCCAAACGCCAGCGGATGAAGCAACCGTAACCGCACCAACAATCACAGGAGTGACAGGTAATTCAACGGCAGGTTACGAAGTTAAAGGAACTGCCGATGCCAATGCCACGGTTGAAATCCGAAATGCAGGAGGTGCCGTGATAGGTACAGGTACCGCTGATGGGACAGGGGCATTTACAGTTACCATTCCCGCAGGTGAAGCAGGCGCCAATGAAACGTTAACCGCCGTAGCGAAAAACGCTAGCGGTACAGAAAGTACGCCAACAACGTTCCAAACACCAGCGGATCCTAATACGCCCGTGGCGACGCCAATTGTTGAGACTGTAACAGGTAGTACAACAAAAGGCTATGAGGTCAAAGGGACTGCTGAAGTTGGCACCACCATTGAGGTTCGCGATGCAGCTGGCACGGTCCTTGGTACTGCAACAACTGGAACTGACGGAAAATATACAGTGACTTTAGATTCAGGAACAGCAACAGCAAATCAAACGCTGAGCGTTGTAGCGAAAAACGCTAGTGGCACGGAAAGTCAACCAGCAACGGCGACAACACCAGCTGATGTCACTGCACCAACAGTTGATAACATCACAGGCAACTCTGGTTCGGGTTATGAAATTACAGGAACAGCAGACCCTAACACAACAATCGAAGTTCGTGATCCATCTGGGGCAGTCATTGGTACAGGTACCTCTGATGCGAATGGTGATTTTACTGTAACGCTACCAACGGGAACGACCAATCCTGGGGATACGTTAACAGTGATTGGAAAGGATAACGCGGGAAATGAAAGTCAACCGACTGAAGTCCTTGTTCCTGCTGATGCCACGGTTACAGCACCAACTGTAACAGGAGTAACAGGTAATTCAGTTGCTGGTTATCAGGTGACAGGCACCGCTGATCCGAATGCTACCATCGAAATTCGTGATGCAGATGGGAACGTGATTGCAACAGGGACTGCCGATGGGACTGGTTCCTTTGCTGTGAACCTTCCAGCTGGGACGGCAAATGCGAATGAAACATTGACAGCGTTAGCCAAAGATCCTGATGGCAATACAAGTACACCGACAACCTTCCAAACACCAGCAGATGAAGTAGTGGCACCGCCAAGTGTCGACAAAGTAACTGGGAATACAACACAAGGATATCAAGTGACAGGTACCGCTGAACTTGGCACCACCATTGAAGTTCGTGCAACAGACGGAACAGTTTTAGGCACCGCAATAACTGGACCGACTGGCCAATATACTGTGACGTTAGCTTCAGGAAAAGCAACAGCGAAACAAACAGTGAATGTAGTTGCTAAAAATGATACTGGACTTGAGAGTCAACCAACTACAGCTATGACACCCGCTGATGTTACCACACCAACAATTGGTGACATTACTGGAGATTCAACAACTGGTTATGAAATCACTGGGACTGCGGACCCTAATACCACCATTGAAGTGCGGAACCCAGATGGAACAATTATTGGTACAACGACAACGGATGATCAAGGAAACTTTACTGTGGACCTTCCAGCGGGAGCCGCTAATCCTGGTGATACATTAACAGTTGTTGGAAAAGACGGTGACGGCAATGAAAGTCAACCAACGGAAGTGACGGTCCCTGAAGATGCAACCGTGGCAGCACCGACTGTGACGAATGTCACAGGAACAACTGCTACTGGGTATCAAGTAACTGGCACGGCAGAGCCAAATGTCACCATTGAGATTCACAATGAAGCAGGTTTAGTTATTGCTACGGGAACGACTGATGGTGCTGGCGCCTTTACAATCACTCTTCCGACGGGCACAGCAACAGCCAACGAAGCCTTAACTGCCATTGCAAAAGATGCTGCTGGGAAAGAAAGTAATCCGACTGCTTTCAAAACACCTGCTGATCCAGATGCACCAGTTGCGACACCTACTGTTGACAAAATCACTGGTAGCACGACAAAAGGCTATCAAGTAGTAGGAGCAGCAGAAGTTGGTACAACAGTTGAGGTGCGTGACGCCGATGGCACAGTCCTTGGCATGGCAACTACTGGAACTGATGGCAAATACACAGTGACTTTAGAGCCAGGGAAGGCCTCAGCTAACGAAACAATAATTGTCGTAGCGAAAAATGCAACAGGAAAAGAAAGTCAGCCAGCTACAGCAACTACACCAGCCGACTTAGCCACACCAACCATTGATTCTATTACCGGAAATTCTGGTAAAGGTTACGAAATCACTGGAACGGCGGAGCCCAAAACCACTATTGATGTCCGTGACGCAGACGGAACCATCATTGCTGCTACCACTGCTAACGAAACCGGCCAATATACGGTGACTCTACCAGCTGGCGTAGTGACACCAGGAGAAACGATTACGATTATTAGCAAAGATGGCGCTGGCAATGAAAGTCAACCAGCTACAGCCGTTATTCCAGCGGATGTTGTTTTAGCGGCGCCAACTATTACGAAGGTTGAAGGAAACAAAGCCAATGGCTATACAGTCACTGGAACTGCTGATCCAAATGTCACGGTTCAATTTTACAATAGCAGTGAACAATTATTGGCAAGTGGCAATACAACTACTGGAGGCACCTTCTCCGTTCATATTGCAGCAGGGTTAGCAACAGAAAAAGAAACGTTAACCGCACTAACCACAGATACACAAGGAAATGTGAGTCCTAAAACCACATTTATGACGCCAGCCGATATTACGGGAGAACCAGAAATTAAAATTGCGGCACCAACTGTTTCTTCAGTTTTAGGAACGTTTAAAGCCGGCTACCTTATCAAAGGAACAGCTGAACCAAACCGAATCATTCAAATTAGTAACCGACTATTAAGAAGTGTGATTGCTGTATGTGCCACCGATGCTGAAGGCAACTTCGCTATCCAATTAACAGCGGGACAAGCGACTGCTCAACAAAGTTTACTTGCGACAGCTACCGATGGCGCAGGACATTACAGTACGGCTACAACCTTCATGACACCAGCCGACCCAACGAATCCTGGAGGAGGCAATGGTAACACTGGCGGAAATAACGGCAATACAGGCGGCAATACAGGAAACAATGGCGCAACTGGCGGGAATAATGGGAATGGTTCAAACACAGGTTCAAATCCAAATGGAGGTTCTGGTTTAGGCACAACAGGTTCTGGCTTAGGTTCACTAGGCAATGGCCTCGGTACAAATGGTAGTGGCTACCACCCTAAACTAAGCACCATCAGTTATGGCACTGGAAATCACGGGAAAACAGGCTTCTTACCTAGCACAGGTGAAAAAGAGTCTTCAGCCGTGACAACAAGTTTGTTTGGCGCCTTTGTCGCACTCCTTGCGAGCATGGGAATCATCAAACGCAAACGTAAAAACTAGCTCTCTCCTTTAATTCCTATAGATGAGAAAACGTATTGTTGAGAATTCCCCACTCAATGATACGTTTTCTCGTTCCATTTAATGAAGAAAAATTGCCAAATAGAATAAAATGTGCTATTCTATTTTCAGAAAATCGAAGGAACAAGCAGTGAAAGTGCTAAATCCAACCTGAATTTTTTAATGCAGGAGGAGTGGGCGCTTTTTTTGTTGTTATGAAGAAAGGAAGCTAATTATGCAATCAGCTACAATGGAATTTGATACAATTGCGGCGATTTCTACGCCGCCAGGTGAAGGTGCGATTAGTATTGTTCGTTTAAGTGGCGAGCAAGCAGTTGCTATTGCAAACAAAGTTTATCGGTCAGGCACTAAAGATTTAGCTAAAGTCCCCACGCACACGATTCATTATGGTCATATTGTTGATCCGCAAAACGATCAATTGATTGATGAAGTCATGCTTTCTGTGATGCGGGCACCGAAAACATTTACACGAGAAGACGTGGTAGAAATTAACTGTCATGGCGGCATTGTCGTGGTGAACCAACTACTGCAATTACTGTTACGTGAAGGCGCACGAATGGCCGAACCTGGGGAATTTACAAAACGTGCTTTTCTAAATGGCCGAATGGATCTTTCACAAGCAGAAGCAGTGATGGACTTAATCCGTGCTAAAACGGATAAAGCGATGAATGTTGCATTGAACCAATTGGATGGTAACTTGTCGGCGTTAATTCGTTCATTAAGACAAGAAATTTTAAATACTTTAGCACAAGTAGAAGTTAATATCGATTATCCAGAGTATGATGATGTCGAAGAATTAACCACGAAATTACTTTTAGAAAAAGCCGAATTTGTGAAAGCGCAGATTCAACAATTATTAACGACCGCTAAACAAGGAAAAATTTTGCGAGAAGGTCTAAGTACAGCAATTATTGGCCGACCAAATGTCGGGAAATCCAGTTTGTTAAACCATCTGTTACGAGAAGAAAAAGCTATCGTTACAGATATTGCTGGAACGACACGTGATGTCATTGAAGAATACGTTAACGTTCGCGGCGTTCCTTTAAAATTAATTGATACAGCGGGGATTCGCGAAACAGAAGACATTGTGGAACGAATTGGTGTTGAACGTAGCCGCAAAGCGTTAGCAGATTCGGATTTAATTTTGTTAGTCTTAAATCAAAGCGAAGAATTGACAGAGGAAGATCGTCAACTGTTGGAAGCAACGAAAGGCTTAAAACGCGTTATTCTTTTAAATAAAATGGACTTACCGACAAAACTAGATCCTAACGAATTACAAGAATTAGTCCCTGCAGAAGAAATTTTATCCGTTTCGGTGTTGTCAAACACAGGCTTAGACCAGTTAGAAGCGAAAATTGCTGATCTTTTCTTTGGCGGCCAAACAGGCGAAAAAGATGCTACCTATATTTCTAATACACGTCATATTGCTTTGCTAGATCAAGCAGCGCTTTCGTTACAAGAAGTGATTAACGGCATCGAAGCAGGTATGCCAGTCGATTTAGTTCAAATTGATATGACCCGTTGTTGGGATTATTTAGGGGAAATCGTCGGCGATAGTGTCCAAGATGAATTAATTACACAGTTATTTAGTCAATTTTGTTTAGGAAAATAAGACAAGAGAGGAATTTTTTATGAATCAATATCAAGCAGAATCATATGATGTTATTGTCGTCGGTGCTGGACATGCTGGCTCTGAAGCAGCCTTAGCAGCCGCACGAATGGGCGTTAAAACGTTACTTTTAACAATTAATTTAGATATGGTTGCTTTTATGCCATGTAACCCTTCTGTTGGTGGACCTGCCAAAGGAGTCGTTGTCCGAGAAATCGATGCATTAGGCGGCGAAATGGGTAAAAACATTGATAAAACCTACATCCAAATGCGGATGCTAAATACTGGTAAAGGTCCAGCAGTGCGTGCGTTGCGCGCGCAAGCTGACAAACATGCCTATGCGACAGAAATGAAACATACCATTGAAAAAGAAGAAAATTTAACCCTTCGTCAAGGGATTGTTGAAGAATTAATCGTGGAAGATGGCGTTTGTTGTGGTGTTGTAACTTCAACAGGTGCCGCATACCGTAGTCAAGCAGTGGTGATTACTGCCGGTACTGCCTTGCGTGGCGAAATTATTATTGGTGAATTAAAATATTCATCAGGACCAAACAATTCGCAACCTTCCGTTGGTTTAGCCAATCATTTAAAAGAATTAGGTTTAGAAATCGATCGCTTTAAAACAGGAACGCCGCCACGAGTAAAATCAAGTACGATTGATTATTCTGTGACAGAGGAACAACCAGGCGATAAAGAACCCAACCATTTTAGTTACAGCACGCCAGATAGTGCCTACAATCAAAACCAAGAACCTTGTTGGTTAACTTATACGAATGAAACAACGCATGAAATTATTCAAAAAAATCTACACCGCGCCCCAATGTTTACTGGGATTGTTGAAGGTGTGGGCGCTCGGTATTGCCCATCCATCGAGGACAAAATTGTTCGTTTTGCAGACAAACCAAGACACCAATTGTTCTTGGAACCAGAAGGGTTGAATACCGAAGAAGTTTACGTCCAAGGCTTATCTACTTCTTTACCAGAAGATGTCCAAACAGAAATGCTTCATTCTATTGAAGGATTAGAAAAAGTAGAAATGATGCGTACAGGTTACGCCATTGAATACGATGTGGTAGTCCCGCACCAATTACGCCCAACATTAGAAACAAAGGTCATTGAGAATCTTTATACAGCAGGTCAAACGAACGGAACTAGTGGCTACGAAGAAGCTGCTGGTCAAGGCTTGATGGCAGGAATTAATGCTGCATTGAAAATTCAAGGCAAAGAGCCTCTTGTTTTAAAACGTAGTGATGGCTATATTGGCGTCATGATTGACGATTTAGTTACAAAAGGCACTAACGAACCTTATCGCTTATTAACGTCACGTGCGGAGTATCGTTTGATTTTACGACATGACAATGCGGACTTACGTTTAACAGAAATGGGTCATGAAATTGGCTTAGTCAAAGAAGAACAATATGCCGCCTATCTAGTCAAAAAAGCGGCTGTTGAAGCGGAAATTGCCCGCTTAGGCAAACATCGGATTAAACCAACCAAAGAAGTGCAAGCATTTTTGGAAACCAAAGGCGCTGCTGGCTTAAAAGATGGTATTTTAGCTAGAGATTTTCTGAAACGCCCAGAAATCAGTTATCAAGAAGTCGCTCAATTTATTCCCGCACCTGAAGAGGCGCTCGATCCAAAAGTGATTGAACAAGTAGAAATTCAAATCAAGTACGAAGGCTACATTAAAAAAGCCATGGAAAAAGTTGAGAAACTAAAACGCATGGAAGCAAAACGCATTCCAGAAAACATCGATTACCAAGCGATTAACGGCTTGGCTACAGAAGCAAAACAAAAACTACAAAAAATCCAACCAGAAACGATTGCCCAAGCAAGCCGTATCAGCGGTGTGAATCCCGCTGACATTAGCATTTTGATGGTCTACATCGAACAAGGAAAAATCGCGAAAGTGCAAGGATAATAAAAATTTGAAGCAGTTGCTTCTTCACGGATGATTGATTGTGAAGAAGCAACTGCTTTTTTGTTTTGAATTAGTCTACTTTTTTTTCTAAACTGCAAAAAAAGACTGTCTTAAATAATTTCACAAACTGACCTATACTGAAAGCGCAAACAAATGATAGGAGTGGAACAAATGACAGATTGGTTAGGAATTAAAGGAAAAGTAGTGATTGTTACAGGAGGCTCATCTGGTATTGGTCGTAGCATTGTTGAAAGCTTGTTAGCACAAGAGGTCTATGTCGCTAATTTTGATATTTCAGCATCAGAAACGCAACATGAGCATTTACTCTTTGTGAAAGTCGATGTAACTTCTCGAGCAGAAGTAGAAGCAGGTGTCGCTCAAGTGGTGGAAAAATTTGGAACCGTAGATGGCCTAGTAAATAATGCCGGAATCAATATTCCTCGTCTATTGGTGGATAAAAATCATCCTCATGGGCCTTATGAATTATCGGATGAGGTATTCGACAAAATTGTAGCCATCAATCAAAAAGGGCTCTACCTAATGAGCCAAGCAGTGGGCCGGATTCTTGTACAAAAACAAGCAGGTGTCATTATTAATATGTCTTCAGAAGCTGGATTAGAAGGCTCCGAAGGGCAAAGCGCCTACGCTGCAACGAAAGCAGCGGTCAGCAGTTATACACGTTCATGGGCTAAAGAGTTAGGAAAATCAAACGTCCGTGTCGTGGGGATTGCGCCAGGCATTATGGAAGAAACGGGCTTGCGCACTTTAGCATACGAAGAAGCATTGGCTTATACACGAAACATTTCTGTGGAGCAATTGCGAGCAGGTTATTCAAAAACAAGTACGATTCCATTAGGTCGTAGCGGAAAACTCCATGAAGTCGCTGACTTAGTATGCTATTATTTATCAGACCGTTCAAGCTATATTACAGGCATCACCACAAACGTAGCTGGAGGTAAAACAAGAGGATAGAGGTGGGAAAACTAAATGACGCTAGTAAATAGATGGTACCAAGTAATAAAATTACTAGTTGATCACAAAGGAATGAGCTTACAGGAATTGCAAGAGAAATTAGCCGCAAGTCCTCAAACAGTTCGTAAAAACATTGATACATTGAATGATGAATTAATCGGTATTGCCCAAATTATTCAGAAGGAAAATCTCTTTCAGTTAGAAATCAATAACTTTGAAGGTTTTGAAGAGGTTTTGTCTGGACGGCTAAAAAGGGAATCTGATTTTAATTCTTCAAGCAAGCGTGTTTCCTACATTATCAAACGATTAATAGAAGAAGATCAATTTATTTCAACTTATGATTTATCCGAAGAACTCGCCGTTAGTCGCGGCACAGTTAATAAAGACATTAAGCGCATGAAAGAGCTGATTGCTCCTTGGCAGGTTGCGGTTGTAGGCACGCCAAACCGTGGCATTCATTTAGAAGGAAAAGAGTTTGATTTACGCTTACTTCATGTGAATTACGTCCAAGAATATTTTGAAGAACAGTTTCTTCATGAAACTACCAAACAAATGATACAAAAAATAATCAAAGAAACAAGACTAGCGAAACAAGATAGTTTTCTTTTACGAAGAGTGGTTTCAATTGTTTTGCAGCGTGTTTTAGCTGGAAAACTCATTACGGAACTACCACCAGAATATGTTGATTATGTTCGTCATAACGAGCAGATTGAAGAACTGATGTATCACTTGGAAATAACCTATAATGTAACGTTAAGCCAATGGGAACGTTCCTTTATCAGCTTTCCTTTTAACATCAACACAAACCATATTCGTAATTCTTTATTGGCTGATGAAGGACTCTTAGCTGACTATTTTCAAAAAATGATGAAAAAAATTCATCATTCAGTTGTTGTTGAATTTGATGAGGACTTCTTGTTTTCAGAAATGAAAGATCATTTAAGAAACGTGATGAATCGACTCGTTTTTCATGTGGAGTGTCACGATTTATTTTACGGAGAAATTGAACGACAATATCCTTTGGCCTATGAATTAGCCAAGATTGGCTTGCAAGAATTGGGCCGTTTGTTAAATCGTTGTGTGCCGACGGTTGAATTTGGGTATCTCGCTTTGTATTTTGAACTAGCATTGAGAGGGAACTATGAAGCGGGAGCCAAAAAAGAAATCGCTGTAATCTGCAGTACAGGTCATGGAACGGCCTTGATCATTCAGCGGCAATTGGAAAAAGTTTTGGGTCCAGACGTCCAGATTGCCCATTTTTCTGAAGAAGAGGCAGAGAGAAGAGAATTGAATCAATATTTTGCTATTTTTACAACCATTCCCTTAAAAAATATTCGACCACAAACACCGATGATCCATTTAACTAATTTATTTAACGATACTTGGCTCAGAAATGAGTGGCAGAGAGCAAAAGAAATTCGTTCCGTGGAATCTCAAAATATTCATATGACCTATAAATTATTAGAGAATACTCAAGGTTACCGAGCGAATATCCAGAAAATGATTGCTGATTTAGAAGCAGAAAAATTAGTAGATCCCCAATTTATCGAACGAATTTTTACTAGAGAAGATCAACAAACAACTATTTTTGAATCGGGGATTGCCTTTCCCCATACAATTAATCAAGCCTTACCAACGATTATTTTATCGATTGGGGTTTTTGAAGAATCACTGGTTACACCAGAAGGTAAAGTTGATGTTATTTTGCTGTTGGGTATTCCAGAAGAGCTGACGGCCACTGTTGAAGCAGAGTTACTACAACTATATGACCGCTTGTTTACAATCGCAGGAGACGAACGTTTACGTAATGAGTTACGGAAGCAACGAGATGTTTTAGCAGTTAAAGAGTGGATGCAAAGGAAGGGGATTATCATATGAGTTTTATCTACGTATTCGGGGCGCTTTTTTTAACAGCTTACTTCGTTCAGATAGCTATGGGAATGAAACAGATTAAACACTTTAATCAAAACTACCAAGAATTGCGACAATTAGGAAAAGTCGCGATTGGTCGACGTGCAGGGAAGTTAAAAGCAGGCACGATTATCTTGTTTGCTGTGGATTCGCAAGGGAAAATCTTAGCCGCTAGAAAGATGCAAGGTGTCACCGTTCTAGCTAAATTTCATCCCTTACCTCAGTACGTGAACGAGGATATTCATTATATGGATCATTACCATCCACTCGTACAAAAGGAAAATAAATTAACCCAACAAGCGATGGAAAATGCACGAGAAATTTACTTACGTGTTGAGCTTGGCAATTATCAAGAAACACAACCATTAACGCCGCTTAATGGAGCCAAAATTCAATGGCAATTATGGAAAAATAAAGTACAAACAAAATTGAAAGGAAGTGTCGAGTAATGTCTTATATTACAAAATTTGCGGAAGGATTTATGCACCTTTTCCAAACAGGAGCAGAAACATTTATTTCTTGGATGACAGGCATCGTACCTGTTGTTTTGATGTTAATGGTAGCTATGAATACTTTAATTGCTTTTCTAGGAGAAGAAAGAGTAACCAAGGTAGCCAAACTTTCTGCCAAAAATCCTGTTACGCGGTATTTAGTGCTGCCTTTTTTATCCGCGTTTATGTTAGGCAATCCAATGTCCTTTACGATGGCACGATTTTTACCAGAATACTATAAACCTAGCTATTATGCTGCACAAGCGCAATTTTGTCATACCAGTAATGGAGTTTTTCCTCATATTAATCCTGGTGAATTGTTCGTTTGGTTAGGGATTGCGCAAGGGATTGATACGTTAGGACTAAATTCGATGGACCTAGCGATTCGCTATATGTTTGTAGGGATATTAATGAATTTTATTGGCGGTTGGGTTACCGATTTCACTACCGCCTATGTTTGCAAACAACAAGGAATTACCCTTAGTAAAACAGTAGAGATTGTTGTGGATTAGAAAGGAGCAAGGTGAGATGACGTACAATAGTATTAAGGTAGTTAAAGGAAATGGCGGTTATGGTGGGCCCTTAGTGATTACACCGACAGAAGAAAAACATAAATTTATTTACATTACAGGTGGCGGCGAGAAACCCGCAATTGTTGATAAAATCGTAGAATTGACAGGAATGGAAGCGGTCAATGGTTTTAAGACATCGATTCCAGATGATGAAATCGCATTAGCCATTATTGATTGTGGAGGCACTCTTCGTTGCGGGATTTATCCTAAAAAAGGAATTCCTACTATTAACGTTGTTCCAACTGGCAAAAGTGGTCCCTTAGCACAATACATTAATGAGACAATTTATGTTTCCGCTGTAGGCCCGAAACAGATTACATTGACATCAGAAGAAGCTGCTGCTGATACAGAAAAGCCCACCTCGAAAAAAACAGAATTTAAATATGATACAAGTAAAAAAATTACTGAACAAAAAGCGGAACAACAAAGTTTTGTTGCGAAAATTGGTATGGGTGCAGGAAAAGTTGTAGCGACATTCAACCAATCAGCCCGTGAAGGCGTACAAACGATGATCAACACAGTGATTCCGTTTATGGCATTTGTTTCTTTATTAATTGGTGTGATTCAAGGTTCAGGAATTGGTGAATTTTTTGCCAATATCATGGCGCCATTGGCAGGAAACATTGTGGGGTTAACAATTATTGGTTTTATTTGTTCTCTGCCGTTTCTTTCTCCTTTATTAGGTCCTGGAGCAGTAATCAGCCAAGTAATTGGTACGTTAATTGGTGTGGAAATTGGGAAAGGCAACATTCCGCCACAACTAGCCTTACCAGCATTGTTTGCTATTAATACACAAAACGCGTGCGACTTTATTCCCGTGGGCTTAGGCTTGGAAGAAGCTGAAGCTGAAACCGTTGAAGTCGGGGTCCCTTCTGTTTTATATTCTCGTTTCTTAAATGGTGCCCCTCGAGTACTAGTTGCTTGGTTAGCAAGTTTTGGATTGTATAGTTAAAAAATTTTTTTGGAGGATGGGAAATGTCAGTATTTACAACAAAGGTTCAGTCTATTGGACCAGAAGCCGAATTATTTAAAGAAGAAAAAATGGTCATCTTATTTGGAAAAGATGCACCAGATGCTTTAGCAGATTATTGTTATAACATTGAGGTTCAGCCAGTCACAGAAGCGATTACGGACAAGCAAACGTTAGTGATTGATGAACAAACTTACCAGATTACCGCTGTAGGCGAGGTAGTATTAACTAATTTAGACACATTGGGTCACATTACTATTAAATTTGATGGCGCAACAACACCTGAATTACCAGGTACATTATACGTTGAAGAAAAAGCTATTCCTGAAATAACTGTTGGTACAACAATCACTATTCTATAATTATCGTTTAAGGGAGGAACGTAAAAGATGGAATTTATGCTAGATACAATTAATCTTGAGGCTATTCGAAAGTATCAGAAAATTTTACCACTGGCAGGCGTAACGTCTAATCCCAGTATTGTTAAACAAGCAGGAAAAATTGACTTCTTTGCGCAGATGAAAGAAATCAAAAAAACGATTGGACAAGCGAGTTTGCACGTCCAAGTGGTCGGTCAAACGACAGAAGAGATGCTAGAAGATGCCCAAACCATTGTACAACAATTAGGCCAAGAAACATTCATTAAAATCCCAGTCAATGAAGCAGGCTTGGTAGCCATCAAACAACTAAAGCAGGCAAATTATCGGATAACAGCAACCGCTATTTATACAGAATTTCAAGGCTACCTAGCGATTGCGGCAGGTGCAGATTATTTAGCGCCTTATTATAATAGGATGGAGAATTTAACAATTGATTCTCAAAAGGTTATTGAGCATTTAGCTGCAGAAATTAAACGGACGAACGCAAAGAGTAAGATCTTAGCTGCTAGTTTTAAAAACGTGGCACAAATTAATCAAGCCTGTCAAATGGGGGCGCAAGCGGTCACTATCGCACCAGAACTCGTGACACAAGGCTTGGCAATGCCCGCCATTCAAAAAGCAGTAACTGATTTTCAGGAAGATTGGGTTGCTGTTTTTGGAGTAGAAACGGTAAACGAATTAGCATAAAAAGGACGAGAAGAAAAAGCGGCCATTTTTCTTCTCGTTCTTTTTTTGTTTCACATGAAACATCTACGATTATTCACTTGCTTAAAAATTAGACAATTTTCTTTATTTGTCAAAGAATTTCTTAAAAAAAAGGGTTATCTTTTGGGTATTTTTTTTGGTAGCAGTATGATGAGGGTATCAAATGATAGGAGGAAACGAGAATGAGATACACAAATGGAAATTATGAAGCATTTGCTCGACCAAGAAAACCAAAAGGTGTAGATGACAAGAGTGCCTACATCGTTGGTGGTGGCCTAGCAGGTTTAGCAACGGCTGTTTTCTTAATTCGTGACGGTCAAATGAAGGGCGAAAATATTCACATTTTTGAAGAACTCACGCTGTCTGGCGGTTCTTTAGATGGTAAATTTATTCCCCATGATGGCTTTGTCACTCGCGGCGGACGCGAAATGGAAAACCATTTCGAGTGTTTGTGGGATCTATTTCGTTCGGTACCATCATTAGAAGTAGAAGATGCCTCTGTCCTAGATGAGTTTTACCGTTTAGATTTAGATGATCCAAATTCTTCAAATTGCCGCATTATTCATAACCGTGGCGAACGTGTCCCGGACGATGGACAATTTACTTTATCCAAAAAAGCACAAAAAGAAATCGTTGATTTATTTATGACTTCTGAAGATCAATTAATTGGCAAAAAAATTGAAGATGTTTTCGGCGAAGAATTTTTTGAATCCAACTTTTGGATCTATTGGTGTTCAATGTTTGCTTTTGAAAAATGGCACTCTGCCATTGAAATGCGCCGTTACATCATGCGCTTTATCCACCACATCAAAGGTTTGCCTGACTTTACAGCCTTGAAGTTTACCAAATACAATCAATACGAATCGTTAGTGAAACCATTACTAAGCTTTTTAACCAATCAAGGGGTAGACTTTCAATATGAAACAACAATCAATGATATCCAAGTCGACATCAAAGGAGCTACTAAAGTTGCTCGGCGATTATTGTTGACACAAGCGGGCAAAACCAAAGAAATTCCTTTAACTGAAAATGATTTAGTCTTCGTAACGAATGGCTCAATTACTGAAAGTTCGACGCAAGGAGATCATCATACACCAGCACCAATTACTCATGAACTAGGGGGAAGTTGGAATCTCTGGAAAAACTTAGCAAAACAATCCCCAGAATTTGGGCACCCAGAAGTTTTCTGTGAAAATTTACCAGATGAAAGTTGGTTTGTCTCAGCAACGATTACGTGGGAAAATTTCGATATTGAACCGTATCTTTCTCGGTTAACACATCGTAAATTACGCACAGGAAAAATTGTCACAGGTGGTATTATTACTATCAAAGACTCTAATTGGATGATGAGTTTCGCTATGCATAGACAACCGCATTTTAAAGAACAAAATGATCAACAATCTATAACTTGGGTATATGGATTGCTTTCTAATAAACCAGGAAATTATATCAAAAAACCAATCGAACAATGTACAGGGCAAGAAATTACGAAAGAGTTACTTTATCATTTAGGGGTCCCAGAAGGGGAAATTGAACGTATTTCAGAAGAATCGGCTACCACTATTCCGGTTTATATGCCGTTTATCACTTCTTACTTTATGTTAAGAGAACCAGGCGATCGACCATTAGTTGTACCAAACGGCTCTAAAAATCTTGCTTTCATTGGGAACTTCGCAGATACTGAACGAGATACGGTGTTTACAACAGAGTATTCTGTACGGACAGCGATGGAAGCTGTTTATCAATTGCTAGAGGTTGAACGCGGAGTACCAGAAGTGTTTGCTTCTGCATACGACTTGCGCGTCTTAGCAAACTCTGTTTATTATTTATCTGACAAGAAAAAATTAACAGAAATGGATATGCCGTTCGTGGAACGCAAAATGGTTGAACACTTTGTGAAGAAATTTGAGGATACGTATATTGGTGATATTTTAAGAGAAAATCATTTAATTTAGTTGAAAGAGGTCGGGATAGAAGTGTTTAACTCCGAGAAATAAGAAGGAATTTCCGAAAATTGTTCTATAATTTTTGGAGAATTTCGGCTTATTTCCGAAGGAGTTGCTTCTGTTCCCGCCGTTTATCAGTTTTTGAGCGTGGAGCAAAAATCCAAAGTGATTTTTGTCCCATGCTCTTTTTTGTTGGATTATCAACCGTTGAATAAATATTCATTATTATGCATATTTCTTTTGTAATTTTATGGATATTAAATATATAATATGCTGAATGGGAGTAGCCAGTGGGCAACTTCGCAAAAAAATCTTAATTTCTGAAGAGACTTTTTCAAAATTTTGTTGAAAAGAAGGCGCATTTTTACCATAGTTTCTTCACATTTAACGGCTATTATTTAAACATACCCGATAAACAAAACCCTAACAAAACACTTTTTCATTTTTTAACTCCTCCGCCCGCCCTTCCCCAAAGGGCGGGTTGTTTTTTTGCGTTAAAGCAGTTGGCATTTTGTGGGGAAAGGATTATCATTATAGAAGAAGTATATAGAAAAAGGCGGCGAGAAGATGGGACGTTGGCAAGAATTACAACAAGCAATGAGTGCTGGTGTAGAGGCGGCGATTGACGCTGGCTGGGACCGCCAAGCTGTTTATGGATTAGTGGAAAGCGCCATAAAAGACACGCGTTTCTTGCCACTTGAGCAAGCGAAAACAGCAGTCACGGAACTGTTTTCTGAAGTGGAAGAAGTGGGCTCTTCAGCGTATGAGCGATTATTTCGCTTTTCGGCTTATCGTCCGCAAGAAAAGCTCTCGTTACTGTTATGGCAATTAGGTGCAGTGTTGGATCAGCATGGCATGTTGCAATTAGTAGGACCTTATCGTTTCTCGAAGACGATTGCACCGCATGCGACGTTTTGGCATTTGTTGGCAAAAACAGTTCAAAAAGCCTATCCGTTAGGTCTTCTTGGGAGCTTTAATCAAGAGAAAGCGAAAAAGATACATCAATTAAGAATGTATATTGATCGTCAAAATATCACGTATATCCGCGATTTTTTTAAACAAGAAGGGGACACCGATGAACAGGCATTAAAACGCTATGTTTTTGCGGCCAAGCCGCAAGGAATGGGCGGGCGGAAGCTAAAAAAAAGCTCTGCTCGTTTGCATAACAAATACCCTGAGGGGGCATCCTATTCTTTAATTAATAAGAAACGATTGACACCTAATTTTCACAGTGAGTTTATTTTGAATGAAGAAGGGACCTTTGTGACCCAGTGGGATGTGTTAGTTGAAGACTGGCGAGGCAGATTAATTAGTAATCCAGCTTATTATCAAGCGGCCAAAAACAATGAATACCAGGAAAAAGTCTTGAATGGTGAATCGTTTAATTATGCAAATCGGAATAATCGTACCCATGAATTACTAGATAGTTCACCACCAGGGAGATTTGATCATCAATTACGAAAAACAGCCAAAAAAGGTTGGTTAAGTCCCCGTATCCAAGAATACGACTACCGCAGAGAACGACAAATAAAGTGCGATGATTATAGTAAGTAAAACAAGCCAATGTTTCACATGAAACATTGGCTTGTTTTACTCTTAGAGAAAGGCGGTTTTCGTTGCCGCCAATTGAATATTTTGGCCCGTGACTAGAGACTTTTTACCACATAAAAAGGCGGATTTTTCTTTTATCATTCAGGCAAAAATCTTCCGAAAAGCATTGCAAGAAATTGCTATTTGCGTTAAAGTAGGAAAAGATGATTGTGAAACATTTTTCTGTTTCACAAAAAAGGAAGGAGTCTTTATGCTACCCGAAGAATTTAGACAACTATTAGCCGCAAAAGGCATTGAATTGACAGACCAACAGATGACACAATTTGACCAATATTTCCATTTACTAGTAGAATGGAATGAAAAAATGAATTTAACAGCCATCACAGAAGAAAAAGAAGTTTATTTGAAACATTTCTATGATTCTGTTTCGTTGGCATTCTTTGAAGACTTTGCCAGTGACAAAGCCATTTGTGATGTTGGCGCAGGCGCAGGATTTCCAAGTATTCCTTTGAAAATTGTTTTTCCTTCATTAAATGTCACAATTGTTGACTCTTTAAATAAACGAATTACTTTCCTAACAGAGTTGGTGAATCAACTAGGTTTGGCTAATGTTTCTTTGTATCATGATCGTGCAGAAACATTTGGTCAAAAAGCAGAATTTCGTGGCGCGTTTGATTACGTTACAGCGCGAGCAGTTGCACGATTAAATGTTTTAAGTGAACTGTGTTTACCCTTAGTTAAAAAAGAAGGCTATTTTTTAGCCTTAAAAGCATCGAAAAGTGAAGAAGAAATTAATGAAGCAAAACCTGCAATCGCTACATTAGGCGGTCAATTTCAAAAAGAAGTTGGTTTTACTTTGCCGATTACGGCAGACGAACGTCACATTGTCGTGATTCAAAAGAAAAAAGAAACCCCTAAAAAATATCCCAGAAAACCTGGATTACCAAATAAACAACCGATTAAATAAGATGGAGGCACACACATGACACGAATTATTTCTGTAGCGAACCAAAAAGGCGGCGTTGGTAAAACAACGACCACTGTAAATTTAGGCGCATGTTTAGCAAACTTAGGCAAAAAAGTCTTACTGATCGACATTGATGCACAAGGAAATGCTACCAGTGGCATGGGTGTCCCTAAACCAGATGTCGCACACGATGTGTATGATGTCCTTGTAAATGAAGAACCAATCACTAGCGTGGTTCAACATACCAGCCGTGAAAATTTAGATATTGTCCCTGCAACTATTCAATTAGCAGGCGCCGAAATTGAATTAACTTCAATGATGGCTCGAGAATCGCGCTTGAAATTAGCAATTGATGAAGTAAGAGACATGTATGATTTCGTTTTAATTGATTGCCCGCCTTCTCTAGGGCATTTAACAATCAATGCTTTTACAGCAAGTGATTCGATTCTAATTCCTGTTCAATGTGAATATTACGCATTAGAAGGCTTGAGTCAATTGCTAAATACGATTCGCTTGGTTCAAAAACATTTTAACCCTGAATTGAAAATTGAAGGAGTCTTGTTAACCATGTACGATGCTCGGACCAATTTAGGTGCCGAAGTCGTTGAAGAAGTCCGTAAATATTTCCGTGAAAAAGTCTATGACACGATTATTCCAAGAAATGTCCGTTTATCCGAAGCACCAAGTCATGGTTTACCAATCATTGACTATGATATTCGCTCAAAAGGTGCCGAAGTGTATCAAGCACTAGCAAAGGAAGTGTTGGAGAATGAATAAAGGCAAAGGTTTAGGCAGAGGCATCGATGCCTTGTTTCAAGATATCGCAAAGCTAGAAGATGTCGATGTTAAGAATGAACAAGTGACAGAAATTCTATTAAACGAACTTCGTCCCAATCCTTACCAACCGCGGAAAACATTTGATGAAACCTCTTTACAAGAACTTGCAAACTCGATTCTACATTCCGGTGTGTTTCAACCGATTATTGTTCGTAAATCGGCAGTTAAAGGCTATGAAATTATTGCAGGTGAGCGTCGGTTCCGGGCTTCTAAATTAGCCGGCAAAGAAAAAATTCCCGCAATTATTCGCGAATTTGATGAAGAATCCATGATGCAAGTTGCTGTTTTGGAAAACTTACAAAGGGAAGATTTAAATCCGCTAGAAGAAGCAGAAGCCTATGAAATGCTAATGAAAAATTTGAAATTAACACAAGCGGAAGTCGCAGAACGTTTGGGCAAAAGTCGCCCGTATATTGCCAATTATTTACGGTTGCTAACTTTACCAGATGCGGTCAAAGCAATGGTTCAAAAACAAAGCATGTCAATGGGTCAAGCACGGACGTTATTAGGCTTGAAGAACAAAGAACAGCTATTGCCATTAGCTAATCGTTGTATTAAAGACAATTTAACGGTTCGACAATTAGAACAACTTGTCGCTGAATTAAACGAAACACAAGGCAAAAAGGGCAAAAAAGCGAAAAAAGCCATCAAAGAAAAACCCATTTATATTCGTGAAAGTGAAGACCGCTTAATGGATAAATTTGGGACAACCGTAGCGATTCAAGAAAAAGAAGGCAAAGGAAAAATTGAAATTGAGTACTTGTCCTCTTCGGATTTGGCTAGAATTTTAGATATTTTAGATATTCATTTTGACGAGGAATAAAAAGCAAAGTGAGAAAGTAAGACAGAAAGTCACAAATCCTTTTGCTAGTTTCGGTAAAAAATGGTATTGTAATCATGGTATTTTTATATAAGTAAGAGAAGAAAGAAGGCTTGGAACATGTATGATTTAGGCGATATTGTCGAAATGAAAAAGCCGCATGCTTGCCAAGCAAATCGTTGGCAAATCATTCGCATGGGCGCTGATATCAAAATCAAGTGCACGAATTGCGGGCATATTGTCATGATGCCGCGTCGTGATTTTACTAAAAAATTAAAAAAAGTAATCGAGAAAAAAGCAGACTAATGCTTTGATGCCTCTAATAGAAAAGAGAATAGACTGAGAGAAAGAGTGGAAAACAAATGGCACTAACAGCTGGAATTGTCGGCTTACCAAACGTTGGTAAATCGACCCTATTTAACGCAATTACAAAAGCAGGAGCAGAAGCTGCAAATTATCCCTTTGCAACGATTGATCCGAACGTCGGCATGGTTGAAGTACCAGATGCCCGTTTACAACGCTTGACAGAACTAGTAAAACCGAAAAAAACAGTTCCCACAACGTTTGAATTTACAGACATCGCCGGAATTGTTAAAGGTGCCAGCAAAGGAGAAGGGCTGGGAAATCAGTTTTTAAGTCACATTCGTCAAGTAGATGCAATCTGTCACGTGGTTCGTTGTTTTGATGACGAAAATATCATGCGTGAACAAAATCGAGATGCGGATTTCGTTGATCCTTTAGCAGACATTGATACAATTAATTTAGAGCTAATTTTAGCAGATTTAGATTCAATCAATAAGCGCTATACTCGCGTGGCTAAAATGGCGAAAGCAAAAGATAAAGAAGCGGTGGAAGAATTAGCTGTTTTAGACAAAATTAAACCAGTTTTAGAAGAAGGTTTATCTGCTCGTACGATTGAATTTACGCCAGAAGAAGAGAAAATTGTTAAATCTCTTTTCTTATTAACCACAAAGCCGGTCCTTTATGTAGCAAATGTTTCAGAAGATGAAGTGGCGGATCCAGACAACAATGAGTATGTACAACAAGTTCGTAATTTTGCAACCAGTGAAAATGCGGAAGTAATCGTAGTTAGTGCGCGAGCAGAAGAAGAAATTGCTGAATTGGATTCTGAAGAAGACAAGGCTGAATTTTTAGAAGCAATGGGCATTGAACAATCTGGCTTAGATCAATTGATTCGTGCGGCGTACGATTTGTTAGGCTTAGCTACCTACTTTACAGCTGGTGAACAAGAAGTTCGTGCGTGGACGTTCCGTAAGGGAATCAAGGCACCTCAAGCAGCTGGGATTATCCACAGTGACTTTGAACGAGGCTTCATTCGTGCGGAAACAGTTTCTTATGAAGACCTAGATAAATATGGCAATATGCAAGCTGCCAAAGAAGCGGGCCGTGTTCGTTTAGAAGGAAAAGACTACGTCGTTCAAGATGGCGATGTTATGTTGTTCCGTTTTAACGTTTAAGAAAAGACCCATGCCCAACAAGCAATTTGTTTTGGGGTAAGCCCACATATTTAAGGCCATTCAGCCGTTTAGAAAGAGGTTCCCTCTACATGAGGGTGAGGAGGATACAACTATGGAAGCAGAAGCATTACGAGCAATCGTGGCTGAGAATCGTCAATTAGAACAGAATTTGACTAAAAGAAATGAACAATACATTTTTGACTTAAAAAAATCATTAAAAGCGGCTAATTTATCTGAAGAGGAGCTAGCATTGGCTCTACACGGTATTTTACCAGAATTAGTAGCCGGTCAAAAAACAGGTAAAACAGCCCGTCAGTTATTTGGCACTGTTTCAGAACGGACGGAAGCAATTTTAAATAAACCAGCAGAAGTCAAAGAACCAGCGGGCTGGATGATTTGGCTCGACAATACCTTATTATTGCTTGGTTTATTAACAATCATGTTAGCGGCGATGTCTCTATTTTCAAAAGGAACCGCACAGCCTCTCGGATTAACCACATATATCTTAGGTGCGATGGCTGGGGGTTATGTTTTCTATCTAATGCACAAATATGTTTACCGTTTTGATCGTCAAGGTGGCGACAAAAGCAAACGTCCTGGTTGGTTAAAAACGACTGCCATTCTATTTGGCGGAATGTTCTTGTGGATTGCAGTTTTCGCTGGTTCAGCGATGCTGCCACCAGTAATCAATCCCATTTTAGATCCGATGATTGCTTTAGTAATCGGTGCGTTAGCCTTTGTAGCACGCTATTTCTTCAAGAAAAAATACAATATTCAAGGTAGTTTCATGACACGTCAATAAACGGCGCGCGCTCAATTGTGAATGCGCTCGGCTGACGCAGAAACTGCAACAAGCAAAGTCGCTCTCTCAATAGAGCGTTTTAACAGTTAAAGCCTGGGGGATTAGTCGAAAAAACTAGTGTCCCAGGCTTCTGTTTTCAGAAGTTTGTAAAGAAAGGAGCCTCTTATGGGACAACAAGTGAAGTCTTGGTGCCGTCAACACGAGCGGCTACTCATTTTTATTAGTTTTCTCTTATTAAGTGGACTTTCTCTCTATTTTGTCTATTTTCAAGAGAATTTTTTACGAGCAAGTGATTTCCGCTTTCATCAAAATCGGGTGGAAGGTCTCGCATCAGCAATTAAAAACAACGACTGGTTTCCTAAAATCAATTATTTTTTCTTGGGAGGCTATGGCTATGCCTCTAGTTTGTTTTATCCAGATGCGTATCTTTATTTACCTGCGCTTTTGCGTGTTCTGGGGCTTTCCTTTGTCGCTAGTATGGCAATTTTTGTGTTTGCGGTAAACTTGGCAACATTTAGTCTTACTTATTATGCAGGCCGATTAATGGCGCTCTCTAAAAAAAGAAGCTATCTCTTTGCCATTTTGTATGGCTTATCTATTTACCGCATGCAAGACTTGTTTAATCGCCAAGCGTTAGGAGAATTTTTGGCGCTAAGCTTTTTTCCGTTGGTCTTAGCGAGCCTGTTTTTATTACGAAAGGGAACCACGAAATGTTGGCCGTTGTTAACGCTGGCGATGACTGGCATTGGGTTGGCTCACTTTATTTCTATTGAAATGGTTTCTATTTGGATTGGGTTATACATTCTGTTTTATTGGCAGCAGTTTTTTAAAAAGGAGGTCCTGTGGGCATTAGCGAAGGCTGCAGGTCTGACACTACTTTGGCTGGCCTTTTATCTTTTACCAGTTGCTGAACAAATGAAAAATCAAGTGTTTAAAGTTACATCCAATCCACTCACTTATATTTCCGAAAGAAGTTATCCCATTGATTCTCTTTTCATTAATAGTTTAAAGAGCAGTGTTTTTCACGCGAAAACAGCGAATCTAGGAACCCTTTTGTTTGTGGGACTTGTTGTAGCAGTGGTTTCGCTTGCCAGCAAAAAAATTCAGAACAAACGGTTTATTGGTTTGACGCTGGTACTCTTATTGATGGTTACTACGCTTTTTCCTTGGCACTGGCTGAACCACACGCCTTTAAATACGATTCAGTTTCCTTGGCGGTTTTTAGGGATTCTTTCCGTAATGCTCGCTTTTTTCATTGCACAAGACGAATGGGGCGTTTTCCGTAAATCTTGGACTGTGGCTTTGTTGGTTTTCCTTGCCATCAGCAATTTAGGCATTTATCAATATCAAAGTATTCAGTCACAACAAGGCCACCTGTTAACAAAAGCTGAGTATGAGCAACCAACGCCTTTTTATATCGGTGCGGGCCATGAATATTTGCCAGATGAAATCAATTATCAGGAATTATTGAAACAGAAAAAACGACAACTTGATTATTCGGCAGCACAAGTAACCATTACAAATGTTAGAATGCCTTATGGGAAAATTTCATTTGACTACCAAGTGGTGAAGCAATCAGCGAAGGTGACCGTTCCTTTTATTTATTACTTAGGCTATCAAGCCACGATTCAAATGAAAAACCAAACGGGCGCTAAAAAAATGAGCCTAACCAATCAAGGAGGCTTAGCCGCTCTTTCTTTATCTGGTACAGGACATGTCGACATCCGTTACCAAAGAACAAAAGTGCAAAAAATAGGGACAATGATGACCTTGCTTTCTGTTGGCGGTTTTGGATTTAGCCGATTTTTACAACAAAAAAAGAAACACAAGATAAAAGAACAACGATGAAAGTATGACCTTAATTAGGAAGAGTTGAATAAAGGACAAACCGATTTCGGCGTTTTGTCCTTTATTCCTCATTGATTATTTAAACAAATCTAGTTGACTTCCTTAGTATTATCTGTTATTTTCATATATAAAATTAAGTCGAGGAGTGGACAAAAAAATGTCAAATTGGGAAACAAAATTTGCGAAAAAAGGTCTTACATTTGATGATGTGTTATTAATCCCTGCAGAAAGCCATGTCTTACCAAATGATGTAGACATGAGTGTACAATTAGCTAAAAATATCAAGTTAAATATTCCATTGATGAGTGCCAGTATGGATACTGTTACAGATAGTAATATGGCAATTGCGATGGCTCGTCAAGGTGGACTAGGTGTCGTACATAAAAATATGACTGTCGCCCAACAAGCAGACGAAGTACGTAAAGTCAAACGTTCTGAAAGCGGCGTTATCATTGATCCATTCTTTCTAACACCAACAAACTTAGTAGCGGATGCAGAAGAATTAATGAGTCGTTACCGTATTAGCGGTGTGCCAATTGTAGAAACAATGGAAAACCGTAAATTAGTCGGAATTATTACAAACCGTGATATGCGTTTTGTAACCGACTACCAAATCAAAATTGAAGAAGTCATGACAAAAGATCATTTAGTCACTGCGCCAGTTGGCACATCTTTAAAAGATGCAGAAAAAATCTTACAAAAACATAAAATCGAAAAATTACCAATCGTTGATGAAGCAGGTCGCTTAAGTGGCTTAATTACAATTAAAGACATTGAAAAAGTGATTGAATTCCCAAATGCTGCCAAAGACGAACACGGTCGTTTACTTGTGGCGGCAGCAGTCGGTGTCACTAGTGATACGTTCGAACGTGCGGAAGCATTATTAGAAGCAGGTGCCGATGCGATTGTTATCGATACTGCACATGGCCATAGTGCCGGCGTTATTCGCAAAATTAAAGAAATTCGTGAAACGTTCCCTGAAGCAACATTAATTGCTGGTAATGTTGCCACTGCTGAAGCAACCAAAGCATTGTATGATGTCGGCGTGGACGTTGTCAAAGTTGGTATTGGACCTGGTTCAATTTGTACAACACGTGTCGTTGCTGGTGTTGGTGTTCCTCAATTAACAGCGATTTATGATGCTGCTTCTGTAGCTAGAGAATATGGTAAAGCAATTATCGCTGATGGCGGTATTAAATATTCTGGTGATATCGTGAAAGCCTTAGCTGCTGGTGGCCATGCTGTAATGCTAGGAAGTATGTTAGCAGGTACAGATGAATCTCCAGGCGAATTTGAAATTTATCAAGGCCGTCGTTTCAAAACTTACCGTGGCATGGGCTCATTGGGCGCAATGGAAAAAGGATCAAGTGATCGTTACTTCCAAGGAAGTGTCAATGAAGCAAACAAATTAGTGCCAGAAGGAATCGAAGGACGTGTCGCTTACAAAGGAAGCGTTTCTGATATTGTCTTCCAATTAATCGGTGGCTTGAAATCAGGGATGGGTTACGTCGGTGCAGCAGACCTGAAAGCGTTGCGTGAAGAAGCACAATTTGTTCAAATGAGTGGTAACGGATTGAAAGAATCACATCCACATGACGTTCAAATCACAAAAGAAGCACCAAACTATTCTGTTCAATAAAATAAAAGCTGATTTTTTTGAAATTTAAAAGAGGCAGACGTCATTTCGACGTCTGCCTCTTTTTCTGTAGAATAAAAGCCGTTATCTGATATCAGACAACGACCTTCATCTTCCCTTTATTTAATAACTGTTAGGTTACCCATGTAAGGAACTAGGACTTCTGGTACAGTCACAGAGCCATCTTCGTTTTGGTAGTTTTCTAAAATAGCAGCGACTGTCCGTCCCACGGCTAAACCAGAACCATTGAGTGTATGCGCATATTGGACTTTATCATTTTCATCACGGTAACGAATCATCGCACGGCGCGCTTGGAAATCTTCACAGTTTGAGCATGAACTGATTTCACGGTATGTCTCTTGAGCGGGAATCCAAACTTCCAAGTCATAAGTTTTCGCAGCTGAGAAGCCCATGTCACCTGTTGAAAGAGCCATGACACGGTAAGGTAATCCCAGTTTTTGCAGAATTTCTTCGGCATTATTCGTCATTTTTTCTAATTCCTCATAAGAATGCTCTGCATCACTAAATTTAACCATTTCGACTTTATTAAATTGGTGTAAACGAATTAACCCACGTGTGTCACGACCAGCGCTACCAGCTTCAGAACGGAAAGAAGGGCTCAAGGCCGTAAAGTAAATCGGTAAATCCTTGCCATCTAAAATTTCATTGTTGTAGTAATTAGTTAACGGGACTTCTGCCGTTGGGATTAACGTTAAATCCGTATCTTGTAATTGGAAGACATCTTCTTTAAATTTAGGAAATTGGCCAGTCCCGAACATGGCGGTGTCATTAACGATATAAGGCGTAATCATTTCTGTATAGCCATGTTCATAAACATGTAAATCTAACATGAAGTTGTATAACGCACGTTCTAAGCGAGCACCTAGGCCTTTGTAATAAACAAAACGGCTACCAGCTACTTTGGCACCACGTTCAAAATCTAGAATGCCTAAGTTTTCAGCGACTTCCCAGTGTGGTTTTGGTTCAAAAGCAAAAGTTCTTGGTTCACTCCAACGACGTACTTCTACATTTTCTTCTTCACCAGCACCAACAGGCACAGAATCATCTGGCAAGTTCGGTAAAGTAGTTGTGATCCCACGTAGCTCTTCGTCAATAGCGTTAATTTCTGCATCTAATGCTTTAATATTGCCGCCGACTTCTTTCATTTCCGCGATTTTGGCCGTTGCATCTTCTTTGTTCCGTTTTAATTGAGCAATTTCAGCAGACACATCGTTCCGATATTTTTTCATTTCTTCGACTTTGACTAATAAATCACGGCGACTTTCATCTAAACGCAGAAATTCCACTAAGATTTCTTCTTTCACACCACGGGTTTGTAGCTTTGCTTTTACTTCGTCAAAATTTTGACGCATCATTTTTACATCTAACATATTTTTTCCTCCTTAAAATTAGTACATAATCAATAATAACTGTTGTAGAAAACAACAAAAAAGCCATCTCACCCCAAAAATAAATATTCTTGGGACGAAATGACTGGAAATCTCGCGGTACCACCCAAGTTCAGTAATGTTACTGCCCTTGATTTGCAGATAACGGCTGCAGACCGTTCCAACTTATTTCGCTGGACACCTGGAAGAGACGGACTTCTTTATAGATGAATGTTTGCTCGCACCCCCGCAAACTCTCTGGAATTCAGTGCCATAAATACTTTTTCTCTTAGTTTTCTCTTTTCTATAGAATACCGAAAAAGTTCAGGGATGTCAATTAACTCTCTGATTTCTTGTTGGTACGCTGTAAGGGTAGATGAATAATAAAGGAAGTCCACTTTTGATCAGACTTCGCATAAATATATCCACCATGTAAAGCGACAATACTTTGTGCAATAGCCAGACCTAAACCAGTACCCCCCGTTTCTTGTGATCGGGATTCTTCGACACGATAGAAGCGGTCAAACAACTGATCTAAAGAATGTTTAGGGATAGCTGGTCCATCATTGCGAACAGCAATAATTGCTTCGGTGCCGACTTTGTCTACTTCCATCACAATATGATGGCCGCCTTTGCCATATTTCAAAGCGTTTGAAAGAAGGTTGTTAAAGACTCGGACTAGTTTTTCTGTATCGCCTTCCATCATTAAAGAAGCTGGATTGGCTTTTACTTGGATTTGCATATTAATCTTTTTCGCTTCCAATTCAAAATCGGCAGCAAGCTGTTCAATTAATTGTGCCATATCAAAAGTCGTCGTATGAATCGGTACACTTGGTTGACGGACTTTTGTATATTCAAAAAGATCATCAACTAATAATTTCATTTGTTTCGCTTTGACGTAAGCGGTATGCGTATATTTCAGTAAATCTTCTTGGCTATGAAATTGACGATCTTCAATCAATCCCAGATAACCAATAATAGAAGTTAACGGTGTCCGAATATCATGACTGACATTCGTAATTAATTCATCTTTTGATTTTTCAATTCGCCGTTCATCTTCAATGGCTGCGACAGTACTATCCACCAGACCGTTAATACTCGTCACGACTTTTGCTAAATCACCACTTAATTCAAACGGAATGCGGTGATTGTAATTACCATCAGCGATGTAATGTAACTCACTGATAATATGACGCAATTGCATTTGATGGTAGCGACGAATTAAGCGCCAATAGAGAACAGCTGCATCTACTAAAAAGAAAATGGGTAAGACAAATTTATTCCAGCTCCAAAACAAATCAGTATTTAATTCTTTAGCGACCGCATCCTTAGTGGCCCAGATGACACCAGCTAAGGGCGAGTTTTCACTAAGTAGTTGTCCTAAGAGGAACATAATTGAGACATTTAATAGTAGTAATAAAACAATTGTCACAATTGCTTCTGCTAATAACTCGCTGATTTCTTTAGAAGTTAAGGTAATTCGTTTTTGTTTTTCAATCTTTTTAGGTTTAACGAGCATCGATCTTATATCCAACTCCCCACACTGTTTGAATGACTTTTTCTCCACCAGTTGCTTCTTCAATCTTATCTCTTAAATGACTGACGTGAACCATCACGGTTTTAGCAGAAACAATACTTTCTTGTTGCCACACACGCTCAAAAATTTCATCCGCACTAAACACACGATTTGGATGACTAGCTAATAGATAGAGGATACCAAACTCAAGAGCGGTTAATTGAATTTCTTTTCCTTCTATTGTTTTGACTTCGTGAGAGTCCTTATTAATCATTAATGGGCCGACTTCTAATTCATCGGGTTCTTCTTTGGTTAATTGCATTTGGCTTCTACGTAAAATAGACTTTACCCGAGCCATTACTTCTAAAGGATTAAAAGGCTTGGTGACATAATCGTCTGCACCAGCAACTAAGCCTTTTATTTTATCCATATCGGTTGTTTTTGCTGTTAACATAATAATTGGAATTTGCGATTCTTTTCGAAGTTCTTTTACTACTTCCATTCCATCCATGATTGGCATCATAATGTCCAAGATTAATAAATCGATATCTGGTGTTGTGTGCAATTTGGATAACGCTTCTTTTCCATCATAAGCTTTCACGACTTCGTATCCTTCATTATGAATATAAATACTCAATAGTTCTACAATTTCTTTATCATCATCTGCAACTAAAATTTTCATAAGCGTTCATTTCCTCCATATATAAAAAAATCTCTTTTCCATATTTTAACAAATAATTGCTAAAAAGGACAAAATCCTTGATATATTACGATAAATTTAGAAGATTTTGCTAAAAGTTAATAAACTATAGCCAAAAAAGGATGAAAGGGGGTAAAAAACGAACGAAAACACCTAGACCAATCATAATAATCGGTATTGAAAAAAAGTTTAAAAAAAGTGAAAATAATGATTGACCAATGCTTGAAATCTTGGTATATTATTACATGTCGCAAGGCGAGTCACACAGCTGAGCGATTCAGAAATCAATAATTAAATAACAATTCTTGATTTCAAATCTCTCGAAAAAAGTTTGAAAAAACAACAAAAAAGTTGTTGACAAATAACAAACGAGATGATAAGATATAGAAGTTGTCACAACAGACAACAACAACCGAGCAAAACAACTTAAAAAACTTTTTAAAAAAAGTTCTTGACATTCAAACGAAAGTTTGTTATGATATAAAAGTTGCTGCGAGGTAACGTAGACCTTTGAAAACTGAACAAAGAATAGACGAACCAAATGTGTAGGGCGTCTTGATTCAATTCAAGACAACAAACATTTTTAACAAGCAAGCAATATGCTAGCAAACAAATTGAGCTTAACAATCGTAAGATTGTTCTAACTTTTATTATGAGAGTTTGATCCTGGCTCAGGACGAACGCTGGCGGCGTGCCTAATACATGCAAGTCGAACGCTTCTTTCCTCCCGAGTGCTTGCACTCAATTGGAAAGAGGAGTGGCGGACGGGTGAGTAACACGTGGGTAACCTACCCATCAGAGGGGGATAACACTTGGAAACAGGTGCTAATACCGCATAACAGTTTATGCCGCATGGCATAAGAGTGAAAGGCGCTTTCGGGTGTCGCTGATGGATGGACCCGCGGTGCATTAGCTAGTTGGTGAGGTAACGGCTCACCAAGGCCACGATGCATAGCCGACCTGAGAGGGTGATCGGCCACACTGGGACTGAGACACGGCCCAGACTCCTACGGGAGGCAGCAGTAGGGAATCTTCGGCAATGGACGAAAGTCTGACCGAGCAACGCCGCGTGAGTGAAGAAGGTTTTCGGATCGTAAAACTCTGTTGTTAGAGAAGAACAAGGACGTTAGTAACTGAACGTCCCCTGACGGTATCTAACCAGAAAGCCACGGCTAACTACGTGCCAGCAGCCGCGGTAATACGTAGGTGGCAAGCGTTGTCCGGATTTATTGGGCGTAAAGCGAGCGCAGGCGGTTTCTTAAGTCTGATGTGAAAGCCCCCGGCTCAACCGGGGAGGGTCATTGGAAACTGGGAGACTTGAGTGCAGAAGAGGAGAGTGGAATTCCATGTGTAGCGGTGAAATGCGTAGATATATGGAGGAACACCAGTGGCGAAGGCGGCTCTCTGGTCTGTAACTGACGCTGAGGCTCGAAAGCGTGGGGAGCAAACAGGATTAGATACCCTGGTAGTCCACGCCGTAAACGATGAGTGCTAAGTGTTGGAGGGTTTCCGCCCTTCAGTGCTGCAGCAAACGCATTAAGCACTCCGCCTGGGGAGTACGACCGCAAGGTTGAAACTCAAAGGAATTGACGGGGGCCCGCACAAGCGGTGGAGCATGTGGTTTAATTCGAAGCAACGCGAAGAACCTTACCAGGTCTTGACATCCTTTGACCACTCTAGAGATAGAGCTTTCCCTTCGGGGACAAAGTGACAGGTGGTGCATGGTTGTCGTCAGCTCGTGTCGTGAGATGTTGGGTTAAGTCCCGCAACGAGCGCAACCCTTATTGTTAGTTGCCATCATTTAGTTGGGCACTCTAGCGAGACTGCCGGTGACAAACCGGAGGAAGGTGGGGATGACGTCAAATCATCATGCCCCTTATGACCTGGGCTACACACGTGCTACAATGGGAAGTACAACGAGTCGCTAGACCGCGAGGTCATGCAAATCTCTTAAAGCTTCTCTCAGTTCGGATTGCAGGCTGCAACTCGCCTGCATGAAGCCGGAATCGCTAGTAATCGCGGATCAGCACGCCGCGGTGAATACGTTCCCGGGCCTTGTACACACCGCCCGTCACACCACGAGAGTTTGTAACACCCGAAGTCGGTGAGGTAACCTTTTTGGAGCCAGCCGCCTAAGGTGGGATAGATGATTGGGGTGAAGTCGTAACAAGGTAGCCGTATCGGAAGGTGCGGCTGGATCACCTCCTTTCTAAGGAATATTACGGAAATACACATTTCGTCTTTACTTTGTTCAGTTTTGAGAGGTCTACTCTCAAAACATTCGTTCATTGAAAACTGGATATTGAAGTAAAAAGAATCAAAACAAACCGAGAACACCGCGTTGAATGAGTTTTTTAATAAGTTCAATTGCTTATTTATTGATTAACCTTCTATCGCTAGAAGAAGTGATCAAGACCCAACCGTAAGGTTGATAAGGTTAAGTGAATAAGGGCGCACGGTGGATGCCTTGGCACTAGGAGCCGATGAAGGACGGGACTAACACCGATATGCTTTGGGGAGCTGTAAGTAAGCTATGATCCAGAGATTTCCGAATGGGGGAACCCAATATCTTTTATAGGATATTACTTTTCAGTGAATACATAGCTGATTAGAGGTAGACGCAGAGAACTGAAACATCTTAGTACCTGCAGGAAGAGAAAGAAAATTCGATTCCCTGAGTAGCGGCGAGCGAAACGGGAAGAGCCCAAACCAACAAGCTTGCTTGTTGGGGTTGTAGGACTCCAATATGGTAGTCTGTTAGTATAGTTGAAGGATTTGGAAAATTCCGCTAAAGAGGGTGAAAGCCCCGTAGACGAAATGCTAACAACACCTAGGAGGATCCTGAGTACGGCGGAACACGAGAAATTCCGTCGGAATCCGCGGGGACCATCCCGCAAGGCTAAATACTCCCTAGTGACCGATAGTGAACCAGTACCGTGAGGGAAAGGTGAAAAGCACCCCGGAAGGGGAGTGAAATAGATCCTGAAACCGTGTGCCTACAACAAGTCAAAGCTCGTTAATGAGTGATGGCGTGCCTTTTGTAGAATGAACCGGCGAGTTACGATTGCATGCGAGGTTAAGTCGAAGAGACGGAGCCGCAGCGAAAGCGAGTCTGAATA
>NZ_CP172896.1:2070000-2690000 GCF_050532945.1 Enterococcus sp. DIV2467a | reverse complement strand
GTCAGCGGTTCGATCCCGTTAACCTCCATTTTTTGAGCCGTTAGCTCAGTTGGTAGAGCATCTGACTTTTAATCAGAGGGTCACAGGTTCGAGCCCTGTACGGCTCATATTCATATTTCATTTGCGGGTGTGGCGGAATTGGCAGACGCACTAGATTTAGGATCTAGCGCCGCAAGGCGTGGGGGTTCAAGTCCCTTCACCCGCATATTTAGCCGGCTTAGCTCAGTTGGTAGAGCATCTGATTTGTAATCAGAGGGTCGAGGGTTCAAGTCCTTTAGCCGGCACCATTTTGCGGAAATAGCTCAGTGGTAGAGCACCACCTTGCCAAGGTGGGGGTCGCGGGTTCGAACCCCGTTTTCCGCTTAGCCAATTCATTACGCCGGGGTGGCGGAACTGGCAGACGCACAGGACTTAAAATCCTGCGGTGAGTGATCACCGTACCGGTTCGATTCCGGTCCTCGGCATTGTTTTATATTTAGCACCCATAGCTCAACTGGATAGAGTGTTTGACTACGAATCAAAAGGTTAGGGGTTCGACTCCCTTTGGGTGCATTAGTTATATACGGGAAGTAGCTCAGCTTGGTAGAGCACTTGGTTTGGGACCAAGGGGTCGCAGGTTCGAATCCTGTCTTCCCGATAATAATTTTCATGGGGCCTTAGCTCAGCTGGGAGAGCGCCTGCTTTGCACGCAGGAGGTCAGCGGTTCGATCCCGCTAGGCTCCATTCTTATTTTAATATAAGAGTTTCGCGGTGTAGCTCAGCTGGCTAGAGCGTCCGGTTCATACCCGGGAGGTCGGGGGTTCGATCCCCTCCGCCGCGATTATACATTTGGAAGAGCCTGGACCTTTAGCTCAGTTGGTTAGAGCAGACGGCTCATAACCGTCCGGTCGTAGGTTCGAGTCCTACAAGGTCCATTGTGACGTTGTTTATAGTTTTATTTTTATCATGGAGGATTACCCAAGTCCGGCTGAAGGGAACGGTCTTGAAAACCGTCAGGCGGGTAAAACCGTGCAAGGGTTCGAATCCCTTATCCTCCTTTCTTAGGAATTAAGTTTCCTTAGTCTAATTATCGCGGGGTGGAGCAGTCAGGTAGCTCGTCGGGCTCATAACCCGAAGGTCGTAGGTTCAAATCCTGCCCCCGCAATTGCTTTTGATTTCAAAAGCATATAAAAAGAAAAGTATGGTTTGGTAGTTCAGCTGGTTAGAATGCCTGCCTGTCACGCAGGAGGTCGCGGGTTCGAGTCCCGTCCAGACCGCCATGCGGGTGTAGTTTAGTGGTAAAACCACAGCCTTCCAAGCTGTTGTCGCGAGTTCGATTCTCGTCACCCGCTTTTCTTTTTGGGCCTATAGCTCAGCTGGTTAGAGCGCACGCCTGATAAGCGTGAGGTCGATGGTTCGAGTCCATTTAGGCCCATAATTTTATAAAATGGCCCGTTGGTCAAGCGGTTAAGACACCGCCCTTTCACGGCGGTAACACGGGTTCGAGTCCCGTACGGGTCATAGTTTTGTTACGGAGGATTACCCAAGTCCGGCTGAAGGGAACGGTCTTGAAAACCGTCAGGCGGGTAAAACCGTGCAAGGGTTCGAATCCCTTATCCTCCTTTCTTAGGAATTAAGTTTCCTTGGTCTAATTATCGCGGGGTGGAGCAGTCAGGTAGCTCGTCGGGCTCATAACCCGAAGGTCGTAGGTTCAAATCCTGCCCCCGCAATTGCTTTTATTTTTTAAAGCATACATTTGCATAAAGCAAAAACGAATTGGTTTGGTAGTTCAGCTGGTTAGAATGCCTGCCTGTCACGCAGGAGGTCGCGGGTTCGAGTCCCGTCCAGACCGTTTTTGGCTCGGTAGCTCAGTTGGTAGAGCAATGGATTGAAGCTCCATGTGTCGGCAGTTCGATTCTGTCCCGCGCCATCCAAGAAAAATTTGCGGGTGTAGTTTAGTGGTAAAACCACAGCCTTCCAAGCTGTTGTCGCGAGTTCGATTCTCGTCACCCGCTTTTTTCTTATTTGGGGCCTATAGCTCAGCTGGTTAGAGCGCACGCCTGATAAGCGTGAGGTCGATGGTTCGAGTCCATTTAGGCCCATTTATTTCTTGGGGAAGTACTCAAGTGGCTGAAGAGGCGCCCCTGCTAAGGGTGTAGGTCGGGAAACCGGCGCGAGGGTTCAAATCCCTCCTTCTCCGTTTTTCTTTTTAATGGCCCGTTGGTCAAGCGGTTAAGACACCGCCCTTTCACGGCGGTAACACGGGTTCGAGTCCCGTACGGGTCATAGTGAAGCATACAAACATTGTTTGTATGCTTTTTTTATTTTTATTACAAAAAAATGTCGTTGAAAGCGTTGACATTTGTTGTAAATATGTTATTCTTTGGATGTAGGGATAAGTAAATAGATGGATAGTGATTGTTTAAAGACAAGCTAAACCTAATTTTTTCATGAAGCGACAGGTGTGTCGTTCTTTTTGAAGAAATTGGGTTTTTCTTTTTTCAACGAAACACAAAGGAGGTGGGGCATTGATTATTCACAAAATTTTAAACAATAATGTGGTTATTACATTAGATGATGATAAACGAGAGCAAATTGTTATGGGCAAAGGAATTGCTTTTAAGAAACGCATTGGTGATTGGGTTCCTGATGAAAGTATCGATCAAGTTTTTTATTTAGCCAATCAAGAAACATCACTTAAGTTTCAAGAATTGTTAGGAAATATTCCTTTAGAGATGATGAAACTCTCGGATGACATTATTGTTTATGCAAAATCAACGTTGAAAAAGAGTTTGAATGATACCATTTATATTTCTCTGACGGATCATTTGTACACAGCTTTAGAAAGAAAAAAACAAGGAATTGCAATTAAGAATTTATTATTATGGGATATTAAACGTTTTTTTCCTGAAGAGTACGAAGTAGGAGTAAATGCTTTAAAAATGGTACAAAAGCGCGTAGGAATGGAATTGTCAACGGATGAGGCAGGTTTTATCGCATTGCACTTGGTGAATGCGGAGATGGAGGAAGAAGTCGGTAATATTTACGAATTGACAAAGTTGATGCAAGAGATTACAAATATCGTCAAATACTATTTTAAGGTAAGTTTTGATGAAGACTCTGTTTACTTTTATCGATTTAGCACACATTTAAAATTTTTCTGTTATCGCTTATTACACCAACGTGAAGTTGTCGAAAATGATGATGAAGAACTGTATGCGGTAATTAAAAAGAAATATCTCAACGCCTATCGTTGCGTGGAAAAGATCAGCTTGTATTTAAATGAGAACTATGACTATCAAGTTTCAAATGAAGAACGCTTGTACCTAACGATTCACATTGCACGAATTGTACAAACAACGGAACAATAAACGCACCACTTTGGATAGTGACATTCAGTTGGCTAAACCTTCAAATGAAAATAAATTTTTGGAGGAAAAAAAGATGGGAAAATATCATGAACTAGCAGAAAAAATTGTAAAAAATGTCGGTGGGCAAGAGAATATTAATAGTTTGACACATTGTATCACACGTCTTCGCTTCAAATTAAAAGATGAGAGTCAAGCGAATGATGATGTCTTAAAAAATATGGACGGTGTGGTAACTGTTATGAAAAGCGGTGGACAATACCAAGTCGTTATTGGGAACCATGTTCCAGCCGTTTACGAAGAAGTAGTTAGTATTGCAGGCTTGTCAGGAGAACGTGAAGAAGAAGCTTCCAGTGGGAATTTATTTGATCGCTTAATAGATATTTTAAGTGGTTGTTTCCAACCCTTTTTAGGGGCGTTAGCAGCGGCTGGGATGGTCAAAGGGTTAAATGCCTTATTGGTTTTCTTAAAGCTCTATACGGCTACGTCAGGGACTTATACCATGTTAAATGGGATTGGCGATGCAATTTTCTACTTTATGCCAGTTATTTTAGGTTATACAGCAGCTAAAAAATTCCGGTTGCATCCAATGGTAGGGATCGTGATTGGCGCAGCTTTATGTTACCCAACGATTCAAGGAAGTGCATTACAAACGGCCTTTGAAACAACAGCGGGTGCGGGAGCCGCAGCACCGTATAATTTATTCGGCTTACCTGCCTATAATACATTTATGGGGATTCCTTGGGTCGGTGCGAACTATACAAGTAGTGTCGTACCAATCATCTTCATTATTGCTTTTGCGGCACAAGTTCAAAAAGTGTTTAAACGGATTATTCCAGAAGTTGTTCAAACGTTCTTAGTACCGTTTTTCGTCTTGTTGATTGCCTTACCAATTGGTTTCTTAGTAATTGGGCCAATCGTTAGCATGCTAACAGATTTATTAAGCGCTGGCTTTACAGCATTAATGAGTTTCTCACCAGCTTTGTATGGTTTGATTCTTGGTTTCTTCTGGCAAGTCTTAGTTATTTTTGGTTTACATTGGAGCGTTGTGCCATTAGCTATTATGCAAGTGACACAAGAAGGTTCAAGCCAAGTATTAACGGGATCATTTGCAGCTAGTTTTGCGCAAACAGCGGTTGTTTTAGCGATGTTCTTCAAATTGAAAGATAAAAAGTTAAAAGCTTTGTGTCCGCCAGCAATTATCTCTGGTATTTTTGGTGTAACAGAGCCAGCAATTTATGGAATCACTTTACCGAAAAAATGGCCATTTATTTATTCAATGATTGGTGGCGCTGTCGGTGGTTTATATTTGATGATCAACAATGTGACAGCTTATACAATGGGTGGTTTAGGAATTTTCGGTGTGCTAAACTTCATCAATGGTGATGATGCAAGTGGGATGATTCAGTCCTTTATTGCAATTGCCATTGCAGCGGTCGTTGGTTTTGGTCTAACATTCTTCTTCTGGAAAGACAATACAGTTGAGGAAGAAGAAGTGATTATTGATAAAACAACGATTAAAAAAGAAAATATTACAAGTCCAGTCAAAGGACGAGTGTTATCTTTAAAAAATGCAGAGGATCCTGCTTTTGCAAATGGAGCATTAGGAAATGGGGTCGTGATTGAACCAACGGAAGGCAAAGTGGTTGCACCCTTTGATGGAACGATTGTCACACTATTCCCAACAAAACATGCATTAGGTTTGATTTCAGATAACGGCACAGAATTATTGATTCATATTGGGATTGATACAGTTCAATTAGAAGGCGAAGGCTTTGAAGCTTTTGTAAAACAAGGTGACCGCGTGAAAAAAGGTCAAACATTAGTAACCTTTGATTTAGAAGGAATTAAAAAAGCTGGGTTTAGTACACAAATTCCAATCGTTGTGACGAATACAGCGGATTATTTAGATATTTTGGAAGTCGGCAGTAATGAAGTTTCAACAAGTGATGATTTGCTGACCGCTTTAATATAAAAAGATGTGGAGGAAGAGAATTTATGGCATTTAGAAAAGACTTTTTATGGGGTGGCGCAACAGCAGCCAATCAATGTGAAGGTGGCTATAACGAAGGCGGACGCGGTTTGGCAAACGTCGATTTAGCGCCAACGGGTCCAGATCGTTTTCCAGTAATCACTGGTGAAAAGAAAATGTTTAACTTTGATGAAGAACATTTCTATCCTGCACAAGAGGCAATTGATATGTATCATCGCTATAAAGAAGATATCGCCTTATTTGGTGAAATGGGTTTTAAAACATACCGTTTATCCATTGCTTGGAGTCGAATTTTTCCAATGGGAGATGAAACAGAGCCGAATGAAGAAGGCTTGAAGTTCTATGAAGACTTATTCAAAGAATGTCATAAATATGGGATTGAGCCACTAGTAACGATTACACACTTTGACTGCCCAATGCACTTAGTGGAAGAATATGGCGCTTGGCGTAGTCGTAAGTTAGTAGGTTTCTATGAAAATCTTTGCCGTGTAATTTTCAACCGATATAAAGGATTAGTCAAATATTGGTTAACATTTAACGAAATTAATATGATTTTACATGCACCATTTATGGGAGCAGGTCTATACTTTGAAGAAGGCGAAAACAAAGAACAAGTGAAATACCAAGCGGCCCATCATGAACTACTAGCAAGTGCAATTGCGACAAAAATTGCTCATGAGGTAGATCCTGAAAACCAAGTAGGTTGTATGTTAGCGGCTGGTTCCAACTACGCTTATACTTGTAAACCAGAAGATGTTTTCGCTGCTCGACAAGCAGATCGTGAAAATTATTTCTTTATTGATGTCCAATCACGTGGGGAATACCCTGCGTATGCTTTAAAAGAAATGGCCCGTAAAGGTATTCAAATTGAAATGGAAGAAGGCGACGAAGAACTTTTAAAAGAACATACGGTGGACTTCATTTCGTTCTCTTATTATTCTTCTCGTGTCACATCAACAGATCCAGAAATTAATGAACAAACAGCTGGTAACATCTTTGCCTCTGTGAAAAATCCTTATCTAAAAGCCAGTGAATGGGGTTGGCAAATTGATCCACTTGGTTTGAGAATTACGATGAATGACTTATATGATCGTTATCAAAAACCACTATTCATTGTTGAAAATGGCTTAGGAGCGGTAGATACACCAGACGAAAATGGTTATGTAGTCGATGATTATCGTATCGATTATTTGGCGGCGCATATTCAAGCGATGAAAGATGCCGTTGAACAAGATGGTGTCGACTTGTTAGGCTATACGACTTGGGGCTGTATTGATTTAGTATCAGCTGGAACAGGTGAAATGAAAAAACGCTATGGCTTTATCTATGTGGATCGCGATAACGAAGGAAATGGTACGTTAAAACGAAGCAAGAAGAAATCGTTTGATTGGTACAAAAAAGTAATCGCAACAAATGGTGAAGATTTAAGTAATTAATAAAATTAGCAACTATTAAAGGGCGTTTGACGTTGGTAGAAAAAACAAGGACTCTTCTGCCAGCGTCAATTCCCTTGATGGTTTCTTTGTTATGCCTAAAAACAGAGGGAAAGAGGGATTTTATGGGATTTCCAGAAAATTTTTTATGGGGCGGCGCAACAGCTGCTAACCAATATGAAGGTGGCTACCTTTCAGGAGGCAAAGGTCTGAGTACATTAGATGCAATTACTGGTGGTAGTCAAACAGAACCGCGACGGATTACGTATTTAACTAAAGAAGGCCAAAAAGCTTCGTGTACGCGCGATCAAGCATTACCCGAAGGAGCGATTGGCTATATCGATGAAGAATTATACTACCCTAGTCATGTAGCGACGGACTTTTACCATCATTACGAAGAAGATATCGCCTTGTTTGCAGAAATGGGTTTCAAATGTTTTCGGCTGTCTATCGCCTGGAGCCGGATTTGCCCAAATGGAACAAAAGAGATTAATGAAGAAGGCTTAGCCTTTTATGATAAAGTTTTTGATGCTTTGCTGCGCCATGGAATTGAGCCTGTTGTGACGATTAACCATTTTGATATTCCGATGTATTTGGCCGATGAATATGATGGTTGGAAAAATCATGAAGTGATTGATTTCTTTGTTTTCTTTTGCGAAACCATTTTTACACGTTATCAGGATAAAGTGAAGTATTGGATGACTTTTAATGAAATTAATTTTTTAAGAAGTTGGACGCAAATTGGGATTCACAATAATGATAAACAAAGTAAATATCAAGCGGCGCATCATCTATTTGTAGCAAGTGCGAAAGCAGTTGAATTGGGACATTCCATCAATCCAGATTTCCAGATTGGTATGATGGTGGCTTATATACCGAGTTATCCTTTGTCCTGCAAACCTGAGGACGTGATGGCAGCTGTTCAATTTAACCGAGAGCAAGAATTTTATATGGATGTCCAGGCTAAGGGATATTATCCAGCGCATAAGCTCAAAGAATTTGAGCGTGAAGGAATGACAATTCAAATGGAGTCAGAGGATTTAGCGATTATTCAAAAAGGAACAGTTGATTATATCGGGTTTAGTTATTATATGTCGACTGTTTCGACTGCTTATCCCGAAGAAGTAAAATATGTCGGAGGCAACCAAATGCCTGCGGTTAAAAATCCTTATTTGCAAGAATCTGAATGGGGCTGGGCTGTCGATCCTTTAGGGTTAAGAATTTCATTGTGTCAGTTGTCAGATCGTTACAATATGCCATTGTTTGTGGTTGAAAACGGGTTCGGTGCGGTGGATACATTGCAAGAGGATGGCTCGATTGTCGACGATTACCGCATTGATTATTTTAAACAACATATTGAAGCCATGAGAACCGCAGTAGAAGAAGACGGGGTTAACTTAATTGGTTATACGCCATGGGGTTGTATTGACTTAGTTTCAGCAGGGACTGGCGAAATGAAAAAACGTTACGGTTTTATCTATGTAGACATGGATGACCAAGGTCAGGGAACCTTGAAACGAACTAAGAAAAAATCATTTAATTGGTACAAACAAGTTATCGCTAGTAATGGTGAAAACTTAACAACTGAGTAGAAAATGAGGGGAAATAAAAAATGAAAAAACGATTGACGATTGTGGGGATGCTTTTTCTGGCCATTTTAGTAATGGTTGGTTGTGGTAAAAATCAGCAAGCAACGACAAAAGAAAAAGAGACAAAACCTGAAGAACTAACTCTTTACATTGTGCGCCATGGAAAAACCATGTTAAATACGACGGACCGCGTACAAGGATGGTCAGATGCGGTCTTAACACCAGAAGGTGAAAAAGTTGTGACAGCAACTGGGATTGGTTTGAAAGATGTTGCCTTTCAAAATGCATATAGTAGTGATAGTGGCCGCGCCTTGCAAACTGCTCAACTTATTTTAGATCAAAATAAAGCAGGCAAAGACCTTGAAGTCGTGCGTGACCCAGATTTACGTGAATTTAATTTTGGTAGCTATGAAGGGGATTTAAACAAGACAATGTGGCAGGATATTGCTGATGATCAAGGTGTTTCCTTAGAAGAATTTATGAAAAACATGACTCCTGAATCCTTTGCCAACAGCGTAGCTAAACTGGATCAACAGCGCGAGGAAAGCAAGAATAACTGGCCTGCAGAAGACTATGCTACAATTACCAAACGTTTGAAAAAAGGCTTAGATAAAATTGTTGCCACAGAATCAGCCAATCCCGGGAATGGCAATGTTTTAGTGGTCTCTCATGGCTTGAGTATTTCAGCGTTGTTAGCAACTTTATTTGATGATTTTAAAGTCCCAGAAGGCGGTTTGAAGAATGCTAGTGTCACAACAATTCATTACAAAAATGGCGAATATACTTTGGATAAAGTCAATGATGTCAGCTACTTAGAAGCAGGCGAAAAAGAATCAAAATAATCTAAGTCATCGAGAAACGGTCTAGTTAGGAGTTGGTGGAGCAAGAAAAGGGTTGCTTTACCAACTCCTATTGTTTTTTTATTAAAAGTGAAGGCTTACCTCATCACATTTTTAAATAGAAGTGGTTCGAGCTCAAAAATGATTTATCGCATAACTATGCTGACTAGATTTTGGACCGTTTTTTTTACTAACTGAATAAAAGCATGTTCTGATGGGGTATTTTTACATTTATATTAAGTGAAAATTAGAAATTATTTTTTTAATTAGTGAATCAACTATTAAATAAATAGCATGAAAACATTGTGACATGTATCTGTTAAAAACCAGTCCTTTTTCTGACTATTGTTGTTTTAGTTAATGAAATAGGTTGTTATTTATTATCTAAATTGTATAAGGCTGTTACTATGTTTGCTTATATTAGTAATGTGTCCCTATAAAATAGAATAATAGCTATGTCTATTTAAAATAGTGTATGCTACTATTTTTTACAACAGACAAATTTATGAAAGTAAGACTGTTTGTTGAAAAATAATTTATATATTAATGAAAAAATTTAAGAAAGTGTATTGATGGTTTCAAGTGAAGCGATATAATTAATTTCATTAGAGAGAAGTGTTAGAATGGCGAGAAAGCAATGGTTTATTGTTAAGTCAATGTTACTATCATTCCTTATTTTGGGAGTCCTTTCCTTTATTTTCAAAGAATATATTTTTTAAAATGTTGGTTTATTAAGGGCTTCGTTAGCTCTGATAGTATTTTTCATTGGCGAGTATATCTATTTAGACTATACTTTATCAAATAACAGGGCTTTATTGATCTGTTCGGTGTTGATATTTCTGCTTTCAGCTTCATTGTTATTTTAATAAGGGAAGTGTAGGAAAAATAAATGATGATTTGAAACGGTTATTATCAGCTACTTAGAAGCAGGCGAAAAAGAGACAAAATAATCCCTGGATTAGAGAAACAGTCTATTTAGGAGTTGGTGGAGCAACAGAAGGATTGCTTCACCAACTCCTATTGTTGTGTTCTTTTTTTATTAAAGGTAGAATCAGAAAGAAGAATTTTTTCATTGGGAGGAAATGAGATGAAAAATAGAACAAAATCACGTTGGAAAAAAATTGTCCTAGGACTCGGGCTTTTTTTAGCGGTATTAGTCATCGGCCTGACTATTTTTATTAAAAATAGTACGTATCAAGCAACCGATTCAGCCTTAAAAATAAGTCAAAGTGCTACGCAAGAAAAAAACTATGATTATTACACAAACGGGCAAAAAAATGATACAGCACTGATTTTTTATCCAGGTGCATTGGTTGCGCCCGCTAGTTATAGTGAATGGGCGCAAGAAGTTGCTACGAAAGGTTATGATGTCTATGTTGTTCATTTTCCTTTGAATTTAGCGGTTCTTGCACCAAATGCTGCAGAACAAATTATAAAGGATCATCCACAACAAAACTTCGTTTTGGCTGGACATTCTCTGGGTGGTGTGATGGCTAGCCGTTTTGTAGCGGAAAATGAGCAACGAATCAAAGGCATGATTTATTTAGCTAGCTATCCTGACGAAAAAGGTGCACTAAACAAGCAAGATCTGCCGGTTCTGTCAATAACAGCTACAAACGATGGTGTTTTAAATTGGACTAGCTACCAAAAAGCCAAACAGTTCTTGCCGAAAGATACGCAGTATGTATCTATCAAAGGTGGTAACCATGCAGGGTTTGGTAATTACGGTGTCCAAAAAGGAGACAACAAAGCGACAATTTCTAACGAGCAACAGCAAACAGAAATCAGTCAATTGATTGTAGCGTGGCTACAATTACGCCCCAATAAATAATCCGATGAGCCGAAATGTTATTTTTTCGGCTCATTTTTACTGCGATAAACAGAGGGGGTTACGCCTGTTTCTTTTTTAAAAGTGGTGGCAAAATATGCTGCGGTTTGGAAGCCAACTTTTTTCGCGATTTGTTGAATCGTAAGGGGTGAATGGAGAAGCAATTCTTGGGCTTGCCTAATTCGGACACTTGTTAAATAAGCTAATGGGGTTTGTTTCGTCTGTTCCTTAAAGGTTCGCTGCAAATGAAAGGGACTACCGTGGCAGGTTTGCGCTAAATAGTCTAAACTTAAAGGTTCCGCTGAATGCCGATCAATAAATTGCTTAATTTGAGCAACCCATTCCTCGTTAGGAACGACTTGCCCGGTTGGTTGACATCTTTTACATGGACGAAAACCAAGTGTTAAAGCTTCCTGAGCCGTTTTGAAAATCAGAACGTGGTTCTTGTTGGGCACACGTGAAGGGCACGAAGGACGACAAAAAATTTTAGTTGTGGTCACACCATAAAAAAAATCACCATCAAATTGCGTATTATTATTTTGAATGGCTTCCCAACGTTTCTGAGTAAGTCGATACGTTGTTTTCATTGTAAGCACACCTCCCGTTTTCTTCATTGTAAAAGAATCCCTAATAAAAACAAGTAAAAAGTGATAGGAGCGCAAGATTTTGAAAGCCAAAAGAATTATAATGAAGATAAGAAAACACGAGAAAGAAGTGTAGACATATGGTAAAAAAGATTTATTATGCGCAACAAGAATGGCAGAACGATCACTATTATCTTGGTGTGACAGACGCTGGACTAACTTTTGTAGGTTCAGCCAATCAATCGATAGAAGAGCTGAAAAACTGGTACTCTCAAGCACAATTAGAAGCTTCTGAAAAGAAAACTGCGCCTTATAAAGAAGCATTAATAAGTTATCTTAACCAACATTCGACAACGTTTGCTTGCCCCATAGACATCGAAGGAACGCCCTTTCAAAAAGAAGTTTGGCAGGCGTTGCAAGAAATCCCTTATGGTGAGACAATGACCTATCAAGAAATTTCAGAAAAAATTGGGCGTCCACGTGCGGTTCGAGCAGTTGGCACAGCGATTGGGAAAAATCCTTTATTAATGGTCATTCCTTGCCATCGAGTCATCGGCAGCAAGGGACAATTAACCGGTTACCGTGGTGGTTTAGCAATGAAACAAGCATTATTAACATTTGAACAGTCTTAAAAGGAGGCGGCGATGAACAACTATCAATGGTATACAGAACAATGGGGAAAACCTACAAGAGAGGATGATTTGCTGTTTTTATTGTTGACGGTGGGTGTTTTTCAAGTTGGTTTAAGTTGGAAAGCAGCAGCAGGGAAAAAAGTAGCATTCATGAAAAATTTTTGCCAAATGAAGCCGGAAAAAGTTGCCGCGCTGTTGCCTGACGAAGTCGATCGAATAGTAGCTGATCCAGATATGATTCGCAATCGGCGCAAAATTGAAGCAACCATTAAAAATGCGCAAGCAATTTTAAAAGTACAAGAAGAATTTGGCAGTTTTGCCAATTATCTATGGCAATTTGTAAAAAACGTCCCCGTTTTATCTATTTATGAAGAAGCATACCAAGTCCCACGCACACAGCTTTTGTCAGATAACGTAGCAAAAGACTTAAAAAAAAGAGGATTTTCTTTTGTAGGTCCGATTGTCACCAATATGTTTCTGAAAGCTAGCGGGATTATCCAGGTGGAAATTTTAAATCCAGAATAAAGGAGTGTTAGGATGTTTGAAAATGAATCTCTCAGTTTTGAAGAACAAACAATTATTCAAGCAGCAGAGCGTTATGTTCAACAAGAATTAGCCAACGAAGCAAGTGGCCATGACTGGTGGCATATTTATCGAGTGACACAATTAGCAAAAACAATTGCAGAGAAAGAACAAGCAAATTTATTTTTATGTATATTAACAGCATTGTTACATGACATTGGCGATGAAAAATTTAACGAAAGTGAAGAGGCTGGCTTGCTAAAGGTGCAACAATGGTTGGAAGCAAATAACGTATCAACAGAGCAAACGAATCACATCCTTTCCATTATTGCTAATATGTCCTTTAAAGGAGGAAATACTGGGAAAACAGTTACTACATTAGAAGGAAAAGTGGTCCAGGATGCGGATCGACTAGATGCCATCGGCGCAATTGGAATTGCACGGGTGATGGCTTATTCGGGAAATAAAGGCCGTTTAATTCACGATCCTCATAAACAACCTCGTGAACAGTTAACCCAAGAAGAATACCGGAATGGGGAAGATACTGCTATTATGCATTTTTATGAGAAACTTTTAAAGTTAAAGGAACAAATGAATACAAATTATGGTCGCTTATTGGCGGAAAAGCGTCATCAATTTATGGAACTTTATCTGGAGGAATTTTATCAAGAGTGGGATGGACACCGATAAATGAGGGCCAACTAAAACAGTCAGTACATTTCTTTTTGAATTTTAAGAGAACTCTTTTTTACAAATACCTCAGAAGTGGTAAAATGATGGATGAATAAACGGGTGGTTTATCTTAGTTTTACGTTACATATAGGAGGTAATTATGGAGACAAAAAAATCGAGTGGCATGTTTGCAGTTATTGCCGCGCTGATTGCGAATATTTTAGTAGCGATTAGTAAATTTGTTGGTTTTGCTTTAAGTGGTAGTACCGCTATGATGAATGAAAGTATCCACAGTGTCGTGGACTGTAGTAATCAGGTGTTATTACTTTTTGGGAATAAGCGCGCTTCTCGTGGACAAAGTGCGTTACATCAATTTGGAGAAGGCCGTGCAAAATACTTTTTTAGTACAATTGTTGCAACGATGCTCTTTTTTGGTGGGGGCGCGTTAGGCGTAATGGAGGCTATTCAGAAGTTACTGCATCCCTCTCATGAAGTAGAAAATGTGGCTATTGTCATTGGTATTTTAATTTTTGGTTTGCTTGTGGAAGGTAGCTCTTTGCGTGTAGCGATGAAAGAAATCAAAGAATTGAATACAGAGAAGTTATCGCTCTTAAAATTTTTGCGAGAAAGTCGTCACAGTGAAATTTTAATTATTTTTACGGAAGACTTTTGTGCGGTTATTGGTTTGTGTTTAGCTTTGGTGGGAACCCTTTTAACAATGGTAACTGGAATTGCTGCATTTGATGCTATCAGTGGTTTACTGATTGGTTTACTATTAATGTGTGCAGCCATTTTCTTAGCGAAAGAATTTTATAGTTTGATTATTGGTGAAAGTGTGACTGCTAAAGATTTAGCAAAAATTAAAACTGCATTTGATCGGGCGGATGTTGAAAAACTAATTGATGTAAAGACCGTTCATTTAGGTCCAACTGAAATTTTAGTAGCGGCAAAAATTGATGTGGTAGAACCAATGGAAGAAGATGCACCTGATGTTGTGAATGCGATTGAACGAGACATTCGCAGTAAAATGCCTGATAAAAAAATCTATATCTATATTGAAGTTGACGATTATGATGTGAATTACGTTCGTAAATAACAAATGAAAGAATAACTTTAAAAAACAATATGGGGGAAGAAACGATGCAAGAGGCAATTATAACAAGTACAGTAGATTTAACCAGTGGTGGTTGTAACGCCTGTGGTTTAGTGGAAGATACCGTCTACACATTAGCAATGAATGGAGTGGACATTCCGTTAGATGGCTTGACTGTTGCTCATCTAGTTTCTGCTGTTGTTGCCAGAAATGGATTTAAACAGGAGCTACAAATGGATATGCTAGATGACGAATATATCCTTTATCGAAAAGAAGACACAGCAGTAACCTTTAAAGAAGCGTACAATCATTTAAGCTACGATAACGGTTCTGAAAAAATCCAATCTAAAAATAAACTGGAAGATTTATCAAAACTTTTTGAACAAGTTAATCAAATCCTAACAACTGTTTTTGGAATTGGAACTGTCAATTTTATTATAGAATAAAGTACAAAATAGAACAGAAATTGGACAATCAATGAGTGAAAGAGATCGTCCAATCTCTGTTTTTTAATGTATAAATAGAAAATAAAGACAAAAAATGATTAAGTTAAGTGAACGCCTTTATCGACATAAATGATGTCACCGACCACACCACTAGCTAGTTCACTGACTAAAAAGGCACAAGTGTTTCCGACTTCTTCAATGGTTACACCTGTTTTATCTGGTGTCCGCTCATTAGAAATACTAATCAATTGATCGTAGTCTTTTACACCAGTCACAGCCAATGTTTTAATCGCTCCTGCGGAGATTCCGTTGACACGAATTTTATCTGCAGCTAATTCAAAAGCTAAATATTTCACGGCAGTTTCTAAAGAAGCTTTAGCAATCCCCATCATATTGTAGTTAGGAATCGCACGTTCGGAACCTAAATACGTCAATGTGACAATTCCTGAACCAGGATTTAACAAAGGTTTCGCATAATGAGTGACTGCTAAAAGAGAGTAGCTACTAATATCTTGTGCTAATAGGAAACCATCACGAGTGATGTCACTAACGTTTCCAGACAATTCTTCTTTTTTGGCAAAAGCAATCGCATGGACTAGTCCATCGATCGTGCCCACTTCATTTTTAATTGTTTCAAAGGCTGCTTGAATGGACGCGTCAGAAGCAACATCGCATTCCACCAACAAATCATTTTCATCTGCTAATTTAACCACTTGCTTTTTCATGCGTTCATTTTGATACGTATAAATAACATTGGCCCCTTGATCTTTTAATGCTTTTGCACAACCCCAAGCAATACTTTTTTTGTTGGCAACACCCATTACGACGACATTCTTATTTTGTAAAAACATATAAAATCTCCTTTAATAAAAAATTTTTGTTGATAGAATAGGCTTTTCTTCATCAAAATGTAAAAGTTACATTTATTGAGTTGACGAATAAAATTTCAACTGGTATTATCTGTGTGAGAATGATAACAAAATCTTCTCAATTTTCTAATCTTGAAAAAAACAGACATTTTTCCTGATGTCTGAATTATTAACCAAAATACTTTGAAAGTCAAACTATTTTTCTTATTTTTTGGGAAAAAGTGCTGGAAACCGCATGAAATAATAGTTTGATAATCAAAATAAACTCGGAGGTACAGTATGAAAAGAGTGGTCATAACCGGCATGGGTGCCGTAACACCATTAGGCAATACCGTAAAAGAATTTTGGCATAATCTAGTGGATGGCAAGCTAGGAATTGGCAAAATTACTAAATTTGATTCTGAAGATACTGGGGTAGCTTTGGCTGGTGAAGTGAAAGAGTTTGACCCAAGTGCTGTTTTAGAACGCAAAGAGCAAAAAAGAATGGACTTATTTTCTCAATATGGCTTGGTCGCTGCTTTAGAAGCTTGGGAAATGAGTGGTTTAACAGAAGCAACGATTGACCCGACTCGTTTAGGTGTGATTGTCGGTAGTGGGATTGGCGGGATGACTACCTTACAAGACCAAGTACGGGTAATGGATAAAAAAGGCGCAAAACGCGTAACACCATTTTTCGTGCCCATGGTAATTGCTAATATGGCAGCGGGAAATATTTCGATTCGTTTAGGTGCAAAAGGACCTTCTCAAACTATCGTGACTGCTTGTGCTTCTGCGACGAATGCGATTGGTGAAGCTTTTCGCACGATTAAATATGGTTTAGCGGACATGATGGTAACTGGTGGGACAGAAGCCACAGTATGTGAAATTGGGATTGCAGGCTTTGCAGCATTGAATGCTTTAAATACAACAGAAGATGCGACTCGGGCTTCGATTCCTTTTGATAAAGAACGAAAAGGTTTTGTGATGGGTGAAGGCGCAGGAATGCTGGTTTTAGAAGAACTCGAGCATGCACAGAAACGTGGCGCAACTATCTACGGCGAAATTGTTGGATATGGCAGCAACTGTGATGCTAGCCACATGACCGCTCCTTTAAAAGACGGTAGTGGCGCGGCGGCTGCGATGGAAATGGCGATTGCGGAAGCAGGGATTACGCCGGAACAAATTGGGTATATCAATGCTCATGGTACGTCAACCCCAGCGAATGACGCTGCGGAAACAACGGCCATCAAACGTGTCTTTGGTGAGCGAGCATCGCAAATTCCAATTTCAAGTACAAAGAGTATGACTGGACATTTATTGGGCGCGGCTGGCGGTATCGAAGCGATCGCTTGTGTGCAAACATTGCAAGAAGGAAAAGCTCATCCGACAGTAGGCTACCAAGTTGCTGATCCAGATTGTGATTTAGATTATGTCACAGAAGGTGCACGTGACATTACAGCGGACTATACAATTAGTAATTCGTTTGGCTTTGGTGGCCATAATGGTGTAATTTGCTTGAAGAAATGGGAGGAAAACTAGTATGAAAAAAGTAATGACTGCAACAGAAATTATGGAAATGATTCCTAATCGCTATCCGATTTGTTATATTGATTATGTGGATGAAATTATTCCAAATGAAAAGATTATTGCAACAAAAAATGTGACAATTAACGAAGAATTTTTCCAAGGACATTTCCCTGGAAATCCAACAATGCCAGGCGTTTTGATTATTGAAGCATTGGCACAAGTAGGTTCGATTTTAATCTTAAAAATGGATCAATTTGAAGGTGAAACGGCCTATATTGGCGGTATCAACAAAGCAAAATTCCGTCAAAAAGTGGTCCCTGGTGATGTCTTGAAATTACATTTTGAAATCGTCAAATTACGTGACTTTGTCGGCATCGGCAAAGCGACTGCTTACGTGGAAGATAAAAAGGTCTGCGAATGTGAATTGACGTTTATTGTGGGACGATAAGAATCAATCAATTTTGGATACGTTAGTTTCCCTAAGAAAAGGAATAAGTCACAATGGCTTATTCCTTTTTAAATTTATATAAATAACACTAACGCAAAAAAACATGCTATAATCATAAAAAGCTTACGTGAAGGTGGTAAGCTTATGAGTAAAACAATTTACAGGAGGGTTTTTCTTTTGGATATTTCAGTAGAGTTTTCGGGACATAAATTGGCGAATGTGTTAATGAACGCATCAGGCATTCATTGTATGACAATTAAGGAAATGGACGAGTTAGCGGCTTCTCAAGCAGGTGCTTTTGTCGCTAAGACGGCAACACCTAATCCTCGTCAGGGCAATGAGGAGCCTCGGTATTTTGATACACCATTAGGAAGTATTAACTCAATGGGCTTGCCTAATTTAGGGATTGATTATTATTTAGATTATCAGATTGCACGTCAAAAGGAATTTCCTGAGGAGTTACGCTTTTTATCTGTATCTGGTATGAATTATGAGGAAAATATCGCTATTTTAAAAAAAGTGCAAGAAAGTGAATACACAGGAGTGACAGAATTTAATTTGTCTTGTCCCAATTTGCCTGGTAAACCGCAAATTGCTTATGATTTTGAATTAACAGAAAAGCTTTTAACAGAAGTTTTCCAATTTTTTACTAAACCATTAGGTGTAAAATTACCCCCATTTTTTGATATTGCACATTTTGACGCAATGGCTGAAATTTTAAATAAATTCCCTTTAGTATACGTGAATAGTATTAATAGCATCGGTAATGGTTTATATATTGACAGTGACAAGGAAGAAGTGGTCATTAAACCAAAAGGAGGCTTCGGTGGACTGGGCGGCGAATATGTCAAACCAACAGCGTTAGCCAATGTTCGTGCGTTTGCGCAACGTTTGAAACCAGAAATCAAAATTATTGGAACGGGCGGTATTACATGTGGAAAAGATGTTTTTGAGCATCTTTTATGTGGTGCGACATTAGTACAAGTCGGCACACAATTGCATCAAGAAGGTCCACAAGTTTTTGCGCGTCTAGCCAAAGAATTACAAGAAATCATGGCAGCAAAAGGTTATGAAAGTATTGAAGAATTTCGTGGGAAATTGAAAGAGATGTAACAAAAAAACCGTCAAGAAATTTTCTTGACGGTTTTTTGTTATTTCACAGCCTTAACATTTTCCATAAAGGCTTCCAAATATTCAGGTTGTGTTAATTGTTGGTTACAGGTGTCGCTATCATGGCAAATGTAATTGCCTTTTTTCGTGTAGGTTCCGTCGCCGCCTGATTTGGTGGTAGCTAGGAACATAGACACATTCGTGATTGTTTGACAGATGGAGCAAACACCTTTAACAATGGTGGGTGAAAGGGTGCCGTGGACGCCGATTAATTTATTTTCTCGATAAGCTAAGATAAATTTTTTCTGAGTCCCAGCGTCGTTCCAACCGACATAGGTATTGTTCCGTAAATCCATGTTTTCCCACTCAGGAATCTTTAACTTTTTCACTTTGCGAAAGACTTTCGTGACTTGTGGTGTTGAAGGTTCTTTAAAGGGCAACACGGTTTCTTTTAATTCATCTAAATATTTTTCAGCACGTGCGCGTGTTAAACGACGATCCATCACTTTGTCCAACAAAATCGTAACAGCAGGGTGTTCTTCTGGAAATAACCCATTGATTTTTTCGGCACATAGGGCCTGGACAGTTTTGACAGTCGTAGCATCGTTAACAGACGTATAGGTGTTTAGTAACACAGCGACTTGTTCTTTAATTATGTTAAATTGGTAAGGTTGAATAGTTGGGTTCATGATTTTAAATTCCTTTCAAATAGACCGAGTACATACGCTGAAAGGCAATTTGTCTCACCAACGTATGTTTAGTGACAGACAACCTCATGTGTTTTTGATAAAGATAGCGTTTGACGTATCATATCATCACCCCCTTTAATGATTGATTTTTTCTATGTAAAAAGTGAAAATAATTGATGAAAGCTTGGTAATTCTAACGCAATTCAAGAAAAAAGGCAAGTTAAACTCGTTTTATTTCCCAATTCAATGTCTGGGGAGTGATAAACTTCTAAAAAAGATACGTGATTTCCTAGATTAATCCTAGGTTATTTGCTACAATAATGAAGAATTAACCAGAGAAAAGGAGAAATTACAATGATTGCAGCAAGCGATTTAAAAGCCGGTATGACTTTTGAGCAAGACGGCAAATTAATTAAAGTAATGGAAGCTAGCCACCACAAACCAGGTAAAGGTAACACGGTTATGCGTATGAAATTAAAAGATGTTCGTACGGGTTCTACAACAGATACAACAATGCGCCCAGATGAAAAAGTGAAAAAAGCGCACATCGATACAAAACCGGTTCAATATTTATACAGCCAAGATGATATGGCTATTTTCATGGATTTAGAAACATATGAACAATATGAAGTACCAACTGCTTTAATTGAAGAAGAACTAAAATATTTATTAGAAAATATGGAAGTAAAAATTCAATTTTATGGTGAAGAAGTCATTGGTTTAACTTTACCAACAACGGTAATCTTACGTGTTGCTGAAACACAACCTTCAATCAAAGGCGCAACAGTAACTGGTTCTGGTAAACCCGCTACAATGGAAACAGGATTAGTTGTTAACGTTCCAGATTTTGTTGAAGCAGACGAATTATTAGAAATCAATACTGCGGAAGGTACGTATTTAAAACGTGCTAAATAAGTAGCAGAAAAACAGAAGGCTAGCCTTCTGTTTTTTTTTGGTCTATTAATTCTTTTGCCTATAAGAAAACCATTGGTGTGATAGGAAATAGCAATCGTTAGAATCGTTGACACTAGAAAATGGGAAATGGTATAGTTTGGTCAACACATGACGAAGGAGGAAATCAACCATGACGAAAAAACAAGCTAGCCCTTTTTTAGAAACGGAAAGCTGTTGTTGTATGGTGCAAAATAGTGCAGCATACTCTTTTGTGATGGGGAAAACCTCCGTTATTTCTGAAAAATTGCCTAACACGATTCCTCTCTGAATCTAGACAACCAGAAATAAACAAAAAAGGTGCTGATGCGATCAGCACCTTTTTGTTTTATGTACATGTATTAGAAGGAGGAATTCGCTATGATTGCTCAGTCAATTTTAGACACAATCGGAGCAACACCATTATTTGAATTTACAAGTGAACAATATCCTATGCCAGAAGGCACTAAAATTTATGCGAAACTAGAATATTTGAATCCAGGTGGCAGTGTCAAAGATCGGCTTGGTGTGCATCTTCTCAAAGAAGCAATGAAAACGGGAAAGATAAATCAAGCCACAACAATTATTGAACCGACAGCGGGGAATACAGGGATTGGACTTGCATTAGCTGCCAGTCAACTGGGCCTCAAGACAATCTTTGTTGTGCCAGAAAAATTTAGTCAGGAAAAACAACAGCTGATGCAAGCGTTAGGTGCTAAAATTGTCCCTTCGCCAACAGAGCAAGGGATTGTCGGAGCGATAACTAGTGCCCAAGACTTAGCCAAGGAAATTCCTAATAGTTACGTGCCGTTACAATTTGAAAATCCGGATAATCCTGCTGCTTACTACGAAGGATTAGGACCTGAAATTGTTCAAGACCTAGGCGGGAAGATTACTAGCTTTGTCGCAGGTTTAGGCAGTGGTGGAACGTTTGCTGGTGTTGGCAGATATCTCAAAGAACAAAATAGTAAGACGCAATTATGGGGCGTGGAGCCAGAAGGTTCAATTTTAAATGGCGGACCTGCACACGGACATGAAATCGAAGGCATTGGCGTGGAGTTCGTGCCGCCTTTTCTTAAACAGATTCCTGTGGACGGCTTTTATACCATTTCAGACGAGGATGGTTTTTTCTGGGTCAAACAATTAGCCAAGAAAAGCGCTTTGCTGGTGGGAAGCTCCAGCGGCGCAGCGTTTGCGGCGGCATTAAGAGAGGCGCGCCGCTTACCAGCAGGCAGCACAATTGTAACTATTTTTCCTGACGGTAGTGACCGTTATTTATCAAAAAATATTTATTCTTAGGAGGAAAACTTTTATGAAATTCAATACCAAATTAATTCATGGCGGCATTAGCAAAGACACAACAACAGGTGCAGTGAGTGTTCCTATTTATCAAACGTCAACCTTTGAACAAAATGGCGTGGGCCAGCCAAAAGAATATGAATATTCTCGTTCAGGTAATCCCACACGTCACGCGTTAGAAACCTTAATCGCTGAGTTAGAAGGTGGGAGCCATGGCTTTGCGTTTAGCTCAGGCTTAGCTGGTATTCATGCAATCATTTCTATGTTTGGACCCGAAGATCATATTTTATTAGGTGACGATGTCTATGGGGGGAGTTTCCGTTTATTGGATAAAGTGTTTGTAGCAAATGGGTTAAGCTACACGATTGTAAACGCCAGCGACTTATCAACAATTGAAGCCGCAATTCAGCCAAATACAAAAGCCTTGTTTTTGGAAACACCAAGTAATCCACTGTTAAAAATTACAGATATTGAAGCGGCAGCTAAGCTTGCTAAAAAACATCAGTTGTTAACTATTGTCGATAATACATTTGCGACGCCTTATTTTCAACGGCCGTTAGCGTTAGGTGCTGATATTGTGGTTCACAGCGGGACAAAATATTTAGGGGGCCATAGTGATGTAGTCTCTGGTTTAGTCGTAACGAATCATCCAGAAAGCGCAGAAAAGATTGCCTTTTTACAAAATGCGATTGGTGCTGTTTTAGGACCACATGATAGTTGGCTGGTCCAACGTAGTTTAAAAACATTAGGCGTCCGGATGGCAGCGCATGCCCAAAATGCTCAAAAAATCGCAGAATTTTTAGAAGCGCATCCAGCGGTAGCAACGGTGTATTATCCAGGACTAGCGAGTCATCCTGGTCACGAAATTGCGCAAAAACAGATGTCGGGATTTAGTGGCATGATTTCTTTTGAATTAGCCAAGGATGAGCAAGTCGTTCCTTTCGTAGAAGCGTTGGAAATTTTTACTTTAGCGGAAAGTTTAGGTGGCGTAGAAAGTTTAATTGAAGTACCTGCCATTATGACTCACGCATCTATTCCCAAAGAAAATCGTGAAGCTGTGGGAATTAAAGATGGACTCATTCGTTTATCTGTAGGAATTGAAGCAGTCGAAGATTTATTGGCTGATTTAGAAAAGGGATTACAAGCATAAACAAAAGGCCCTCGTCTTTAGACGAAGGCCTTTTGTTTATAATTCTTCACCATTCGTAGCAATCACTTGTTGATACCAAGCAAACGATTTTTTCTTTCGCCGTTCCAACGTTCCGTGACCATCGTTGTCTTTATCTACATAAATGAAGCCATACCGTTTCTTCATTTCGCCTGTACTAGCGCTCACTAAATCGATGAATCCCCAAGGTGTATAGCCCATCAAATCAATGCCGTCATACGCAACGGCTTCTTTCATCATCTCAATATGTTCACGTAAATAAGCGATTCGGTAAGTGTCGTTAATCGTTCCGTCTGGTTCTAACTCATCAATAGCGCCAAAGCCATTTTCGACAATAAAAAGTGGTAATTCATACCGATCATTGAACCAATTCATTGCATAGCGTAAGCCCATAGGATCGATTTGCCAGCCCCAATCAGATGTTGCTACATAAGGATTTCGCACCAAGTCTTTTGCTTCATTGTAGTCAAAAGTAGGGGCCTTTTCTGCACCTTTCACAGCAAACGACATGTAATAGCTAAAGCCAATATAATCAACACAGCCATTAGCTAAATCAGTTAAATCTTCTTTTGTGACATCTAATGAAATGTTTTTTCGTTTCAAATAGCATTGAATTGCACTTGGATAATGACCGCGGACATGAACATCGGTAAACCAATAACGTTTTTGCATTGCGCTAACACTCATCATCATATCCTCAGGATTACAAGAATAAGGATAAATAGGCACCATCGCAATCATACAGCCAATTTGGAAGTCGGGATTGATAGCGTGGCCAATTTTCACTGCACGTGCGCTAGCGACTAGTTCATAATGAGCAGCCTGATACATAATTGCTTCGCGGTCTTCTCCTTCCTGGTAAGCAATACCAGAGTTAGTAAAAGGTGCAAAATCTTCTTCATAATTGGCTTGGTTGTTAATTTCGTTAAAGGTCATCCAATATTTGACTTTTTTCTGGTAACGAGTGAAACAGACTTCAGCAAATTTGACAAAAAAATCAATGACCTGGCGATTGCGAAAACCGCCATATTTTGTGACTAAATGATAAGGCATTTCAAAGTGAGACAGTGTCACAACTGGCTCAATGCCATTTTTCAAACACTCGTCAAAAAGTGCATCATAAAAACGAAGGCCTTCTTCATTGGGCGTTTCTTCATCTCCGTTAGGAAAAATTCGTGTCCAAGCAATAGAGGTTCGGAAACAATTTAAACCAAGTTCTTTGAATAGTTGAATATCTTCTTGATATCGATGGTAAAAATCAATCGCTTCATGGTTAGGATAGTGTTCATCTGGTAAAACGCCTGCGGTAATTTTACGAGGGACGCCATGTGCACCGGCAGTCATTACATCCGCCACGCTCACCCCTTTACCGCCTTGGTCCCAGCCTCCTTCTAATTGATGAGCAGCGACAGCGCCGCCCCAAAGAAAATCATTTTTCAAAATTGACATATCGTTTCAGTCCTTTGTTCAAATTTTTATACATTTTGTGCTTCGACTTTTTCAAGGGTTTCTTCAGTAATTGGTTGATTGGTTTCTTCTGCGTAATTAAGTGCATCCATTTTTTTAGCAAACGGTAAATAGATAAAGAAACTCATCGTCAGTACCACTACTTGAAGCAACGCGGCTTGCCAACCACCAACTAAAAGTCCAGAAATGATTGGAGGAGTAGTCCAGGGAACTTGTACCGCAGTAAAGAGAGGAACCAGTCCTGTGTACAAGGCAAAATATGTCACAACAGAAGAAACAATCGGTGTGATAATGAATGGCACAGCCATGATTGGGTTCATCACGATAGGTGTAGCAAAGACAATTGGCTCGTTAATATTGAAAACAGCTGGCCCAATTGAAAGCCGACCTAATTGCTTAAACTGAGCTGATTTGGCAAAGAAAACCATGAACACGACTAACCCGATTGTCATGCCCGCACCAGTGACCGTTAAAAATTGATCTAAAAATTGTTGTGTAACAATATGGCCACCATTAGCCAGTGTTAAGTCTTTTCCTGATTTCAAAATTTCGGTGTTTTCTAAAGAGTTTGCTTGTAAAATAGGGCCCATGATACCGCCAACGATTGTTGACCCGTGAACACCGAAAAACCAAAAGAGCGGAATGACAAAACCTAATAGTAATGCGCCACCTAGTGAATCTGTGACTCCTTGAAGTGGTGATTGTAGCACTTCGTAAATAAAGTCAAAGAATGTCGTATTGAAGACTTTATCTAGAAGAATGAAAATTAGCATTGCACCAGTTACAATGACGCTGGCAGGAATTAACGCAGTAAAGGAATTGGCCACATTTTCTGGTACAGCTTCTGGTAATTTGATACGAATATCATGACGTAAAAACCAACTATATGCAACGCCGACTAACAAACCAACAATAATAGCTGTAATCATCCCTTTGCCAGCTGTCCAATCTTTGTTGATGACATTGCCAACTACTGCGCCAGAAACCGCATCTTTGACTTCAGATGACATAAACAAAATGAAAACCACCATGGCAATCATGCCCGCTGGGAGGCCTTCAAATCCCTCGCTTTTTACATATGAGTAGGCAATACCGATGACCGCAAATAACGACATAATCGCAAAAGATGCACCATATGCTTGATTGAAATAAACAGCCAGGCCACTTGCGTTAACCCATTCAGAAATAGCTGTAACTGGGAAATTCGCTAATAGAAGAAACACGGAACCAACAATGGTAAAAGGCATCGTGTAAAGCATCCCGTTCCGTAAGGCAGTAATTGCTTTGGTATTGACGAATTTTAGTACTGGAGGTAATAATTTCTCGTTAATCCATTCGTTCATAAAAATCTCTCCTTTGAAGAATAATATAAATGCAAATGTATCCGTTTACATATTTACTATATAAGCTTATTTGAAGAAAAAATAGACTTTTGCTTGAATGAGAAACATGTACCAAGAAAAAAAACAAAAACATAATAAGTTGCCTTTTTATTTACGTTCTGCTTTGTCGTGTAGCGAGTTATTGACTTGATCATTGTCAATAACTCGCTACACATGTTAAGAAGCCAGAAAAGATGTTAATTTTCATTTGCTCTTTTTAACCCGATGGCTTTTTTTGCGAATAAATTGAGCTTTCTAAAACAATTCTTCTGAAATAATAGGTTCATGGGTGTTTTTGACAGTAATCCATTCGGCGTCTAGAATGGATTCGTTAGTATGCCTTATTAAGAGGTCTCGCCGTTTACTCGCATTTCCACACCTGTAGTAAGTGAGATATTGTTTACATTTACGAACTACACGCTTAGGGCATTGTGTCGACTAATCTATTTCGTAAAAAATGAAATCTTCCTTTTCATCATCTATGGCGAAAAGGAAGATTATTTATTGCTGTGTATCGATTGTTCTTTTTAGAATTCAAAATCCATGATAAGATTAAAGATGAAAAAACACTTTGCTTATTATAAAATACAGCACTGGTTTTAATTGAACACTAGAAGGATAAGATAACTAGGAAATTAGTTTTAATAATTCAATGATAAAGAATAAAGAGGAGGAACTTTCATGGCGGAGGAAATTGATGTTACTTTGTATTCTACTGATGCTAGTTTTAGTTGGAATGGGTACAACTATCAGGGAAAAGTAGCTTTATTTATGGCTTTAAATAAAATCGAAGTACTTAACGACACAAATGAAGACTTAAATGAGTATTTTTTAGAATTAGAGTGGCTTGAGGATTTTTCAATTAAAAAGAACAGTGAATATATTACTATTCATCAAGTCAAAACTTACAACACATCAGCAATGTCTAGTTACAAGGAGGCCATATGGAGTCTATTATTGAAAATATTAGAGTTCACCACTCTTGAGAAAGCTTATTTGCATACCACGAATGGCTTGAATATACCAGAAGATTTCTTAGAAAAACATGGTATCAAAGAACCTGTTAATCCTGTAAAAAATCCTAGAATTAAATCACCATATGAAAGTTATAAAGCAGTCGTTGATTCGGGACAATATGATAGTCTTGTTGAAAAGCTTGAACTGTATAATTATGGAGATCAAGATAATGAAATGCGCTTTTGCTCATTTGATGATATTGAGACAAAAATAAAAGAGAAGATTCTAGCCTTTACAGGGAATAATGCTAGTGCAGAACGAATTGATAGGGCGTATCTTTGCCTACTGGGTCTAGTGGATTCGAATATCAAAGAACGACATAAGGATATTCAAGAAGGGATAGAGAAAGAGAAGGTTACTATAAAATTTGTTGACATCAAAAAAGTTGTTGAACAGAATCATGATCTGCCCAGTAGAAAATATACAATATATTACATGAAGGATGAGTTTCAACGAATGGCTTCACAGTATGTAGTCGAAGTTCTTGAAAACGAATACAATATGGGATATATATCTAGACATAATTATGATTTGTTTAAGATGACACTTGATGAAGTATACGCCTTAGATGACAATGAATTCTACGAATTTTGTTTAAAAATTTCACCTGACAACGAAGTAACCGATGAAGACGCAAATAATGCGATGAAATTTTTGACTAGCTGTCTTCCTAAGCAAGGATTGGAGAATTGTTTTTTTGAGATAATAAAACAGATACAAGAGAAAGTTCATAGAAAAAAATGGGTTTTCCACAAAAGGATGAGTGATTATAAAAATGTTGTGTATTTACCTTCTACTATTCTTGATGATGATTCTCCCATTAGAAATGATTTACTGATAAAAAGGATACATAATAACGATAATCCAGATTTGTTAAGAGAAGTAGAAAAAATAATCACTAAGAATATTACAATAAGCTCTATAGACGAAAATAGAATATATAAAAATATTCCTGAGCCGGACAATAGTAATAACACAGGACAAAATGAAGAATATCATAATCGGATTACAATAATGAAAAAAATTGGTTTAATTAAGCTTGATGAAGCTAAGGAGGAATTAGAGTGAACGAAGTCATTGATAAAATTTTTTCTAATAATGGTTTTGAAAACATACCAATACCCAACCCTTTTAGCGATGAGATATCTTTTTGGGGAAATTATTCTAAAACAGCAACGAATTTCTATTTAATTGTGTATATGAATGAAATTACGGAAGACTTTATAACAAAACAAGTTTCAGAATATTTTAATATCATTAAGACAATTGAGAGAGGTTACGATGAGAGGATAGATAAGAATTTATCCATGTTAATTTGTCTAAAGAATAATCATATTGAAAGTTTGTCTAAGTATAAAAAAATTTTTGAAATTGAAGAAGATCCTTATTTTTTTAAAAAATATTTACTTAGCTATAATGAGGATTTTGAAAAAACAAAAAAATATATTCTGAACGGAGAAAATATCAACATTACAATCAATAATATTATTAATGATGTAGAAAAATTTAATCAGTATAAGCTAGGGACGGATACTGATGATGCGAAATTATATGAGATTTGTACAAAGTTAATGACTAAAATTCCTTTTATTAGTTTGAATCACAAACAAAGTGATTTAGTTGACCTGTCTAAAACAATTGGGCTATGTTTGGAAAAGGATAATCTCATGGAAAGTAGAGATAAAATTTTGCAATACTTCGAGTTAGAGGATGAAGAATTTATTGACAAAATAGTTGAAAGTATTGACTTGGAGAATGTTGACTATGAATAAACTAAGAATTAATAAAATATATTTGAAGAATTTTAAACATGTTAATGAAGCTGAAATCAACTTTAATAACAATGACTTGATTGTTCTTGATGGTCCAAATGGATTCGGGAAAACTACTATTTTTGATGCAATAGAGCTAGTAATGACTGGAAAAATCAGTCGAATAACAAATACTATCGACCGTAGGCTGGGATATGAATATAACTTATTCTCAAATAAGAGTGAGATCGATACAGAAGTACGAATAGAATTTGAAAATAATGAAAATAGAATTGTAATAGCTAAAAGGATAGACTCAGAAAGGCGATTTACTCAAAGTGATAAGAAACCTGATAATTGGAATGTTTTTCAAACTTATCTATTACCAGAATTTATGTCTATTTTCGAAGATGAGCAGCAAATCCCTGCTAAAGAAGTAGAAAACATCTTGGATATTCCTGATTTAGAAAGATTTTTCACTTTATTTTATTATGTACAACAAGAGGAAAATACGCTATTTTTGAAAAAAAATGGAAGAGAACGTATGGAAGCTATATCTTCATTGTTTGATACTAAAGAAGAAGAGAGAGAGTTATCAAACATCAAAAATGCAAAAAAAAGGATATCTAATAAAAAAAGAGCTGTTAGCGAACAGATTAAAATCACTAGACCTCGTTTAGAGGATTTAGCGAATGAGTTAGGTAAAATCAAGAGAGACGACAATGGAAATACATCGTATTTCAAACTTTTGGATAGAACTCCAGTGTTAGAATGGGATAGAGAAAATATAACTGTCGACATAACAACAAGAGAGAAGTATCTGAATGAGCTCAGATCAATATATAAATTAAGAAAGGATGTTGAAGATTTTCTTGGTACTCAATTCAATAATCAAATAGATGATTACCTCAAAAAAAACGAGCTACTTCTAAATACAATCAATTACTCTAATTTTCTTGAAAAATATGATGAATATACTGCTTTAAAAATAAAAGAAAGATCATTAAAACGTTTAGAAAAGGCATTCTCAAAATCAGAAATTGAAAAAAATATAAATATATCCACTTTTAAGGATATAGATAAAATTTTACACTTATCTCTAAACATTCCAGAGATACAAAGTTATATAGAGGATTTAAAGTTAACAAAATCAAAAATGAGTAATTTTTCAAAAACAGTCCAGGAATTTAAGAACACTAGAGAAGATTTATTGAAGAGTTTTGATAAGATTAAGCGATCAGAAGATACCGATTGCCCTTTGTGCGGTGAGCCGTTTGATTCATATAGTGATTTATTAGAGTCAATTCGAGAAAAAGAAAATAAATTTGAGGAGTTGACTGATAAAGAAGGTAAGCTATACGAACAGAAACTAGACAATATAAATTTAAAATATATTGTAAGTATCAAACAAGAAATTGAAAATTATTTTTCTGAGAGTAAGAATATCGTATCTGAAGGATTTTATGATTCATTAACATCAGCAGTAAAAATGAAAGCTCAGATATTGGAATTTATTAAATGGTGTAAAAAGAATAATTTACAGCTCGATAAGTTTCTAAATATTGACAACATTGAAATTACTAACAGTGAAACTCAATTTCAAGAATTGACCCAATATATATTGTCGAAAAAGAAAACTATTAGTACTAACTACAAAGAACATGGAAACAAAAAGTTTATGTTTGAGAATATTTTTAATTCTAATGAGGCGGAGTTAAGAAGTGTTGAGCTAGAAAATATTCGAAAGAAAGCAGAATATATTAATCTTCTCTTTTACAGTAGTGGATCAAAAAAAGTAAAAGAATTAAGCGAAGGTTTAAAGAAAGATGAAGAACAAGAAAGAAAGTTGATTATATCTGAAAAAAAAATAAGCAAGATTATTGGTATTTACGAAAATAAGATTGCTAGTCATTGGAGAAAAATTATTAGAGATATTGAGATTCCGTTCTATATATACAGTGGAAAAATTATCCAAAACTATCAATTAGGATGTGGGTTATTCATACGTGAAAAAGATAATTATGAAAAAAGTATCATGTTTGTGTCTGGTTTGGAAAATGATCATGATGTAATTAATTATTTATCATCTGGTCAGCTTTCTGGATTAGTGATAGCTTTCACGCTAGCATTGAATAAAGTATACGAGCAGAAAGCATTAAGTGTTCTATTAATAGATGACCCTGTTCAAACTATGGATGAAATAAATATTGCATCGTTTGTAGAGCTGCTAAGAAATGATTTTAGGCATAAACAAATAATTTTATCTACTCATGAAGAAGAGATTTCTAAATACATTCGTTATAAGTTTTCAAAATATAATTTGAGCACAAAGAGAATCAATGTAAAGAATGAATTAAATGATATAGAATAGAGAGAATGTGTCAACTTTACTTATGACATTAGAGCGAGAGCCCACAATCTTAGTGATTGTGGGTTCTCTTTAGATATGGGTGAGTCCATCTAATTAATATTTTTTATTTGTCTTTAAGAAAGTTAACGCTTCTGTCCCGACCCCTTTTGTGAAAAACAACTAGAAAGGTGTTTCATCTAGTTCCTTTAAAAGTTGACTTGCTTGATGAGCTAGGAGTTCAATTAAAGCAATGACAGGGATTTGAGTGGTTGTATTAACTGATTTATCTGCAAATGGAGAACGTTCGTCGGGCATATAATAGGAGATGTTGTAGTCAGCCAAGCGGGCAATAGTTGAATGTTGATTGTTGGTAATGCTTAGCACTTTGGCGCCAGCTGTTTTAAAATCGGTCATTTGTTTAATCATTTCATTGGTTTCCCCAGATACAGACAGAATCAAGGCTAATGTATTTTCAAATCCGCGCTTGGGGATAGGCGTAAAGGGGTCAGCAATACTGTAAGAATTGATATTTAAGTTGGCAAAATAACGACTGCCATAACTACCTAAAATTCCGCTAGTACCAATGCCAGTAAAGGCAACGTGACGTGCTTGAACAATCATTTGAATTGCTGGACGAAGCATTTCGTAATAGGTTTCTTGGTTTAATTTTTTCAAAAAAGCATCGACGTGAACCGTGGCATCATAAAAATTTTCAAACGTTTGTGTTTGTTTGGCTTCTTCTTTCACTGCATATTTTAATTCAGAAAAACCAGCATAGCCCATTTTGTTACAAAATCGTAGAATCGTTGAGGTGGAGACATGACAGGAAGTAGCCAGTTGGCGAATGGTCTGTTGAGGGATTTGGTGCAGGTGTTCCAATACATAATGGTAAACGAGCATTTCTAATTCATTCAAGGTCTGAACCTTCTCTAAATCAAACAAAGTAATCCTCCTTTATATAAAAACTGAATATGTTATTTTTTTGTGTAAATCAAATAAACCAATTCTTATTTTTCTTGAAAAAAATGTAAAATAACTCAATAAAAAGTTTCTTATTTCCTATTTTACAAAAAGTAGCCCAATTATCCTAGTTTTTCTCTTTTTTCTTTTAAAAATAACAATGCGCACCCCTAGAGTTTTTTGAGAAAACAAGCTAAAATAGATAAGAAGAGAAAAGGAGGCGTTGATGTGGCACGGGAAGTAATTTTATTTATTGCAGCGAGTATTGATGGTTTCATTGCGGACAAAGCGGGCGGTGTTGCTTGGTTAGAAGAGAATATTCGTGGCGATGAAGAAGATCGTAGTTACGATGAAATGTATGAAAAAATAGACACTGTGGTAATGGGGCGGACTACTTATGATCAAGTTACACAAGAATTGTCCCCAGATGTGTATTTTTATGAAGACAAGCATTCTTATATCATTACCTCTCATCCAGAACCATCAACTGCTTCAAGAACTTTTACCAAGGAAGATCCAGTCACATTAATTCGTCGTCTCAAAGAAGAAGACGGCGCGGGAATTTGGATTGTTGGAGGCCCAAAAGTGGTTCAACCGCTTTTGGCAGCTGATTTAATTGATACCTTCATTTTGACGACAATACCACTGTTTCTGGGTGAGGGCATTGCTCTATATGAGACAATGGCTCAATCAATCCCAGTTCGTTTAAAACAGGTTTATCAAAAAAATGAGTTGGTTTATTCGATTTATCAACGTGAAAACAAAAATTAAAAAATAATTATTCGGTTGGGCAAGTTGCTTTCAAGGTTTTGAGTTTCTCATAGGGCGAGAGGAACAAAGCAACAGTTGTCTAGCCGTTTGTGTTGTTTTTGATTAACAAAGAAATGGTAGAGGAGAAAAAAATGAAACATCAGATCAAAAAAAGGTTGTATATTTCACCTGTTCAAACAATTGTCTTAGGCTTTTTTTTATTAATTGTTGTAGGCACAATCTTATTAATGATGCCTTTTTCTGCACAAGCTGGACAAAAAACGCAATGGATTGATGCTTTTTTCGTGGCAACTTCCGCCGTCTGTGTTACAGGGCTTTCGCCTTTGAATACGGCGGAACATTGGAGTCCTATCGGGCAAGTTATTATTATGATTTTGATTGAATTAGGCGGCTTAGGCTTTTTAACCGTTGCCACGATTTTCTTTAGTTTGCTGCGGAAAAAAGCGTCACTAAGTGTACGGATGTTGTATCAAGAAGCGTTAAATGTTAGTGAAGTTTCCGGAGTTTTTCGTTTAATGAAATATATTATGAAGTTTGCGGCCATTATTCAATTACTTGGAGCCTTCTTGTTGTCCTTTCAATTTGTGCCAACATTTGGGTGGAAAAAAGGGTTGTTTTTTAGTCTCTTCCATGCCGTTTCGGCATTTTGTAATGCTGGCTTTGATTTGCTAGGGGATAGTATGGTTCCTTATCAAAATTCGCCTTATCTTTTACTAGTCATTAGCTTTTTAATTATAGCTGGCGGCTTAGGATTTATTGTGTGGCGCGATATTTTTGCAATGATTAAAGGCTATAAAAATAAAATTAAGCACCGTGTTAGTATTCATACACGCCTTGCTTTAACGGTGACCACCACCTTTTTAGTCTTAGGGACCGTTATTTTTTACATTTCAGAATATCGCCATTTTCCAGCTGACATGTCTTTTTGGCAGCGTCTTGTCAACAGTTGGTTCTTGTCGGTTACACCAAGAACGGCTGGCTTTTATTCAGTTGATTATTTGAAAATGAGTAATCCAGGCCTGATTGTCACGATTTTGTGGATGTTTATTGGTGGCACTTCAGGATCAACCGCTGGCGGCTTGAAAACCACTACGTTTGGTGTGCTATTTTTACAATTTCGTGCAATTTTTAAAGGGAAACAGCGAGTGGAATTCCATGAACGCACAATTCCTGAGCGAGTAGTGCTCCAAGCATTTACTTTGTTCTTCTTGGCAACTTTTTTATGTGTAACTGCTTCGGTTATTCTCTCGTTTACAGAAACATTACCTTTAAAAAACGGGATTGAGTATATTGTTTTTGAAGTGATTTCTGCATTTGGAACGGTCGGTTTAACAATGGGGTTAACACCAGATTTAACTGTTTTTGGTAAACTGGTGATTATTTTTCTAATGTTCGTCGGTCGTGTGGGTGTGTACACGGTGTTATTGTCATTAATTAAGAAAGGCTTGGAAAGTCAGTCGAAAGTTCAATATCCAAAAGAATCAGTGATGATTGGTTAATAGAGAAAGAGGGAAATAGAATGGAATTTTTAGGTATTTTATGTTTGATTTTAATTACAACGACTTTAGCAGGTGTTGCTTGTAAAAGAGTAGGAATTCCTGCGGTAATTGGGCAATTGCTAGTAGGGATTGTGTTAGGTCCAGCGATGTTAAATATTGTGCATCAAGATGTGTTTGTGCATGACTTTTCAGAAATTGGTGTCATTATGCTGATGTTTATTGCTGGAATGGAATGTGAATTGGAATTATTGAAAAAATATGCGAAACCTAGTGTCATGGTCGCTATTTTGGGCATCGTTTTACCGGTTGGTTTTACTATGTTGATTGGTCAGCTGTTTGCTTTTTCTTGGAAAGAAGCTTTTTTCCTTGGGTTAGTTTTAGCAGCAACGTCGGTCAGCATTTCAGTAGAAGTATTAAGAGAGTTGAATGTTTTAAGTAGTAAAGAAGGTGCAACGATTCTTGGGGCTTCCGTCGTTGACGATATCGTGGTCGTGATTATTTTAAGTGTCGCTGTCGGCATGATTGGTGCAAGTACAGGCGGCAATACAGAAGTCAGCTTTATTGTTAAGTTAATTGAACAAGGCTTATTCTTTATTGGGATTTTCTTTTTGGTCCGCTTTATTGCTCCCTATTTACTACGTTTAAGTCAAAAAATGAACATTGGGTCGTCTGTTATTATCATGTCATTGATTATCTGTTTGGGCATGGCTTATTTGGCTGATTTAGTTGGTTTAAGTTCTGTCGTAGGTGCTTTTTTTGCAGGGATTGCTGTGGGACAAACGGATGCAAAAACAGAAATTGATTTCAATATTGAAGCTATTGGCTATGCCGTGTTTATTCCCGTCTTCTTTGCCAGCATTGGCTTATCAGTGACATTTAACACGTTAGGAAAAGATTTACCTTTTATTTTGGTAATGACGATTATGGCGATTTTAACGAAATTACTGGGCGGCGCCTGGGGAGCGAAAATGGTTGGTTTCTCCAATACAAGTTCTTTAATGGTCGGTGCTGGGATGGTTTCGCGTGGGGAAATGGCATTAATCATTGCGCAAATTGGCTACCAATCTAAACTACTTTCAGAAGCGTATTATACGAGCATGATTGTGGTAATTATCTTAACGACCTTAGTTGCACCGTTCTTATTGAAATACTTTGTTAAAAAACAAGAATCTGCGTTGCAATAAAAAAAGATGAGCAGAAGTTGTTGACAAAAAAATAAAATAGCTATATGATGAGTTCAAGATAAACGACTACATTTGTAGTCGACAACCTTGAACTCTTTTTTTATTGATGAAGGAGGAATTTAACGAGTATGGCAAAAGATAAATTAGCGACAATTACAGATGCAGAGTGGGAAGTCATGAGGGTTATTTGGACCCAAGGCAAGACCACGAGTCGTGAAGTGCATACACTTTTAAATGAGAAGAAAGAATGGAAATCAACGACCGTCAAGACGTTACTAAGTCGTTTAACAGATAAAGGGTTAGTTGGAACGGAGAAAGCAGGTAATAAATATATTTATTATCCGCTAGTAGAAGAACGTCGGAGCGTTGAAACGGTGGCAGACGAACTTTTAGCTAAAGTGTGCAGCCGTAAAGTTGGTTCCGTGGTGGAAACAATTTTAACAGAGAGTCAGTTGAGTTATGACGATTTGGATCGATTAGAGGAACTCTTGAAAGAGAAGCGCAAGACGGCGGTTGAATCCGTCCCTTGCAACTGTATTCCTGGTCAATGCCAATGTCATTTAATTTAAAAAGGAGTGAAAAAAATGGAAAGTAAAACGTTTGATATTGAAGGGATGAGCTGTGCTTCCTGTGCCCAAACGATTGAAAAGGCTACGGCGAAGTTACCTGGGATGGCAAAGGCAAGTGTCAATTTAGCTACGGAAAAATTAAGTGTCACGTATGATCAGACGGAAGTCACAGAAGAAGAAATTAAGGAAGCTGTGTCAGATGCTGGTTACAAGGCGATTAGCCCAGCCCAGCAACGAACGTTTGCGATTGAAGGAATGAGTTGTGCTTCCTGTGCCCAAACGATTGAAAAAGCTGTGAACCAATTATCTGGTGTTCAACAAGCGATTGTTAATTTAGCCACGGAAAAACTGGTGGTTAGTTATGACGACCATCAAGTAACGAGTGCTGAAATTATCAAAGCAGTTACGGATGCAGGTTATCAGGCGACAGAAGAAGTCGCTGCCGGTGCAACAGCGGACCAAGATCGTGAAAAGAAACAAAAACATATTGCTGAGATGTGGCAACGTTTTTGGATCTCAGCGGTGTTTACAGTACCCCTTCTTTATATTGCGATGGGACATATGGTAGGCTTACCATTACCGGATTTTTTGAATCCAATGACACATGCGACGACCTTTGCAATGGTTCAATTGATTTTGACGTTACCCGTTCTATATGTCGGCAGAGAATTTTTCACAGTCGGTTTTAAAGCATTATTTAAAGGGCATCCGAATATGTTTTCTTTGGTAGCTTTAGGAACCAGTGCTGCTTTTGTGTATAGTTTATATGGCACAGTCATGATATTCTTAGGAGATACAAGTTTTACAATGGCTCTGTATTATGAATCAGCGGGTGTTATTTTAACTTTAATTACATTAGGAAAATATTTCGAAGCTGTTTCAAAAGGGAAAACCTCAGATGCGATAAAAAAATTAATGGGTTTAGCGCCGAAAACTGCTCATATTTTACGTGATGGCGCAGAAATTGAAGTGCCAGTTGATGCTGTTCAGTTGGATGACATTGTGATTGTTCGCCCAGGAGATAAAATCCCTGTTGATGGAGTGATTGTTTCAGGCAGTAGTTCTGTGGATGAAGCCATGTTAACGGGCGAAAGTTTGCCTGTTGAAAAGAAAGTCGGTGATGCAGTAATTGGTGCTAGCATCAATAAAAATGGCAGCTTTCAATTCAAGGCGACAAAAGTGGGAAAAGAGACGGCCCTCGCCCAAATCATTCAATTAGTGGAAGATGCGCAAGGCTCAAAAGCGCCGATTGCACAATTAGCTGATAAAATTTCGGGTGTTTTTGTCCCAATCGTCATTGGTTTGGCTGTTCTTTCTGGCTTGGCTTGGTTCTTTTTAGGACAAGAGTCATGGATTTTCGCTTTGACAATTACTATTTCTGTGTTAGTGATTGCTTGTCCTTGTGCGCTCGGCTTGGCAACGCCGACTGCGATTATGGTGGGGACAGGTAAGGGCGCTGAAAATGGCGTTTTAATTAAAAGTGGGGATGCTTTAGAAACCACTCACAAAATTCAAACAATCGTGTTTGATAAAACAGGGACTATTACAGAAGGCAAACCGGTGGTTACAGATATTTTAGTTGCTGATTCAGCACTTTCAGAAGCTGAGTTACTAACATTAGCAGCTTCTGCAGAACAAGGATCAGAACACCCCCTAGGTGAAGCGATTGTGGGAGCGGCTAAAGAACGTCAATTGCCATTAGCAGAAGGAAGCGATTTTTCAGCGATTCCAGGTCACGGCATCCGTGTGACAGTCAACGAACGAGTCCTACTTTTGGGCAATATAAAATTAATGAAAGAAGAAGCCATTGAGCTATCAACGTTTGTTCAACAAGCGGATCGTTTGGCAGAAGAAGGGAAGACCCCAATGTTTGTGGCAAAAGATGGTTCGTTTGCGGGTATCATTGCGGTAGCAGATACTGTGAAGGATAGCAGTCAAACAGCCATTGCACGTTTGCATAAAATGGGGATCGAAGCCGTGATGATTACGGGAGACAACAAGCGTACTGCAGAGGCGATTGCAAAACAAGTAGGTATCGATCGTGTCTTAAGTGAAGTTTTACCAGAAGATAAAGCGTTAGAAGTGAAAAAACTACAAGCAGAAGGCAAAAAAGTTGCGATGGTGGGTGACGGTATTAATGATGCACCAGCACTTGCCCAAGCAGATGTGGGGATTGCTATTGGTTCAGGCACAGATGTTGCAATGGAATCGGCCGACATTGTGCTAATGCGTAGTGATTTAATGGATGTGCCTACAGCAGTTGAATTAAGTAAAGCGACCATCAAAAACATCAAAGAAAATCTTTTCTGGGCATTTGCCTATAATACATTAGGTATTCCAGTGGCTATGGGTGTGTTACACTTATTTGGTGGACCTTTGTTAAGTCCGATGATTGCAGCAGCAGCTATGAGTTTTAGTTCAGTCTCTGTCTTACTAAACGCCTTACGCTTAAAAGGATTTAAACCTTCGACGGTGAAAAAAACTAGTGGAAGTCAAAAATAAAATTGAAAAGGATGAAGTGAAATGGAAAAAACAGTAAAAATTGATGGGATGAAATGTGATGGCTGTGTTCAAGCGGTCACTGAAAAATTTAGTGGAATTGACGGCGTAACGAATGTTGCGGTTCACTTGGCAGATCAAACAGCCGTTGTGACAGCAGATCGTGAAGTAAGCCAGGATGAACTGAATACCACGTTGGCAGATACAAAATTCAAGGTTGTCAGCGAATAACAAAAAAACAGGGCCTACCATCATGAGTAGACCCTGTTTTTTTGTTATGGAAGTTTTGCTTTGATTTCCTGATAAATCTTAGTTGTTTCTTGACCCTCACGCGCAGTATAATAATAAACTTTCTTCCGCGTTTCTATTTTCAGAATCGGATGACTTTTTGTATAAATTAGTAAATAAGCAGGTTTTCCAGCGACTTTAAATTCTCCTGTTAAGTAACTATCTGTCGCAGCACCCATTGTGCGGATGCGTTCTTGAGGTAAGTCATCAATCAAAGAAACAGCAGTGATTTGGTTAAAAGGAATTGACCTTGTTTTTGCTAATGGGGCAGATAACTCAATTTGTTTATTTTCAATAGTTGCTTGAAAGGCATGACTAGAAAAATCATTTATAAACATCGGCACTGTGGCAAAGAACAGCACCGCAATCGTTAAAATACCAGTAGCGGCTAGAATAATTTTCCCAGCAGGCCGTCCTAGGTTAATGGATAAATTCATACCAATGCGATCAGGAACCATGATTTTGGGGTCCTTTGGATTGATATAAATCCCATACCTCCAATATTGATCATCATCCCCATAGCGATAATCGCCAGCCTGTAAAACGAATTGATCTTGTTTTTTGCGCATTGAAAATAGGTAGTAGAAGAGAAAGCCTACATAAACAAACAAAAGAATAAAATAACAAAAAGTAAGAGCCATCGCAACCGTATAATCAATTACAATTGTGAAAGTTGGTAAAATGGTTAGCGGTGCAAAAACTAAGGCTGATAAAACCATTAAAACAGACCAATGATGACGAAATAAATCATTGATTTGCTGATTAATTTTTGAGTCACTAGTTAGCGGTTTGACAGGTAAGCGCGCAATAAAATAATAGCCGCCAATGAACAAACTTAACATCAAAACAGTAATTAAGAAAAGAATCCAGGAACCAATCGCCGTTTGCAAGGAATAAAAGCCCCCAGCAAAAGTAAGAATAATTGCAGGTAAAAACCACCAAAATGAAATAAGTTTCTGGTTTTTATTTAAAACTAATTGCGTATCGATTAAGAGAGGACGCTTAGGTAGCAACCAGCCGTTTTGCATTTTTAAAGCGGCCATTTTGCGAATATAAACGATTTGCAGATAGTAGCCACTGCCAATAAAACTAAATAAAAGTAACAGAAAAAGGAACAATAAAATCGAATCATAAGGAATAAATAACAAAGGTAAACTAAGAACACTAAAAACGGCTGCTAGTTGAACCAAGCGTTTTTTATAACGTTTTCGGATTGCTTGAACGCTGGGATCTTGTAGTTTATCTTCTGGTAAAGTGTTTTCCAAAATAATATTTTTGTGAGGATTTGCATAAATCCCCATAGTAAATGCCATAAAAAAAGCGACAGAAACTAGGATGAAATAAAAGAATACCGCCATTATAATGCACGCCCTTTCGAATCAAAATTTTGATAAATTTTCTGAATAAGTGCTTGGATTTCTGCTTCGGATTGCTGATGTAAAAAACTTTCAGCCAACAGAAGTTCTAAACGCTCATGCAATTGCTGTTGCCAAACAGCGGTAGCAGGTAACTTTGCGGCAATTTTGGTGCCGTTACGACGGTCAGTCACAATATAACCTGATTGCTTTAACTTATTATAAGCTTTTGAAACAGTCATCATATTGACCCCGATTTCGTCCGCCAATTGTCGGATAGAAGGCAAACTTTCATTGGGAACCAGTTCACCTTTGGCAATGCCTACAATGATTTGATCAATGAGTTGCTGATAGATGGGCTGTTCGCTTTGTTCATCTATTTCTAAAAGCATCGAATCACTCCTGTCTCATTTGTGTTATCTGTATTATATATCCTAATACAAAAAGAGTTGGAAAGCAAGGAATTTAGAGTAAATGGTTGTTTCTGTTTAAAGAGAAGCATATAATGAAGAAGAACGTAAAATGAAAGGACGATGAAAATATGACAGCAATTGAACCAAAATTAACAGAGAAATTCCATCAAGATTTCTTGAACAATAATAAACAAAATGCCTTACAACGTAGTGTAGTAAAAAATGGTATCAGCGCTTCAGGTGAATCTGTACAAGGAGCCGTGAATAACGTACCCGTCTTTTCAGTCGACTTAGCTACTGGAAAAGTGGCCAATCAAAAACAAAGCGGTCGCTGCTGGATGTTTGCGGCATTAAATACATTTAGACATAGAATGTTAAATGCGTTTCAATTAAAAGATTTTGAATTATCACAAAACTATACATTTTTCTGGGATAAATATGAAAAATCAAATTATTTCTATGAAAATATTATTGCAACAGCCGATCAACCGTTGACTAGTCGTAAAGTGGCCTTTTTATTAGCTACACCACAACAAGATGGTGGGCAATGGGATATGATCGTTTCAATTTTTGATAAATATGGCGTAGTGCCTAAAACGGCAATGCCTGAAAGCAGCAACAGTTCCAATTCACGTGATTTAAACAACTATTTAAATAAAAAATTACGCAAAGATGCAACAATTTTACGTAGTTTAATTGAAAAAGGCGCTTCTGCTGAAGAAGTCCAAAAAAACAAAGAAGCAATGTTACAAGAAATTTATAATTTCTTAGCAATCTCTTTAGGAACGCCGCCAGAAACCTTTGATTTTGAATACCGTGACGAAGAAAAAAATTATCATTTGGATCAAAATCTAACACCGCAAACATTCTTTGAAAAATACGTTGGCGTTAATTTACATGATTATGTAAGTATTATTAATGCTCCTACAGAAGATAAACCCTTCAACAAAACATACACTGTTGAAATGTTAGGGAATGTTGTCGGCGGCAAAGAAGTTAAATATTTAAATGTAGAAATGGCTGCTTTCAAAAAATTAGCTGCTGCACAATTGGAACAAGGCGAATCTGTTTGGTTTGGTTGTGATGTCGGACAATCTTCAACACGTGACACAGGAATTATGGCATTAGACGTTTACGATATGAACGATCTTTTTGATATTGATTTTACGATGACTAAAGCAGAACGTTTAGACTTTGGTGAAAGCTTAATGACACACGCCATGGTTTTAACAGGTGTTGATATCGTTGATGGTCAAACAACAAAATGGAAAGTGGAAAATAGCTGGGGCGAAAAAGTCGGTGAAAATGGCTTCTTCGTTATGAGCGATGCGTGGATGGACGAATACACTTATCAAATCGTTGTGCACAAAGATTTATTAACTGATGAACAGAAAAAAGCTTGGGAACAAGCGCCAACTGTTTTGGCACCTTGGGATCCAATGGGAGCATTAGCATAAAACAGAAAAAGAAGGCCCCCGCCGTCATGGCGGGGGCCTTCTTTTTACGTTGGGCGGCGAATTTCACGGATTTCGCCCAATGTTGTATAATCATTGCCTGCTAAACGAGCAATCGGTTGGAGTTTTTCAGGTAAAATGTACTGATGTTCTTCATCGAAAACGGCTGAATCAAAATAGAAATCGGTAATTTCTACAATGAATAAATCCGTAATAATTTGACCTTTATGGTTAGCAATAGGTACATATTGATGTAAGCGAGCTTCCATCCGAATCGGCGCGGCTTTGATTGCTGGAACAGTAACAGTCTGGCTGGCAATGGTTTCAATACCGAATGTGTCAATTTCACTGATCTCTGCTGCTAAAGACGCCGAAGTCTGATTCATTTGAGTAAGAACGTCTTCGTTAACGAAATGGATGACAAGTTCTTTAGTAGCCAAGATGTTTCGTGCCGTATCTTTAGGCTCTTTGTCTGGTCGTAAAATGGACAACGTTGCTAAAGGAATTTCAGCTGCCGCTGCATTAAAGAAACTAAAGGGAGCAGCGTTGACGACACCTGTAGCTGTATCTTGTGTCGTAACCCAAGCGATTGGCCGAGGAATAATACTTCCTGATAAAAATTTATACGCTGTTTTTGCAGATAACTCGTTACTATTGTAATGAATCATAGGAGCCTCCTAGAAAAATACTAATTTCGTTGAACATTCGCATCTGAAGTATCGAAAGGACGCACAAATTCTTCAATCCCTGCCCGTTTTGGTTCTAAAAATGGCGGTAATGATAATTTTTCACCAGCGTGTTCATAGGTTTCATCCTCTAAAAATCCAGGACCATCGGTTGCCAGTTCAAATAAAACATGTGTTGCTGCCAAGAAATATTCAGATTTAAAGTAAAAACGTTCCACAAAGCCAGAATTAGGAAATTCCAAACGATTAATTTTTTCAATCCAGAAACGTAGTGCTTCCTCATCGGCAACGCGCAAGGCTAAGTGATGGACATTGCCGTAGCCTTCTTGGGCCGCTGGCAAATCTTCTCGATGCTCTACGATAATGCTGGCACCATTCCCACCTTCGCCAACTTCAAATAAATGGAAACTACCTTCAGCATCAATCAATTTGAACCCTAAAACTTCAGTTAAAACTAGTTGCAGATGTTCGTAATTTTCGACAGTTACAAAGGCTGGTCCTAAGCCGATTAAAGCATGTTCACTAGGGACGTTAGATTTTTTCCAAGGCGTGCCGGCTGCAACACCTTGGTTCTTTTCATCAGAAATAAGTTGGTAACGTTGATTGTCAAAGTCTTCAAATTCTAAATACTTTTTACCAAAACGTTCTTGAATTTCTCCATGATCAATTGCATATTCATTAAAGCGTGATACCCAGTAATCCAAAGCATCATCATCTTTTACACGGAATGAAGTACGAGAAATTGTATTGGTTCCTTTGGTTCCTTTAGGTAAGCCTGGAAAGTCAAAGAAAGTCATATCTGTTCCGGGAGAGCCGGCATCATCAGCAAAAAATAAATGATATGTTTCAATATCGTCTTGGTTGACAGTCTTCTTAATTAAACGTAGACCTAAAATATCGGTGAAAAAGTGATAAATTTTTTCAGCACTTGAAGTCATGGCAGTGACGTGGTGTAAACCTAAAATTTGTGTATTCATAATAAAAATCCTCCTAAAAGAAAAATAATTTTTTAATTAATTAACTTACTAAAAGTAAGCTTAAATGATTAGTCCTAAAAATGCAAAAGAAATGTCTCGAATTCGAACTATTATTTTTTAGTTGATTTTTTAAAAAAATAAGAATATAATGACCTGAGATATTTTAATACATAAACTTTCGTAAACATCGCCGGATGCTTGCGACTAAAGTGTTAATGAACAGTTCTTAGGCCATAGCTGAACTGTTTGTTGGCACTTTTTTTGTTTGGAAGGGAAGGAAAACAAGATGAGTAAAGCTTGGTTAAAAGTTATTTTTGGCGCTTTTTGTGAAGTGATTTGGGTCATTGGCATGAAGCATAGTACAACATGGTGGGAGATTTTAGGGACAGTAATCGCAATCTTTATCAGTTTTTATGCGCTGATTAAAGCAGGAGAGGAATTGCCAGTCGGCACAGCCTATGCTGTATTTGTCGGCTTAGGTAGTGCTGGAACTATTGTAACAGATCATTTTTTATTCCACACACCATTGGGCATAGGAAAAGTTCTTTTTCTGTTGCTGTTATTAATAGGTGTAATTGGCTTAAAAATGGTAACTGGAAATAAAGAGGAGGAAACAAGATGAGTTGGTTATACTTAGTCATTGCAGGCTGTTTTGAAATCTTTGGCGTAGGTTCAATTAAATTATTTACAACAAAAAAAGACTTACGTTCATTGTTAATTTTAATTCTAGCGTTTAGTGGTAGTTTCTTATTCTTATATTTAGGGATGAGACAATTGCCGATGGGCGTTTCTTATGCAGTTTGGACAGGAATTGGTACAGCAGGAGGCGCTATTTTAGGAATGCTCTTAGGTGAATCAAAAGACCTACGCCGGATATTTTTTATTTTTTTAATCATTGTTTCTGTGATTGGTTTAAAATTAATTGGTTAGAAGACGAGAGAACATTGTTTGGATTATTGAAAGACAGGTGAGTAAAATTTAAAAAGAGACAGAACCAAATGCGGTGTTCTGTCTCAAAATAGCTTTTATTTTACAAGGTTACTATAACGTGTCGCAAATTCATTGTTGTAGGACTTGCCGTTGACATCTTGACCAACGTCCCAATTTGCAGACCAAGTCATTAAGCCACGGATAGGATTACCGTCTTTTGCTAACTGATCAAAAGTTTTGGCTACAGGGGTAGCCTCAACGACATAGCCGCTACCAGCAGCATCCCGATTTGCTGGTAAACCAAGGACTAATTTATCGTTTGGTATCTGTAGATAGCCGCGCGTGCCATGGATTAATGAATCAGACATATAATAGAGGAACTCGTATTTTAGAGCATCGTTGCTTTGAGCAACCCAAGTCATAATTTCATCGACCCAGACACCGTCGCCGCCTTGGTTATATAATTGTGGGGCAATGTAATCATAATAACCATTTAGGGAAGTAATGTATGTTTCATAAGCGGCACCAGGTTTTAAATAAGGGAATTCTGGCGCCATCGTAATGATGAAATTTTTTCCTTGTGCTCGATAATGGTCTTTGACTATTTTCAATGCAGCAGGGATGACGGTTTGGTTGTCGCCAGCAGTAATCGCCAATTGCTCTAAGTCAATGTCTAAACCATCAAAGCCGTATGTTTCCACTTGACGAATGATTTCATTCGCAAAGGCTTGTTCATCGCCTTTGACTAATTGGATATGTGCATCTGCTCCACCAAGTGCCAATAAAACTGCGCGACCTTGACTATTTAATTGTGCGACTTCTTGTCGGAAGGCAGTGTCTGTTTGGTTATAAGGCTTGAACGTAGGAATCCGTGTCGTGCCATCGCTTTTCATGAAGGAAACCGGTACGACATTGTAGGCTTGATTTACTTCTGAAAGGTTCAGTGATGCTGATGTTCCTTGTTTGTAACCATCGCGTCCTTTTGAGGCCCAGTTATGCCAATATCCAACCAACACTTTTTTGCCAGAGATATCTACCATCGTATCCGCAGCATCTGCAGAAGCTTGAGTAGGCGTTAACCACAAGCCAACTGCTACGGTTGAAAGAAGGAGAAAAGCAGGAATTATTTTTTTTAGCTTCATTTTTTGAGAACTCCTTTAATGTAGTTTAAGATGTGAGTATTTTTATTGAATGTTCACATCAATCGCTTGGTAAAAGGCGTTCACCGTATCACCAATGCCCCAGACAGCGTAAATGACATGATAACCTTTGCGGTCTGTCGGAATATTAATTGTTTGTTTAACAACTTTATTAGGAACTTCTTGTTTGCCGTCAATTGAAGCAATTTTGTCGAAGTTTTTAATGTCTAATGGTTGATTGGGATTCCAGCCATTTTTAGTAATATAGTAATCCCAAGAAGCAGTTCTATGTTGGGCAGTTAAGTTCCAAGTGATGTCAAGGGGACCTGTTGTAATGTTTGTTTTGTGCCAACGAGTAGCTGTTTGTTCATCCAAAGGTTCAAAACCTGAGACACCTGCACTGGCTAATTTACCAGTAATAAACGTATTTTTGGGCGCTTCGATACTTTGAGGTTCCCATTGTGCACGACCAACATTTGTATTTAAGTTACCACCAGCAGAACTACCAAAGAAAGCACGACTTCCAGGACTTGCTACGTAACCATGAGCCTCCGAAACAGTAGGGGCCAATGCAGCGCCACCTAAAACAAAACTAAAAGCCAGGACGATTGTTAATAAACTCTTTTTCACGAAAAAAACCTCCTAAAAAATTATTTTGTATGCGCTTACAGATAGGAATATAACATAATAATCTTTCGGATACAAATAATAAGAAATGTTATTTTTAAAAATAAAACAATATTTTTTAAGTAATATTAAGAATGTTTTTAAATAATATAAATAATAGTGTTTTTCAAAGTTTTGTTAATTTTTCATTCGGAATCGCAATTGAAGAAATCACGTGGTATACTTTTAAGAAGAAACAATGACACGAAAGTAGCCATTGGAAAAAGGAGATTATTTCGTGGGAAAAAAACATACATCCTCTTATGAAGTTGCCTACTATGACGGCGATTTTACTGGTGCAATGAAGATACCGGCTTTGTTAGCGGTTGTCATTAAAGTATCAGAAGAACAAACAGAATTACTAGGAAGAGATGCGGCTTATGTCGCTCAATTTGGTCTAGGCTGGGTCATCACCAATTATGAAATAGAGATTCACCGCTTACCAAAAGTTGGTGAAAAAGTAGCAATTACAACGCAAGCTATGAGTTATAACAAATATTTTTGTTATCGTAACTTTTGGGTTCATGATGAAGAAGGCAATGAATGTGTCTTTGTGAAATCAACCTTTGTCTTAATGGATCAAAAAAATCGGAAAATCAGTAGTGTGTTACCAGAAATTATTGCACCTTTTGATTCTGAAAAAATCACTAAAATTTATCGCCATGAAAAAATTGAAAAGGTCACAGAGGGGAACTTTTTACCTTATCGTGTGCGTTTTTTTGATATTGATGGCAATCAACATGTTAATAATGCGATTTACTTTAATTGGTTATTGGATGTGTTAGGGTATGACTTTTTAACAACGCATCAACCGAAAAAAATTCTTGTGAAATTTGATAAAGAAGTAGAATATGGCCAAGAAGTCGAAAGTCATTACGAAATTGTCGAACAAGAAAATCAGTTGAAAACGCGCCATGAGATTCGGATTGATGGTCAAACCTATTGTGAAGCGAATATCGATTGGACCAACTAAGTTGAGATGACGGTTTAGAAAAATAAAAAGTTACGCAGAGGAGGAAGGACATGATTCGCTTAGGATTAACATCTTTTAGTGAACACGACTATTTAACTGGAAAAAAACGGGCCACGCTTTATGAATATGCCAGTCATTTACCACTAGTTGAAATGGACACGGCGTATTACGGGATTCCTCCCAAAGAACGAGTAGCTGAATGGGTCAAAGCAGTTCCCGAAAACTTTCGCTTTGTCATGAAAGTTTATAGTGGAATCAGTTGTCAAGGTGAGTGGCAGACCTATTATGCAAGTGAAGAAGAAATGATCACCGCCTTTTTAGAAAGTATGGCCCCATTAATTGAAAGTAAAAAATTATTTGCCTTTCTGGTACAATTTTCAGGAACATTTGGTTGTACGAAAGAAAATGTCGCTTACTTGCAAAAAATTCGTCACTGGTTTAAAGACCTACCCATCGCCATTGAATTACGAAATAATTCATGGTATCAACCAAACTTTGTAAAACAAATGTTGCAATTTATGAAAGAAAATCAATTTTCACTTGTGATTGTAGATGAACCGCAGATTCCTACGAATCCAGTGCCCTTTTATCCTTATGTAACGAATCCTAATCTCGTGCTCTTCCGGTTTCACGGACGTAATGCGGCTGGCTGGTTAGCCAATGATGCAGAGTGGCGAAAAAAAAGAACCCTTTATCATTATAATACGCAGGAAATCGCTGATTTAAGCGAAGCTGTTTTAAAAATGTCGCAAGAAGCTAAAGAAGTGGGCGTAATTTTTAATAATAATTCTGGCGGCGATGCCGCAGAAAACGCTCTACAGATGCAAAAAGTCTTGAATTTGAGTTACGATGATTTGAATCCAAAACAATTAGATTTATTTTGAGAAAGAAGGTAGCTGAATGTCTGAAAAGCAATCCCCTTATGAAATGGCTTGTGCATTCCACGAGGTTTTTAATCCACAACAACCAGAGCAACCAACTGCTTTTTCGCCAGAGTTAGCTAGTCGACGAGCAGAGTTTAAAGTCGAAGAACTTGTGGAATTTTTATATAGTGCTGCTAATAATGACCAAGTACTTTTTCAACAATTGGTCGACGGATTAAAAAAATCTGTCGATAAAGCAGAGCAGAAAGTCTTGGCGAAAGGCAAACCAGTATCTGATCCTTTAGTGGAGGAAGTGGATGCACTAGTCGATTTATTGTATTTTACTTATGGTTCGTTTTGCTTAATGGGTGTCAATCCAACAAAAATTATTGAAATCGTTCATCAAGCCAATATGGGGAAATTATTTCCAGATGGGCAGCCACATTATGATCCGGAAACAAATAAAGTATTAAAACCTGAAAATTGGGAACAAGATTTTGCGCCAGAAGCTAAAATTAAAGCGGAAATTCAACGCCAATTGAAAATTACTGAAACCAATGAAAAAGACGAATGAGAAAACTCATTCGTCTTTTTCATTAATCATGGAAGAACGTCCGATATAAGGCTTTGATGGCTTTTTCCTCTTGTTCTTTTTTGATACCAAACATAATACTTACTTCCGAAGATCCTTGGTTAATCATTTCTAAGTTGATTTTTTCTTTGGCTAACGCCATTGTACTTTCAGCAGTAACCCCAATTCGTTGGCGCATGCCTTCCCCGACAATCATAATCATAGAAAGGTGATGCGTGATGCGTAACTCATCAGGCGCTAAAACTTCTTGGAGTTGAGCCATCAGTCGATTTTCAATTTCAGTTGTTAACTGGTCTTCTCTTAAAACAATCGTGATGTCATCAATTCCTGAGGGCATATGCTCATAGCTTAAGGCTAATTTTTCTAGTACTTCTAAAAGCCGTCGCCCAAAACCTAACTCTCTATTCATTAAATACTTACTAATGTAAATACTTGCGAACCCTTGATCACTAGCAATTCCTACAACAGGAGCATGCTTCACTTTGCGAGAAGTGGTAATTAGGGTGCCGGGATGATGTGGGTTGTTAGTATTTTTGATAACGACTGGAATATTTGCGCGATAGGCAGGCATTAAAGCTTCGTCGTGGAGGACGGCAAATCCTGCATAAGCTAACTCCCGCATTTCTCTGTAGGTCAATTCTTGAATCGTTTGAGGCTGTTCAATAATTCCAGGATGGGCGACATAAATTCCGTCCACATCGGTAAAGTTTTCATACAAATCTGCTTGAACACCTGCGGCAACAATGGACCCTGTGATATCGGAACCGCCACGAGAAAAAGTACAAATTTCGCCGGCTTCTGTATAACCAAAGAAACCTGGAATAACCAAGATTTGTTGAGTCTCACGATAGACACTAATTTTCTCTAAAGCTTTTGGTAAAATGCGAGCATTGCCTGGTTCAGGTGTCACCAGGAGACCCAATTCTTTTGGACTAATGTAGCGAGCATCTAAGCCATTTTGCTTGAAAAAACTGGCAACAACTTTTGCATTATTGTCCTCGCCGCTAGCTAAAAAATAGTCAAATAAAAAAGCATTGTTTTCTTTTGGTAAAGTGGCTAATTGGCGAATCGAAATAGCAATATCAGCTAAAACTGCTTTATCCAAGTGTAATTCATCGAAAAGATCTTCATAACGACGAATGATGGCAGAGATTGTCGATTCAATTTCCTCATTATTTAAGTAGCGCTGATAGTATTGAATCAATAAATCAGTCACTTTAATATCTTGCGGGGTTCGCTTTCCAGGAGCGGATACAACGACAAACGTTCGGCGCGGCTCTTCCTTGACGATTTGTAAGACTTTCTGTAACTGTGGTGCTGATGCTAGCGAGCTACCGCCGAATTTAACTACGTTCACGTTTATCACTCCTGTTTTTAATTATTTTCTCATTTGTAGATTAGTAAAAGGATACCGAAAAACATTTAGAAAAGCAACCACTTATTTTCAGAAAGTTAGGAAATCATGAAAATATTTGTTCTTCATTTTTCCTTAAAATTTTGTTAAACTGTAAAGATATGAGTCGTAACGAAGGAGTTAAATAGTATGACAGAATCCAAAACTGCCATTATTTTTGATATGGACGGTGTCCTAGTAGATAGCGAAGCTTATTATTATGAGCGACGTAAAGCATTTTTAGCGGAATTTGATTTGACCATTGAGGGCCTAACCTTGCCAGAATTAGTCGGTGCGGATATGCGTTCATTATGGCAAAAGATTGAACAAGTCAACAAAAAAGAGCTAGATATTGCTTTTTTAAATGAACAATACATAGCCTATAAAAAAGCGCATCCGATAGATTATTTAGCTGTGCTTGATGAAAATGCGAAACGTGTTTTACAATTTTTAAAAAGACAAGGCTATAAAATCGGATTAGCTTCTTCTTCCACAAAAGACGCAATTGAAGAGGTTTTGACAGTGGGGCAATTAAGTAGTTATTTTGATGCGGTCGTGAGTGGGGAAGATTTCGAAGAAAGTAAACCGGCGCCGGATATTTATCTGCACACGTTACAAGAATTAGCTGTTGCGCCACAGGAATGTATAGCCATTGAAGATTCAGAAAAAGGCATTGCCTCTGCCAAAGAAGCTGGGCTAGAAGTTTGGGCTATGCGCGATGAACACTTTGGGATGGATCAAAGTCAAGCGGATGCCTTCTTAACACAACTAAGTGATATTTGTAAAAAAATTAGTGAAAATCGGATCGATGAAAGCAGTGAATCAACCCCTTCGTAAGAAGATCGCGGGTTTTCTTAAAAAAGTTTGTTATAACTAGTGAATGAATATACAGTTTGTGCTATAATTTTCTATAGGTATTTCTGCAAGAATGCCCTTTTTCAAGGGTCAGGAACAATAGATAACCGTGTGAAGAGAACAAACAACCTTTCTTTTATTATAGAAAAATTATCGGAGGAGCCAAAATGAAGAATAATTGGATTATCATTTTAGTACTAGTAATCGTTATTATTGCTGCGGTGCTATACTTAATTGGTTATTTTATGCGCAAAAAAAATCAAGAACAATTAGATGAATTAGAAGTTCGTAAAGAAGCCCTGTTTGACTTGCCAGTCTTTGAAGAAATCGATGACATTAAAAAAATGCATCTAGTTGGACAGAGTCAAAATAGTTTCCGTGAATGGAATCAACGCTGGGTAGAACTATCGACGCGTTCTTTCGCCGAACTAGAGAGTCAAATTTATGAAGTCGAAAATCAAAATGAAATTTTCCGTTTCATGAAAGCGAAGAAAGCAGTCGTGGAAGCGAATGAAACGATGACCGAAATGGAAGCCGAAGTGGAAGTCATTCGTAATGGCTTGAAAGAATTACGTGAAAGTGAAGAGCGCAATTCATTAGAAGTTCAAAAAGCTTTGGATGTCTATGAAGAATTAAGTAAATCACTAAAAGATGATAAAGCTAGCTTTGGTCCAGCTTACTCCGAAATCCAAAAACAATTAAGAAACGTCGAAATTGAATTCACACAATTTGTCACACTAAATACATCGGGGGACCCAATCGAGGCTCGAGAAGTCCTAGAAGATGCGGAACGTCATACGTATGAATTGGAAGACTTAATGAAACGGATTCCACCAATGTATGAAGAATTAAATGAAACTTTCCCAGATCAATTAAAAGAAATCGAAGAAGGCTACAACCAATTATTAGCTGACGATTATGTGTTCCCTGAACAAAACTTTGCTGAAGAAATTCAACATGCGAAAAAACGTGTCGAGAATTCAATGGCTGATTTAGAGAAAACAGAGATTGCTGCAGTAGAGGTCGCAAATCGCGACACAGCAACGGCGATTGATGCATTATATGAAGTGATGGAACGTGAAATTGAAGCGAAGAAATATGTCGTGACCAATCAAAAAATTATTGACGATTATATTTCTCATTCCTTAAAAAATAACCGTCAATTAATGATTGAATTGGACCATGTATCACAAAGCTACACCTTAAACAACAACGAGCTAGGACGTAGTCGTGGCTTCCAAACGGAAATTGAAGAAATTATCCGCCGTCAAAAAGACTTGGAACCTCGAATGAAAGAACATACCGTTCCTTACTCTGAAATTCAAGCGTTCTATAAAGAATGCTATAAGATTTTAGATGATATTGAAAATCAACAATTAGAAATTGATGCTTCATTGAAAGAACTAAGAAAAGGCGAAAAAGTCGCCCAAGAAAAAGTCGACGAATACGAATTCCGTTTACGGAGTATCAAACGATATGTTGAAAAGCAACGATTACCAGGTTTGTCTGCTGATTACTTAGAATTTTTCTATGTGGCAACGGATCGAATTGAAGATTTAAGCCGAGCCTTAAATAAAATGCGCATTAACATGGATGAAATCAATCGTTTATGTGACTTATGCGAAGATGATTTAGAGTTATTAGATAAGAAAACAAAAGATTTAGTCAATGCAGCAGCTCTGACAGAACAAATGATGCAATATGCAAACCGCTATCGTCATACTCACGAGAACATCCGAGCGGCTTTAGATAAAAGCATGTATTTATTCTCGACAGAATTCCGTTATCAAGATGCATTAGATGAAATTGGAACGGCATTGGAAGCTGTTGAGCCAGGAGCGTTCAAGCGAATCGAAGATTTTTATTTTAAAAATATCAATAACCCTAATTTAACAGCAATTTAATTAAACAATCACTAAACAGAGGTTTGTCGACAGACAAGCCTCTGTTTTTATGGCGTGGTGGTGACTTGAAGTGATACTTTAGAAAGTATATAATGGGAAAGAATTTTAAAAAAGAAGGGTGACAAATGATTTATTTTGATAATAGTGCAACTACACCGATTTACCCCCAGGCTTTAGATACATATGTAAAAACCAGTCAGCGGATTATTGGCAATCCGTCTAGTCTGCATGACTTAGGCAGCCAAGCGAATCGGCTCTTACAACAAGCACGGAAGCAGATTGCGGAGCTAATCAATGTTTCAGCAAATGAAATCTATTTTACAAGTGGCGGAACTGAAGGAGATAACTGGGTTTTAAAAGGAACGGCAATCGAAAAACGAGAATTTGGTAATCATATTATTATTTCTGCAGTGGAACATCCAGCAGTTACAGAAACAGCGGAACAATTAGTCGAACTAGGTTTTGAACTTTCTTATGCGCCAGTGGATAAAGAAGGTCGTGTAAAAGTCGAGGAACTACAGAAATTAATTAGAAAAGAAACGATTTTGGTTTCTGTTATGGCAGTGAACAATGAAGTGGGAACGATTCAACCAATTAAAGAAATCAGCGAGGTTTTAGCGGAGTTTCCTAAAATTCATTTTCATGTAGACGCGGTTCAAGCAATTGGGAAAGTTAATTACTCAGAGTGGTTAACGGATCGGGTGGATTTTGCAACGTTTTCTGCACATAAATTTCATGGACCACGAGGCATTGGTTTTATGTATTGGAAACAAGGGAAACGTTTAGCGCCGCTTTTAACAGGAGGTGGGCAAGAAAACAACCAACGCAGTGGGACAGAAAACGTACCAGCAATTGTGGCAATGGCCAAAGCGTTACGCTTGCATTTAGAGAACGAACAACAACGGCCGCAACATGTGGCGACATTACGGAGTTATTTATTAAAGGCGTTAGAAGAATTTCAAAATGTGACTGTTTTTTCACAAGATAATGAACATTTTGCGCCACACATTTTATGTTTTGCTTTGAAAGGGATTCGCGGCGAAGTGCTAGTCCATGCATTGGAAGAAAAACAGATTTATATTTCGACTACGAGTGCTTGTTCTAGCCGAAAAAAAATGGCTAGCAGCACCTTGTATGCCATGCATGTGCCTGGGGAATTGGCGACTTCCGCTGTGCGCATTAGTTTAGATGAAAGCAATACAATGGCAGAAATTGAACAATTTATGATTGTTTTCAATCAACTTTATCAAAAATTTTCTCGTGTAAATTAACAAAAAATAAGTCGGAGCCTAGAAATAGGCTCCGACTTATTTTTGCTCTCTTTATCGATTGAAGCGGTAGCCACTTCCCCAGAGTGTTTCAATTGGAGAGTCAGAAAGATTGGCTTTTTTTAATTTTTCCCGAATCCGTTTAATGTGAACAACGACAGTCGAAACCTCAGTATCTAAGGCATCAAACCCCCAGACACTTTCAAAAAGTTCTTCTTTATTCCACACACGGTTAGGATGTTCCATCAAGAAAACCAGCAATTTGTATTCTTTGCTTGTAAAAATAACTTCATTTTCTAAAACAAACACTTTGTGGGCGGCAGTGTCGACAGCGATTTCATTGATTTTTAGTAATTGTGGTGGTTGTTCTGCGTTGCTTAACAATTGATAACGGTTCATATGGGCTTTTGCTCGAGCGACTAATTCATTGGGACTAAACGGCTTGATTATATAATCATCCGCACCTAAGCCAAGCCCACGAATTTTATCAATATCTTCTTTTTTAGCCGAAACAATCATGATCGGCGTTTGCTTTTTTTTCCGAATTGCACGACAGATTTCAAAACCATCCATAGTTGGCAGCATCACATCTAAAATAATTAAATCAAAGGGCTCATTTAAAGCTGCTTCCAATCCTTTTTTTCCATCATGTTCAATTGTGACAGTCATATCGTTAATTTCTAAATAATCTTTTTGCAAATCAGCAATGCTTGGATCATCTTCAATAATTAATACATGTGGTTTCATTTTTCATCCTCCAACAACGGCAGCGTAATTATCACGTTGGTGCCGTCTCCTTTTTTACTTGTGACAGTGATTGTTCCCTGATGATAGTCAATAATTTGTTTGACAATACTTAATCCCAAGCCGCTTCCTTTAACTGTTGGGGTTCGAGATTTGTCTACACGATAGAAGCGTTCGAATAAATAAGGTAATTCTTTTTTATCGATACCAATGCCGTTATCTGTAATGGTTAAAACTAAGTCTGTTTGATTATGCGTTAAAGAAATCGTAAAGGCTAGTTGTTCTTTAGTGGGATCCGCAAATTTAATGCTATTTTGAATTAGATTGGTAATCACGCGATTCATCTGCGTGGGATCCATTTGAACGTATAAAGCTTCGGTGGGAAGTACAGAAGTGATCACGAGTTCTTGTTCCAAACGGTATTCTTCAAGAATATGTGCAATAAAACGAGTGAAATTGGTCTTTTCCATTGTAAAGACAGCACGATCTAGGTCTAATTTAGAATACAAAAATAATTCTTCAATTAAATCATTGAGGCCTAAACTTTTTTCATGAATGACCGTTAAATAGCGCTGTTTTTTTTCTTCAGTATTGGCAACGCCATCCATCAAACCTTCAACGTAACCAATAATAGAAGTAATTGGTGTTTTTAAGTCATGAGAAATATTTGCAATTAATTCTTTCCGATTAGCTTCATATTTTTCGCGTTCCGCATTGGCTTCTTCTAAATCTTGCCACATTTGTTCAAAACTAAGTTGGAGCTGTTTGACTTCTGTTGAGACGGTTTGGTGGCTAGTTGGTGTAAATGGATTTTCTTTTTGGGCATCCTTACCCAATGTTTTAGTCGCTTTTTCTAATGCTTCTAATGGCTCGATAGTGGTTTTGATTAAGCGCTTATTAATGAGCCAAGCTGCCGCAATTGCTACAAGGATAATTAACAAAATCATCCAGATAATCCAGCGTGTGAAGAATTCAAAAAGGCTGCTTTCGCGTTTCAAGACAATAAAGCTCCCGTTAGAACCATCTAAATAATGAAAATCGGATTTGACATAATGATATAGACGCCCTGCATTATCCAGTGTGCCAGTTGGCATAATATTATTCATTTCGTAGTTTGGAATATGTACAGACAAAGATTTTTCTACTAAATTATCCGAATAATAAGGAAACCGTGCATTCTTTCGAATAATCACACTTAATCCTTTTGCCTCAATTGTTTGAATCGTTTCCTTTAATTCTTTACTTAAAGGCGTATCTAGTAATTTCGGTGACTTTTTTAACAATTGATCTAAGGCCAAATAACTTTCTTCTTCGTTAGCGGTCAATGGTCGTTGCTTATTCATCATTCGGTAAGCTTGGGGCAAACTGGGAACAGTCCCTAACGTGATGTAAGAAGCTAAGGATAAAACAGCTAAAACAGAGGCTAAAGTAATAATGATGGCACTAATATAAGAAATAAAAAAGCGGCGTTTAATGGTCAAAAGCGTCCCTCCTAGTGGTTTTAATCTATTTCTTACTTATAGTGTATTACAAGTGAACAAAAAAAAGCTAGTATTGTTATTAACTTTTTTTCATTTGTTTATAATTTGTTCATTTTTCGGCAAGTAGGAGTTTATAAGGCTTTGCTATTCTAAATATATCAAAAAGAAAAAGGGGATTACCAACCATGAAAAAGAAAAAAGTTTTTAGTGCGCTTACCTTATTAACCTTTAGTACGTTGTTGATTGCAGGCTGTGCTGGCGGAGCCAACTCTGCAACAGATAAATCAAGTGCAGCTAGCTCAAGCACTGCAGTCTCTAGTTCAGCAGAAGCAGCTAAAGAGCAATCAAAAGGACAAGAATTAACAGAAATTTTATCCAGTACTGATTGGCAAGGCACAAAAGTTTACGACAAAAATAATAATGATTTAACAGCAGAAAATGCTAATTTTATTGGTTTAGCAAAATATGATGGTGAAACAGGTTTTTATGAATTTTTCGACAAAGAAACAGGTGAAACCCGTGGCGATGAAGGCACATTCTTTGTGACAGACGATGGCGAAAAGCGTATCTTAATTTCGGATACACAAAACTATCAAGCGGTGGTTGATTTAACGGAAGTAACGAAAGATAAATTTACCTATAAGCGAATGGGTAAAGATAAAGACGGGAAAGATGTAGAAGTCTTTGTAGAACATATCCCTTATTCTGACGAGAAATTAACTTTTACGAATGGCCGTAAAGATTTAGAAACAGAAACTGGCAAGATTGTTACCAGTGAACCTGGGGATGACATTTTAGGGGCTGCATTATGGAATGGCACGAAAGTTTTAGATGAAGACGGTAACGATGTTACTGAAGCAAATAAAATGTTTATTAGTTTAGCGAAATTTGATAATAAAACAAGTAAATATGAATTCTTTGATTTAGAAACGGGTAAAACCCGTGGAGATTTTGGTTACTTCCAAGTAATTGATAATAACAAAATCCGGGCCCACGTTTCAATTGGTGACAATAAATATGGAGCTGCGTTAGAATTAACAGAATTAAATGATAAACGTTTTACGTATACACGAATGGGTAAAGACAACAATGGCAAAGAAATTAAAGTCTTTGTAGAACATGAACCATATGAAGGAGACTTTACGCCAGACTTCACGTTCTAATTAGTCAATCACGAGTGGATGAAGCGGTCAAAAGGAAGTAAAGGATTCTTTTGACCGCTTCATTTTTAATAAAAAAATAGTTTATAGTTGTTTTTAATCGTTTATAAATTGTTCATTTTTCTGACAGTGGTAGTTTAGAATCGTTTGTTAAGATAGGTTTATCAAAGAAAAGGAGCGATGCTTTATGAAAAAGAAAGTATTAAGTTCGATTACTTTAGTAACATTAAGTACGTTACTTATAGCAGGTTATGCAAGTCCAGCATTTGCAGATCATGCAGCCAATCCAAATAGTGCTACAGCAAATTTAGGCAAACATCAAAACAATGGCCAAACAAGAGGCGACAAGGCGACTAAGATTTTATCTGGCACGGACTGGCAATGAACCCGTGTTTATGATGCTGCTGGTAATGATTTAACGGCAGAAAATGCTAATTTTATTGGTTTAGCAAAATATGATGGTGAAACCGGTTTTTACGAGTTTTTCGACAAAAATACTGGGGAAACCCGTGGTGACGAAGGAACATTTTTTGTGACAGGTGATGGCACAAAACGAATTTTAATTTCGCGGACACAAAATTATCAAGCCGTAGTGGATTTAACCGAAGTGAGTAAAGACAAATTTACTTACAAGCGTTTAGGGAAAGATAAACTGGGGAATGATGTTGAAGTTTACGTGGAACACATCCCTTATCATGGGAAAAAATTAGCTTTTACAAATGGACGTGAAGCATTAACCAATCAAACTGGCAAAATTGTGACAAATAAATCAGGGGATAAAATTTTAGGAACAACCTTGTGGAATGGCACAAAAGTCGTAGATAAAAACGGTAATGATGTGACAGCGGCCAATCAAAATTTCATTAGTTTAGCGAAATTTGATCCAAACACAAGTAAATATGAATTTTTCAATTTACAAACAGGTGAAACCCGCGGCGACTTTGGGTACTTCCAAGTGGTGGACAATAACAAGATCCGGGCTCATGTATCTATTGGTACGAATCGCTACGGTGCAGCGCTAGAATTAACGGAACTAAACAATGATCGATTTACGTATACTCGAATGGGTAAAGATAATGCTGGTAATGATATTCAAGTGTTCGTGGAACATGAACCTTACCAAGGCACATATCATCCAGCCTTTACTTTCTAAAAGTCTCTTGTCTTCTCTCTTATTTAACAAAAGAACGTCCCCCAACGTTCTTTTGTTTTCTCTTCCTCTATAAATAAATTGTTATTAGTTATAATTAAATATTATTATTAAGATAATTATAATGATTATTATTTAATAATTTGTTCATATTATGGACAGGTGGAGTTAATAACTACTTGCTATCCTTAAATTATCAAAAGGAAAGGGAGTAGTCGTTTATGAAGAAAAAAATCGTTGGTACAATTACGTTGTTGGCTTTAAGTGCGTTATTAGTTGGTGGAGCAGGAGGGGCTTTGACGGCAGAAGCATACGTTCCTCAAAGCGTAGACAATCCCAATAATTTAGGGGATTTACCTGAGTATTTACGTTCAGTTGGTATTAGACAAGATGAAGGATTATCAGAAAAAGATTGGGCTGGAACACGCGTTTATGATCGAAACGGGAATGACTTAACAGATGAAAATCAAAACCTATTACATGCAATCAAATTTGATGCAACCACTAGTTTCTATGAATTTTTTGATAAAGAGACTGGAGAATCAACAGGAGATGAAGGAACCTTCTTTATGACCGCTGGTATTACAGATGTTTCCCGTCTTGTAATTATTTCTGAAACCAAAAATTATCAAGGTGTATACCCACTTAGAACTTTATACCAAGATACTTTTACGTATAGACAGATGGGGAAAGATAAAAACGGAAATGATATTGAAGTTTTCGTAGAAAACAAAGCAACCTCAGGACCAGTTTATGGTCGTCCGCAGCCATACCCCAATAATCGTCCCAGAACACTAGAATTCACGAATGGACGCCGTGCCATGACAGAACAAACAGGCCAGATTGATGTAAATCGACAAGGGGATGAAATTATTGGTAAAACTTCCTTTGATGGGACACCGCAACTTCTTTGGAATGGCACAAAAGTAGTGGATAAAGATGGCAATGACGTAACTTCGGCCAACCAAAACTTTATCAGCTTAGCGAAATTTGACCAAGACAGCAGCAAATATGAATTTTTCAATTTACAAACTGGTGAAACTCGTGGCGACTATGGCTACTTTAAAGTAGGAAATCAAAATAAATTCCGTGCCCATGTTTCCATTGGAACCAATCGCTATGGCGCTGTCTTAGAGTTAACAGAATTGAATGATAATCGTTTTACGTACACACGAATGGGTAAAGATAACGAAGGAAACGATATCCAAGTCTATGTGGAACATGAACCATACCAAGGAACTTTTAATCCTGAATTTACCTTTTAAGAACAAAACATACGAATGGAAACCAAAAAAAGTTTCGACTTCTTTTGGTTTCTCTCTTTTTAAAATAGAAAAACGGAGAAAGCGTTTTAATCGACAAATAAAAAAAGATTCGTTAGATTAGAACCACTGGAGAAAAATCTCATATTTCTCTCGAGGAAAGGAAGCTGAGCACAATGAACAAAAAAATTTTAATGGGGCTATTAAGTGTCGTGACCATTCCATTACTTGCTGCGTGTCAAGGAGGAGAAACACCCTCCGCAGCGTCAAAAAATAGTCAAACGGTGACTACTCAAAGTAGTGCAAAAACTGAAAGCACCAGTACAACCCGTTCGGTAGCTCAAACAACATCAAAAGAGGAAGTGAAAGAACCGATGAAGACCTATGAAGTGGGTGCGCTTTTAGAAGCAGCCAATCAACGAGATACGAAGAAGGTCAAGGAAATTTTACAAGATACTACTTATCAAGTGGATGAAGTCGACACAGAAGGCAACACACCGCTCAATATCGCTGTTCACAATAATGACATTGAGATTGCAAAAGCGTTGATTGATCGGGGTGCCGATATTAATCTGCAAAATAGCATTAGTGATAGTCCCTATCTTTATGCGGGAGCGCAAGGACGTACGGAGATTTTAGCGTATATGTTAAAAAATGCGACCCCAGATTTAAATAAGCATAACCGTTACGGTGGCAATGCGTTAATTCCGGCAGCTGAAAAAGGACATATTGACAATGTGAAGCTCTTGTTAGAAGATGGACGAGAAGACATAGATTTCCAAAATGACTTTGGCTATACAGCATTGATTGAGGCAGTGGGGTTACGTGAAGGGAACCAACTTTACCAAGATATTGTAAAATTGTTAATGGAAAATGGTGCGGATCAATCCATTAAAGACAATTCTGGTCGAACAGCAATGGACTATGCCAATCAAAAAGGTTATACGGAAATTAGTAAAATTTTAGCACAGTACAACTAAGTATTGTGTCCTTTCGGGAAGGAATAAATACAGGTAGGAGTGAAGGAAAGCATGAATTATTGGTTAAAAAATGTTCGAATTGAAACAGGGTATCAAAAAGAAGGTGACTGGTTATCTGGGACAGTAACCAAAGAAGTGGCAATTGAAGTAACAGATGGAGTATTTACAAAAATCATCCCCAATGAAGAATTGGTAGAAGAACCTGGGTTGACAATTATTGATGGTCACCATCAATTGATTTTACCAGGTTTGATTGAAAAACATTGTCACTTTGATAAAAGTAAACTAGGTGTTCCGTGGTATCCGGTGACGCCAGCGAAGTCAATTGTGGAACGTGTCGAAGCAGAAATCCCTTATTTAGATAGTTTAGAACTTTCTTTAACAGAACGCGCCAACCATTTAATTGACTTAGAATTACCACATGGCGCGACAGCCTTCAGAACACATGTCGACGTGGAACCGATGACAGACTTACGTTATTTTGATGAAGTCCAAGCATTGGCCCAAACGAAACCATTTGCGGTAGAAATTGTCGTCTTTCCACAGCACGGCTTACTACGTTCAGATTCCGTTGAATTAGTTGATCAAGCATTGGCAAAAGGTGCCGATTTTATTGGTGGCGTGGATCCTTATTCACTAGATGGTGATTACAAAAAATCATTGGCTGAAACATTCCGCTTAGCAGATAAACATGGTGTCGGTGTAGATATTCATTTACATGACCGTCACGAAGCTGGGACAACAACGATTAAAGAAATTATCCGTTTAACGAAAGAATATGGCCTACAAGACAAAGTATTTATCAGCCATGCCTTCGGGTTAAATGATTTCATTGGTGAAGAACGTGACGAAGTTTATGATGCTTTAGCAGCAGAAAAAATTCATATTAATTCCAGCGTGCCAATCACACCTAACACGATTCCGCCAATTATGGAATTGTTACGTCATGGAGTCAATGTCCATCTTGGTTGTGACAATATCTACGATTGCTGGTCTCCCTATGGTGATGGTTCATTACAAGAAAAATTGGCTCGTTTAGGTGAACTTTTTAACGTGAAAGATCAAGATGCTTTAACACAATTATTAGGCTTAGTGACAGATGGTGTCACAACTTTAGACGAACAAGGGCAAGTAAATTGGCCGCAAGTTGGTGCTGAAGCAACTTACTTACTCACTGAAGCAGAATGTGCGGCGGCTTTTGTCGCTCGTCAGACACCGGTGGAAATCAGTGTGGTAAAAGGAACCACACTTTATCAAAAATAACAAAAAGAAGCGAGATTTCTCGCTTCTTTTTTTGTTATTAAATTTATTTGGATTAGACGCTTAATTTTACAATTGAAAACGACATCCATCTTATATTTCATTGATGAAATTAGTGAGAAGAAGTATGATTTAATTTAGCTCTGATTACTTTTGATACATCGTTTTTCAACTGATCAAAATCTGATCTATAAGTAGCAATAAAAACCAATAAATCAACGCCTTCTTGCGTATCTAATTGGAAATCATAACCGTTTAATTGTAAAAATAAGTCGGTTGCCATTACAGCTGTCCGTTTATTTGCATTGTAAAAACAATGCTTTGTTGCAATGTTAATCATTAAAATAGCTGCTTTTTCTTCAATTGTTGGGTACAGGTCAACGTCAAAGACGAATTGTGCTGGTTGGTTGCTAGCCATTTCTAATGCATTACGATCTTTGATGCCAATTTGTTCTGCGGGAGAATACGTTTGGATCAAGAAAGTATTCATTTGAAATAGATCATCCGCTGATAAATAATAAATACTTTTCATTTAGTAACCAATTCTTTGTACAGCTCATTATGTTTTTGTTTTGAGTTCTCCATCATTTGTTGTAATTTTTTTTGATGTTCTGACATATTTTTTTTAACAATAATATCTTTTAATTTTTCTTCGTCTACATAAACGGTGTCTGTCGCAGTCGCACCAATGCTTTCTAGAAACTCTTTTGACAATGTCATAACAACAGAATTCCCAACTTTTCTAAGTTTTCTTTCTTTGATTTCCACTAGTAACCCACCTTTCGTATATATTGTATATACAGTATATCATGGATCATAAAAAAGTTTCTATCACAAGTCTAATACTTTAATAAAATTTCTTGATTGCTTATCGTTCCTTCAGCCAGCTATCCAATTGCTCAAATAAAGTGATGACCGAAGGATCTTTGGTTTGTTTTAAAAAATCATGTTCTAAATAGTAAATCGCTTTAAAGGTACTCTCAGGAATGGTCCGTCCGATTTTTTTGCTATAGCGGAACGGCACTTCTTCGTCTGAGCTGCTAGCTGTACTGAAACAAGGTGGAAAAGTTTTTAATGTTTCGTCTGACAGTGCGTAAGCAGACCAGTCCCCATTTTCTGGTAATCCGTAAAAGTGCGGCAATAGCGCTTGCTGAATACTGTAATGATACAGCAGATAGCGAGAAAGAAAAGGATCATCCCAAACAGGCTTTGTTTGGTCGATGGTAGCTATTTCTTTAGCGGAAATGGCTTGCTTTAATAATTTTCGTGGCTCTTTAATAAATTCTAAATCTGTATAGCCGTAAAAATTGACTAAAAATTGTGGCGTCAAATTTAGTATTTGTAATTGTTTGGTTAACTGTAACATTAAATAACCGCCAGCGGAACGCCCGCACAAACCAAAGGGCTGGTTTTGAATAATCTCTTCGTTTAACAATTGGAAGGTTTCCGTTAGCGTCCTTAAGATGTGATCGATTTTTGTATTTGGAGCCAACAAATAGTCCAGTGCTAAAACGGTATAGCCATTGCTTGTAAACAGCTCCTTCAGTTCTTCTGGTAAATCACTTTTGGTTCCATAAATCATCCCGCCACCGTGTAAATAGACGACATAGTTCGTTGGTTCAGTCGTAGTGGGGTAGATAGTAACTGTTGCGCCATTAGCGAGTGTTTGATTGTTTTTCAAGTGCACGTCTCCTCATCTTTATAATGTATGTGGCAATTTCATAATTTAACAATTGCAAGGGATTGGCTAAGTCAATATCAAGAAGTTGTTCCACTTTGTTTAAACGATAACGAATCGTTTTTGAATGAAGGAACATCGCTTCAGAGGTCTGTTTATAGTTGCGATTATTTTGGAAAAAACTGTACAAGGTTTCAAACAAATCGTAGTTATTTTCGGCTAATTGATAAAGTGCGCGAGGAATTAATTCGTCTAAATTTTCCAATTGGTCTTCGCGGATAAAATTTTTAAATACCCCAATATCGGCTAAGGTGACAATTGGTCCGTTATAAAAAGTTTCATTAAAGCGCAGAATGTCCAGGCATTCAATCAGTAGCTCTTTAATCCCTTCTCGTGATTTTAAACTGCTGACGGCAACGGTAAGCGTGTCGTTTTCTTCTAAAAGTTCAGCTAATAAACGACTTAATTGCAGCTTTGTAATTTTTCCATCACTTTCATTGAAGTTAAAAAGGACCGCCGAATAATTTAGCTGATCAAAGAAGATGGATTTCACACGCAGGGTACGAAGTAAGGCAATAATTCGTTCTTTCATGAGTTGTGTATTGGTGTCTTTGGTAGAAAAAGCAATCGCTTGGTAAGAATCTAGCTCTTGCATTTGCACTTCACGAAGCAAACTGTTTAGCTCGTCAGGATTTTGCGGTGTATTTTGTAAAATAGCATCCGCTAAGTTGTTCAAACGAGTATACCGTTCTTTTTTTAACAAATTTTCGGTATTGAATTTTTCTTGTAAGACATCAATCGCATTTTCGATAATCACTAAATCCGTTTCTTTAACCTTTTCATCTTGTAAATAAACCAGAAGTAAACAATTAGTGGAATAACTATTGAAAATAGAAACTTCTAGTGCCAACTGTTTTTTGGGGTTGGCATGAGAGTAAAGTGTTAAAAGAGAGTAATCGTTTTTAGTGAATTCACTGTTTTTTAGTTTTTCTCTTGAGAGCACAATCGCATCATGGGGTAAGTCACCATCGCTAATTTCCAGATGTTTATCCAACATTTTTAAAGCGAAGGGTAATTTAATGATGTCATAAAATTCTTGCATAATCGTCTCAACCGTTGGGTAGTGGCGCTCTAATTTGGTGAAACGTTGGCGCACATCGTAATACGTACGTAAGACATGCGACTGATAATTCAACAAAGGCTCGTAAATCGTAAATAGAATTTTTTCATAGCTAATGTCTTGTGTGATTTTAATTAAAGGAATTTCATAATTGAAACATAATTCGATAAACCACTCTGGAATCATTTTAATGAATCGATCTGTTTTCAAAATTAAGCCGCTGATGCCAATTCGGCGCATCTTTACGAAAAAATTTTCCAACTCTTTTTCGGGTAGATCATGCAATGCGTAGAAAGAAGTCAAAATTAACTGATTCTTTCTACTCCAGTTCTCAATGTCAATCGCTTCTAAGACCATTGCCGAGTCAACTTCATTGTCTAAACCAATCTCTTTCGTCAAAATTTTACCTTTTTTTAAGTCACCTATCGATAATAACTCTCTTAATTTCATCATTTTCTCCTTTTTTCCTCTTATGGATAAAAATTATACCATTTTTTTAGAATTATGTCCGATGAAAACACTTTCTCATTTCGATACAATAGCATTGTAAGGAATAGATAGGAGGATGAACAATGTTACACACAGTAATTTTGAAAAACAATTACCAAGACTCCATCAACTTAATGTTATTGACCAATAAAATCAATGCATTAGATGGTGTAACCATGAGTCAAATCATGATGGGAACAGATGCCAACAAAGACATCCTTAACAACACAAACTTGTTAACGGATGAGGCCAATAGTGCATCTGCAAACGACATGATGATTGTGGTTGACAGTGAAAAAGAAAACATCATGGAAGAAGTTATGCCAGCGATTGATGAATTCTTAGATGATTTATCAGCAAAGGGAACTAGTGAAGAAGCACAAGCAGCGACTTCTTGGTCAGAAGCGTTTGATCTTTTACCAGAGGCGAATGTAGCGCTATTCAGTATTCCTGGTGAATATGGTGCGCCAGAAATGGAACGTGCCTTAAAAAATGATTTACACGTGTTCTCTTTCACGGATAATGTGTCAATTGAAGATGAAGTACGTTTGAAAAAATTAGCGCATGAAAAAGGCTTACTAATGATGGGGCCTGACTGTGGAACTGGTATTATCTCAAGTATTCCGATCGCCTTTACAAATGTTGTTTCTCCAGGAAACATTGGCGTTGTTGGTGCTTCAGGAACAGGGATTCAAGAAGTTACAACGATTATTGACCGCTTAGGTGGCGGAGTTGTTCACGCCATTGGTACTGGTGGTCGTGACCTAAGCGACAAAGTAGGCGCTATCACAGTGAAAGATGCTATTGTGGCCTTAGAAAATCACGAACCAACCGATGTGATTACAGTTATTTCTAAACCACCTGCAAAAGAAGTTCGTGATGAAGTGGTTGAATTATTACAAAGCATTTCAAAACCAGTCGTTGCGATTTTCTTAGGAGAAAAACCAACAAGTCACGAAGGCAAAGTTTATCTAGCTCATACATTAGAAGAAACAGCTAAAATTGCTGTTGATTTAGCAAATGATGTGGCCGTGAAGAAAAATTACTTTGAAGCATTAGCAAAACCAGCTGTACCAACATTACCAGAAGATAAAGTTGTAAAAGGCTTATATTCAGGTGGTACATTAGCTTCTGAAGCAGGTATGTTAATTTCTGAAGCTTTAGACCTTGGCGGTTTAGTGAAAGCAGAAGGTTATGTCTTGAAATCTCACGGTTATGAAGTCATTGACTTAGGCGATGATATGTATACACAAGGTCGTCCGCACCCAATGATTGACCCAGATGTTCGTATCGAAAAAATTCGTGAATACGCACAAGATGAAAAAACTGGGATTATCTTATTCGATGTGGTGTTAGGCTACGGTGCTCATGAAGACATGGTTGGTGCATTGTTACCAGCAATTGAAGAAGCGCGTGCCACAGCCAAAGAAGCCGGACGTGATCTTTACTTTGTTGCAACTGTTTGTGGGACGACGAAAGATCCGCAAAATTACCAATCGTCGGTTGATCGTTTGAAAGAAGGCGGCGTTTTAGTTGCAGAAAGCAATGCTAAAGCTGTTCAATTAGCTTTATTACTAAAAGGAATCGAAATTTCAGAAGACGATAAAGAAGTGGTTGCTTACAACGGACCAACTGTCGATGTACCAAAACCAGGCGAAAAAGTAATGGAACTATTAACAACCAAACCAAGAATTATTAACGTTGGGTTGCAAAGCTTTACAGAATCAATCGTTGATTACGGTGGCGAAACAGTTCAATTTAACTGGCGTCCACGTGCTAACGGCAATAAAAAAATGATTAAAATTTTGGATGCTTTGGAAGATTACAGTGAACAAATCGAAGCTGAAAATCACAAAGTGACAGACAAAATTAAAAATGCACAACCATTCTTAGTAGATGTGGTACCTGCAAAATCAGTGATTCCAGAATTAAATGATGACGCACAAAAAACATTACTTCATGCTGGACCACCAATCCAATGGTCTGAAATGACTGGACCAATGAAAGGTGCTTGTATCGGAGCTGCATTATTCGAACGTTGGGCAGACAACGAAGAAGATGCTTTGAAGATTTTTGAAGCTGGCGAAGTACGTTTCATTCCTTGTCACCATGTAAAAGCAGTAGGACCAATGGGCGGTATTACTTCTGGTAATATGCCAGTCTTTGTTGTAGAAAATCGCTTAGAAGGTAACGAAGCATACTGTATCTTGAATGAAGGTATCGGTAAAGTATTGCGTTTTGGTGCTTATTCACAAGAAGTAGTTGATCGTTTAGATTGGATTAAAGATGTTTTAGGACCAACTATTGCGAAAGCTTTGAAACTTTCTGAAGAAGGCTTGAACTTAAACGTATTGATTGCGCGCTCTATTACAATGGGTGACGAGTTCCACCAAAGAAATATTGCCGCATCTTTGAACTTCTTAAAAGAATTGTCTCCATTAATTATCAAAACAGATATTCCAGAAGATCAAAAATACGAAGTAATCAAATTCTTAGCTGACACAGATCAATTCTTCTTAAATGTCATGATGGCAACTGGAAAAGCAATTGTTGATGGTGCCCGTAAAGATACCAACGGAACGATTGTCACAACGATGACTCGTAACGGCGTGAACTTTGGGGTCCGGATTGCAGAAACAGGCGATCAATGGCATACCGCACCAGTAAATACACCAAAAGGTCTTTACTTCACTGGTTTCAGCGAAGAAGACGGAAATCCTGATGTCGGGGATAGTGCAATTACTGAAACAGTAGGCGTTGGAGCAATGGCTATGGTAGCTGCACCTGGCGTAACACGGTTTGTTGGTGCAGGTGGCTTTGAAGATGCGTTAGCAACCTCAAATGAAATGGCAAAAATCTGTGAAGGACACAACCCAACATTCTCAATTCCAACTTGGGATTTCCAAGGAACTTGTTTAGGAATTGATATCCGTAAAGTGGTGGAATTAGGAATTACACCAATCATCAATACAGGGATTGCACACAAAAATGCCGGTGTTGGTCAAATTGGTGCAGGGACAGTTAGAGCACCTCTAGGCTGTTTTGAAAAAGCCCTAGAAGCGTATGCTGAGAAACTAGGCATTACGGTTGAATAACCAACTAGTCATTAGTGACTACATTTTTCCTATCCACCAATATGGCAAGATGGGAACCATTCACAGTGTTTTTGAACGTTCATTTAATCTGAAAGTCCAGGATCAATTAATCAATGTTGCAAACTTCCATAATTATTTATCAAGCTTTGGTATGTTTTTGCCAGATCAATTGTTTCAAGAAATCTTTCCGTATGTACAACAAGGTAATAAAGTCAAAATCACAGAAAATCAGTTGACCTTTTACAGTACAGTCGGCGTGAAAACGATCCAACTCACACCTGCCGAGGTCGTTTCTTTAAACATTACTCATTTCAAGTTAGAAAAAGACCAATTACGCTTGTTGCGAGACCGCTTATTAGCGAGAAACTTAGAACGTAGAATTGGCCTGCCTTTAGACGAACGAGCAAAGCATATTTTCAAAAAAATGAGCCAAAAACAAAAAGTTTGGACACTATCGGAATGGCAAGAAGTAACGAATTATCTGATTGGTCGGGGCAAAGGGTTAACCCCGAGTGGTGATGACATTTTAGTGGCGTATCAAACAATTCTGTTCATACTTGCTGATGAAAGAGCTGCGGCGTTAGCCGCTACTCTTTCGGCAGCAAATTTATCCACAACAGATGTTAGTAAAGGCTATATTGCAAGCTCGGCTAAAGGATATGTAAATTCATTGTTGTATCAGTTACTCTTGGATTTGGAGAACCATCGGGATAATAGAGTTGACGAAAATATTGACAGAATTATACAAATCGGACATTCCTCTGGTAAAGATATGTCATTTGGAATGTTACTAGCTTTACAATCTGTAGAGTTAGATGAGAAGTGAGGAGAAGACATGGAGAATAGTAAAAAAAATCAAGCAGTGCAAGTGAGCAATAGTTACTGGATTAAAGTCGTAGCCATTTTCTTCGTAGGCTGGATTTTAATGTACGCAACACGAACTATTTTTAATCCAGTGATGGGGGTCATTGGAGAACAATTTGGTCTAAGTAACACACAACTTGGTTTAGCCAATAGTATCTTCTTTCTAACCTATGCTGTTGCACAGATTCCTTTTGGGATGATTGGCGATAAAATTGGGCGGAAATTAGTCATTGCTGTTGGGTTTATCGTTCTTGCTATTTCTACTTATTTTAGTGGATTAGCGACAACCTTTGTTATGTTTTTAGTCATTCGTGCAATTGCTGGTATTGGTCAAGGAGCTTACTATGGCCCGCAATATGCGCTATCGACAGAAGCGATTCCAGCAAGTAAACGGACCATCGGTAATGCCATCATCAATAGTGGGATGGCCTTCGGTACATCAGGTGGGTACTTACTTTCAAGTAAGTTGGTTTTAGAAAATGGTGAACATTGGAGCAAACCATTCTTTATCATGGCGATTCCAACGTTTATCGTAGGAATTCTTTTCTATACAATTTTGAAAGAAAAAGTGATTCGTCCTGGTGAAGAAGCTGCACGAGCAGCTGCTGAAGAAGGACCGCAAGAAAAGATCTCATTAAAAGAAATTTTCTCAAATCGTAATTTATTAGCCGCATTTATTTTATGTTTCACAAGTATTTATGCAAACTTTGTCATTATTACTTGGTTGCCACAATTTTTAATTGCTGAACGTGGCTTTACAGGAGCGAGCGTTGGTTTCATTTCATCACTTGTACCATGGGCCTCTATTCCAGGCGCCTTAATCTTCGCTCGTTTGAATGATAAAACAGGTGCGACGAAAAAATTAGTCTTTACATTAGTACCTTTAGCAATCCTATCTGTCTTTGCGATTGCTTTTGTAACAAATCGGACATTGTTAATTTCTGTTTTAATTCTTTATGGGTTAACAGGGAAATTAGCGTTAGATCCAATTATGGTGACTTTTGTTACCAAACATGCACCAAAAGCGGCCTTAGGAACAACGTTAAGTGCCTATAATTTTATCGGGATGTCAGGGTCAATCCTAGCACCGTATGTCACAGGATATTTAGCAGATACAGCAGGCTCAATGCAAGTTGGCTTCTATCTTTCTTGTGTACTATTAGTTATTGGTTTACTAGCTTTTGCTTTCTTAGCTAAAGATGAAAGTAAACCGAAATTAGGTTAATTATCCCTTCGATAATGACTGAAACAATCAAAATGAGCAAGACAAAATCTTTCATTTCGTAAACAAATTATTTCTTATCCGTCGATACTGAAAAGATTTTGTCTTTGCTTTACTAAAAAGGAGCGAATCAATCAATGAGTTTAAACGTAATTGCCCTAGGTGGGAATGCTATTTTAGATACGGATCCAACAGATGAAGGCCAAAAAGCCGTCGTTAATCACGCGGCCAAATATATTGCAGAATTTGTTGCTAAAGGGGAACAAGTCATTGTCTGTCACGGAAACGGACCACAAGTAGGGAATTTGCTTTTACAACAAAAAGCAGGCGAAAGTGAAAAAAATCCAGCGTTGAAATTGGATACTTGTGTTGCGATGACACAAGGAAGCATCGGTTACTGGTTACAAAATGCTTTAACTAATGAGTTTGAAAAACGTAACATTGCTAAACCAGTTATCTCTGTAGTTACGCAAGTGCGTGTGGACAAAGAAGATCCTTCGTTTAAAAAACCATCCAAACCAATTGGTCCATTCTATACAAAAGAAGAAGCTGACGCAGAAGCAGCCAAAGATGGCTCTACGTATGTGGAAGATGCTGGCCGTGGCTACCGAAAAGTTGTTCCATCACCAATGCCTAAAGAAATTGTTGAAAAAGAGGCGGTTCGTGCTTTAGTAGAGGCGGACGTTTTAACTATCTGTTCTGGTGGCGGGGGCATTCCGGTCGTAGCAGAAGACGGACAATACGTAGGCGTGGAAGCGGTTAACGACAAAGATTTCTCTGCACGTGTTTTAGCTGAAAACGTTGATGCAGACCGTTTGATTATTTTGACAGGCGTTGATAACATCTACATTAATTACAATCAACCAGATCAAAAAGCATTAGAACAAATCAGTGTAGCCGAAGCAGAAGAATACATTAAAGAAGGTCACTTTGCTGCTGGTAGTATGCTACCAAAAATCGAAGCTGCCTTAGACTTCGTAAAAGGTGATGACAAACGGAAAGCAATCATTACTTCTATCGAAAACTTAGAAAACATCGATAAAGAAGCAGGAACTGTGATCAGTCAAAAGGGGTAGTTTACCATGAAAAAACCGTCCATGATCACCCAAATTGCAATTGCTGTTGTCGTAGGAATCCTCGTAGGACTCTTGATTCCTGCTAGCGGCAATTACTTGAAAATAGTTGGAGATGTCTTTTTGCGACTGATGCAAATGGCTATTCCTATCTTGATCTTAGGGCAAATTGTCCAAGCAGTTGGCAGTATTAATCCAAAAGAATTAACGAGCCTTGGGGGTAGAACAATCGCTGTTTTCGGGATTTCCTCCTTAGCTGCCGCTTTATGGGGCGTCCTAATGGCAGTCATTTTTAATCCAGGATACGGTGTTAAAATGACTGGCTTCCAAGATGCTTCTATTAAAGCGCAAGAAATCTCAATCACTGATACGATTTTAAATTTCGTTCCGAAAAATATTTTTGATTCACTGACTCAAGGATCGATTATTCAAATTATTGTCTTTGCATTATTTTTTGGTTTAGCACTGAATAAATACTTACAAAGCCATCCAGAGACACAACTCTTCCAAATAATTGTGGACTTTAATGAAGTTATCATTACAGTCATTCGATACGTCATGTATCTAGCACCTCTGGGGATTTTTGCTTTAATTGCTTCAACAATTAGTCACTTAGGCCTTCAAATTATTTTACCGTTAGTGAAGTATCTATTGGTCTATGGATTAGGAACTATTTTATTTTTGGGCATCTGGATTTTGGTTATCACATTGTACTGTAAAGTAAGTCCACTACGTTTAATTACAAACATGAAAAATATGTCTGTGATGGCCTTGGCGACAACTTCTTCAGCAATTACTTTACCAGTAGCTTTGGAAGAAACAGAAGCAAAATTAGGTTTAAGTAAGCGAATTACTAACTTAGTGTTGCCGTTAGGTATGTCATTAAACAGTAACGGTTCAGCGATGCATATGGCTTTTACTGTAATGACTATCGCTCAGATGTATCAGCTAGAGTTTGATATTACGAAAATGATTTACTTAGCAATTACAGCAACGTTTGTCTCACTAGCAAACGCAGTTGTTCCCGGTGCGGGCTTAGTCTCACTGGCAGTGATTGTTCCGCAAATGGGTTTACCCATTGAGAGTATTGCAATTTTTGCAGGCGTCGAATGGTTTGTTGGCATGTTACGAACAATTTTAAATGTCAATTCAGATGTTTACTCTGCTATTCTAGTTGCAAAATCAGTGGATGAAATTGACTATACTGTCTTTAACAGTAGCAATAAGTAGTGAAAAAAGGGGAGGAAATGCAAGGACGAAGAAGAAAATCACTTGTTTTCTTTCCCTTTTTTAAGATTAATGATAAAGGAGCAAGCGCAATGGAAGAAATGGTTGTCGTTACACCGGAAAAATTAGAAAAGCTGATGAAACAAAAATTAGAAGCTGCTGGTTTACATTCTGAACATGCCGAAGAAGTTGCTCGACATTTAACTTTTGCAGATGCTAGCGGTATTCATTCACACGGGGCGGTTCGTATGGATTATTATGCGGAACGGATTGCAAAAGGCGGGATCACGATTGACCCCGAATTATCATTTGAAAAAACTGGACCGTCCACTGCCATTTTTCATGGCGATAATGGCGTGGGTCAATTTGTTTGTAACGAAGCATTAGCTGCTGCAGTTGACCTAGCCAAAGAATCAGGGTTAGCATATGTTGGCGTTTCTCAAACGAGTCATAGCGGGACGTTATCGTATTATGTTAAAAAAGCAGCGGAACAAGGCATGGTTGCTCTTTCGATGTGTCAATCTGATCCAATGGTGGTACCGTTTGGTGGTACAAGCAATTATTTTGGAACAAATCCAATCGCTTTTGCAGCACCTAGAGCAGGTCATGAACCAGTCGTGTTTGATATGGCTACGACAGTACAGGCTTGGGGGAAAATTTTAGATGCACGTTCAAGAGATGTTGAAATTCCCGACACATGGGCAGTAGACGAAAAAGGCCAGCCAACGACTGATCCTTATGAAGTACGAGGTTTATTGCCGATTTCAGGACCAAAAGGATATGGACTAATGATGATGGTCGATGTCTTAGCTGGTTCGTTGTTAGGCTTACCTTTTGGCAAACATGTCAGCTCCATGTATGCGGATTTAACGGAGAAACGGAATCTGGGACAGATGTTTTTAATCATTGATCCAAGCCGCTTTACAGATTCTGAACGATTTAAAGAAAATATTAATCAAATGGTGGAAGAGCTTCATAGTGTGCCTACAGCAGAAGGGTTTCAACAAGTTTACTATCCAGGAGAAATTGGTCAGCTAAACTATCAAAAAGCCATGTCAGAAGGCATTGAAATTCCACAAAGTATTTATGATTATTTAGTTAGTGAGATTGTACATTACGATAAATATGGCGGGCAAGGTGCCTTTGCCAAATAATGAGGAGCGCAGAGAGTATTCGCTACTGCGTTGCTCTCGCCTTCTTTCTATTGGAGGAAAGTAAAATGAAAAAATCGTCAAAAGTAGCACTTATTTTTGCATTCTTAGTTAGTATTTTTGTGCCAGTTGCGGCCTTTGCTGATGAGATTGGGGATGTAGTTGCCCCGACAGGAATCATGGCATTAGTTGTGATTATTCCATTGATTGTTGTTTTGGTTCTATTGTTTATGAAAGTCGATATGATTATCGCTGGTTTAATTGGTGGCGTCTTAGCGATGCTGATTGGTGGCATTGGACTAGAAGAAGCGAATAAACAGATGTTGGAAGCTATCCCAATGATGTTAGGAATTACCGTTCCCATCATTAATTCAGCTGTTGCGATGGCGGTCTTTAAAGCAGGTAGTTATTCAGCTGCATTAACTTTAGCCAAACGAGGCACAAAAGGAAAAGTCGAGTATGTTTCAGCTTTTATTGTTATCTTATTAGCCGCAGCCACATATATGTCAGGAATTGGTGGCGGAAGTGCGATGGTTATTGCGCCATTGGCCTTTGCCGCAGTTGGCGTTGTTCCTGAATTAATTGCAGCAATGTCTTTAGCTGCTGCGGTATCATTTACAACATCACCCGCTTCATTAGAATCAAGTATTGTTTCAAAATTAGGCGATATCAGTGTCGGTTCATATGTTTCAACCATGCGACCTTACTGGTTATTCTTCGTAGCATTAGCGATTGTTTTAGCCTTTTGGGGAACGAAACATAGAAATGTTGGCTTTAAAGAGTCGGCAGATGATGAATTTGATAAAAAGAGCAATGGTGAATTATTTAAAATTACCTTGCCAGCCATTTTCTTATTGTTTGCTGTAATTTTTGGACCAATTGTGAATGATTTAATTGGTTTTGCCTTCTTTACGCCACTTGTATACATGATTTTAACATTAGTTTTAATTTTCTTATGTACAGATTTCTCAATGAACAAATCTGTCGAAGCGATGGTAGATGGGTCTACATATATTTTGACTCGTTTATTCCAAGTAGGGATTTTCTTAGCCTTTATTAATGTTATTGCACAAACAGGAACGTTTGCTGTAATCGCAGGTGTTGCTGAAAATGCACCAGCCTTTATTGTCGTGCCAGTTGCCATTTTAACAGGGATTTTAATTGGGATTCCAGCTGGGGCCTACGTGGGTTCTGTTTTAACTTTAGTGCTACCAGTTGCTGTATCGTTGAACTTCCCGCCGTTAGCATTAGGTTTTGTAGCAATGGGTGTTGGTTTAGGTAGTCAAATGAGTTTCGTTAATATTACTATGCAAGCTTTATCTTCAGGCTTCCAAATTCCAATTTTGGATGTTGTTAAAGGAAACGTGAAATGGTTAAGTATTGCCTCTGTACTATTATTAGTTATCGGTTTAATCTTTGGATAAAAAACAATTTAGGGAGTGGAAAACATGGATTTATTAATTAAACAAGTTCGTCTTCAAGACGGTGAAGCATTACAAGATGTAGCTATTAAAGAAGGTAAAATCATTGAAATCGCCCCAGTTATTACTGGCGATGCCAAAGAAGTCATCGAAGCAGATGGTCGTGTTTTAATCCCAGGTTTTGTAGAAAGCCATTTACATTTGGACAAGGCATTAATCGCTGATCGTAAACCAAATAAATCAGGTACGTTGAAAGAAGCAATTGAAGTAACCGCAGAATTAAAACCAACATTTACCGAAGAAGACATTTACGACCGTGCTAAACGTGCCTTAGAAATGTTAATCGTTCATGGAACCACGGCGTTAAGAACGCATGCAGAATTTGACCCAGCGCAAGGTTTTACTGGCTTCAAAACAATTATGCGTTTGAAAGAAGAATACAAAGAGTTAATTGACATGCAAGTAGTTGCGTTTCCGCAAGAAGGAATTTTTAAAGCCCCTGGAACAGAACAAATGATGTATGAAGCAATGGATATGGGCGCAGACGTTGTCGGCGGTATTCCTTATAATGATGCACCAGCGAAAGAACATATTGATTTAGTGTTTGAAATTGCTAAAAAATATGATAAAGATGTAGATTTACACCAAGATTTTGCCGATGAAGCTGATGATATGAGTATTGAATATTTATGTGAAAAAACCATCGCTGAAGGCTACCAAGGCCGTGTTTCAGTGGGCCACTTAACGGCATTGCATGCCTTACCTGAAGCAGAATTGGCGCCTATTATTGCAAAAATGGCGGAAGCAAATATTAGCGTGATGGCTTTACCAGCAACGGATTTACATTTAGGGGCTCGTGGTGATCAGTACAATGTTCGACGTGCGGTTACGCCAATTCGTAAATTACGCGATGGTGGCGTGAATGTCTGTATTGCTACGAATAATATTCGCAATGCTTTTACACCATATGGCACAGGGGATATTGTTCAAACAGCGATGTTAGCCATTCCTGTTGGGCACCTAGGTGGAGCGGATGACTTAAAAACAGTGCTACCAATGGTAACAACAAGTCCTGCTCGTGCGATGGGACTAGAAGGATACGGTGTCGCAGTTGGGAATAAAGCAGATTTAGTCTTATTAGACACAAAAGTGGTTGAACATGCGATTATTGATATTCCAGAACGGTTATATGTTATTAAAAACGGCCGTGTTACAGTCAAGACAGACAAAAAAGTCGAAATCATTCGTTAAGAAAAAAAACAAAAAGCTCAAAATGTTAGTTGTCAAAACTAACATTTTGAGCTTTTTTTGATAAAGGTAAAGCTAGGAAGGTGAAAATATGATTAATTTATCCTGTTTTAGCTATGATTCTCTATTGAAAAGTTTATTTTCAGTTTATTTTTGGTCGATTTTCCTTGATATATATAGAATCTTCAGGAAATGCTCCTGTCTGTTTAAAATTCGGAATTTCAGAAATTATTCTTTTTTGCTAAACTAGTTATAACTGGTTAGTAAAAAGAAGTATTGGACGAATAGCGCTGAAACAAGTGAATGATCCAAAGTATAAAGAAAAATGAAACCGATACCACAAGACAAGACTGTTGCTGAAAATGGTAAGTGATCATTCTGCTAAGTTTAGTGTCTTAATGTTTAGTTAACTAAGAATTGTTGGATTGTTCTTTAGAAAGAAGGGACAATATGAAGCGAAGTAAATGGAAAGAATTGATAGTAAAGGGCATCTGCCATATATTAGTATTCCCCATACTAATACAGACAACTGTTTTTGCAGAAACATTACCAAGTACAAAACAAGTAAGAGAAGGAACCAATCATTCATTAACAGCAGAAAAATCCGAAAGTGAACAACCACAGACAAAGGATAAACTACATGATGAAGAACCACTAGCATTGCCAAAAAGTGAGTTAATCGATAATGAGGCTAATGTTACAAGTCAAACGATTAGAGAAAGAATTGAGACGCCTAACCTAACTTATCGTTATGGATTTATTAATGAAGAGGGGCAGCCAGTAAACGCCAATGAGATCCTTCTACAGTATCATAGTTGGCAAGGCAATTCCCCAAATGGCATAAATGTGTGGGAAGGTGAAAGTCAACCAGTGATAGCATCTACAGTGGCTAATTTAAAAGAAGTGGTAATTCCAAGTGAGAAAGTAGCCGTCTATTCCGACATGTCAACAGTGCTTGCAGCGAGTAATCAAACATTTTTTTTACCAAGATATTATACTTCTTTAAGCTTATACAATAAGAAAGGGGAAATTGATCCCAATTATCCGCTGCCAACTATTTCCGACGCATCAGGAAACCAATATCCAACAACAATTTCGCAATTTGAATTGGAAAAAATATCTGCACAACAATATAGTCAGAAAACAGGAGTAACGTTTAACATTAGCGAGAGCCAAAAACTAATCGTTCCTTTGTACAACCAAGTGAAGGTTGATTCATCGAATCAATCTGGGCTATTGAATTACTTTAAATTTTCAGGGCCGGTTTATTATCATGTTACCAATCGCAAAGTGACAGAACATTTTGTGGATACTCAAGGGAAACCAATCCCTCCGCCACCGGGGTTTAGACAAGGAAAGCAAACGCTTATTGAACGTGACCCTTACACCTTTAAACAGAACGGCCTTTTGCCAAGTAGCTATGAAATCGACTCAAAAACATATCAATTTCAAGGATGGTATAAAGGGAAAACGAGACCTGAAAATTTAGAAAAAAGCGTAACGCCCAGTTATGATATTACCTATGATGACAATGATGATTTAACTGTTGTCTATAAGGAGATACCTCAAAAAAATTATACATTTGAGGATGTAAACGGTGTTGAAATTGCACCACCATCTGATTTTATTCAGGATCACCAACAACCAATGACTACGGATGGCTTTCGCTATTTAGCTGGAAAAAAACTGCCACAACAATACAGCGTTAACGGTAAAACTTGTTTATATCAAGGTTGGTATCAAGATAAAACAAAACAAGAGAGCTTAGAAAAAACGAAGCGCCCCATAAACTCCCCTGTTTTTAATGAAATGAACGCTATTACAGCAGTATATAAGGAAATAACTGCAAAAGCTGAAATGCAAATAGAAGGACTAGTCAAAGTCATGCCAAGTGGTTATATACAAATTTGGCAGATTATGCTTACAAATGTGGGAGAAGTACCGTTAAAAAAAATAAACTTAAAGCCAGCAAGTGGTTGGTCACCAGGTCTAGCTCGGCCAATCCAAGTCACGATTCGTGTTGGATCTGAACCAAACAAAATTGTTCCTATTACTGATGAAAATTGGCGAGTTGGCATTGCTTTAAATACGGAAGTGCCTATTGGTCAGACAGCAACTATTATGATGACAACAATTGCTACAGGTGAACCAGATCAAGTGTTACAAGCGGCTGTTGAAATGAATGGAAATTTTTCTGCTGTTCACGCAGCTGATACTGTCAGAATCCAACCTAAAAATCAAGAAATTGTGGCACCAGATGAGGAAGGTTTTATCAGCACACCAACTTTTGATTTTGGTAAAGTCGCCATTTCTAGCAACACGCAGCAACATGGTTTAAAGCAGGCAGCAGATTATTATGAAAATGGTCAGGAAAATCCATATTTACGTTTGAAAAAATCACAACCCAATTGGGCACTAACTGCAGAACTATCCCCCTTTGAAGGAAGAGTGGATCAACTATCATCAATGACAAAGTTATTGTTAGGAACAACCAATGTTTCAGGTTTTATTCAGTACAATCAACCAACGGAAACTAAAGTTGCTCTTGGCAAAACAACCGCTATTCAATTAGTTGCCAACGGTGTAGCTAGCCATATTGTTGCCAATAGTCAGTTTGACGAAAGTGATGTTTATCAATTTGATTTTTCTTTTGATCAAATCAAATTAGAAATTCCAGCAAATCAAGGTAGAAAAGATCAAACTTATCAAGCAATGGTGACTTGGAATTTAGTGACAGGCCCATAAGTCCATAAAAAATAAGTTGAATAGTTTGATCAAAAACATTGCATAGAAATAATAAAAGGCGGCTCAACGAAGCGGCCTTTTTCTTGATTCGTTACCAAAATATAACGAATTTTGTAACAAAAACGTTTAATAAAAAGAAGGAAAAATGATTAATTTTACGAAAAAAAGCATATATCGACAAAAAAGAAGCAAAATTTGAATAAAAAAAGAAAAAATATGAAAAAAAATCGAAGAATTGTTTAACAATTGAAAACACGTGAAAACTAGTCGTGACAAGGTGTAAAAGCCTTACAAAAGGTAAGTTTACCTATTATGGAGAAAGAAGGAGTGATCTGAAATGTTTTTGTAACATTTCTATTGCTTAATTGAAATATGGGTGTGGTAGAATGTTTTTGTCGTAAGAAAAGATTAAGATATTTTAAATAAACTTTAGAAATTAATTCGGAGGAATGACAAGTGAAGAAACGTCTATTTGCATCAGTATTACTATGTTCATTAACGCTATCAGCAATTGCTACCCCAAGCATCGCTTTGGCGGACAATGTTGATAAAAAAATTGAAGAAAAAAATCAAGAAATTTCATCATTAAAAGCAAAACAAGGGGATTTAGCTTCACAAGTATCTTCTTTAGAAGCAGAAGTATCTTCAGTATTTGATGAAAGCATGGCTTTACGTGAACAAAAGCAAACACTAAAAGCAAAATCAGAACAATTACAACAAGAAATTACAAACTTGAATCAACGTATTGAAAAACGTAACGAAGCAATCAAAAATCAAGCACGTGATGTTCAAGTTAATGGACAAAGCACAACAATGCTAGATGCAGTTTTAGATGCGGACTCAGTTGCAGATGCAATCAGCCGTGTTCAAGCTGTTTCAACAATCGTAAGTGCCAACAACGACTTAATGCAACAACAAAAAGAAGACAAACAAGCCGTTGTTGATAAAAAAGCTGAAAACGAGAAAAAAGTGAAACAACTTGAAGCAACAGAAGCTGAATTAGAAACAAAACGTCAAGATTTACTTTCTAAACAATCTGAATTAAACGTAATGAAAGCTTCATTAGCATTAGAACAATCATCAGCTGAAAGTTCTAAAGCTGGCTTAGAAAAACAAAAAGCAGCTGCTGAAGCAGAGCAAGCACGCTTAGCTGCTGAACAAAAAGCTGCAGCTGAAAAAGCCAAACAAGCTGCTGCAAAACCAGCTAAAGCTGAAGTGAAAGCAGAAGCACCAGTTGCCTCTTCATCAACAACAGAAGCACAAGCACCAGCAAGCTCAAGCTCAGCAACTGAATCAAGCACGCAACAAACAACTGAAACAACTACACCAAGTACAGATAATAGTGCAACAGAAAATACTGGCTCTTCTTCATCAGAACAACCAGTACAACCTACAACACCAAGCGATAATGGAAATAATGGTGGCCAAACTGGTGGTGGAACAGTTACACCAACACCAACACCAGAACCAACACCAGCACCAGAACCAACACCAGCGCCTTCTGCTGATCCAACAATCAATGCATTGAACGTTCTACGTCAATCATTAGGTTTACGTCCAGTAGTATGGGATGCAGGTTTGGCAGCTTCTGCAACTGCTCGTGCAGCACAAGTTGAAGCAGGTGGCATTCCAAATGATCACTGGTCTCGTGGAGATGAAGTTATCGCAATTATGTGGGCGCCAGGTAACTCAGTAATCATGGCGTGGTACAATGAAACAAACATGGTAACAGCTTCAGGTAGCGGTCACCGTGATTGGGAAATTAACCCAGGTATTACGCGTGTCGGTTTTGGTTACTCAGGTAGCACAATCGTAGGACATTCAGCCTAATCAGCAATGATAAAAATAGACGTAAGCAGCTTCTGAAAAGAAGCTGCTTTTTTCATTACTATTTCATCCGTCTCCGTTGACAAATTTGCTAAACGTGGTATTCTAATTATAATCTAATAATTTCCGTTGAATAGGAAAGTAAGTACAAGACAGCTGGTAGAGAGACTTTGGTTGGTGAAAAAAGTTAGATGTCTGTATCGAAAAATGGCCTAGGAGGAATTTTTGTCGAAACGTAGGCAAAAACGTAATGTCTTTCGTTAACAAGACCGCTGATTATGATTGTCAGTTGAAGGGAAAGAGTCATCTTTCCGAAAAAAGGTGGTACCGCGATAATAATCGCCCTTTTACTAGTTACGGCTAGTAAAAGGGCGTTTTTTTATAAATAAAAATAGGAAAGAGTGAGGCAAATGAGTAGTCAGATTCCTTTTACAGTTGATCATGTGGGAAGTTTTTTACGTCCGGAAACAATTAAGAAAGCACGGAAAAAGGTCCAAGCAGGTGCTTTATCTCAAGCAGAGCTACGTCTTATTGAAGATGAAGAAATCAAAGCATTAGTAGCAAAACAAAAAGCTGGCGGCTTACGGGAATCACAGATGGTGAATTTCGTCGCGGTTTTTGGCATATTGATTTCTTAGAAGGATTAAATGGTGTGACAGGCTATATCCCAGAAACAGGGTATAACCAAACCTTTCATGGAAAAGCAGCTCCGGCCTATAATATCCGCGTAGTGGATAAAATATCTTTTCCTGCGCAACATCCATTTTTAGAGGACTTTTCATTTTTAAAAGAGGTGGTGGAAGTTGGTGATGGCACGGTAGCCAAAGCAACGATCCCTAGTCCGACCATGATTTTACGTCAAGAAATTTTATCCAACGACGGCACCTCGCGCATTCAAACAATTTATCCAGAGATTGGTGATTTTTATAAGGATTTAGCACAAACATATAAAGATGCAATTGCGGCCTTTTACGAGAGAGGTTGCCGTTATTTGCAATTTGATGATACAAATTGGGCGTTTCTAGCGGATCAGACAAAACAAGAAGAATTACGAGCAAAAGGAATACAGCCAGAAGAAATTGCACAAGTGTGTACCACGATTATTAATGAAGCCTTAGCTGGCAAGCCAGAAGATTTAACTGTAACCACACACATTTGCCGTGGGAACCATGCTTCGTCTTGGTTATTTTCAGGTGGTTATGAACCGATAGCAAAAGAATTATTTGCTACGAATTATGATGGTTTCTTCTTGGAATATGACTCAGATCGTGCAGGGGACTTTTCACCATTAAGACATTGGCAAAATAATGGCAGCAAAGTCGTTTTAGGTTTAGTTACTTCTAAGTTTCCTGAATTAGAAGAGACTGAACAAGTGAAAGCACGAATTGAAGAAGCTCAACAGTTTATTCCTTTAGAAAACTTAAGTATTAGTCCGCAATGTGGTTTTGCTTCGACAGAAGAAGGAAATCGTTTGATGGAGAAAGAACAATGGCGCAAAGTTCAATTACTTCAAGAAATTGCTAGAGAAGTATGGTAAAAAACTGGGACATAAGTCTAAACGGCTTATGTCCCAGTTTTTTCATTGTATTATTTTAAATATTGATCTTTAGTAAAATTTGTGTGTTCATACTCGCCGTTGTCACCATAAAAGCGGTTATAGCGTTGTTTGAATTTGCGGAATAAATAAATGACTGTCACTTTAACTAGGCAATACATTGGAATCCCAAAAATAACGCCCATTAAACCAAACAGTTCACCCATAACTAACAAGACAAGTAAAATAGTAATCGGATGGACTTTTAATTTATCGCCCATCACACGAGGAATAACAAAATCACCATGAATCAATTGGATGGCAAACCAGACGATAACAAATTTAACTACCATAAATGTGGAATCCTGAAAGGCAATAATCAATCCAGGAATAAAGGCAATAAATGGCCCGATATAAGGAATAATACATAAAATACCAGCAGCTAAAGCTAAAATGCTACCAAATTGTAAACCAATTAATAGAAAAGCTGGCCAATACATAATCCCTAAAACCAACGAAGCAATGACTTGACCTTTTAGATAATCGCCAATTTGAATGTTGGCAATTTGGCTATATTCATCAAAATCAGGACGAAAAGCTGGGGGAATGATGCCTTTTACAAAGCGATAAAACTTTTCTTTGTCTTTTAAAAGGAAAAAGGCGATGATAGGTCCTGTAAACAAGGTTAGGAAAGTAGAAGAAACTGCAGAAAAGACGCTTCCCAGACCTTGTGCGCCTGTTTGTAGGTAATCCCCTGCAAAGTCTTTAAAGGAGTTTGCAAGTTTGCCCCAGAGCTGATTAATCGACTCATTAGCAGATTCTAAATCTTTTGCAAAAGGTGTTTTAGCCATAAATTCTTGTACTGTTTGGAGCGTGCTTTTCCAAAAACTTGGGAATTGTTTGATTAATTCTTCCGTTTGGTCTTGGATAATTGGGAAAAGTTGCAGTCCAGCTAACACTAGTAATGCAATAATTAAGACATAGAGAATCGCAATCGCCCAAACACGGGGAATTTTTTTCTCAAGGCGTTTCACCATTGGATTAAGCAAATAAAATAGAATAATACCAAAAAGTACCGGGCCTAAGACGGCACTAAAAATAACAAAAATTGGTTTAAAGATAAATGAAACAGTGTTGAATAAAAAGATAGTTACAGCAATTAGACAAAGGATAGTTAATGTGTAAAGTAAATTTTTCCCACCTAAAAAGCGGATCCACTTGGTACTTTCTTTATCCATAAGTTGCTCCTTTCGTTAAGCTTTATTTCTAAAATGACCAATAATTTCAATGACACCCATGAAAATCAGGATAAATCCAAAGACTTGCATCAAAACTAAGAGACTTTTGAAGGGGTTGAAAACTAAAACAGCTCCAGCGATTAAAACCAGAATACTGTAGATAAGCGCACCTGTTTGACGAGTATTTAAAGCAAAAGTCAATTGAACGAGGCCGTTTATAACAATGCTAATCCCTAATAAAAATGGCAGAATCGAAACAATCACCGGTGCAAAAAATAAAAAGGCTACTGCTAAGACGACAAAGATTAAACCTGTTACGAAACCAAGCCCCCAGCTACCCGTTTGTTTTTTTATTTTGTAGTCATCATAAATATTAATTAACCCTAAAAGCATCAAATAACCAGCAATTAAATAACCGACGAACTGGAAGAAAGCACCGGGATTAAAGACAATGGCACTTCCGATAACGATAAAGACGGCGTCGCGCAATAGGGTATGGCGCCGAAAATTTTCTCTAAAAGTTTGGAACATAAAAATCCTCCTCAATGTTATTGTTTCTTTTATTCTAGCGGAAAAAAGAAAAAAGTGCGAGTGGTAGCTCTAAAAAGTGTTGGAAACTGTATCTTTAGAAAAAATAACATTAAAAATTAAAAAAGTCTTACAAATGAGCGAAAATTGGCATATAATGGAAAGTGAAATTTTATTTTAAGAAGGAGAGATTTGATGGATTTATTACCTTTATTAGGCGTATTGATCGTCATTGTCGGCTTCGCATTGAAATTTGATGCTATCTTGATTGTGATGGTTGCTTTAATAGTGACGGCTTTTACTGGCGGGCTTGGTTTGACATCGATGCTAGAAACACTAGGAACAACCTTTGTGAATAATCGAGGAATGGCTATCTTTATTATTATTATGTTAGCAACAGGAACTTTAGAAAGAAATGGCTTGAAAGAGTCAGCAGCTACGTTGATTAAACGATTCAAAAAGGTATCTGCTGGTGTGATTATTGACATTTATGGTGTTTTTCGGATTATCTTCGCCGCTTTTAACGTAAGTTTCGGTGGGGTAGCAGGTTTTGTGCGTCCGATTATTTTGCCAATGGCGTTAGGAACAATTGAATCAAAAAATTTACCAATGGTGCCAGAGTATGAAGAAGAACTAAAAGGGATGGCTTCAGCCATGGAAAATATCTGTTGGTTCTTTGGTCAAGTTCTGTTTGTTGGTGGGGCTGGGGCATTGCTTGTTCAATCAACATTGAAAGATTTAGGCTATGAAGTGACATTAGGTAAACTGGCTTTAGTGGAAGTACCAGTCGCCTTAGTTGCCTTAATTTCGGCAAGTATTTACTTTACTTTAAAAGAAAAAAGATTACGTAAAAAATATTATGGACAGGAGGGACTGAAATGAGTTTTTTCACAGATCCAAGTATTGATTTGAGTGCAAAGTTATTGGAAGTCCTTTACATTTTTATGGGGATTATCTTGTTATATACAAGTTTTCGTAGTTTTCGTGATAAAACCAATCAACATGCGTATGGGACTAGTTTATTCTGGGGAATTTTAGGAATCTTAATCGGTTTTGGTCGGTTTATTCCACCAGTTGCCTGTGGCGTACTTATTTTTGTGATGACAATTCCGGCAATTCTTCAAAAAGTGACAAAAGGAGAAAGTCGCTTACCTTCGAAAGAATACATGGAAAAAATGTCTCAAAAATTAGGAATGAAGATTTTTATTCCCGCACTAAGTATCGGGGTTTTTGCAATTCTTTTTGCCACATTGACTACTTTAGGAGCTTTAGTCGGTGTCGGTGTTGGTGTCTTTGTAGCGATTTTCATCATGATGTTCTTTTCTAAAAATAATACGCCGAAAGTATTTTTTGATGATGCGGCGGAAATGTTAGAAACAGTCGGTCCTCTTAGTACGTTGCCAATGCTATTAGCTTGTTTAGGTGCTGTTTTTACTAGCGCTGGTGTTGGTGAGATTATTTCAAAAGGGGTTAGTGCCGTAGTACCAGCAGGAAATGTCAATGTAGGGATTATTATTTATGCTGTGGGAATGGTTATTTTTACGGCTATCATGGGCAATGCCTTTGCAGCAATAACCGTGATGACAGTCGGAATTGGTGTGCCGTTTGTCTTTTCTTTAGGTGCAGATCCCGCATTAGTTGGGATGGTTGCCTTAACATGTGGTTTTTGTGGTACACTGTTAACACCGATGGCTGCGAACTTTAATATCGTACCTGTAGCCATGTTGGAAATGAAAGATAAGTACGGCGTCATTAAAAATCAATTGCCGATTGCACTTTTCATGTTAATTTTCCAAATTGTTTATATGATTCTATTCAAATAAGAAAGGATGATCGAAATGAAAGTTGTCGTTACTGGCTTTGATCCATTTGGAGGAGAAGCAATCAATCCTGCCTTTGAAGCAGTCAAAAAATTACCTGCTGAAATTGCAGGAGCTGAAATTATTAAAGTTGAGGTGCCAACTGTTTTTGGCACTAGTGGTGAAAAAGTGGCTGAAGCAATTGAAACCCATCAACCAGATATGGTGATTTGTGTTGGACAAGCAGGCGGCCGCCAAACAGTCACTGTTGAAAAAGTGGCGATTAATTTAGCGGAAGCGCGTATCCCGGATAATGCAGGACAACAACCAAGCGATGTGCCGTTGGTTGAAGATGGAGCAACAGCCTATTTTACAAATTTACCGATTAAAGCGATGGTAAAAAATTGTCATGACCATCAATTACCTGCAGCGATTTCTTATACAGCAGGAACCTTTGTATGTAATGATATTATGTATCACTTACTACACTTAATTAACACTAAATATCCAACTATTCGTGGCGGATTTATTCATGTTCCGTTCCTACCAGAACAAACAATTGATAAACCAACGTTTGCTTCTATGTCATTAGAAGCAATCACAGATTCTTTGTTCTATATGATTGAAGCAGCAGTAAAAACGCAAGAAGATATTCAACTACAAGGTGGCACAACCCATTAATTAACAGGCGCTTTCGTGAGAACGGAGGCGCTTTTCTATTTTTACAAAAAGAAAAAGTAATTTTTGTTGGCGTGTGAAAAAATTTTTTATACTATTTTCGTTGACAAGTCGGTTTCTTCTTGGTATATTGAGATTCATAAATTATTAGCCCAGTAGGAAATAGATGTTTTGTTCAGAAAGTCGATGGTTGCTGCGAATCGATCAAGTCTATTTGTGAATTACACTAATAAGTAGTAACAATTACATAATACATAAGCGAGAAGCAAGTAAGCTTCTAATTAAGGTGGTACCGCGGAGAGATTCGTCCTTATTCTTTAAGGATGAATCTCTCTTTTTATGTAGCTTTAGGAGGCGTTTTCAATGAGTTGTGGAGGGGTTATTCGTTATCATAAGATCCTTTAATGTCAGAGTATTCAGAAAAAAGATTAGAGGAGAGTAACGAAATGAAAGAAAAACAGAAAAAGAAGACCGTGAGTGTTCGAGAAGCAAGTATCGTATTATTAATTATTGTGGCAGCTATTGCAACAGGAGTAATTGGCTTAAAGATATCGCCAAATATTACTATTTTGTTTGTGATTGCATTGATTTTAGGCTACGCAATGTTTCGTAAAGTACCATTTGATCAAATGCATAAAGGGATTGTTGATGGCTTGAAGCCAGGAATTATTCCAATTTTTATTTTCATTTTAGTGGGGGCATTGATTGCCGTTTGGATTCAAGCAGGAATTATTCCAACGATTATGGTTTTTGGTTTTAAAATGATTAGTGTTAAATGGTTTGTGCCGTCAGTTTTTATTGTCTGTGCGATTGTCGGCAGTGCAGTAGGTAGTGCTTTTACAGTGATGTCAACAATTGGAATTGCCTTTTTCGGTATTGGCAGTACCTTAGGGTTAAATCCTGCTTTAGTTGTGGGGGCGATTGTTTCTGGTTCAGTTTTTGGTGATAAAATGTCACCTTTATCAGAATCAACAAACTTAGCCGCAGCGATTGTTGAAGCGGATTTGTTTAAACATATAAAAAACTTGATGTGGTCGACTGTACCAGCATTTATCGTCTCTTTAATCTTGTTTATGATTTTAGGACAAACGTACGCGAATACTAGTCTGACAGAAGTAGTTCAAGTTATTCAAGTATTGGAAGACCACTTTACCATTTCCATTTGGTCATTGTTACCATTAGCCTTAATGTTAATCTGTGCCTGGCGCAAAATTCCAGCGATTATCACGATTTTGTTGAACATTATTGTGGCAGTAATTATGATTATTATTCAAAATCCGAAAGTATCGTTGCAGGCATTAGGAAACACGTTGGAAAATGGGTTTGTTTCTCAAACGGGGAACGCACAAATTGATCAATTATTAAGTCGTGGCGGGATTATGAGTATGATGCCGACTGTGGCACTTATTATTCTAACGTTGTCTCTAGGTGGCTTATTAATGGAATTAGGATTGATTTCTGCGGTCATGGAAGTTGTTTCCCAGAAAATGAGCAGTACACCGAAATTGATTTTATCAACGTTATTAACAGGAATTGGCGTAAATATTTTTATTGGTGAACAATTCCTATCGGTTATTTTACCAGGGAATGCCTTTAAAGAAGTTTACAAAAAAGAAGGTTTGGATCCGACTGTTTTAGGCAGAACCTTGGAGGATGGTGGGACGGTTATTAACTACCTCATTCCTTGGGGGATTGCAGGTAGCTTCGTAGCGGGGACCTTTGGCGTACCAACGTTGACTTACTTACCATTTGTTTTCTTTAGCTTATTATCGCCTGTCTTCTCAATGGTCAGTGCATTTACTGGTTTAGGAATTAAGCGGTTATCAGCAGAACCTGTTACCGAAAAACAGATTGATTAAAATAGAACAGTTGATGGGGAATACTGTAGTTTCTCCCTGTCAATTGTTCTATTTTTCTTGTAAAAAAGGTTGCATTTTTAGAAAGAAACAGTTATAGTTGACTAGTCAATTGTTGACGAGTCATCTTTTTGAGGAGGAAACTATGTCGTTATCATTACGGGAAGTCAGCCAATTATTATGTCAGTTAAAGGTATTAGATCAAAAAATTACCAAAGTTTTTGAAGAGCAAGTTGGCTTGAGTTTGACTCGTTATGAGTTGCTGATGATTTTAAAAGAACGTCAGCCGTGTCTTCAAACGGAGATTCAAGAACACTTAAAAATCGATAGTGGTGCGGTCACTCGCCATTTGAAAATTTTAGAAGAGAAACAGTATGTGACACGACAGCGAAATCCAGAAAATAATCGGGAAGTGCTAGTGCATTTAACAGAAAAAGCACAACAAGAACTACAGCAATGTACAGCCAAGCAACAAATGGTAACAGAAATTATTCCCAGTACATTTACAAAGGACGACTGTCGCCAATTAAAAGAACTTTTGACAAAACTAGATCAAAGCATTACAACGAAAGAGGTATGATAGAATGACAACATATACAACGAATGATTTTTCAGAGATTGTTTTTGGCCGCAAATCGGTTCGGGTGTACGATGAAACCCATAAAATTTCTCATGAAGAAATGTTAACAATGATTCAAGAAGCGACCACTGCCCCTTCTTCTGTTAACATGCAGCCATGGCGTTTTGTCGTAGTGGAAAGTGAAGCAGGCAAAGAAAAATTAAAACCCTTAATTCGCTTTAATACGCGTCAAAATGAAACATCTTCTGCAATGCTCTTAATTTTTGGTGATCTAAACTGCCATGAGCGAGGAGAGGAAATTTACAATCAAGCCTATGCTAGTGGTAAAATGCCTAAGGAAGTGCGGGACCAACAATTAGCAGCCATTATTCCCCATTATGAAAGTTTAAGCAGAGAACAAATGAATGACATCGTAAAAATTGATGCGAGTTTAGCAGCTATGCAATTTATGTTAGTGGCCCGAGCTCACGGATATGAAACAAATCCAATCGGTGGTTTTGAAGCGGAAAAATTAGCCGAAACATTTGGTTTAGATCAAGAGCGCTATGTCCCAGTAATGATTTTATCTGTGGGTAAGGGCATGGAAACTGGCTATGAATCTGTTCGTTTAGCACCAGAAAAAATCACGACATTTGAATAGGCAATAAAAAATGACGGCGTACGCTTGCATCAACCAACATTCTTAAAGAAAGTTGGCTAATGCAACAGCGATGCCGTCATTGTCGTTGGATAAAGTGACTTCCGTTGCGATGCTTTTAAGCTCGTCAACGGCGTTTTCCATAGCAATCCCCGTGCCGGCCCATTCCAACATTGTATAATCGTTGTGACCATCACCAAAAGCAATTACTTCTTCAGCAGTTATGCCTAACTGTAGGGTTAGTTTTTCTAAAGAACGCGCTTTATCAATATTTTTAGCGGTAAATTCAAAATAGAAAGGAGCGGAAAAAGCAGCGGTGACGGTTTCTTTGAAAGGCGCGTAGATAGCCTCATGATATTTTTGTAAATAGGCGGGTTCACCAGCAATTAAAATTTTGTTCAAGGGAAAGTTTAGTCTGGCGGCTAAATCACGCCACTCACATAATTGAAAGTTGCCGCCCCGTGATTCATATTCAATAATATTAAAATCACCAGTCTCTAAATGTAAGGTGTTATGAAAAACATCATTGACATACATAAATGTTTCATCATTAATCATTGGAATTACGTCAAATTGTTTCAAATGTTCTAAAATTTGTTGACTCAATGATTTTGAAATTGTCTGGTTAAATAGTTGTTGCTGACTGCCATGATGGGTGACACAAGCGCCGTTATAGGAAAGTAAGTGTCCATTATAATGAGCCATCTCCAATTCATCTGCTAAGGGCCGCATACCGTTAGTCGGGCGGCCAGAAGCCAAAATCAGTGAGAGGCCTTGTTTTTGTGCAGCTACTAATGCTTGTCGCGTTTTTGGTGAAATCTTTTTTTCTGAAGTTAACAAGGTACCATCAATATCCATTACAATTGCTTTGATTGCCATAATTGGCCTCCAATCCGAAGAGTTTCTTTCTTTTAGTATAAAAGTTTTTTCTATTAATGTAAACGGATTCTCTTGTGAGGTGTATAAAAGAATTATTTTACAAAAATCTATACTATTTTTTTGTGAAATTTCATATAATAGAAGTATTCTAATTATCTACATAGAGAGCGAGGGACAAGGAATATGAAGGAAAAAGAAATGCATTCGCTCTTTTTTAAACATAAGTTTGTGAAAGTAACTCCCTATTTACGTCGTTTTGGTCATCGTTTGAGTGGGATGATTATGCCAAATTTGAGTATTTTTATTGCGTGGAGCTTATTGTCTTTGGTGGCTGGCTATACGACTGGAAATCTACGGCTAGCTCTTTCTGAAGTCGAAACGATAATGATTCGAGTTGTTTTACCGATTCTAATTGGTTTTACAGGCGGAAAAATGTTCGAGGAACAACGTGGCGGCGTAGTTGCTGCTATTGCGACAGTGGGCGTGATTGTTTCCACAGATGTTCCACAGTTGTTTGGTGCTATGTTTATTGGTCCTTTAGCAGGATATATTTTCGCCAAAATTGAACAAATTCTCTTACCGAAAGTTAAAGAAGGCTATGAGATGCTGACTAAAAACTTTTTAGCAGGAATTGTGGGAGGACTGCTGTGCTGTTTTGGTATTCTGGTTGTAGCTCCGGCTGTTGAAAGCGCTAGTTTTTGGCTGTATCAATTTTCTTCTTGGTTAATTGAAGCCAATCTTTTACCATTGGTTCACGTTTTCTTAGAGCCCTTAAAAGTGTTATTTTTTAATAATGCGATTAACCATGGCTTATTAACGCCTCTAGGTTTAGAAGGTGCTAGTCAAACAGGTCAGTCCATTTTATTTCTATTGGAAACAAACCCTGGACCAGGCGTGGGCGTTTTGGTTGCTTTTCTGCTGTTTGGGCCTGTAGGACAACGAAAAACAGCAGGAGGTGCCACCATGATTCAACTGATTGGGGGCATTCATGAAATTTATTTTCCGTTTGTTTTGATGGACCCGCGCTTATTTTTAGCAGTAATTGCTGGAGGAATGAGTGGTACGCTTGTTTTTCAAATATTTAATGTGGGTCTAAGTGCTCCAGCTTCGCCAGGTTCATTGGTTGCGATTTTAGCCAATGCCCCGACTGAGGCTAGGCTGGCGGTTTTTAGCGGAATTTTTGTTAGCTTTCTGTGCTCTTTTGCAATAGCAAGCTTGTTATTAAAACGTCAACGAGGAATTGAATCAGTTTCAATGATAAAGATGAAGGAGAAGGAGGAAGATCAAGTGGAAACAGTCACACCTAACTATCAGCAAATTTTATTTGTTTGTGATGCAGGAATGGGCTCAAGTGCCATGGGGGCTAGTTTGCTAAGCCGACAATTAAAAGCTGTGAACTTGGAGATGCCTGTGACTTACCAGTCCGTTCATCAGATGAAGTGGCAGCCTAAGACATTAGTGGTCATTCAAGCAGAATTGAAACAGTTAGCACAAAAGTACGTCCCAGAAAAGGATATGGTGAGTGTTCAAAATTTTTTAGAAATTAAATCCTATTACCCGCAAGTTTTAGCCAAACTGACTGCTTCTTCTCAAGAGCAATCTTCACTTGGTTCAGAGTCTACTGAAACGAACCCGACCAAACAAATACAGAAGCTTGTTTTTTTATATGCCGAGAATGTTCGAGGATCGCAAACAATGGGAATGGAATTATTGCGGCAACAAGCGGCGAAACAAGGAGTCGCGATTGAAGTATCTAAAGAACCACTGGAAACAGTCTTTTTTACCAAGGAGACAACCTACGTAGTGACTCGTGAACTGGCGCAAGCCTATCATTTAGATCTAACGCAACAAAATTTATACGTAGTTACTAGTTTTTTGAATAAGAAAGAGTATCAAGAATGGCTGGAAGGAGGAGCTGATAGATGTTTTTAACGACAAGAGAAACTGTTCTATTAACGGAATTAGTGAATAGTCCCACCCCCGTTTCAGTAAACCGCATGATGAATTTGTTAAAGGTTAGCCGCCGGACGGTATATCGTGAATTAGAAAATTTAGAAACCTCGCTAGCATCGATGGGCGCGACGTTGGAAAAAGTAGCTCGTGGGCGCTTTTCGATTCAAGCAGATGAAGCAGCGATGACGGAAATTCAGGCTGCTATTTTAGGAGAAGAGACACAGGAACTTTCTACTTTGGCGCGGCAACATGCGATTTTATTGACATTACTTCAAACAAAAGAGCCAGTCTCTATGCATTATTTTCTGGAAACGTATTGTATTAGTAATACGACTTTTTATGCCGATATTAAACAATTAGAAACACGGATTGCTCGTATTCCGTTGACGATTTCTCGGAATCAAGGCTATGAAGTGACTGGTTCTGAAAAATATCGCCGTCTTCTAATGGCGAATATTCTAAGTATGGAAATTAATGAGTACCAATTTTTTCATTTTACCGAATTAACAACAAACGACCATTTTTTCTTTCAGTTTATTCATGCAGAACATTTAGCATTTGCACAAAAAATTGTTCAGACAGAAGTAGAAACTTTATTTCCAGCATTAAGTGATCGCAAATTACAACATTTGATTTTAATGTTAACAATTGCGATGGATCGGGTCACTGCAGGTTTTTATTTAGCTGATGAGACCTATACTGGGCAGATGAATAAGGCCTTTCTAAATTGTTCTAAACGACTTTTTTCAAAAGTCGCTGCTGAAACGAAACAACTATACGCTGTCAGTGAGATTGTTTTTTTTGCTAGCTTATTAAGTGATTTTTCTAATTCTTTTGATGAAGATTTTTTTGATGAACATTTTGACACTCAGCTGGCTTATGCAGTGAAACAACTGATTGAAGCAGTAAGTCAAGAAACGGAAGTTAATTTTTTCGAAGATACCAATTTGTATAAAATGTTGTTGACGCATTTATCAGGTGTTTTTTCGCGGGCGGTTTTACAAGAAGAAGATTTAACGAATCCCATTTTAGAACGGATCATGAATCAATATCAAGAAATAGCTGCGGCTTTACGCCAAGCGTTGCCGCAAATTTTTCCGCAAAAGAATCTATCGGAAGAGGAGATTGCCTACATGGTACTTCATTTTGCCAATTCTTTAGAGCGGAGTCCCAAAATTATGGAAGTTGATATTGCTGGTTTTTCTCCTAGCGGTTTGGCTTCGACAAGTATGCTGGAAATGCGATTACGGCGCTACTTTCCTTTTATCAACCAGATTCATTTTTTTCGGATTGCGGATTTAGGTAAGGTGAATGTTGAGGAAAACTATGACTTAGTGATTTCCACTTCGTTATTACCAGGATACAATGGTAAATATAAATTGATCTCACCGTTACTTTTAGACGATGAAATCCGCCAATTGAAAGAAGAGTTTAAGCGGATTAGTCACGAAAAACGCTCGCTTAGGAAAGCGCCTGTGAAAAAAATAGGTGGCGAAGAAAGCTACGAAACAGTGGTCGCTTTCATGGAAGAAATTAGTAAACTATTAGAAACATTTTTCATAGCAGATTTAAATAATCAAGCGGATTTAGCAGAAACCGTTCAACAAGCTCTCGCGCAACTTTCCGCAGATTTAATCACCGATAGTGCAAACGTCTGTCAGCAATTGATGAAACGTTACGAGCAAGCGCCTATTGGGATTCCTCAGACGGAAATGGCCTTATTCCATACCTCAAGTACAGCAGTGACACAGCCTGTTTTTTGTATTTTTAATCTGGCCCAGCCACTTATGATTGAAGGGATGGATAAAAAGCCGATGCAGTTACAACGTATGTTACTCATGCTAGCGCCGATGCCGATTGATGAAACAATCGGGAAAATTTTAGGAAAAATCAGTGGTGCGATTATTATGAATGATTTAAATACAGAAATTTTTCATTCAGGAAATGAAGCCATTGTTTATCAGTTGCTTTCGTCATTATTAATTGAAGAAATGAAAGGCTAGGTGTTGAGAGATGTTTGAAATTACAGCGGAGCAAATAATGTTGAATCAATCGTATGCTAGTTGGGAGGAAGCACTTGCAGCTTCTGGTGAATTACTGCTAAAAAATCAGTTGGTCACGCCTGACTATGTCAAAGCAATGTATCAACGTCAACAAAAAGTCAGTGTGTATATCGGTAACTTCGTGGCATTGCCTCATGCGGAAGGACAAGATGAACAAGTTTTAAAAGAAGGGATTTGCTTTATTCAAGTGCCTGATGGGGTCAACTTTGGTACGGAAGCAGATCGAAAAATAGCTACTTTGTTATTTGTCGTTGCTCTAAAAAGTCAACGGCAACTAAGCATGCTTCAAGAATTAGCTTTTTTCTGTTCAGATCTCGAAAACATTCAGCGGCTCAGTGATTGTCGAACAATAGATGAAGCGCAAAAAATTCTGGCTCAAGCCTAAAGTTACGTCTGAAAAAAATTGGTAGTAAAAAATCAATTCATTCTGAAATGTTCAATAATTATTGAAATAATTTTATAATAAAAATTAAAATATTTTTATTTAAGAGATTAAACAAAAAAGATAAGAAGATTCCTTGACAAAAAATAGGCCCTATGATAAATTTAAAGTAACTTGTGACAAAGTCGTGCATGGATGCACTAAAAAGACACCCTATTGTGGTAGGGTGTCTTTTTTTGCTGTTTAGACAGCAGCGGTTGGAAGCAACTTGTTTATTCCTCGTTCTGTTTTTCCAACCAAATGGTTACAAGTTTCAGGACAATCCCGACAAAAATCGGCACAAGAATTTTTGTGACAATCTCGTACATGTGATGCACCTCCTTTCGAGGCAAGTCGCCAATTTGAGTATAGCATAAAAAGTTGTTCATTTATTATTGAAATTATTAGAAATGGAATAAGCACGTGTTTTTTGGTTTTCGTAACTAGAGAACACGTGCTTTTTTCTTTCAACTTTTGGCACAATGGTTTGTGCCAAAGTACGACTTTTTCCAGATTAGGAAAGCGGATACAATTTAGTCAACAAGAAAAGTTACTTGAGAGAAGGGGAATAAAAATGGAACAAGTACCAGAAAAAAATAAAGTATCAATTAAAGCAAAAGTCCAAAGACTTGGCAGTACCTTATCTAGCATGGTGATGCCCAATATCGGGGCGTTGATTGCGTGGGGCGTTTTGACAGCGCTATTTATCCCAGATGGATATCTGCCAAATAAAGCCTTTGCCACGATGGTTGGCCCAATGTTGACCTATTTAATTCCATTATTAATTGGCTACACTGGTGGGAAAGTAATTGCAGGTGATCGCGGTGCCGTAGTTGGCGCAATTGCGACAATGGGCGTGATTGTGGGAACCGATATTCCGATGATGCTAGGTGCCATGATTATGGGTCCACTTGGTGGCTTTACAATTAAGAAATTTGATCAGTATTTCCAACATCGGATTAAAGCTGGTTTTGAAATGTTAGTAAACAATTTTTCAGCTGGATTAATTGGTTTTGCGTTAGCTTTACTTGGTTTTTCAGCGATTGGCCCAATTGTCGATGCGCTGACTGCTGCAATGGCACGTGGTGTGGAAATCATTTTAAATGCTCATTTGATTCCATTAACGAGTATTTTTATTGAACCGGCAAAAGTGCTCTTTTTAAACAATGCGATTAATCATGGCATTTTAACACCCTTAGGGACAGAACAAGTCTTATCGGCTGGCAAATCAATTCTTTTCCTATTAGAAGCAAACCCTGGTCCTGGGTTAGGTGTCTTATTAGCATTTATGTTTTTTGGAAAAGGTGCGGCAAAATCTTCTGCGCCGGGAGCAATAATTATTCATTTCCTTGGTGGTATCCACGAAATTTACTTCCCATATGTAATGATGAAACCGTTATTATTCTTATCGGTTATTGCAGGTGGTGCGACAGGTAGTTTGGTTTTCCAAACGTTAGATGCTGGTTTACGTGCGCCCGCTTCACCAGGCTCCATTATAGCTATTTTAGCGATGACACCAATGGGTTCTTACTTACCAGTTATTTTAGGTGTTTTGGCAGCAACTGCTGTTTCCTTTGCAGTATCCGCAGTCATTTTAAAAGCAGATGCGAAAGAAGAAAGTGATGAATTTGCCCAAAAAGTGAAAGAAACCCAAGCTGCTAAAGCAGCATCAAAAGGATTAACTGTCACAAATGGTAGTGCTTCATTGTCAGGAATTCAACAAATTATTTTTGCTTGTGATGCTGGGATGGGCTCTAGTGCAATGGGTGCGTCTATCTTACGGAAAAAGGTCCAAGAGGCTGGTTTAGTACAAACTGTGACGAATCGGGCCATTAATAATTTGACCGATGAGGGAAATACATTGATTGTCACACAAGCGGAATTGCAAGAACGGGCCAAACAGAAAGCACCTAATGCAACCTTTGTAGCAGTTGAAAATTTCTTGAACTCACCACGTTATGATGAAATTGTGGCTGAACTATCAGGTACCAAAGAAAAAAACGACGCACAACCAACAGTCTCCAAAGCAACACCTGCTTCTGAAATTGAGGGAGATTTAGCAAATGTCAATGAGATTCTTTTGGTTCACGATGATCGTGTCGGGTCAGCAACGATGGGAATGAAAGTCTTAGAAGAAATTTTAGATAAAGAGAAAATTTCAATGCCGATTCGAAAAATTAATATTAATGAATTAACTCAACAAACACAGGCTTTAATTGTCACAAAAGCTGAACTAACGGAACAAGCCCGTAAAAAAGCACCGAAAGCGACACACTTATCAGTAAAAAGTATGGTTAATTCCCAAAAATATGAAACAGTGGTTTCGCTCTTAAAAGAAAGTGCCTAGAGAGGAAGAAAACAATGGAAAATCTTACGAATATTTCAATTGAATTAAATCAACAGTTTAATACAAAAGAAGAAGCTATTCGCTTTTGCGGCGAAAAACTAGTCGAGGCAGGCTGTGTTGAGCCCGCTTATATTGAAGCAATGATTGAAAGAGACCAATTGCTATCTGTTTATATGGGGAATTTTATTGCCATTCCTCATGGAACAGAAGAAGCCAAAAAATTAGTGAAAAAATCAGGAATCTGTGTAGTGCAAGTCCCAGAAGGCGTTAATTTTGGCACCGAAGAAGATGAAAAAATTGCTACCGTATTATTTGGGATTGCCGGAGTCGGTGAAGAACATTTGCAATTAGTCCAACAAATTGCACTTTATTGTAGTGATATGGATAACGTGGTGCAACTTGCCGACGCATTAAGTAAAGAAGAAATAACAGAAAATTTAGCCATTGCTTAAAGGAGAGAATAAGAATGAACGCAGTACATTTTGGAGCAGGAAATATTGGACGCGGCTTTATCGGCGAAATTTTAGCTAAAAACGGGTTTCATATTACGTTTGTGGATGTTAATGAAACCATCATTCAAGCGTTAAAAGAACGTAAAAGTTATACAATTGAATTGGCCGATGCCTCACATCAACAAATTAACGTTGAAAATGTGACCGGGTTAAATAACATGACAGAACCAGAAAAAGTAGTAGAAGCAATTGCGGAAGCCGATTTAGTCACGACGGCGATTGGTCCCAATATTTTACCAAGAATTGCTGAATTAATTGCTCAAGGAATTGATGCACGTGCCGAAGCAAATTGTCAAAAGCCGCTGGATATTATCGCTTGTGAAAATATGATTGGTGGTTCAACCTTTTTAGCAGAAGAAGTGGCCAAATATTTGAAAAACCCAGCTTATGCTGAACAATGGATTGGTTTTCCTGATGCGGCGGTTGATCGGATTGTTCCATTACAAAAACATGAAGATCCACTTTTTGTTCAAGTTGAGCCTTTTTGTGAATGGGTCATTGATGATACCAACCGAAAAGCCAAAGAGATTCAGTTAGAAGGCGTTCATTACGTTGCTGATTTAGAGCCGTATATTGAACGAAAATTATTTAGTGTAAACACTGGCCATGCTACAGTTGCCTATACAGGGGCGTTGTTAGGCTATCAAACCATTGACGAAGCGATGCAGGACGCCTTAGTAGTAGCACAACTCAAATCAGTTTTGCAGGAAACCGGTAAACTTTTAGTGGCCAAATGGAATTTTGATGAACAAGAACATGCAGCCTATATTGAAAAAATTATTCAACGTTTCCAAAATAAATATATTTCAGATGCTATTACACGTGTAGCACGGACACCAATCAGAAAATTAGGTGCGCAAGAACGGTTTATTCGACCAATCCGTGAATTACAGGAACGCAATCTAGTGTCGCCGCATTTATTAGCAATGATTGGTATTGTTTTTAATTATCATGATCCAGAAGATGAACAAAGCCGTCAATTACAGGAAATGCTTGACCAAGAAAGCGTTGATACAGTGATCGCTGAAGTAACGGGCATTGAAGATCCAGAAACGGTTAAAAATATTAAACAAAACGTAGAACGCTATGCGCGACCACAAGTAGCATAATAACAAAATCCTTCTACCAAGATACTTCACATTTCTTAATTAAAGGGAAAAAACAACCGCTCGCTGATTAAAGTGAGGGGTTGTTTTTAACATATTGACTAAGTGGTTTTTGATAAAGCTCTCCTTTGAAGACACCTGTATTGAAGTATTCAGCTAATTGGTAACCAATGAATGGGCCAGTAGTGAGTCCTGATGAACCAAGTCCGCTAGCAACCACAAGGTGGGGCATTTCTGGCAAAGGGCCAAAAAACGGAGCGAAATCGGATGTATAAGCACGTGTACCGACGCGGTAATGCATGGGTTGCTTAAAAAGCTGCTCTGTTTCTTTTAGAAATGGCGCAGTCCCAGAAGTTAGTTGTTGAAAAGCGCTAGCAGTCTCTTTTAAATCCCAGGCTTGTTCATTTTCGTGGGTGGCACCTAATAAAATTTTTCCTTGATTAAAAGGAATTAAATCGGCTTCGCCATCTAACATAGCAACAGGCCATTGCTGACTGTTTGTAAAAGGGGTCTCGAAAACTAATAATTGTCCTTTTTGGGGACGAATGTCCACAGATAAATTTAAAGTAGCTAGTAATTCCTTTAAATGAGGACCAGGTGTTAAAGCGAGAAAATCAACGCTCTTTTTTTCTGAATTTGTGACAATTTCCCACCCTTGATTCAGTTGTCGAAAGTGCGCCCGTTGTGAACAAAAAGTGACCCCTTTGGCTTCGGCGCGTTTCTGAAGATGGTTTAGATAAGCTGGTCCATCTAGGCGACCGCCGCCAGAAATAAAAAGTGAGGGAGTTTCCTTAAGTAGCGGTAAGAACTTCGCTGTTTGAACCGCTGACAACATCGTGATTTCTCCAATTTCAGGTGCAGTTTGCTTACGCTCTTCTGCCAAATGGGCTAAGTCTGCCAAAGCGGCTGCCGGGCGCAAAATGACTGTCCCTGATTGACGATAAATATCCTCCGTCAGCTGAAAATCTTTGACTAGCTTTGGAAATAGGGCAGCGCCCTCTCGCGCTAATTGGTACCATTTCTTATTCCGACGTTTGGATAGCCAAGGGGAAATAATCCCGGCGCTCGCTTTAGTCGCTTGGCCGAGCCCTTCATCATAAACGGTAATGTCAAATTTTTGTGGATCTAAATAATTAGCTAACGTCATTCCGATAATGCCGCCGCCAATAATGGCAATTTTTTTCATGCTTCTTCTCTCCTTCGAACAGTTGTATTGTAACACAAAAAAACCGCCTCTAGACAGAGACGATTGGGAGATAACTTGTTAACGGGTCCTTCTGTGTGTGTAAATAGAATTGCCGCCTTCTAAAACGTGAACAATTTCTTGTGCCATTTCTGCCACAGGCACAGGATCATAGCCAATAAATAAGTTCTTTAAAAAGGGGATTTTCTTAAAAAAATAAATACATTTACTAAAAAGTATGGTGCCGGTACGTTCTTGACCTACAAGTAAACTAGGATAAAAAATCACTGCTTCGGCGACTTCTTGGTGGATTAGTTCCTCCGCTGCCAATTTGGCATCCATATATTTTCTCAAAGGGAAAGGAACAGTATTGGCTGAAATAAATAAAAACTTAGCTGGCTTTTTTTGTTGTGCTAAAAAAGAGCTGATTTTTTTCACTGGCGTCAGAATTAGCCGTTGATAGGTTTTCTTTTTTCGTGGATTTTCAAATAAAATACCTACTGTATCAATGACCCAGTCAGCACGCTGGACTTGTTCTTGCCAATTCGTGTCACGAGTAACATCGGAGCATACCCACTGCACTTGGTGGCTCCAAGATGCGGAGAGCGTGGCAGGCTTTCCATGACGTGAAACACTGATGACTTGATGTTGGCGTTGGACTAAAATTTTCGCGATTTGTTGACCTAAAAAACCGCTACCGCCAAAAATAATGACTTTCATGGCAAGCCCTCACTTTCAATTGTTTCTTCTAGTGTACCTTAAATAAAAAAAGAAGCAAAAAATCTCGATTGCGCATAGTTTAGTTATAAATAACATAAAAATAACCTTTTTAGATTGTTGAAATACAAAGACCCAACAATGGTTATTTATTGTCGTGAAATAAATAAAAAAATGAACAAAAATGAAATAAATCAGACTAAAGGCCTAGAGAAATGCCCTTGTTTCTTGAATTCAAGCATGGTTAAATAGTTATAAGTGAACGACCGAGCAATTTAGTTTGTTGGGGAAAATAGACAGAATGAGGAGATGAAACGAAGAAAATGAAGAAGAAAACGATAATTATATTGGGGGCAGTTGCTGTAATTGCGGTTGGGGGCATCGTAACTGTGAATGCGTTAAATAAAAATGCACAACAAGTAGCTGTCAAGCAAGCGCCTAAAGATGACTGGGGAATTGACTATTTTGATGTTCCTGACTTGCAACAAATTTATATTAACGGTGTCATCCAACCGGAACAAATGGAAGCCTTTGCGCGCGATCAAAAAATAACAAAGGATCCAGAGATTAAGGTGAAAAACGGCGATGTCGTAGATGCAGGCACAGAATTATTTACTTATGAAGATGAGGCGGTCACAAAAGAAATTGAGGCACAACAAAATAGCTTAGCCAAATTAGAAACGAAGCGGGCGAATATCTATAATAAGTGGAATCGGGCCATTGATAAATTTAATAAAACTAAAGAAGAAGACCGCACGATATCTGGTGATGATTTAAATGAACAATATCAAACAGAAGTCGATGCGGTAGATGAAGAGATTACCTTTACCAATGAAACCTTAGCGGATTTAGGAGCGAAGCAATATATTTCCACAAAGGCTAATTTCAAAGGTCGCGTATCAATTCCAGAAGTAAAAGATGCCAATTCACCGATTTTACGGTTAACTTCAGAAGATCTTTATTTAGCTGGAAAAGTGAATGAAAAGGACTTGACTAAAATTAGTGTTGGGCAAAAAGCTAAACTAACTTCTGTTTCCAACGATGTGGTTGTGGATGGCTCAATTTCTTACATCGATGATAATCCTCCTGAAGGCAACAGCGATGCCGCGAGTGGCAATCCAGAGGGCGGCACGACGATGTCTAGTTATAGCGTCAAAATTGCGTTGGCCAATTTAGACAAAGTTAAAAATGGCTACCATATGCAAGCAACCATTGATTTAGGCGATTTAGGGGCGATTGAGTTACCGAAAAAAGCGATTCAAAAAGAGGGTGAACAGGCCTACGTTTTAGTGAATGATTTTGGAACCATCATTCGTCGTGATGTCCAAGTCGGGCAAGAAAATGGCGACAAAATGGCGATTGAATCTGGCTTAGAATCAGCCGACCGAGTGGTTATTTCTTCAAAAAAACCAGTAAAAGTCGGTGATATTGTGGAATCAGATGCAGCGATTGCTTCTGATGAATCAGCAACCAACGAATCAATGACTGATGCGTCGAAATAGGAGGGCTTGATGGTGGAAGCAAACAATACAAATCAACCCCTCATTGAATTGCGGGGCATTAACAAGTTCTATCCAGTAGGTAAGGAAAAACTACATGTTTTAAAAGAATTGAACTTGACTATCCATCAAGGAGAGTTCATTTTAATCATGGGGAAGTCCGGTAGCGGTAAGACAACGCTGATGAACATTATTGGTTTCTTGGATCGCTTAACAGACGGAAGTTATCATTTCTCAGGAACAGATGTTTCAAAATTGTCTGAAAATAAAAAATCAGCCTTTCGCAATGAATATCTAGGGTTTATTTTTCAACAATTTTTCTTGATTAATTCCTTAAATGTTAGTCAAAATGTTCAATTGCCCTGTGTTTATGAAGGAAAAAAAAGCCGCGCTGAGAAAAAAGCGATTGCTGAAAAATACCTAAAAATTGTCGGTTTGGAAACAAAAGCCAAATCAAAAGTTACTGAACTTTCTGGAGGACAGCAACAAAGAGTAGCCATTGCTCGTTCCTTGGTGAATGATCCATTATTGATTATGGCTGATGAACCGACTGGGGCATTGGATAGTGAAACGGGTACAGAAATCATGGAATTATTGAAAGAATTGAATGAACAAGGCAAAACAATTGTCATGGTGACACATGATGAAGATATGAAAAAATATGCCTCACGAGTGATTCATATGAAAGATGGTCGCTTTTTGGAAGAAGAGGTGATTAGATGATTGCTAATTTATTTGTTAGTACTTTTTTAAGCTTAAAGGCACATAAGTTGCGGGTATTTTTAACGATGGTCGGGATTATTATTGGGATTACATCAGTCGTAACGATTTCTGCGCTAGGTGAAGGGATGAAGCGTCAAGTTGTGAAGGCATCCAGTGCAGTGAACGCGGATGTTTTGAAGATTCATTATACAATGTCGGATGGTAGCAGTGACAATTTTATGTCCTATGAAGAGCCAGATTATACGTTTAGCCGAGTGGACTTGAAAAAATTACAAGACATTCAAGGAATTGAAAGTATTTATCCTCAATATGGTGAATCAATGATGGGGGGCGGAGACAATTTGTTTGTACCAATGGATTATTTTGGGGCGCAGGCGAATTTATCCATTACGTCGGCTAAAGGGCAGAATGATATTTTATATGGTCGTGATTTTCAACCGAGCGATGCAAATACAGATGCGATTGTCTTAAATCATGATATCTTTGAAGCGCAAATTCGGCTTGATGATCCTAGCCAACTCATTGGAAAAGCTGTTTCAATTGGTGGTTATATGTACAAGGTGATTGGTATTTTAGCACCAAAAGATTTAGATAGTTTGGGTATGAATGATGATTGGGCAACTGCTATGAGCAGTTTTGTTTCTCGAGAATCATACAATAAATTAGCGAAAACAAAAGCAATTAGTGGCATCAATATTAAGGTTCGTGAGGGAGCGGACCGGGAAGCAATTTTAGGACAGGCAATCACCATTTTAAGTGAAAATCATCCTGAAGTGAAAGGAACGTTTAAAGAAAATGACCAAGACCAACAACTCCAACAACAAATGGAAGAAATGGTCACGGGTATGACGATGTTTCTGATGGCAATTACTGCAATCTCCCTATTAGTCGGGGGAATTGGCGTCATGAACATCATGTATGTGTCTGTCACGGAACGGAAACGAGAAATCGGGATTCGTCGGGCCATTGGTGCTAAACCACGAGTCATTTTATTCCAATTTTTAATGGAAGCAGCGTTTATCACATTGATTGGTGGTTTGATTGGTGTCGGCTGCGGCTACTTATTGGCAACTGTGGTCGGTGGGTATATTTCGATTACGCCAATTATTACGCCGTCCATCTTTGCCATTTCAACATTGGTTTCGGTCTTCACAGGTATCTTTTTCGGAATTATTCCAGCAATTGGTGCCTCGAGGATGGATCCGATTAAAGCGATTTATAATTAAAAAGATATATTTTTGGTTTTTTCTAAACAGTTCAAATAATCTGAAATTAGATTGTTTGTTAAAAAAGAATGTGGTATGCTTTTATTGTGACTGTAGTCATAATAAAAGCATATTGTTTGCTTAGGAGGAAAGTGAATGAAAAAAAGATTGGTATGTTATTGGTATGTTGTGTAGGATTACCTGTTGTTGCGAATGGAGAAGAAAATTTTGATATCCAAAATATGGAAGCGGTTTCTATTGAGTATACACCAGAGCAACAACAAATATTAGAGCAATTGAAAGAAAAGGAACAAGAGTATCTAGAATATGGGGAAAATGCTCCTATTGAAGCGGATGTGAAAAGTAGACAAAGAGCTAGAATTGGTTCTTGGAGTTGGCGGGATGGTGTTATTTGCGTAACAGATGCTGGCTCTAGTTTATTAGTTACAAATTCATGGCACGCGGCAATTGTTGCACCTCAAAAAAATTATGTAGTTGCTGAAGCAGAAGGTGTTGGAAAAAAAGTTAGGTTAGCTAAAGGTGATTGGGGAAGTAGGTTTTCAAGGAATAGAGTTTGGCAAGTAGGGGTTAAGAAAACTAGCGTTGCACAGGATTGGAATGCTGGTTATTGGGCTGGTAGACAAGTAGGAAAGCCTTATAATTTGAATTTTTGGAATATTAAGCAAACTAAAAGTTTCTATTGTTCACAGTTAGTTTGGGCAGCTTATTATTATACTGCTGGTGTCGATTTGGATAAAACAGATAATAATATCGGTTCATCTTGGGCAGTGCATCCAGGTGAGTTTATCAACAATTCACAAACAGCTATCACGTATAGGAATAAATAAATGTTTCAAAGTAAAAGAAGGTGTTTAATGATAGCTGGTGTTTTTCTGATTATAATAAGTAGCATAGGAATAAAACTTTTTTTATTTTCGTTCAATCGACAAAATTTTTCAATAATAAAAGCAACCGATTTATATATAGTAACGAGTAAACGAATCATCAGCTTGCGAAAAGAGAATCAACGATTGGAAAAATTAGAGGAACAAAAGATACAAACGTTGGATGCTGCGTTACCAGATTTTTCAAAGGCGGAGTTTTCTGGACAAAGGCTGATTTTTTCTAATGGTTATTCCAAAAGTTCTACGCAAAGACAAGGAATTGTTTCGATGGATTTTAAGAAAGGTGGTATTCATTTAAATAAAACACCTTATTATGCATATACAGGGAGCGGTTTCACTCTTAATTACTATTACACTTTTCAGGCAACAACAGAGGACGGTGGGTTATATTCTTTTGATACTGAAGGGAATCCAGTTAGTTCATACGTGTTTAATGAATCTACAACACCAGTTACGCAATTTTCAGGAACACAAAATAAGCTATATGTCGTCGCTAGTCAGGAAGCCAAGGAAAAACAACTTTATGAGAATACGTTGTTCATTTTTAAAGAAGGAGAAAATTTGACATTAACAGACGAAATATTTTTAGATACAAACCCAGAGTATGTTTATGGTTTTACTTCTTCTGTGATTGTAAATAATCAAATTTACTTGCCGATAACGGCTCATAGAAACCGAGTAAGTTATGAAAATGTGCCAGATAATCGAATTATGCAAATGGGTTTAGATGCTAAAAATCAACGTTTTATTCAATTGACAGAGAATTTTCCTAACCTAATTTACAAAAGTAGAACGTCCGAATATTTGATTATTGATCACGAGCCAAATGCATTAGGGAAAGTGGGGCTGTCAATTGTTAATCTTGCCACGGAAGAAAGTTATTTTTTAAATATTAATGGACAGTTAAAGACGGAAGAATTAGAAGAATCTATGATTTATAGTGTAAATACAACGAAAGATAATCAGTTGTTGGTTTTAGCTGGTCAGACGCTTCTCAGATATGATTTGGTGACAGGAAATTTGCTTTCGGAAACAAAAGTTCTTGAAAAAGAAGAACAAGGTATTTATATTTGGGTTAATCATTGAAAAAGAAGGACCGCCTGATAAGTTTCTCAGGCAGTCCTTCTTTTTATTTCATGTCACTAAGAATTTTCTGAATCAATTCTTGTTGAAACTCTTTGGTATATTGTTCGGTGAGTTTCGCTTGTTCTTCTTGGGACATTGATGGATTCGCCATCATAGCAGCCATCATTTTTTTGCCAACTGTTTCAGTCCCTTCTTTTTTGATATCAGCGGCATGTTGTTCCATATATTCGCCTAATTTTTTGGCTTGATCAGCACTTAAAACTAGCCAGTCACTAGCAATGTTGAAGGTGTTTTCTTGTTTTGCAAATTGGTTATCGTTGTCAGCAAGGCCAAATAGTGTTTTGGCCCAGGACTCTTGATAGGACCATTTCGTCGTTTTTTGGACTAATGTGGCTTTTTGAGCATCTTTTTGAACTGTGTTTGTGACGTTTTCCGTTCCTGTTTTTTGTAGTTTCTTTTTATCTGGTGTGTTGTACAAATAAACTTTTTCGGAACCATCGCCCAACGGCTGGTACAATAACATGTTGGGGCCATCTATGCTTGAACTACTGCTTTTTAGTTCAAACGTTTTGTCCTGAGTAACTTCGGTCATACCAAAATGATCTTTATCGTTTAAAACGATAAGACTTAACGAAGCTAAGAAGCCTAAACCAAAAATAACCATACAGCATTTATGCCAAACTTTTCGGCCAAATACATTTGTGTAGGCAAAGCCTAACACGCAAAGGATTAAAAGGAAAATAATCATTATTTCATTGCACCTACTTCCTTAACAGGCATCGCTTCTTTTTTATTTAAGAAGAAAGTAATCGCCAAGCCGAGAACGCCAAAGATTGTTGCCACGAAGAAGGCTGCGTGATAACCGTTTAGTGTTGCGTTTGTTGCTTGGTCGCGATAAGTGAGTGGGGCTGTTTTTAATAAGTCCGATGCAGGTAAGCCGTCTTTGGTAACATTTGTTAAAACACTAATCAAAACAGCTGTTCCAATTGAGCTGGCTACTTGTCGGAAGGTGTTGTTTACAGCAGTTCCGTGACTTAATAAATTCATTGGTAAAGCATTCATGCCAGAAGTTGTCACAGGCATCATGACCATCGAAATACCAAACATCCGAATCGCATATAGGACAATGATATAAATAATAGGTGTTGCTTTTGTTAAGAAAGCAAACGGTAACGTTGCAGCTGTTAAAATAAACATCCCAGTAATCGCAAGACGACGGGCACCAATTTTATCAAAAATGCGACCAGTTACTGGCATCATAAGTCCCATGACTAACGCTCCTGGTAAAAGCATTAACCCTGAATGGAAGGCAGATTCGCCACGAATATTTTGGATATACAAAGGTAAAACCATTTCGGCGCCAATCATTGCCATGTTGGTTACGCCAGATAAAATGGCTGCAACAGTAAAGACTTTTGATTTAAAAACGCGTAGTTCTAAGAAAGGTTGTTCTAAATGCAATTGTCGATATGTAAAAAGACATAAAACAATCGCACCAACAATTAAGAATCCATAGACTTGTGGGCTACCCCAACCTTTATCACCAACGCTTGAGAAGCCGTAAAGTAAGCTACCAAAGCCGAGAGTAGAAAGAATGACCGATAAGACATCGATACTTGGATTAGATAATTGGATGACATTTTTCATTAAAAATGAAGCTAAAATTAGGACTAAAACGACAATTGGAATGACCATCCCAAAAAGGTCACGCCATGTATAAGAATCAATAATCCAACCAGATAATGTTGGACCTAAAGCGGGCGCTAATCCGATAACAATTCCCGTTGTGCCCATGGCAGCGCCACGTTTTTCAGGCGGGAAAATTGAAAGCATAATTGTTTGTAAAAGAGGCATAGATACGCCGACCCCTGCGGCTTGAACAAGGCGTCCAGTCAATAACATGCCGAAGTCTTGAGCTACAAAACAGATGATGGTTCCGATTAAGAACGTTGACATCGCTGTTATGTATAATTTTTTTGAACTAAATTTGTTAATCAACCAAGCACTGATGGGAATCATAATGCCGTTCACAAGTAGGAATCCAGTGGTTAGCCACTGTACACTTGAAGCTGAGATATCAAATTCTTTCATTAATGTAGGTAAGGCCGTCGTTAAAAGTGTTTGGTTTAAAATCGTACAAAATGTTCCGATTAGTAAAACACCGACTAGTAACGACCGGTTATAAGGTTTTCCGTGAATATCCACAGGTTGTTGTGAAGTCACATATATCGCTCCTTTTTCTGTAAGTTTCAAATTAAATTGCATTAACTACTTTACAACTAATTAGAATCTTTGTCAACTTACTTGACAAAGGTGTAAAAAAAACTACAATTAAGGAAAGGATAAGGGAAAGGAAGTTAAACTAATGTGGTCAAAAATGATTCAGCGTTTGTTAAATGAAGAAAATTTGTTGATAGGAATTAGTGAACTAAGTGAAATTGCTGAAGTTTCGCCACGTCAACTTCGTTATTGGGAAGAAAAAGGGTATATTTCTTCCATTGCGAAAGACGCAAACGGTCCACGGAAATATCGGTTACATACAGTCGTCAAAGTGCATTGGATCAAGCGTTTTTTAGATGAAGGATATACGTTACAAAGTGCGGTGGAAAAAGCAGAAGAGCAGCATCGTAATGTGGGGATGACGAAAAAAATCTTTAGTCAAATGTTTCATGGTATCTCAGAAGTTTGTCCCAATTACGTAGCGATTGATTTGGGCGATTTCGATGAAGAACAAAAATTATATGTCGTATTTAATGAAACCACAGAAGTCAGTGAGTATCTTTTAATTCCTAAGGATGCAGATGTTTCTGATGAGTTAAAGAAAAGAAAATAAGAATGAAATAGGACTGGGAGAAAGACCTGAAGTGAAAGTAAAACGTTACTGAATGAATCTTCGAGTTCTTTTTTTCTTGCAATTTCTTTATTTTTATATATAATTTCTTATATGGAAAAGGAGGGTTTCGATGAAAGAAACAAAACCTTACGGAACAGTCTTGTTAAAAGCGGCTAAAATCATGGACTGTCTAAGTTTACAACCCGATCAAACCTTACAGGAAATTGCAAAGAATACCGAAATGACAGCATCAACGGCAATCAAAATTTTAGAAACCTTAACATTAATTGGCTATGTTCAAAAAGACACGAACAAGACGTACCGCTTAGGAACAAAATTGATTCGCTATGCGAATCAAAGTGTGGAGCAAATCGATTTAGCTGAAATTGCGGTACCTTATTTAGAAAACCTTCAAAATACGGTCGATGAAACCATTCATTTAGGGATTTTAAATAATAATGAAATTCTGTATATCAATAAATTAGAACCGAAAAATCAAACGATTCGCATGTCCTCGAAAGTGGGAATTACTCGACCTTTGTATAATTCGGCCATGGGTAAAGCCGTTTTAGCAGAATTTTCGGAAGAACAAGTGCAACAATATTTAGACACGCAGACATTAATTCCCTATACCGAAAATACGATTACCAATCCCTTGCGTTTGAAAAAAGAATTAAAACAAGTGCAACAAACGGGGGTTGCTTACGATGATGAAGAAATTGAACAAGATATTTTCTGTAGCGGAGTATCTTTAATGAAAGATGGCGAAATTGCGGGTGCTTTTAGTGTAAGCATGCCGAAATATCGTTTGACAGAGGAAAATAAAACGACGATTAATCAAGCCCTTTTGGCAACAAAAGCAGCGATTGAAGCGAAATTATAGTAGAAAAAGAAAGACAAACAAAAGTCGATTGGGATTTTTGTTTGTCTTTCTTTTTTTATTTTTGTAAAAACGTTTGCATTTTCTTTTTTTATCTGTATAATGAAGTTGTGAATTTCTTTATAATAAATATATATTTCTAAATAAGAAATGAGGGAGTCTGTTGAAGCGAGTATCAATTTTACAAAAATTAGAAAATGCTGGCGTGATTGCTGTGGTTCGCGGAAAGACAAAAGAAGAAGCACTAAAAGCTAGTCAAGCCATTGTAGCAGGCGGTATGCGGGGGATTGAGTTAACCTTTACTGTTCCTCAAGCAACAGAAGTGATTCAGGAATTAGTTGCGTTATACCAAGAGAATCCTGACGTAGTCATTGGTGCGGGGACAGTTTTGGATGCTACGACTGCTCGTTTAGCTATTGTAGCAGGGGCTGAATATATTGTGAGTCCAAGCTTCGATGAAGAAACCGCTAAAATTTGCAATTTATATCAAGTTCCTTACTTGCCAGGCTGTATGACCATCACAGAAATGAAAGAAGCACTGAAAAGCGGAGCAGATATTATTAAACTATTTCCGGGAAGTGTTTATGGACCGAGTGTTATTTCGGCATTTAAAGCGCCATTGCCTCAGTTAAATATTATGCCAACGGGTGGTGTCAGTTTGGAAAATATGGCCGAGTGGTTTGCTGCAGGTGTGACGGCCGTCGGTGTTGGTGGCAATCTGTTAGCGCCAGCAGCAACTGGGGATTTTGAAAAAGTTCGTGAGGTTGCCCAAGCCTATATGGAAAAATTCCAAGCAATCAAAGGGGTGTAGGCACATGGGGAAAGTCGTAACATTGGGAGAAATCATGTTGCGTTTGTCAACGCCTGTCGGAATACGCGTAGCACAAACAGAAAATTTCGCTGTACATTACGGCGGTGGTGAAGCGAATGTAGCGATTTCGTTAGCGAACTATGGCCACCAAGTGACTTTTGCTAGTAAAGTGCCCGATAATTCATTAGGAGAAGCCGCCAAAAAGCATTTAAGTCGTTATGGGGTTTCAACGGAATTTGTACGAACTGGCGGAACACGCCTAGGAACATATTACTTGGAAACTGGTACAGGAGAACGAGCAGCCAGTGTTGTCTATGATCGCGCCTATTCAAGCTTTGCTCAAATCGAAGAAATGGAATGGGACTTACATGAGCTGTTTTCAGGAGTAGAGATCTTTCATATTTCAGGAATTACAGCGGCGTTATCAAAAACGTGGCAAAGTATGACGGTTGCGCTAGTTAAAGCAGCGAAGCAAGCAGGGTGCCAAGTAAGTTTTGACATTAATTATCGAGGGAAACTTTGGTCCCAGAAAGAAGCGAGCGTGGCATTGAAGTCCATTCTTCCATTTGTTGATATTTGTTCAGCTGGGGTATTAGATGCTCGTTATTTATTGGAGATTCCAGAACCAGAGGAAGAACTTGAAGACGCATTAACGTGGTACTACCGAAAAATGCAAGAACGTTATCCCAACATTCAAGTATTTTATTCAACCAAACGTCAAGTTCATTCAGCGACAGATAATGAATTAATCGGAACGCTATGGTACAAAGGTGCGTATTATACGTCCAAATGTCATCGATTACAACCGATTGTTGACCGTGTCGGTGCCGGTGATGCGTTTGCTGGTGGGGTTTTACATGGCATATTAGCTGCCTATGATCCACAAACCTGCATTGATTTTGCGACAGCGGCTAGTGCGTTAAAACATACTGTCCATGGTGATTGTAATCAATTTAGTCAAAAAGAAGTCCTTGCTTTTTTGGCAACGGGCTCAGGAAAAATAAATAGATAGGAGATTTTAGTTATGCAAAATATGGAAACACGTTATACACATAGTCCGGCGGATATCCGTCACTATTCAACAGAACAATTGAGAGATGAATTTTTAGTAGAGAAAGTTTTTATTCCAGGTGCAATCAGCTTAACCTACACACATAATGATCGGATGATTTTTGGTGGTGTGACACCGACCACAGAAGAATTAGAAATTATTTTGGACAAAGAATTAGGGGTTGACTATTTCTTAGAACGCCGTGAACTAGGGGTTATTAATATTGGGGGACCAGGCTTTATTGAAATTGATGGCGCCAAAGAAACAATGAAAAAACAAGATGGCTATTATATTGGGAAAGAAACAAAACATGTTCGTTTTTCTTCAGAAAACCCTGATAATCCAGCGAAATTTTACATTAGTTGTGTGCCAGCACATCATAAATATCCCAACGTAAAAATTAGTATTGATGAAATTACCCCAATGGAAACGGGTGATCCATTAACATTGAACCAACGTAAAATTTACCAATACATTCATCCGAACGTTTGTGAAAGTTGCCAGTTACAAATGGGCTACACCATTTTAGAACCAGGTAGCGCTTGGAATACAATGCCTTGTCATACACATGAACGTCGTATGGAAGCGTATGTTTATTTTGATATGGAAGAAGATACGCGGATTTTCCACATGATGGGTAAACCAGACGAAACGAAACATTTAGTAATGAGTAATGAACAAGCAGCTATTTCACCAAGCTGGTCAATTCATTCTGGGGTTGGTACAAGTAATTATTCCTTTATTTGGGCCATGTGCGGAGAAAATATTACGTACACAGACATGGATATGGTTGCAATGGATCAATTAAAATAAACCAAAGAAAGAGGAGAAAACATGGAATTTAAAATGAATGATTTTCAATTAGATGGAAAAGTAGCGTTAATTACAGGTGCTGTTTATGGGATTGGCTTTGAGATTGCGAAATCCCTAGCTGAAGCAGGAGCAACAATTGTTTTTAATAACTTATCTCCTGAATCAGTTGAACAAGGCTTGGAAAATTATCGGGCCGCAGGGATTGAAGCACGTGGTTATGTGTGTGATGTCACTGATGAAGAGCAAGTTCAAGCGATGGTCGCTCAGATTAAAGAAGAAGTCGGCTCTATTGATATTTTAGTCAATAATGCGGGAATTATTAAACGAATTCCAATGGTGGATATGTCAGCAGAAGAGTTCCGTCAAGTGATTGATGTTGACTTGAATGCGCCATTTATTATGGCAAAAGCGGTTATTCCAGATATGATTGAAAAGGGTCATGGCAAAATTATCAATATCTGTTCAATGATGAGTGAACTAGGTCGTGAAACAGTTAGTGCGTACGCGGCAGCAAAAGGCGGACTAAAAATGTTAACGAAAAATATTGCTTCTGAATATGGACAATATAATATTCAATGTAATGGGATTGGACCTGGCTACATTGAAACGCCACAGACGGCGCCATTAAGAGAAACAGGGCATCCATTTAACGAATTCATCTTGGGACGAACACCTGCTAATCGTTGGGGCACACCAGCAGACTTAGCTGGCCCAGCAGTTTTCTTAGCATCTAACGCTTCTGACTTTGTTAACGGACATATCTTATATGTCGATGGTGGAATTTTAGCTTATATTGGAAAACAACCATAAATAAGTAACAAAAAGCGGACATACCTAAAAAGGATGTCCGTTTTTTGTTATTTACTCATTGATTGAATTGGTAAAAACCGTATCTAATTTTAAAAAAAAGTCAATTTTTGACAGTAATTCGTCAAGATTAACTATATAATTTGCTAACATTCCTTGCTAAACTAAAATTACAAAAAAATGAAAGCGTTTCATTTGCGCTGGTGGGATGGAAAAGGAGTTTTGATTGCCGATGATTATTAAACAGGAACAATTCATACCAAAAGATACAGTAGAAACAACGATTGACTTATTAATTAGAAATTTAACAACGATTAAAGATAACACAGGTGAATTTCTGTTAGATTTTGATGGTTTAAAAGTTGATGACAAAAGTTGGACGATTTGGAACTGGCCGCAAGGCGTTGGGTTGTATGGTATATATAAGAATTATCGAAATACTAAAAGTGAAAAAGCTTTACAAGTAGTTAACGACTGGTTTGAAGGTCGGATGCAAGAAGGCGCGCCGCCTAAGAATGTGAATACGATGGCTCCGCTTTTAACAATGGCTTATCTATATGAAGACACTAAAGACTCTAAATATATACCTTACTTAGAGCAATGGGCGGAATGGGTGATGGAAGAAATGCCCCGAACGAATGAAGGGGGCTTGCAACATGCGACATATGGACCAGAAAATAAAAATCAATTATGGGATGATACGTTAATGATGACTGTCTTACCTTTGGCAAAAATTGGTAAGTTGTTGAATCGACTCGATTATTTGGAAGAAGCAAAGCATCAATTTTTAATCCATATTAAATATTTACAAGATAAAAAAAGTGGTCTATGGTATCACGGTTGGACTTTTGAGGGAAATCATAACTATGCGGAAGCACTGTGGGCAAGAGGGAACTGCTGGATTACGATTGCTATTCCAGAAATTATTGAAATCTTAGAGTTGCCAAAAGGAGATAGTTTACGGGAATTTTTATTAAGTACCCTCAATGCGCAAGTGGCAGCTTTAGCGAAATACCAAGATGAATCTGGTTTATGGCATACATTAATTAATGATTCAAATTCGTATTTAGAATCTTCTGCTACAGCGGGATTCGCTTATGGGATTTTAAAAGCGGTTCATAAAAAATATATTTCTTCTGAATATGAAGAAGTGGCAAACAAAGCAATTGCTGGCTTACTAAATGAGATTGATGAAACGGGAGAAGTACAACATGTGTCAGTTGGTACAGGAATGGGTGATAATTTAGATTTTTATCGCACAATTGGAATGACAGCGATGCCTTATGGTCAATCATTAACAATCCTATGTTTGACTGAATTGCTTGTTTCTTATTGCTAGAAAAGTAAGGAGAAAAGTTCATGAAAAAAAGAAAGGTTTTATTTACAGCAGTTATGGTATTGGCAGGATTACAGTTGCTAAGTGGTTGCGGCAAAACAGAAGCTTCGGCAAATGATACGGTAGTCTTGCGCTATGCGTATGCTAGTAATAGCCAACCAGTTATCGATTCTATGAAGAAATTCGGGGAATTGGTAGAGGAAAAAACAGATGGTAAAGTTCAAATTGAATACTTTCCAGATGGTCAATTAGGGGGAGAAACAGAACTAATTGAATTAACACAAACAGGTGCAATTGATTTTGCAAAGGTCAGTGGATCAGCATTAGAAAGTTTTTCTAAAGATTATTCTGTATTTGCCATTCCGTATATTTTTGATAATGAAAAACATTTTTTTAAAGTAATGGATAATCAAGCGCTAATGCAACCAGTGTATGATTCTACAAAAAAATTAGGATTTGTTGGTTTAACTTATTATGACTCTGGTCAACGAAGTTTTTATATGAGCAAAGGGCCTGTTACATCTCCAGATGATTTGAAAGGTAAAAAAATTCGGGTCATGCAAAGTGAAACCGCCATCAAAATGGTAGAACTTTTAGGAGGTTCGCCAGTACCTATGGGTAGTTCGGAAGTATATACTTCTCTACAATCTAATCTAATCAACGGTGCAGAGAATAATGAGTTCGTTTTATATACAGCTGGTCATGGTGGTGTGGCTAAGTATTATTCTTATGATGAGCATACTCGAGTGCCAGATATTGTGATTATGAACGAGGGAACAAAAGAACGTTTGACAGCGAAACAAGAACAAGCGATTGAAGAAGCAGCAAAAGAATCGACCGCTTTTGAAAAAACGGTCTTTAAAGAAGCGGTTGAAGAAGAAAAGAAAAAAGCACAAGCAGAATATGGTGTTGTGTTCAATCAAGTAGACAGTGAACCATTCCAAAAACTTGTTCAACCGTTGCATGAATCATTCAAAAATAGCTCAGAACATGGCGAACTGTATCAGGCTATTCGCCAGTTGGCGGACTAATTAAGGAGGTAATTATGACAGGTTTTAGAAAATTTTTAAATCGACTTTTAGAAATACTTGGATCAATCATTCTTGCTGCAATGGTTTTGGTCGTTTTGTACCAAGTGTTTGCCCGGACAGTGTTAAAAAATCCTAGTACCTTAACAGAAGAATTTGTTCGCTTTGCATTGGTCTGGCTGGCGATGTTAGCTTCTGCTTATGTGGTTGGAAAAAAGGGACATTTAGCAGTAACTTTGTTAAGTGAAAAATTACAAGGGAAACAAAAACGTTTTTTAGAATTTATTGTTCAATTGTTGTTCCTACTTTTTGCAGGAGTGATTATGATATTTGGCGGTTGGAATGGTGTAGTAATTACGTTAGGACAAATTTCACCATCTTTGGCAATTCCTATGGGTTATGTCTATTTAGCCGTTCCAGTAGCAGGTGTTTTGATGTTTATTTATAGTTTGATGAATTTGCTAGAGTTATTCACGCAATCAAAAGATTCTTAATGCGTTTATAGAAGAAAAAGAATAGGAGTAAAAATATGGCTTTAGAAGCAGGCATTATCTTATTTGTAGTTTTTGCAGTCTTATTGGTAGTTGGTATGCCAATTGGTATGAGCATTGCGGCATCTTCAATTGCAACATTGTTATTAGTAATTCCTTTTGAAGCAGCTGCATTTACCTCAGCTCAAAAAATGGTCTCTAGTTTAAATAGTTTCTCTCTCGTAGCAATTCCGTTTTTTATTTTTTCTGGTGTGATTATGAATAATGGGGGAATTGCCCAAAAGTTGGTAAATTTTTCTATGTTATTTGTTGGTCGTGTTCCCGGCGCGCTAGCACATACTAATGTGTTAGGGAATGCATTATTTTGTTCGATTTCTAGCTCTGCAATTGCAGCATCGACTGCTATTGGTGGCGTACTAATTCCGCAACAAGTAAATGAGGGCTATGATCGGAAATTTGCAACGGCTGTAAATATTGCCTCTGCTCCTACAGGAATGGTTATTCCACCAAGTACAGCGTTTATTATGTATTCATTGGTGGCTGGTGGGGCCTCTATTTCTTCTTTATTTTTAGGAGGTTATTTGGTAGGTTCTTTGTGGGCGTTAGGAATTATGGTGGTAGCTTATGTTATTGCAAAACGTCATAATTATCCTACTGTGGCAAAAGCAAAAAAAGGAGAAGTCAGCAAGGTTCTGCGAGAAGCGGTTCCCAGTGTATTGTTAATTGTCATTATTATTGGTGGTATTTTGACGGGGTTATTTACAGCGATTGAAGCATCAGCAATTGCTGTTGCATACTCATTATTGATTTCAATGTTTTACTACAAAACAGTGAAAATAAACGATTTACCTAAAATGTTAAAAGAGGCTGTCTTGATGAGTGGAACCATTATGTTCTTGTTGGCAACTTCTTCAATGATGTCTTTTGCGATGGCTTTTACAGGGATACCAGAAGCAATCAGTACAGCTATTTTAGGAATCACAGACAATAAATACTTAATTCTACTATTAGTAAACGTTGTCCTATTGTTTGTGGGAATGTTTATGGATGTTGGTCCAGCTATTTTGATTTTTACGCCAATCTTTTTACCAATTGTTATGAATGTTGGGGTGGATCCAGTTCATTTTGGTTTATTTGCGATTATGAACTTGTGTGTTGGTTCAATTACACCACCTGTTGGAACAGGATTATATGTTGGTGCTAGTGTTGGGGGTGTTAAAGCTGAGCAAATGCTGAAACCACTAGTTCCATTTTATCTGGTAATCTTAGCAATTTTACTTTTAATCACATATGTACCTGAACTTGTCATGTGGTTACCAAATCTAATTTCTTAATTCAATACAAATTGTCTAACAACCCCAATTGAGCGAAATATAAGTTGTTCAATCAACTAGATTTGGTAATTTACTATAAAATATTGAGTTTAGGAGGCATAGAAATAAAAAATCTCTCTATGACATTATGTGTCATAGAGAGATTTTTTAGAAGCCACTTTTACGGTATTGACTAGGAGTTAATCCAGTTCGCTTTTTAAATAATCGACTAAAGTAGGCATAGTTTTCTAAACCAACATCTACAGCAATTTCTTTCACTGTTTGATTAGAATAGCGTAGTAAATCTTTTGAATAAGAAATTTTTTTACTAATTTGATATTTAATTGGCGGTAATCCAATGTATTTGGAGAACTCTTTGTTCAATTGATATTTATTTAAATGAAAGAGTTGAGCCAAGTCTTCTAAAGAAATTGTTTCTTTGAAATGTTGATCAATGTAAGCTTTCATTTCCAAAACCAATGATGGAATCGTTTCGTAGGTAAAGTCTTGACGATACTTTTGCAACAATAATTCGTTCAGTAATTGATGAATTAAGACGGAAGATTGGTAATCAGTTTGCGCATGTTGTAAATCTTGTAATTGTAATAATTGCTGAATGATTAAATGAATAGGATTATCTTCTGGAAGCTGATTAGTGGAGAAAACTGGTGAACCATTTTTCATAAATTCTTGGAAAAAAGCACCAGAATTTCCTCCTTCAAAATGAATCCAGTCCATTTCCCAAGGATCTTCGCTGGTTGCTTGATAGTATTGATAATCCCGACAGTCAATAAAGAATAAATCACCTCTCTGTAAGCTGTATGTATGATAACGATAGCGTAATTCCCCAGTACCATTTAGCGTGAATTTAATTAAGTATGATGGTAAATGTGCCCGCTCCGTATAATAAGGGCGCGAGGCTTTAAACTGTCCAATTTCCTGTATGTAATAAAAAAGTGTGCGACTTTTGCTGCTAGGTGTCAAAATATGTCGCTTAGAATCGTCTGACCAAGAGTAGTCGGCTTTTTCCCAATAATCCATAAGAACCTCCTAATTACCAAGATAGTACAATTATATCTCAAAATTGTGAGAGGTGAAAGCGCTATTTTTTGTTTATGATGAATACATAAAGTTAGTCTAACGTACAAAAAATAAAAATAGTGAAAGGATTGACAACTATCAACAAAGTGAAAAAAGAACAAGTTGAAAAACGAATCTATTTAGCGGTTGATATTGGCGCTTCTAGCGGTCGCATAATGAAAAGTCAATGCTTAGCGAATGGTCAGATAACAATAGAAGAAATTCATCGTTTTAAAAATGGTTTTCATCAAAAAGATGGGTATCAGCGTTGGGATATGGCTAGTTTAGTTCATGAGTTACTGCTTGGTCTGCAAAAAGTTAAACAATTAGGTATCAAGGAATGCTTTATTGGAATTGATACTTGGGGTGTTGACTATTGTCTGCTGGATCAATCTGGACAACTTTTGGACGAACCGATTGCTTATCGAGATGGACGGACAGAAGCAGCTGTAACAAATTTTTCAAAAGGCTATTCATTAGAAAAATTGTACCAACAAACGGGGATTCAAGTTCAACCTTTTAATACCATTTTTCAGTTATTTGTAGAGGAAAAGGAACGTTTGGCTGCAGCCAGCCAATTGTTGTTAATCCCTGATTACTTAGGTTATGTCTTTACTGGAAAAGCAGTCATCGAAGCCACCAACGCCTCCACCACGCAACTGTTGAATGCTGGAATGAAACAATGGGAAAGTGAATTACTGGATTTCCTAGGAATTGATGAAACACTATTTCCAACATTAGTAGAGCCGGGCACGATTTTAGGCGACCTGCAAACAGCGGCTTTTCCAGACTATGATTTACCAAATGCAACGTTGATTACGATAGCTAGTCATGATACAGCTTCAGCAATTTTAGGTACGCCAGGCATTGGCGATGACTGGGCGTACATTAGCAGTGGTACTTGGTCTTTATTAGGCATTGAAACGACTGTTACAACAATTTCTGCTGAAGCTTTCCAAGAAAATTACACGAATGAATGGGGCGCCCAGAACACAATTCGTTTCTTAAAAAATATTATGGGTATGTGGCTAATTCAAGAAGTGGCACGGCACCAAAACTACCAATATAGCTATGCTGAATTGGCCGCCTTAGCTGAAAAAGAACCAGCATTTCAACAATTTATTGATGTAAATGATCCTCGTTTTTTAAATCCGGGAAATATGATTACTGAATTACAAGCCTATTGCCGTGAAACACAACAAACAGTTCCTGAAAGCCCTGGTGAACTCGCTCGTTGTATTTATGATAATTTAGCATTGTGTTACAGCGTAGAACTAGAAAAATTAGCTCAATTAACAGGAATCGAACGGAAAATTACAACTTTACATGTTGTCGGTGGTGGTTCCAATAATCGTTTATTGAACCAGCTAACTGCTGATGTTGCTAATGTTACAGTGAAAGCGGGACCTGGGGAAGCAACTGCTTTAGGTAATCTTTTGATGCAGATGATTGCAACAGGTGAACTTAAAGATATTCCAGCAGCTCGTACTTGTATCCAAACATCTTTTCCCACGGAAATCTATCAAGCAAATCCAATTGATTCAACAATAAAAAATCGCTATCAAGCATTTATGAAAAGGAGTTCATTATGACAACCATTACACAAAAATATGAAGAAGCGAAAGAAAAATATGCCAGTATTGACGTAGATACCGAAGCTGTATTGGAAAAAATGGCTGATGTCAAAATTTCAATGCATGTGTGGCAAGGAGATGATGTGAGAGGCTTCTTAAGTGAGGATGAACTTTCTGGCGGTATTTCAGTTACAGGGAATTATCCAGGCGTTGCTCGAAGTCCCCAGCAACTACGTCAAGATTTAGAAAAAGCGTTTTCTTTAATTCCAGGAAAACACAAATTGAATTTGCATGCTATTTATTTAGACACAGAGGAAAGGGTAGATTTAAACGAACTGGAACCAAAGCATTTTGAACCATGGGTGACTTGGGCAAAAGAAAATGGCTTAGGATTGGACTTTAATCCAACCTTTTTCTCGCATCCAATGTACCGCGATGGCTTTACTTTAGCTCATCCGAATCCGCAAGTTCGAGACTTTTGGATTGAGCATGGGAAACGTTCACGAAGAATTGCTGAATATTTTGGAAGAGAATTAGGACAAGTAGCTGTCAATAACTTTTGGGTGCCAGATGGCTTTAAAGATAACCCAGTTGATCGTTTAACGCCGAGAAAGCGGCTAATGGCTTCGCTAGATGAAATTTTTTCAGAGGAAATTGATCCAGCTTATACAGTCGATGCAGTGGAAAGCAAGCTCTTTGGGATTGGTTCAGAAGCCTATACAGTTGGGTCTCATGAATTTTATATGGGCTACGGTTTAACGCGGAATAAATTAATTTGTTTAGATGCTGGTCATTTTCATCCAACAGAAGTGATTTCTAATAAGTTATCTTCATTATCCTTATTTGGCGAAGGAATGCTATTACATGTCAGTCGTCCAGTTCGCTGGGATAGTGACCACGTTGTCATTATGGATGATGAATTGCAAGAGATTGCCAAGGAGTTAGTTCGCAATGATTTATTAGGAAAAACACACGTGGGCTTAGATTTCTTTGATGCCACAATCAATCGTGTTGCCGCTTGGGTGATTGGCACCCGCAATACACAAAAAGCGTTAATGAAAGCGATGCTTGAGCCAACAAACGTCTTAAAAGAAACTGAATTGATGGGAGATTTTACCACACGTTTAGCCTTAACGGAAGAGTTAAAAGACTTTCCATTTGCCGATATCTGGAACTACTACTGTCAAGAAAATCACGTACCTATCGGCTTAGATTGGTTAACGGATGTTCAAGAATACGAAAAAGTGATTTTACCAACTCGTCAATTGCCAACAGGTAAAGATAGTTGTCGTTTTTCATAAAATTAACAAACGAGAGGAACTTCTAAAATGAAAAAAATGAACGTGTTACAAGCACCATTTGTGGAAGAAATGGTCAAAACGACCAAAAATTTATATCGTTTAGGTTGGGATGAACGAAATGGCGGAAATATTTCGTATTTATTAAAAGAGGAGGAGATTTTACCTTTTCTAAATCCAACACAAGTGCTCCGAAAGATTCCAATGAAATTTGATGCAACGAAATTAGCAGGAAAATATTTTATCGTGACAGGCTCAGGAAAATATTTTAAAAATGTCTGTGATGCACCAAGCGAAAACTTAGGGATTTTACGAGTTAGTGAAAATGGCCAGGAATTAGAACTATTGTGGGGCTTAGAAGATGAAGCTGTGCCAACGAGTGAATTACCTAGCCATTTTATGAGCCATATTGCTCGTTTAGCTGTTGATCCAGAAAATCGCATTGTCATGCATAATCATGCGAGTCATTTATTAGCAATGAGTTTTACCCACGAATTAGATGAAAAAGTCTTTACTAGAACATTATGGCAAATGTGTACCGAATGTTTAGTAGTATTTCCAGACGGTGTTGGTATTATTCCGTGGTTGGTTCCTGGAACGAATGAAATTGGTGCAGCAACGGCTGAAAAAATGAAAGAATCTCGTTTGGTTTTATGGCCGCAACATGGTATTTATGGTACTGGCCGTGATATGGATGAAGTATTTGGTTTAATTGAAACTGCCGAAAAAGCCGCTGAAGTGTACACTTATGTTTGTGCGCAAGGAGGCGTTCGCCAAACAATTTCAGATGCAGATTTATGGCGCTTAGCAGAAGCGTTTGGTGTGACACCGAAAGTTGGCTATTTGGAAGAGAAAGTATCAAAACGGAGAAAGCTATGATAAAAAAAGCCTTTTGTATGCAAGTATATCCTGATCAACATGCCGAATATCAACGACGTCATGAGAAGTTATGGCCAGAAATGCGTCAAATGCTGAAAGAACATGGGGTAATTAAGTATCAAATTTTTTTAAATCCTGAAACCAGTACACTTTTTGGTTATTTAGAAATAGAAGATGAAGCTCGCTGGGAGCAAATAGCACTGACGCCAATCAATCAAAAATGGTGGAACTATATGGAAAATATTATGGAAACAAATCCGGATTGCTCGCCGGTGATGACTGAATTAAGAAAAGTTTTTGAATTATAATTTAAAATAGAACAGTTTGTTATAGTGAATCGTATGGTTGTGCACAAAACAACTTACTTGAGTGGAGTTGATTTTAAGAAATTGTTCTGGAACTTACAAAGAAAGCCTTTGTGGTAACAGCTGTTCCAGAAAGTAATAAATTGTACCAACATTAGCTGTAACTGTTTATTCAAAAAATAGTTAACTTCTAAAAAAAGAGGTGAATCTTGTTGAAGAGTGTAAAAGAAATCCGGAAATCACAAGTAAATAGTATGATTTCAGATCAATATGAGATCTTTCATGTAAAAGATATGGTTAGTCCAGAAAAAACCATCTATCATTACCACGATTTTTATGAAGTCCATTGTACGTTAAAAGGGGTAGCAACGTTCTTTTTAGATGGACATCAATTTGATGTTGAAGCAGGGACCGTTTTACTCATTCATTATCATGATTTACATCGAATTATTAAGCAGAGTACTGATGATTTCGAACGAATGTATATTTTTTTAACACCTGATTTTTTACAACAACGGTCTAGTAAACGGACAAACTTGTCTGCTTGTTTTCAACATTTTGGTCAGCGTCGTAGTAAAGTTATCAAAGTGGATGTAGCAAAATTAGCAAACTACTTGACCCCGTTAGATCATTCTCCTTTGCCAGAAGAATATGGTGCGGATGTTCGTTATGAACAACAACTGTTAGACTTTTTAATTTACTTAAATCAATTAGTTCTGAAAGAAGAGAATGAGAGCCAACCAAAACAAATGATTGAAAATGAACGAATTGAAGCAATGATTACCTACATTTCTCAAAATTTGGATCAACCATTAACCTTAGAACAGATGGAAAAAAATTTTTTTGTGACTAAGTATTATGTAACGCGGGAATTTAAGAAACATACAGGATTTACTTTCCATCAATTTGTGCTGAAAAAGAAATTACTTTACGCTAAACAGTTATTAAAAGAATATCGCAGTGCTAGTGATGTTTACCTGAAATGTGGATTTAAATCATATCCACACTTTTTGAAATCCTTTAAAAAAGAGTTTAATATGACACCAAAAGAATTTTTGGTGCAACATAAGAATAATCAGATCATTCATTTTGATCATTACGAAGAATCTATCAAGAAAGTGAGGCTTGAATAAAATGTTGACACTTGCAGTACGTGCCCATGATGTTGGCACCAAAATATCTCCTGTGGAATTAGCTAAAAAAATTGCTGAAACGAACATAACTTCAATTCAATTTACCTTAGGTATTTCTTATCCAGAATATGCAAGTGCTGCTGTTCTATCTCCAGGACTAGGAAGCCAATTGAAGAATATTTTCGAAGATGAAAAGATTACGATTAGTGTCCTAAGTTGTTATATTAATCTGATTCATCCAGATTTAGAAGAGCGAGAAAAACGACTGCATCAATTTGAAACATACATTCGTTACGCTTCAATGTTTGGGGCAAAAATCGTTGCAACTGAAACAGGCAGTATATATGAAACGATTTATTACACTGAAGATAATTATACAGAAGAAGCCTACGAAGAAGTTTTATTTTCTGTTAGAAGATTATGTCGAGAAGCTGAAAAGTATGGGATAATTGTTGGGATTGAACCAGGAATCAATCATCCAATTCATACAATTGAAAAAATGCAACGATTGATTGACGAGGTTGCTTCAACTAATTTAGGCATTATTTTGGATCCTACCAACTTAATTCGAGTGGATATAGATAAAACGTATTTGGAAATAGTAGAAGAAGCGTTTGAGTGTTTTGGTGAAAAAATCGTTGCTTTTCATTTGAAAGATTTCATTATAAGAAATCAGCAGATATTTCCGGTAGCCATTGGCGAAGGGCAGGTACCTCTTAAAGAAACCATTCAATTTTTGAATAAACATAAGCCCGGACTGTTCACTATTTTTGAGGAAACACCATTTGAAAAAATAGCAAGTGCCTATCAAAAAGTTTCGCAATATCATTCCATTTAGATAAAAATGTGCAACAAAAAACATCTCGATTTTTTGAGATGTTTTTTGTTGCTTAATAAGACAAAATATAAAGTATACTTGCCTTAAAAACTCACATAAAAGAAAGAAGCAATCGCCACAGCAAATGAAATAATAGCAAACACTAAGCTACTCCATAGTCCTAACAGAATAAATGGTGAGGTTCTTTTGCCGCCCTCTTTCTTTAAGTAGGAAAATGTCCGTCCAGTAACAATGAATTGCCAGATACTAATCAATAAAAAAATACCGCCAATTAAGTAACGCATGTCCTCGTCCTCCTTCTATTTAGTATACCACTTGATGAAAACGTTATCAAAACGCTGTATAAAAAAGTTGCCTTTCAAAAAAGAGAAAGGCAACTTTTTTGACGGTTTAACGGACGTCACCCATTAAGTTTTGGATTGGTTTTTTCACAATGAATAAGAGAATCCCAGCAACGACAGCTACAAGTCCGACAATCCCAAAATATGCTGACTCTGTTCCAGGTGTATAGAAACGAGCAATTTGAGCGTTAATGGCTTGTGAAGCGGCATCTGCTAATAACCAAATAGCAACGGTTTGAGCTTCGAAAGCTTTCGGTGCTAATTTTGTAGTAATCGATAAGCCAACGGGAGATAAACACATTTCTCCGACAATCATAATGAAGAAACTAAAGAATAACCAAAGTGGACTCACCCGTCCTTCGGTACCATAAAGTAGACCTGGCAACATTAATAAGACAAAGGAAAGACCAGCAAAGACTAGCCCTAGTGAAAACTTCACAACTGTTGATGGTTGACGTTTACCTAGTTTTGTCCATAATGTAACAAAAATAGGGGTCAAAATAACTACGAATACAGGATTTAATGATTGGAACCAGCTAGCGGCAATCGGGAAGCCAAACAAACTCGTTTGCGTCCGTTCATTTGCAAATAGAGCAAGAATAGACGAACCTTGTTCTTCCAATGACCAGAAAACAATTGCTGCTAAGAATAATGGCAAATAAGCCAGAACTTTTGGTTTTTCTTCAGCAGTGACATCTTTAGACGTTAACATTTTGCTGAAATAATAAACTGGTAACAGGATTCCTAACACGCTGATGGTATTAATAAAGAAATCAATTGTTAAATGTCCTGTGACATAGGCGCCACCAAAAATAAGTAAAGCAACGACAATTGCCAACATAAATGCTTTAGCAAATTTCTTTTGCTCTTCTTTAGACATTGGATTAGTTGGGGCCTGACCAATCCCAGCAAGAGATTTACGTCCTTGGAAATAATATTGTAGTAGCCCGAAGAACATCCCTACTGCGGCAACTGAAAAGCCTAAATGATAATTATATTCTTGTCCTAAAGTTCCGACAACAAGGGGAGCGATTAAGGCTCCGATATTAATCCCCATGTAAAAAATGGAGAAGCCTGCATCTCTACGTAAGTCAGTTTTTGAATAAAGATGGCCAACCATCCCTGAAACGTTTGGTTTTAACATCCCAGTCCCAAACACAATCAACATAATAGAAACGAATAAGGCGGGGACACCAAATGGGGTAGCGAGAACAATATGTCCAGCAATGATTAGCAAACCACCAATAAAAACAGTTTTCCTTGAACCTAAGACACGGTCAGAGACCCAACCGCCAATGATACTGGACATGAAAACCATTGATCCATAAATGGACATGATGGCTAAGGCAGTTGCTTTGGGGAGACCTAAACCGCCATTGGCTACGGTATCGTAAATGTAATACATTAGAATAGCACGCATGCCGTAGTAACTGAAACGTTCCCACATTTCTGTGAAGAACAGTGTTGCTAGTCCTTTCGGTTGTCCCAGAAAGGATTTGTCTAATTTCTCAAGTTGTTCTTTGTCACTCATAGATAAAACTCCAATTCTTATAATATTCAGAATATTTGATAATAAAATGACTTAAATGTAGATTCATATATTTTATTACTCATAGATTGGAAAATAGAAAGAGAAAAAACTGATTATGTTTTTAAATAACAAGCGTTCGAGCGATTGTTTGTTTTTTATTCGTGAATTATGATAAAAATGAATATTTATTCTGCTTTACTTTCAATAATTTGTTTTCACAGTCGTTTTAGCTGTTCTTTTTTTGAATAAGATTAAAATGAATAAATAACAAGCAAAATATAAGATTTTTTTGTTTAACTCTTTTTGTTTCAATAGGAAGTGCTTAGTGTTTTTTCAGAATCGAAAAATGAATACGACAAAAAATTTAACTATATATAGAAGGAAAAATAAAAATAGTGAATGATAAAAAAATTCAAAGAAAACACCTGTTCTTTTTAGGCGTGAATTTTTGAAAAAAACATTCTCATGTCTAGTATCTTTAACATTTTGTTACTTTTTGACTGAAACGAATGTAAAAAAACCGACATTTAATGGCTAATCAAGGGTTAGAAAACGGTTTCTCGAAAATAAAATCCTGTTTTTTTAACTTTTTTTCGCAAAATATAAACAGGATAATATCAAGCTTCCAGCAGCTTTTTATTACAAAATGTAACAAAACCGACATTCTAGTAATAAATTGTCACGAGATATTCACCTACGGCCGGCCATTCGATGATAAAGTATGTGAAGTCGTTTCGATAAAGCGAAGCAGACGTGGTTGTTGCCGAGTGCTAAGAGCAACAATCAAATATTTTTAATTACAAAGGAGAAACATACATGAAATCAATCAAAACGATTTTACTTGGAACAACTTTGGCCGCAGGTTTAGGATTATTCTTAGGAACAGACGCAAACGCAGAAAGCTTATATACAGTTAAAGCAGGAGATACTTTATCAACAATTTCTCATCAATTTGCAGGAGACAATAGCTTAATTCAAAAAATTGCTTCTGATAACAAATTGCCAAACCTTGATTTAATTTTTGAAGGAGAACAATTAGTTATTCGTTCAGAAAAAGAAGTTGCTAATACTCCAGCACCAGCTGTAGAAGTTGCACCAGTTCAACAAGTAGTTGAACAACCTGTTGCACAACCAGTACAACAAGAAGTACAACAACCTGTTGCTCAAGAAGTAGCGCAACCAGCAGCACCTGCCGCAAGCAGTGATGCAAAAGAATGGATCGCACAACGTGAATCTAGTGGTTCTTACGATGCAACAAACGGTCAGTATATCGGTCGTTACCAATTATCTGCCTCTTATTTAAATGGTGACTATTCACCTGCCAACCAAGAACGCGTGGCAGATCAGTACGTAGCAGGTCGCTATGGTTCATGGGATGCAGCTAAATCATTCTGGTTAGCAAATGGTTGGTACTAAAATTAAATAAACGAAGTAATCTAATTACTTATTAAAAACCATAAACAAAAAAACAGTAACCTGTAAAGATTACTGTTTTTTTTGTCGATTTGTTAAGGTACAACGCCCCACGCTCGTCAATTGGTGGTCTGCGTTATATATTTTTGCTTCCCAAACTTGAAGGGTCTTTCCCGAGTGTTCGGGCGTCGCAATCACGGTAAGGCTACCATCATGGACACTACGAAGATGATTTACTTGTAAGTCTATGCCGACAGCAAAAGTGTTTTCAGGAACGTTTTCGTTCGCACCTAAACTACAGGCAGTTTCAATTAAGACGCCGTTTAAGCCCCCGTGGACAAGGCCATAGGGTTGTTTATGCACGTCTTTTACCGCTAAAGTAAGCTGACATTTCTCAGCAGAAACATGTTGAATCGTGATGCCTAAATACTCTAAAAGATGAATAGTAATCAGTCCTTTCTAATAAAAGAGAGAATAAAAGGTTTTTTATTTATTATACAGGAATGAAGAAAATTTGAAATAGCCATGTTTTTTCTTAAAATTCAAGCGACTTTTTCTCTAAAGTGCCGATTCTTGTGTATAATAGAAAAGATGAGATTAATGAAGGAGGTTTCCTAATGAGAAACTGGACAACAATTAAAGAATATGATGAAATTTTATTTGAGCAAGCAGGCAAAGTAGCAAAAATTACTATCAACCGCCCGCATGTTCACAACGCATTCACACCAAAAACAGTCATGGAAATGATTGATGCATTCAACATTAGTCGTGATAAAGACGATGTCGGGGTTATTATTTTAACAGGCGCAGGTGACCAAGCATTCTGTTCTGGTGGCGATCAAAAAGTTCGAGGTAATGGTGGTTACGTTGGCGAAGACAATATTCCACGTTTAAATGTGTTAGATTTACAACGGTTAATCCGTGTCATTCCCAAACCAGTCATCGCAATGGTGAAAGGCTGGTCCATTGGCGGCGGCAATGTTTTACAATTAGTTTGTGATTTAACAATTGCGGCTGAAAATGCTAAGTTTGGGCAAACAGGACCAAATGTCGGTAGCTTTGATGGTGGATACGGCTCAGGTTACTTAGCGCGTGTTATCGGCCATAAAAAAGCAAAAGAAGTTTGGTTTATGTGTAAACAATATTCTGCTCAAGAAGCTTTAGATATGGGCTGGATTAATACAGTTGTTCCATTGGAACAAGTAGAAGATGTGACAATGGAGTGGGCAGAAGAAATGTTAACCAAAAGCCCGATTGCTTTACGGATGATTAAAGCCTCTTTAAATGCCGATACAGATGGCTTGGCTGGTGTGCAACAATTAGCTGGTGATGCGACACTTCTTTACTATACAATGGCTGAAGCACAAGAAGGCCGAGATGCATTTAAAGAAAAACGGACACCAGATTTCGATCAATTCCCTAAATTCCCATAAACCAATGACTTGGTTAAATAAACAAGTACAAAAACGTCCCGATCATCCTGCTTTTTATTTTCAGGATGAATCTTGGACGTTTTTAGAAGTGCAACAAGAAGTCAGCCAGTGGGTAGCCACATATCAACAGGTGCTTGCACCAGAAGAAAAACGTGTGGCTTTATTCAGTAAGAACAGCAAAGAGTTGTATTTTTCAATTCTAGCCTTATGGGAATTGGGGAAAGAGTTATTATTTTTAAATACGCATTTGACACTTGCTGAACTGACTTTTCAGTTAAAAGATGCGCAAGTTAAAACGATTATTGGTGCGCCTGAAACGCAGGCTTTGTTAGAGGAGATTTCTTTTGTCGACGTTCAGCCAATGATTAAAAAACAGCATAGTCTTTCACATCAGGAGTTTCAACAGCCAAGTGACTTAGAGTCGGTGGCTTCTATTATGTATACATCTGGAACTACAGGACAGCCTAAAGGGGTCTTGCAACGGTTTAAAAATCATTTGGCCAGTGCTAGAGGCACTCAAGAAAATATGGGGATTACTGCTGAAGATTGTTGGTTGTGTGCAGTCCCATTATTTCACATTAGCGGATTGTCGATTGTTGTTCGACAACTCGTCTTAGGTTGTAGTATTCGCCTTTACGATAAATTTGATGAACAGCAAGTGACACAAGATTTACAAGAAGGCCGTGGAACCGTCATTTCAGTGGTTGCGACAATGTTACAACAATTATTGTCTGTCTATCCTGAAGCTGGCTACAGCGCCAGCTTTAAAGGAATGCTATTAGGCGGCGGACCGATTGCTCCGGATAAATTAGCGCAGTGTGAGGAAAAAGGGATTCCAGTCATTCAATCTTACGGGATGACGGAAACGTGTTCGCAAGTTGTTGCCTTGAAATTTGAAGATGCGGCGCTGAAAATCGGCTCTGCTGGGCAACCGTTAAAAGATATGCAGATCAAAATTGTTGATGAACTAGGACAAGAACAGCCAGAAAAGCAAGTCGGGGAAATTTTACTTAAGGGACCAAACGTTGTTTCAGGTTACCTTAACCAGCGTCAACCTGAAAAATGGACAGCAGATGGTTGGTTTAAAACAGGCGACATGGGCTATTTAGATGCACAAGGGTACCTGTATTTGGTTAGTCGTTTAAGTGAACTCATTATCTCTGGTGGTGAAAATATTTACCCCACTGAGGTTGAACAGGTGTTACAGGCGATAACAGGAATTAAAGCAGCGGCAGTTGTAGGAGAACCAGATGCGCAATGGGGAGCCGTCCCAGTTGCATATGTGATTAGTGACCAAGAAATCACCTTAGCGCAAATTCAAGACCAGTGTTCACGAAAACTGGCAAAATATAAACGACCGAAACGCATTTATTTTTGTCATTCTTTCCCGCAAACAGCAAGTGGAAAGATTGCCAAACATCGTTTCATGACAGAAGAAAGAGAGGCGTTTTTAATCAGATGAAATTGCCTGATGAATTACGACAAGCCTATCAGAAGAATGCCCGTCAGTTCAGTTGGGTTTTTCCATTAGAAACAGAACAAACAGCCTTGGCAATTTTTGCCGCTGGTGAAAAGGCATACCAAGGAGAACGTTTTTTTTGGCAAACGCCGAAAAAAGATTTTGCTTTGGTTGGCTTCGGATATGAAACTATCTTAAAAGGCGCAGAAACAGAAACGCATCAATTGAACAACTTTTTAAAAAAAGATGCGGCAACTCGTTTTCAAAATATGTCTATTTCTGGTACGGGGGCTCTTCTGTTTGGCGGTTTGCCTTTTGATACAGAACAAACGCCTACTGAGGCCTGGGGAGAGTTAGGGGAAGGTTGGTTTTATCTACCAAGTATTCTATTTACTTTTTCAGGTTCACGTATTTATGGAACGCTGAACTTTTCAGGTTCTAGTGAACAAGAAGTCGAGGAACGTTGGTCGACTTTGGTGGCTCAGTTTGATCGCTTGTTAGCTACCTGTGAGGAGTTGCCAGCTGTAGCGGAAACAAAGATTGACAAGGAAGAAGTTGCCGTGACTGAATGGCTACAAGCTGTCAACGAAACAGTAGCAGTCTTAAGAGAAGATGGCCCTTTAAAAAAAGTGGTTTTGGCTCGACAACTTGCTGTGAGCAGTCCTGAAAAAATTCGAAGTAACCAAGTGCTCGTTAATTTAATGGCACAACAACAAAATACGTATTTGTTTGCTTTAGAAGCCAAAGACACAAGTTTCATTGGTGCAACACCAGAACGACTTCTGTTGGGTACTAAAGAAACGTTTGCGACCGCTTGTATTGCAGGAACCATTAAAACGGGTCAAACACCAGAAGAAACGAAAGCTTTAGGAGCACAACTTTTACAAGACCGCAAAAATACCGGAGAACACCAAATTGTGGTGGAACGTTTAGCGAAAGAGTTGGCGAAGATGACGACTTCTGAAAACAGTATTCAAGCACCCATTATTTTGGAAAATCGAGATGTACAACATCTTTATGTGCCAATCTCGGGTCAACGTAAACCGGGAATTTCGTTCTTGGAAAGTGTGATGCAGTTACACCCAACGCCAGCTTTAGGCGGTGAGCCCAAAGAGTTGGCAGTCGAATGGATTCGACAATATGAGCCAGGGAGTCGTGGGTTATATGGTGCGCCAATCGGTTGGATTTCAGGGAATGATGATAGTGGCGAGTTCGCTGTGGCCTTGCGTTCAGGTGTCTTTGCTGGTCAGCAAGGCGTTCTTTATGCAGGTTGTGGTATCGTTGCTGATTCTCAAGCAGAGCTAGAAAGAGAAGAAACGAAAATAAAATTTCAACCGATGTTACGAGGAATTGGAGGGCAGGTTTAATGAATCATCAAGAAACAATGACCGATTATTTAATGGCCTTTATTGAAGGCTTAAAAAATAGTGGGGTTGAACAAGCAGTCATTAGTCCAGGGTCCCGTTCCACACCACTGGCTTTATTACTTCATCGGGAAACCGCAATCCAAACTTTTGTCGATGTCGATGAACGTTCCGCTGCTTTTTTTGCTTTAGGATTAAGTAAAGCGAGTCAAAAACCAGTGGTCTTACTTTGTACCTCTGGAACAGCAGCTGCAAACTATTATCCAGCAATTTGTGAAGCCAATATTAGCCATGTGCCTTTAGTCGTTTTAACAACAGATCGGCCGCATGAGTTACGTCAAGTTGGTGCTCCTCAAGCCATGGACCAATTACAAATGTATCAAAATCACGTGAAATTATTTGTTGAAATGGCTTTGCCAGAAGCAACAGAAGAGATGTTGAATTACGCCTATTGGCAAGGCGCTAAAGGAGCAGCATTCGCGCAACAAACGCCTGCAGCACCTGTTCATTTGAATTTTCCTTTGCGGGAACCATTATTACCTGACTTAGAGAGAAAAACAAAGAGTTCTCAACAAACGGCTTTATTCGCTGGTCAATCAATCCTTTCTACAGAACAAGTGCAACAGTTGGCGGATCAATGGTACCAGAAAAACGGCGTTTTGGTTGTCGGTGGCAGTCATACAGAGGAAGAAGCGGCGTTATTTATTCAATTAGCCGAAGCTTTGAAATGGCCGTTACTAGCGGATCCTTTAGCAAACATTGTGACACATGGGCAAAATAGTGAAGTTGTTATTGCACACAGTGATCTGTTTCTAAATGTGGCGACCTTGCCACAAGAACCAGAAGTGGTAGTGCGTTTTGGTTCGCTGCCAATTTCTAAAAACATCATGTTATGGTTGAAACGCTTAGCAACGACAGAGACTGCTTTTTATTTTGTGGACGAAAATGGGCAATGGCAAGAGCAATTGAAAAAATCACAAACAGTTATTCAGGCAAAGGAAACCACGTTTGTAGAACAACTGCTAACGGTTGTCAAATCAACAGAAGCGACTTGGTTAGCACAATGGCTCTTGCTAGAAAAAACGGTCTCTGAAGTTCTTCTAGAAACGCTGAACGCGACAGAATTAAATGAAACAACAGCCAGCTTAGCTGTTCACCAAACAATGAAAGAGAACGGTCAGTTATTTGTATCTAATAGTATGGCTATCCGCTACTTAGATCGATTTATGGATAGTCGCCCTTATCGGATGTTTGGAAATCGCGGCATCAACGGGATTGATGGGATTGTTTCAACTGCTTTAGGAATGAGTGCCATAGCACCGACACAGCAAAACGTTCTACTGATTGGTGATTTAGCGCTATATCATGATATGAATGGTTTATTTTTGGCTAAACGTTATCAGTTGCCGTTAACAATTGTTTTATTAAATAACAATGGTGGCGGGATTTTCTCTTTTCTATCTCAACGAACTTTACGTGAGGACGATTTCGAGCCTTTATTTGGAACACCGCTTGATTTAGATTTTTCGTTAGTTGCTGAACTTTACGGTGCTTCGTATCAAGAAGTCAAAACAATCGCGGAGCTCAAGCAAATTTTACAAACAGCGGCTGAAGAACCACAATTTCAAGTGATAGAAGTCAAAGGAAATCGCCAAGAGAATGTTCATTTGTACGAATCAATTTTAGCTGAAATTGGTAGACGAGTAGAAAGACAGGGGATTTCATGGAACGGTTAATTCGGGGGATGCAGTACCATTATCAATGGTTAACACCTTTTGATGCAAAGCGAACGACATTAGTCTGTTTACACGGTTTCACAGGAACGTTAGCCACGTTTGCAGCCGTTTTTCCCAGTCAAACACCTTATAACGTTTTAGGCATTGATTTACCTGGGCATGGCGCGACTGCTAGTTTGGTAGCACCAGAGCGTTATACCATGAAACAGGTTTGCCATGATCTTGCTGAACTAACCGAATCGCTAAATTTGCCTTGCTTTTGTTTATTAGGCTATTCAATGGGCGCTCGAACAGCTTTAGGTTTTGCATTACATTATCCACAAAAGGTACAGCATCTTTTATTGGAAAGTGGATCACCAGGTTTGGCCACCGCCGCAGAACGTCAGGCTCGTATCTGTCAAGATCATCGTTTGGCGGAACGTCTTTTAGAGGAACCGCTGGTGGATTTTATTGATTTTTGGCAAGAATTACCGTTATTTCAAACGCAAAAAGCCTTGTCTGTGGCACAGCAAATGGCCATTCGTCAGGAACGTTTGAGCCAATCGGCCTTTGGATTGGCTAGTAGTTTGTGGTATATGGGCACAGGAGCGCAAGAGAGTTACTGGGAACGTCTAGCAGAATTGCAGCCGATTCCTACCGATTTATTGGTAGGCGGCGAAGATCAAAAATTTATTGGGATTGCGAAAAAAATGCAGGTACGTCAACCGTTGTTGAGGCTGACAATTTTTCCTGAAGCAGGACATTGTATCCATTTAGAACAACCAACGATTTTCTATGAAAAGGTGACAGCGTTATTGGAAGGAGCTATCTGAATGAACATTCAATCAATTGAAACCTATCAGGTTCGTTTGCCTTTAAAAACGCCGTTTGTCACGAGCTATGGTCGCCTGGAAGAAAAAGCGTTTGATCTATTTGTAATAACAGATGAGCAAGGAAATCAAGGGTTTGGCGAATTAGTGGCTTTTGAGCAACCTGATTATGTGCAAGAAACGTTGGTAACCGAACGCTTCATCATCCAACAGCATTTAATTCCGTTACTTTTAACAGAAGCGATTGAACAGCCGCAAGAGGTTTCAACAATTTTTGAAGAAGTTAAAGGACATTGGATGGGAAAAGCTGCGTTAGAAACTGCCATCTGGGATTTATATGCCAAACGGCAACAGAAGAGTTTAACTGAATTTTTTGGACCAACGCGGAGGAAAATTCCTGTAGGGATTAGTTTAGGGATTCAAGAAGACTTACCTCAATTGCTTAAACAAGTTCAGTTAGCTGTAGAAAAAGGGTATCAACGAGTGAAGCTGAAAATTCGTCCCGGTTATGATGTGGAACCTGTTGCTTTGATTCGTCAGCATTTTCCTAACTTGCCTTTAATGGTCGATGCAAATTCAGCGTATACATTGGCAGATTTGCCTCAATTGCAACGTTTAGATCACTATCAATTAGCGATGATTGAACAGCCTTTTGCTGCAGATGATTTTTTAGATCACGCACAATTACAAAGAGAACTGAAAACAAGAATTTGTTTGGATGAAAATATTCGTAGTCTCAAAGACTGCCAAGTGGCGTTAGCATTGGGTAGTTGCCGTAGTATCAATTTGAAGATTCCTCGTGTAGGTGGGATTCACGAGACGTTGAAGATTGCCACATTTTGCCAAGAAAATGATTTATTGGTTTGGTTAGGTGGTATGTTTGAGTCTGGTGTTGGTCGCGCATTGAATTTGCAATTTGCGTCACAGCCTACCTTTTCCTTTCCAGGTGATATTTCAGCAACGGAACGCTATTTTTATGAAGATATCATCACGGAACCTTTTATTTTAGAGCAAGGGACAATGACCGTGCCTCAGGGACTTGGTATTGGTGTTACACTTTCCCAGACGAATTTGCTAAAATACAGTCAGTATCAAAAAATCATGTAATGATAACAAAATTGCGCCTATGACTATGCAGAGAAGCATAATCTAGGCGCAATTTTTTATTTTTCTAATTGACTCGCTGCGGCTTCATCCAAGAGAACCGTTAAATTTGGATGGAGTTGAAGAATAGAGGCAGGATACGTTTCTGTGACAGGTCCTTGGAGCACTTGTTTGACCATCTGAGCTTTTTGTTCACCATTTACAATTAGGACAAGATGCTTAACTTTCATGATGCTGGCTGGCCCCATCGTAACAAAGGTCATGCCTGGCTGCATCATTTCAGGAACAAACCAAGGCTCTGAACCAGTGACGGTCACTTGGTAGGTTTCATTTTTAAAATGAGTGGTAGTGGGCATGTTCCCACAAAAATGACCATCTGCTCCTAAGCCAATTAACATCAAATCTAAGCCGCCTGCGTCAGCAATCCGTTGTTCTTGTTGTTGAAAGTTTTCAACAGTTAATGGATGGATGTTTTGCTCAGATATTTCCGCAGGTGTCAAATACAGCGTCCGCAAATCTGTCAGAGTAATGCCTTCCTTTTGATGAGGAACGGGGATTTCATCAAAGTTATAATAATGAACATTATCAAAGTCAGATGAGTTTTTCACAATCGAGGCTAATTTTTGGTAAACAAGTGCTGGCGTTTTACCAGCGGTAATTGATAAATTCACTCGTTTATCTTGGCTCATCGTGCTTAGAAGTAACATTTTTGCCCATTCGCTCATCGTGTCGAAATCTTGTTTAATTAAAATTTTCATACTTGCTCACTCCATTCTTTGAATAAGCTAAGTATAATTTGTGGGAACCATCCCATGTCAAGCTCTTCACAAAAAGGATTTAATTAACGGTAGGCAAAAGAAAGAGGAGCAGCCGTCAAAACGATGGCTGCTCCTCTTTTTAAAACTTAAGATAACCTACAACGAGTTAACTTTTTAGCTTTCTGTTCCACTTGCTCCAACGCTGGTCTAAACGTTCTTTTGACCAACACTGTTTAACAAAGAATTTTATTTTATTGTTCTTTCAACCATTTTTCTAGTTGTAAACGTTGCACTTTCATAGTAGCTGTGTGAGGGATTTCATCAAAAGCCATAATGATAGGTTCGTTTAAATGTGGTAAATCGGCTACTTGTGTCCACCAAGCATCCCAATCCATTTCTTCCCCAGGGACAACCGCTAAAATTGGCTGAGGTTCATTTTCTTTGCCACGGACAATAATCACTTCTTCTAAGAAATCTAATGCATCCAATAAATGATCTTCAATAGCTAAATTACTGTCGATGTTTTTAATTAGATCTACTTGGCGATCTTTCAAGAATAAGTGGCCGCGTTCATCTAACATCCCGTAATCGCCGCTGTCCCACCATTCGCCGTAGACATTTTCTGCAAAGCGGGCATCTTCTTTGTAATACGTTAAGGCCCGTCCTTTTGATAAAAATTGGATATGGCCGTCCGTCATTGCAGGTAAAACTTGTCCTTTTTCATCGGTAATTCGAGCTTGTGTTAAATCCTCTAAACCAACGCCCATGTCACGAGCATCTGAATCTTTTAGGGATTCTAAAGTATGCGCTCGTAAGATCATTGGCCCGCATTCGCTTTGTCCATAAACTTGTAGGAAAATTGGTTCATTGGCAGCAGATGCTTTTAAGAAAGCCACCATTGTAGCGTTATTAATTGCATCAAAAGTAGAATGATAATAATGGACACTAGCGAAAGCTTCAGGTTTTTCTTTGGCCAAACGAACCCATTGAACGAAGTTATTGGGGTGTGTTTCTACAGCGATTGGTTGATAGGTGCTGAACATTTCAGCGACTTTTTCGCTCGAAGCGTTTGCTAAAGGCATCATAGGGAAGCCCATGGCCATTAAAGAAGACACGCCAATGTTAAAACGAGAATGAACTGGCGAAATATGAAAGCCAACTAATTTCTTTTCAGCAATTTTTGTAAAAATGGTTTTTTGCCACTTTGTACGCCAACCCATAGAGTGATTGGAATGACAGATAAGTTTAGGAATACCTGTTGTTCCAGAGGTGTGAGTCATGTAGGCAATTTCGTCTTTAGTCAGTTCGTCTTGATGAACTTCCGTGGCATCAGCTTCTAAAAGAGAAGCAACCGAAAGTTTTTTATTGTCAGAGCTGTTACGAACAGCTTGAACTTTTTCAGCAGTCACATCATCAAATAAAATATAAGGATCTTCTAAACGATCAACGAATACTTCAATTGTTTCAAAAGGTAAATGATATGAAACCATTACAGGAACGGCTGCTAGATATGAGGCTGCAACAGCTAGTAAATACGTGTCGAATTTAGGACTTTTATAAATAATAATTTTGTCGCCTTTTTTTACACCTAAAGCGGCTAATTGATATGCCCGTTTCAAAATTTCTTGATGGCTTTCACCATAAGTTGTTTCTAAGCCAAGTGCAGGAAAAGCAGGCAAAGATTCATCAAAAATAATTGGAACAGTTGGTGTTTTTTCTGCGGCTTCTTGATAGTTTGTGTAGAGGTTTAATGGTTGATAATCAAGTAAGTGTGTCAAGGGAAAGTCTCCTTTGTAAAATAGTTTGTGTACAAATGTACAAGTTCACTTTATCCTATCATAGAATGGGTTCTTTTTCTACGTCAAAAATACAACGTTAAATGTTATTTTTTATTATTCACAAGCACAACGTTTGCTGTATCTGGCAAAGTTTCCTACAATAATTATGTAAGTAACAAGTTCTCAGAAGTGTAAAACTTTACAAAGGAGAGGAATTTACATGAAAAAAATCTATGAAACAACTATCATTAATACGGGTGGACGTGCAGGAGAAGTTCACTCACCGGATAAATCATTTTCTTATGCGGTTGCTTCGCCAGGTGTTAAGAAAGAAAATACAACAAATCCAGAACAATTATTCGCAGCGGCTTACAGTGCTTGTTTTAACGGTGCATTAGAATTAGTGATGGATCAAGAAAAAGTCGAAGGTAAAAGTACAGTAACTGCACGTGTATCCTTATTCCAAGGAGAAGATGGATTTAGCGTTGGTGCTGAATTAGAAGTTCATATTGATGGGGTAGATCAAGCTAAAGCAGAAGAACTTGTTAAAAAAGCCCACGAAATTTGCCCATATTCTAAAGCAACAAGAAATAATATAGATGTTAAATTAACAGTGATTTAATTAAAAAAGAAGCGTTTTGTCTATACGACAAAGCGCTTCTTTTTTAGATAACAGTCCACAAATTATACATATTTAAAAAAATAACTAAAAAAACAACTAAACTATAAATTTGGGCGACCCGTTGTTGGGATAATTTTTTACTGAAAAGACCTCCGACATAACCACCGAATAAAGCGGCAGGAATAATAGCCCAAAGCATTGTCAAATCAAAAACCGCAAACCCTGTGGTCAAGCCGATATTGCCAAGTTTGGCGAGTTGGGAGAAAAAAATAGTAATGATGGAATAGACAGTTGCTGATTTGATATCCATTCCAAAAAAGAGAATAAGGCAAGCTACATTAATGGGACCGCCACCGATGCCTAAAAAGGTTGACAGAATCCCTAAGCCTAATCCAACAATCAGAAAAATGCTCAATCCGTTGAGGTGTAAGTGCCAGTTGGAAAATTGATTGTAGAGAAGAACCAAAACCAAGGTCAGCAACATGATGATATATTGGATTAGTTGTACTTTTTCTTCATTTGGCGCTAGTGCAATCGCCTGATTAAGAAGTAAATCACCTAACATGCCGCCGACTAAGGAACCAAACGAAATACTCGCGGCTTTTTTCCATTCAATTTGGACACCATTTTGATACTGTTTATAAGTCGAAGAAATGGACATGACAAAAACAGCGACACTTGAATAGAACGCAATACTATTTAACGAATGGAACCCAAGAAAATCCAAAACAGGCTTAATAATGACGCCTCCACCCATCCCAGAGAGCGCCCCAACTGTATTGGATAGAAAAATAGTTATGAAATAAATCAGCAAAACCCGCACATAATCACTCCTAAACCGTTTTCTTTTAGTATAGCACAAAAATTATATAAGAAATGTAATTTCATTTAAAAATATTTTTAAAAAGAACTTGAAATGATATTTCTTTAATGGTATTCTACAAATACAAAAAAGAAAACGCATTCAAGGAGGATGAGAAAGCATGACAGTATCGATTGGTATTATTTTGATTTTATGTCTTTACACAGTTGTTGGTGTACTTGACCAAATTTCTATTCAGATTGGTCCATATACACCATTGTTTGCTGCAACGTTTACTGGCCTAGTCTTAGGGGATGTTCAAACAGGTTTGATGATTGGGGCAACGCTTCAATTGATGACATTAGGCGTAGCGACTTATGGAGGAGCAACAGTCCCAGACTTTCTTTCAGGGGCCATTATGGGAACGGCTTATGCAATCATTTCAGGGAAAGGGGCAGAGTATGGTATCGGAGTTGCGGTTCCGATTGGGTTATTATTGACACAACTAGATATTTTAGGCAGAATGGCTAATACGTTTTTCCAACACAAAGCAGATCGCTATGCGGAAGAAGGCAATTATAAAGGGGTCGAGCGTTGCAATGTTTTAGGAATTTTTCCTTGGACGATTTCTCGTGTCATCCCAGTTTTTATTGGCCTAGCTTTTGGTGAACAAGTTGTAAACGCTATCAATAATTGGATTCCTATTTGGGTGATGAATGGGTTAAAAGCAGCAGGCGCTATTTTACCAGCGATGGGGATTGCTATTTTAATGCGTTACTTGCCAATTAAAACATACTGGCCTTATTTTATTATTGGGTTCGTGTTACTTGCTTATGGGGCCCAATTCTTCTCAGTTTTAGGTGTCGCACTGGTTGGCTTGGCTTTAGCAGCGATTTATGTGATGAATCATAACAAAGGCGGCGCAGCTACAACAAGTGGCACGGTTATTTACGAAGATGATGAGGAGGTTGAGATTGATGACTAACAAATTAACAAAAAAGGATATTAATAAAGTTTACGTCCGTAATCTTTTTGGCTATCAGTGGGGCTGGAACTATGAAAAAATGCAAGGACTTGGTTACGCTTGGGTGATGATGCCTGCATTAAAGCGACTATACAGTGAAGATCCAGTAGCTATGAAGAAAGCCTTGAAGACACATCTTGGCTTTATGAATACAACGCCAGCCATGTCGCATTTAATTGTCGGAGCTGATATGGCTTTGGAAGAAGAAGTCGGCATTGAAGATGAAACGGCCATTACTGGCTTGAAAACAGGTCTAATGGGTCCGTTTGCTGGTGTTGGTGATACCATTTTTATCGCGATTTATCGTGCGATTGTTTTTTCGATTGCAGCTTACATGGCGCAAGGGGGCCAGGTTGTTGGGTTACTGATCCCGTTAATTGCCGGAGCAGTGGTCCTATGGGTTCGCTATAAATTCACTTGGATTGGTTACCATCAAGGGAAAAAAATTGCGACAGAATTTGCGGATAAAATGAAATTGTTTACGCAAGGTGCAGCCATTTTAGGGTTAACGGTGGTCGGCGGTTTGATTCCTTCGGTAATTACTTACAAATTAGATTTAACTTATAAAATGGGAGACGTAACATTATCTGTTCAAGAAATGTTGGATAAAATTTTACCCGCATTAATTCCTTTAGGGATTGTTCTTTTATCCTATTGGTTACTAGGGAAAAAGAAAATGAATTCAACACGGCTAATCTTTGTTTTAATTTTAATTGGGATGGTTTTAGGCAATTTACAACCAATGTTGGCTTGGGTTGGCGGTTTATTTTAAAAAAATAGTATATAATAGGAGAGATTTATTATGACAATTGTACATGCAAGAGTAGATGAGCGTTTAATTCACGGACAAGTTGCAACCGTTTGGACGAATACGGTTGGCGCACAAAGAATCATGGTAGTAAATGATGCCGCTGTCAAAGATCAATTACAAATTGGTGCCTTAAAAATGGCCAAACCTGCAGGAGTTAAATTATCCATTTTATCAAAACGTAAAGCGATTGAAAAAATTTTAGCAGGCAATTATGATGAAGAAAAAGTCTTTTTAATTACGAAAGACATTGCAGATATGGCGGCTTTAATTGATGGCGGTGTTCCGTTGCAGAGCTTCAATGTCGGCAATATTTCTCAAAAAGAAGGCAGTCGAGCAATTAAAAAATCTGTTGCATTAACCGATGAAGATATTCAAACCGTTCGTCGTTTAACAGATAATGGGGTGACTATTACCGCACAGATGATCCCTTCTGAACCAAACGAAGCAATTTTAACTTTCATAAAATAGAAATGGAGATGAGAAGATGGAGCCAATCCGTTCAATCAGACAAAAATATAAGGACTTTTCCAAAGTAAATAAGAGAATCGCAGACTATATACTGAAGGATCCGACCCGTCTTCTCTCATTAACAGCAAACGAAATTGCTAGCAATAGCGAAACTTCTCCGGCGTCAGTTACCCGTTTTTCTAAACAATTAGGGTTTGACAGCTGGGAAGAGTTAAAACTATCCATTGCAGCGGTACAAGCTGCCAGTAACGGTAAAAAAGATATTGATCCAATTGTAGCGGCGGATGATTCGGTGGATACTATTTGTATGAAAGTGGAATCTTTATTAAATGCTACGATTGAGGATTTATTTTATACAGTGGATAAACAAGCCTTGGAACGAGCAATCGCGCATGTTAAAAAAGCGGAAAAAATTCATTTGGTTGGAATTGGTGCCTCTTCTTTAACGACTTATAATCTTTATCACAAGTTTAACCGCGCTGGTCGCCAAGCAATTTTTAATTATGATAGTCACATGATGTTGGAGTTTTTAAATTATGCAACGGCACAAGACATTTTGATCACGGTCTCCTATAGTGGTTTGACAAAAGAAGCCTTAATCGCCTGTGAAATTGCCAAAAATAGAGGTGCAACGGTTATTTTTATTACCAGTAACGATGGAGAAAACGTGCGATCATTGAGCGATGAAGTTCTTTTAGTCCCCAATAATGAGCACCTCATTCGAGTTGGGGCTATTTCATCGATTGCTTCGTCAATGGCAATTGGCGATGTTCTGTATTTAGGTTCAATTCAAGATGATTTAGACACAGAAATTGAACGTAATATGATTGAAACGAGTCAACTTGTCAGCCGTCTAAAAGAGAAGTAGGGGTGTGCAAGCAAATGAACTTAGAAGGATTAACGACAGAAGCCAGAAATGAAGCAACTAAAAAGATTGACCAAGTGTCAACATTAGAAATGGTAACTTTAATAAATCAAGAAGACCAAAAGGTAGCACAAGCAATTGAAAAGGTGCTTCCGCAGATTGCTGCAGCAATTGATGCAGCGGCAGAACGATTTAAAAAAGGGGGCCGTTTAATCTATTGTGGTGCAGGAACGTCTGGACGTTTAGGTGCTTTGGATGCGATTGAATTAACGCCCACATATAGTGTGTCGCCAGAACGCGCATTTGGTATTTTAGCTGGTGGTGAAAAAGCAATGTATCAAGCAATTGAAGGCGCTGAAGACTCGAAAGAATTAGCTATCGAAGATTTAACACAACATCAATTGACTGCCCGAGATGTCGTAATTGCGATTGCTGCTAGTGGTCGGACACCATATGCTGTTTCCGCAATTGAATACGGAAAAAAAGTGGGCGCTCTAACCATTTCAGTTACCTGTAATAATCAAAGTCCGATGAATCAATTGGCGGAAATTGGGATTGCGCCAATTGTAGGACCGGAAGTCATTACAGGATCAACTAGAATGAAAGCGGGTTCAGCACAGAAAATGGTGTTAAATATGTTTTCAACAGGGATTATGGTTAAAGTAGGGAATATCTATCAAAATTTGATGGTCAACGTACAACCAACGAACGAAAAATTAATTCAACGTGCCACGAATATCATTAAAGAAGCAGCAGAAATCGAGGAATCGCAAGCCAAAGAATACTTGGAGGCAGCACAGCTAGAAGTGGCACCAGCCATTGTAATGGCGAAAGCCCACGTTGATTTTCAAAAAGCCAAACAACTATTAGCAGAACATGACGGACGGATTTCAGAAGTTTTAGCATAGAAGTGGTGAACAATGAATCAAATCGCAATTCAAGAAACAATTCAGAGACTGATTAATCAGCAAGTCGTTCCGGGTGTCGCTTGGGGGACGATCACAGAAGATAGCTTATCAGAACAGTATACGGGCTTTTTAGGTAATACTGGTCCATTTGCAAGACAAAAGATTTCATCAGCTAGCCTGTATGATTTAGCGTCCTTAACGAAAGTTATTGGGACAACAAATCGAATGTTACAATTAATCGATACAAATCAGCTTACTTTTTCAACCACTGTGGGGGAAATCCTACCTGATTATCAAGGACTATCTTGTTCGATTGGGGAGCTTCTACTGCATCAGAGCGGACTGCCAGCTGATGTTGTCGATAAGAAAAATGTCACAAAAAAAAGCTTGCAAGAAATCATTTTAACGCATTCGTTATCTGAACGAGGGAAAACCACTTATTCTGATTTAGGGTATTACTTATTGGGAGAAATTATTCAAGTATTGGATCGCTGCTCATTAGAAGAGAGCTTTCAAACATACGTATTTCAACCAATGAACCTACAGCATACAAGTTTTACGGTCAGCGATTTTGCCCAGGCAGTGCCCACAGAGATTACAAAACAACGCGGCGTTATTCAGGGAGTGGTCCACGATTCGAAAGCCTATCAACTAAAAGCGCCAATTGGCAGTGCAGGTTTATTTGCAACTTTACCAGATTTACTCACTTTTGTTCAGTGTTTTATGAACAATCGCTACCCGTCTGGCAAACCATTATTTTCTGAAAAAATGTTCGATGCTCTCTGGTCTATGAACCAAGGGGGACGTACATTTGGTTGGGAAGTGAAAAAGACGCAAGCAGGGGCAGGCTATTTGTATCATACTGGCTTTACTGGAACGGCGATTGGTATGAAAAAAGAGACCAAAGAAGCCCTAATTTTGCTGACGAATCGGATTCATCCCACTCGTGAAGAACGTGGCTTTCTGAAAGCACGAACAAAAATTTATCAGCAGTATTTTTAGGAGGATATGATGAAACCAAAATTAATTTTAATGAGCCATGGACGGATGGCAGAAGAAACCTTAGCTTCTACTCAAATGATTGTCGGGGAATTAGCAGACGCTGCGATTGTGTCAATGACTGCAGAAGATGGCTTGAGCGGCACGCAAGCAAAACTGGCAGCAATCTTAAAAGAAGCTGGCGATGTCCCGACGCTTGTATTAGCTGACTTAAAAGGAGGAACACCTTGTAATGTGGCTATGATGGCCATGGGCACTTATCCGCAATTGCGAGTAGTCGCCGGACTTAATTTAGCAATGGCAATTGAAGCAGCCGTCTCACCTGTGGAAAATGTGGATGAATTAGCTGCATATTTAACGCAAATTGGCCAATCTGCGGTGACCACGATTGACTTACCTGAATTAACAGATGAAGAAGAATTTGAAGAATAGAAAGAGGTCGGGACGGAACCGTTTAGCTCCGAGAAATAAGAAGGAATTTCCGAAAATTGCTTTTTAATTTTTGGAGAATTTCGGCTTATTTCCGAAGGAGTTGGTTCTGTTCCCGCCGTTTATCAGGTTTTGAGCCTGGAACAAAAATCCAAAGTGATTTTTGTCCCAGGCTCTTTTTTTAAGAACCAGGGATATTCCGTGGTTCGTTTTTGGTTGTGACAAAGAAAAAGAATAGACTCAGTAAAATAACTAGGATGCCATCGTTAAACATCGGATTTACGAAGTTTAAAATAGCACTTAAGATGACTGGCACGGTAGCACAATACGTAATAATTTTTAAACAATCAATCAAACGTAAAGAATAAAAACGTAATTTTGAATAGAGAGATGCACCGATAGCGGCAATCAGTAAGTCTAAAACTAAACCGATTAGAACAGGGTAGATAGCCACTAAAAAGACAATGAGTTTTGTCCACCAAGGGATTGCTGCTTCACTTAGCGCAGTCTTGATACTCTGAGCGTTAACGCCATCTAAGGTTCCTTTACTATAGGGGAAGATAAATTGGTCGGTGCCTAGAATTGATTCAGTTGCTCCTGAATTCGGTAAGGCGACTACAAATTCATCTTGTAAAAAAGCCAAACCAAACGCATTACCAATTAAATCCTTTCGGACATCAGCGGCTGTACGTTTTCCATCTGGATCAAACGTAAAAATAATCGAGTCGGTTTGATAAATAAAACCAGATTCTTTGGCCTTTGTTTGCAACGTGCCATTTTCAATAGAAAAGTCAGGCAACTTTTCTGCAATTTTTTGGCCATCTTGTTGCACCTCTTGTAGCACAGAAAAGACTTGTTTGGTAATAGGTAGTGCTAAAATAGCACTTAAAAAAACAGCATAGAGAATTACTTTCCAAAACGCCATTTTTTTCGCATGCCGTAATTCTGAAACTGAAAAAAAGGCCTGCTTAAATAATTGCAATGTATTCATTTATTTACTCCTCACATCATTCTTCTACAGGTCATTCTAGCGAATTTATGAGGGAAACACAAGGTAATCTCCCTCTTTTGTAAAACTTTTCTTTTGGCAAGCAAACTATTTTGTAGAAAGCGGTTCACTCTGTTATCATAATAGTTGTATGAAAGACGTATGTTACATACTAAAAAATAGGGGGATTTAAAAAATGACTTACACATTACCAGAATTACCATATGCTTATGATGCATTAGAACCTTACATTGACGTGGAAACAATGCACTTACACCATGATAAACACCACAACACTTATGTGACTAACTTAAACGCAGCGATTGAAAAACATCCAGAATTAGGCGAAAAATCTGTAGAAGACCTAATTTCAGATATGAATGCTATTCCTGAAGATATCCGCACAGCCGTTCGTAACAATGGTGGCGGTCACGCAAACCATACATTCTTCTGGGAAATTATGGCACCAAATGCTGGTGGACAACCAAATGGCGCTATTAAAGAAGCAATTGATGAAACATTTGGTAGCTTTGATGAAATGAAAGCTGCTTTCAAAACAGCTGCAACTGGCCGCTTTGGTTCAGGTTGGGCTTGGTTAGTTGTGAATAACGGTAAATTAGAAATCACTTCAACACCAAACCAAGATTCACCATTAATGGATGGCCAAACACCTGTTTTAGGTCTTGACGTTTGGGAACATGCGTATTACTTAAAATATAAAAACGTTCGTCCAGATTACATTGAAGCATTCTGGAACGTTGTTAACTGGGATAAAGTAAACGAACTTTTTGCAGCAGCAAAATAAGTTTGCCAATTGTGAAGGAAAGAGTCAAATGACGGCTGTCATTTGACTCTTTCCTTTTACAAATCCAGGGTCGAAATAGTTGTTCGTTTATGGCATACTAAAGTAAGTAGGAAAGATAACGGATACATAAAGAAGGAGCGAAAAAAATGAATGTTATGATGCAAAAAGTACACGGGTCAGAAAATGATTTCTTTTTATTGGATGAAACACAGTTTGAGCGTTCTTTAACCGTTGAGGAAATTGAGCAATTGCGCATCCAGTTATGTTCGCGGGAAACAGGATTATTGGCGGGAGCAGATGGGTTACTTTTGGTAGGAGAAGGGACTCACGGCACGTCCAATGCTAGAATGCGAGTGATTAACAGCGATGGTAGTGAAGCAAGCATGTGCGGGAACGGCTTGCGTACGGTTGCCCGTTATTTAGCTGAAAAAAACCAAGAAAAATCATTTACAGTTGAAACAATGTTTGCAGATTTGAAAGTACGTCAAGCCCCCAATTTAGCTGAAGAAGTAGCGACTTACCAAGTGGAAATTTCACCAGTAAGTTTTGAAGCAGTCACTATCCCAATGCATTTAGGGGTCCAAACATTAATTGATGAAATCGTACCAGCCTTATCTAACACCATTCGCTTTACAGCGGTAGCAGTGCCTAATCCGCACCTTGTAGCATTTGTGGATCATGAAACCTTAAATGGTCCAGAATTTGAACGAATCGCTACCTATGTAAATAATGAAAATCCATATTTTCCAGAAGGGATAAATGTGAGTTTTGTTGAAATTCTTGGCAAAAATCAACTATTTGTTCGAACGTATGAACGTGGTGTAGGTTTTACAAGTGCTTGTGGGACAGCTATGTGCGCAAGTAGTTTACTTTATACGTTATTGAAAGATGGTGTTTTTTATGAAGAAATAACCGTCAAAAATGCTGGAGGTATGGTGAAAACAGTCGTCCACGAAACGTCAGATGGCAGTTATTGGATGGAATTAATTGGGAATGCCACGATTACGCATTTGATTGAAGGATCACTGACTGATTTACTAAATGGTGCATTTGAGAAAATAACTATCACTGAAACGAATGAACAGAAACATTATCAAGAATTTCTGCAAACACTTTCTCAAAAATAACAATTGTTCCTTGATAAAGCGCTCTTTTATTTTACAATTGTGTTAAGTTCTTGTTCCAAAAAATAAAAAATATTGCTTGAATAAGCAAACTATGAGAAAATAAAGGGCATGAATTAAGAATTATTCTTAGATAAACGAGGAAGTGTCTTATGAAACTATGGAAAAAAGTAGTACTGGGCTTCTTGAGCGTCTTGCTAGTGGTAGTAGCTGGGGTATGTGCTTACGGGATTAAGATGTATTCAGATGCCAATTCAACAATTAATGGGATCTATCAATCAGTTAACCGTAAGTCCAATAAAGGAGCCACGGCCAATATTGATGCGCAAGAACCATTCTCTGTTCTTTTAATGGGGATTGACACAGGCGATTTAGGCCGAACAGAACAAGGTCGTTCAGATACTACAATGGTTGTAACCATCAACCCGAAAGAAAACAAGTCCACAATGATCAGTTTGGATAGAGATATTCTAACAGATATTGTTGGAAATGACACACAAGACAAATTGAACCATGCCTATGCATTTGGTGGCGCCGAAATGGCGATTAATACAGTCCAAGAATTACTGGATATTCCCATCCATCATTATGTATCCATCAATATGAAAGGGTTAAAAGACCTGATTGATGCGGTAGGCGGTATTGAAGTAGATAATACGATTGGTGAATTTACGTTGGACGGTATTACTGTTCCAGCAGGTAAAATCAAGTTAGATGGCACGACAGGTTTGGCTTATGCGCGGATGCGTCACGAAGATCCTGAAGGAGATGTGGGTCGTCAACGCCGCCAACGAGAAGTTGTTGAGAAAATTGTGCGCAAAGTCATGAGTTTTGACGGTGTTTCAAAATATCGAAAAATTCTTGATGCTGTTGAAGCCAATGTAAAAACAGACTTAACTTGGGATGACATGATGGACATCCAATCAAAATATTTGTCTGCCTTTAAAACAATTGACTCTGAACAATTACAAGGATACAGTGCAACTATTGATGATATTTATTATCAAGTCCTAGATCCAAATAGTTTATACAAAACACAAACAACACTTAGAAAACAACTTGGTTTAAAAGAACATGCTTCTGAACGTGAAAAAGATTTAGCCTTTTATAATCAGTTTAGCTATGCTGTTACAGATACTGCACTGATTGGTGAATCTGGTGATTCAAGTGTCAATAGCTCTACTAGTTCGAGTAGCACAGCGGACACCACAGCCGGACAAACAGAATACAACGGCAATACGCAACAAGCAGCAGAAGGAGCCTATGATCCGAATACGTACGTTGACCCAAATACGTACACAGATCCAAACGCTTATGCTGATCCAAATACGTATGTGGATCCCAACGCACCACAATATTAATCTGTTAAACAAGCTCGAAAACTTCTATTTCTGATGGAAATAGAAGTTTTTTTCTTTTATTCTAGAAATTTTTTTCAGAAGGTGTTATAATTGGACTATACCAAAATAAACCGTAAGGAGCGTGTCAAAATGCAAATTATCCGTGTAGCAAATGCAGAAGAAGGCGGCAAAAAAGCGTTTGAATTAATTAAAGAAGGTATGAACAATGGTGCGAAAGTTTTAGGCTTAGCAACAGGTAGTACACCAGAAACATTATATAAAGAAATGACAGCAAGTGATGTCGACTTTACAGAAATGACTTCTGTAAACTTAGATGAATATGTTGGTTTAGGTGGCGAAGATGAGCAAAGTTACCGTTATTTCATGAACAAACACTTATTTGACAAAAAACCATTTAAAGAAACATTTGTACCAAATGGTAAAGCAGAAGATTTAGATGCTGCTTCCGCAGAATATGAAAAAATTATCGATGCACATCCAGTAGATATCCAAATCTTAGGTATTGGTCAAAATGGACACATTGGTTTCAACGAACCAGGCACACCTCTAGATAGCTTAACACATGTCGTTGAGTTGACTGAATCAACAATCAACGCAAACAAACGTTATTTTGACAAAGTAGAAGATGTCCCAACACGTGCTGTTTCTATGGGGATTGGCTCAATCATGAAAGGTAAAAAAATGATTTTAATGGCTTATGGCGAAGCAAAAGCAGAGGCCATTAAAGGAATGATTGACGGACCAGTAACAACAGACATGCCAGCAAGTGCATTACAAAACCATCAAGATGTTGTTGTAATCATTGATGATGCAGCTGCAAGTAAATTATAATCGTTGATGAAAAAGGACTTGAAACATAAGGATTTTCTTATGTTTCAAGTCCTTTTTTTGTTATACTGGAAGTAATAGAAGAAGAGGTGAAAAGGATGTTACAGCTAACAATTCCAGAAATTATTTTACGGTTAGTCCTAGCGATGGTGATGGGTGGCGCAATTGGTTTTGAAAGACAATATAAGAATCGCCCAGCAGGGATGCGCACTCACATTTTAGTTTGTATGGGCGCGGCTATTATTGCGTTAATTCAGTCGCAAATTGCAATCAATGCATTGAAAGATGCGTTAGCTAATCCGGCTTTGACGGGGGTCATTCGTTCAGATCAAGCAAGATTGATCGCACAAGTTGTAAGTGGAATCGGCTTTTTAGGTGCTGGAACCATCATTGTAACGAAACAAAGTGTCACAGGATTGACGACAGCAGCGTCACTATGGACCGTTGCTGGTTTAGGGATCGCGGTGGGCATGGGCTACTATACGATTGCCTTAACAAGTTTTATCGGTGTATTATTTGCCTTAACCATTGTCAAACGAATTATTCACGTACCAACAATCAAAAAATTAGAAATTCGCTATCAACATAAACAAGAAACCAAAGAATTTATTAATCAGTATTTTGAAGAAAAACATATTGAAATTTATGATGTGAACTTCAATGTTTCTTGGGTGGATGATACAAAAATCTATACGAATATCTATACTATTGATTTGCCTAAAGGCCTAACGTATGCCGATGTTATCGAAGATCTATCTGTTTCAAATAATGTAACAAAATTACGATTGATTAATGTGTAGAAACATCTATTTATAATTAATGACAAGAGGTCGGGACAGAACCGTTTAGCTCCGAGAAATAAGAAGGAATTTCCGAAAATTGCTCTTTAATTTTTGGAGAATTTCGGCTTATTTCCGAAGGAGTTGGTTCTGTTCCCGCCGTTTATCAGTTTTGAGCGTGGAACAAAAATCCAAAGTGATTTTTGTCCCACGCTCTTTTCTTCTAGGGCCTAGGACTGATTTTTTAAGTTTAATATTTCAAAAAGATTACAAAAGAGTTATGATTGTATTACGAGTTAGAAAGAAAGGTGATATGTAAGATGAATAAAAAAAATAAATTTCTTAGTATTATTGTTGTTGTCGTTGTGATTATTGGTGCATTTGTGATGAAAGCTTATAATCAATTGATTACTTTAGATAATAAAGTCGAAGCAGAATGGTCACAAGTAGAGAATGTAATGCAAAGACGGGCTGATTTAATTCCGAATCTTGTCAGTAGTGTTCAAGGCAGTATGACTCAAGAAAAAGAAGTTTTAAAAGAAATAACGGAAGCACGTAAAGCATACGCAGGAGCAAAATCTTCTTCTGAAAAAGGGCAAGCAAATGAGCAAATTGAAAAAGGATTAGGTAATTTTGTTACAGTATTGAATGAAGATTACCCAAAGTTAGCTTCTTCTGAAAATGTCAAAACCTTAATGACTCAATTAGAAGGATCTGAAAATCGAATTTCTGTTGAACGCCGTAACTATATACAAGCTGTTGAAACATATAACCAACAGATTTCAAAATTCCCTGATAAAATAATTGCAAAACTTTTAGGATTTGAGAAGAAAACTAACTATGTTGCGACAGAGCAGGGAAAAGAAGTGCCACAAGTGGAATTTAAATAAAAAATTTGTAGAAAATTTGGGTTAAAAAGAAAGAAGTGAGGAAGGTTGGATAAAAAAGTCGAAAAAATTCAAGAAAAAGTTCGTTTGTTTTATAAAAAGCATCAGCGGAATACAACGATTGTTGTGGTAATTAGTTTAAGTATGATTTTAATATTAGGAATGGCTACTTGGTATGAAGGAAAGGGAATCTCCTATGAAGCAAAACAAACTGCACTGAGAGAGAAGCAACATGCCTTACAAAAAAAGAGAGACGATATTTTAGCAGGGAAAATGACTGAAGCGTCAACCCAGACAACAATAAATAACTTTTCTAAACAAGAAATAACTGGTGAAAATGAATTAGTGACAATTACTGGAACGAATGGGCAGTTGAACATTAATGATGCTAATATCTATGTTTCAGATAATGCAGGTATTGTCTCAAATCAACTTAAACAGAAAATGTTTCAATTGAATCAACAATTGTTGGAAAATGCGAATGGCGCACAATTTATGCTTATTACCGTTCCTGCGTTACCTAGTGGGGAATCTGTTGAATCTTACAGCAATAAGATTGCTAATCAATTAGGTGTAGGGGATCGTGAAAAAAATAATGGTGTGGTTTTTCTAATGGCAATTGAGGATCGCGAGTCTCGCTTAGAAGTTGGATATGGCTTAGAGAGTATTTTAACGGATAGCTATGCGGATGATATTATTAATAATGAAGAAGTAAAAGAGGCTTTTAGAGACGAGGATTATAATACAGGTCTCAATAAAATTATTGATCAAGTATCGGCTGCAATCAATTCAAAAACCGCACAAGTGGATAATGAATTAACAAATATACAAACAGAGTTAAACACTAATACAACGAAAAGAAATGTTCTTTTAATGGCAAGTATTGCTGGGATGCTCATTTGTGCTGTTTATATTTTACAAATTTTAAGAACAAGAAAACTTGTTAAAAAAATGTATCAAGATTATTTGAATTGTTTACCAACAAAGGCTGTCCTAAATAACTCAGAACAGACAAAGGAAGTATTAAATAAGATGAAAAAGACTTCTTTTTATTGTTTATATCTTAATGGAGCAACGTTATTTGCCACAAAAGGGAAAATAAGACGTGCCACTAAGCGTGGTTCTTTACTAAGTATATATCCAAATGCAAAAAAACAATCTTTTGGGCGTTTATTAGTAGGAGATACTTTATATAGTTATGATGGTAGTGTTTTGACGTATGCTTATTTAAACTCACAATACAATCCGTCTAATCATAGTAGTTCTGGTAGCGGCAGTGGTGGTTCATTCGGTGGCGGCTCATTCGGCGGTGGCGGTGCCTCAGGAAGTTGGTAAAATAAAAAGCTAGAAACGTTAATCGTTTCTAGCTTTTTGCTATTTATCTAAACCGTAAAGATAGTCATCATCTTTCATGGCTTCAACTGTTCCTAGTAAATAGCCATTTCCTACTTGAGAGAAGAAGTCATGGTTGCTAGTTCCTGTCGAAATACCATTCATTACAATCGGGTTCACATCATTGGCTGTATCCGCAAATAAGGGATCCATACCTAAGTTCATTAAAGCTTTGTTGGCGTTGTAACGTAAAAAGGTTTTTACTTCTTCGGTCCAACCTAAGTCATCATATAATTCTTCTGTATAACGTTCTTCGTTTTCGTACAATTCGTAAAGTAAATTATACATCCAGTCTTTTAGTTTATCTTGCTCATCTTCTGGTAATTCATTAAATCCTAATTGGAATTTATAGCCAATATACGTGCCGTGCACTGATTCATCACGGATAATCAATTTAATAATTTCAGCGACGTTCGCTAGTTTATTGTTTCCTAAATAGTAAAGAGGAGTGTAAAACCCAGAATAGAATAAAAACGTTTCTAAAAATACACTAGCAATTTTTTTCTCTAACGGAGTGCCGTTTTTATAAATTTCGTTAATCCGTTCTGCTTTATATTGCAGATGTTTGTTGGTATTTGTCCACTCAAAAATATCATCAATCTCTTTTTTTGTATTTAATGTACTGAAGATAGAAGAATAACTTTTGGCATGGACAGATTCCATGAATTGGATGTTATTTAAGACGGCTTCTTCATGGGGCGTCCGCACATCATTTCTCAGTTGATCCATGCCGCTTTCTGATTGAACAGTATCTAATAAAGTTAAACCGCCGAAAACGTAGCCGACAGTAGTTTTTTCTAAATCGGAAAGAGTCCGCCAATCATCTAAGTCATTGGATAACGGAATCCGTGTATCTAACCAAAATTGTTCGGTTAATTTTTCCCAAGTGGATTTATCAATGACGTCTTCAATGGCGTTCCAGTTAATTGCTTCATAATACGTTGCCATGGTTATTCCTCCTGTATGCTGGGACAGCAGTCTGTTTGACTAGTTGTCTCGTTTCTTCGCTTAAAACGTTCTACAGAGTCCAAATAGGAGCATGCAGCCGTTCTTCTTTGTCCAGTATATCTGAAAATGTCCTGTTTAAAAAGAGAACATTCCTAAAAAATAAGACGCTCAAGCAGAACGCCTTATTTAAGTGCTTTTCATTAAATCACGCAAGACTCACATTGATTGCTGCCAATTTCTTCAGCATCATCTGTAAATGTACGAATATAGTAAATTGATTTAATCCCTTTGTTGAACGCATAATGACGTAAAATGTTTAAGTCACGGGTTGTTTGTTTTGGTGTTTCTTTCCATTCATACAAGCCTTCAGGGATTTCTGAACGCATAAACAAGGTTAAACTCATTCCTTGATCAACGTGTTGTTGCGCTGTTGCGTAGACATCAATCACTTTGCGCATATCCATGTCGTAAGCAGAAGTATAGTAAGGGATTGTATCATTAGCTAAATAAGGCGCTGGATAGTAAATCTTACCAATTTTCTTCTCTTGACGTTCTTCAATCATGCGAGTAATTGGATGAATGCTGGCACTAGTATCATTAATATATGAAATTGAACCATTTGGCGCTACGGCTAAACGATTTTGATGATAAAGACCATCTTTTTTCACAGCATCGCGTAACGCAGCCCAATCTTCAGCCGTTGGAATCTGAATGTCTTTGAAAATTTCTTTCACTTTATCAAATTTTGGTGTAAAGTTGCCTTCAATATATTTATCGAAGTAAGCACCAGAAGCATAATCTGATTTTTCAAAATTATGGAAGACTTGGTTACGTTCTTTCGCAATTTGGTTACTTTCCATTAAAGTCCAGTAATTTAATAACATGAAATAAATGTCTGTAAAGTCTAATGATTCTTCAGAGCCGTATTCCATATGATTTTTAGCGAAGAAGGTGTGTAAGCCCATTGCGCCTAGTCCGATTGTATGGCTTAAACGATTTCCATTTTGGATAGTTGGCACGACATCAATTTCAGAAGCATCTGTTACAAAAGTTAACGCACGTGTCATAGCGCGAACAGATTTTCCAAAGTCAGGACTTTCCATTAAATTAACAATGTTAGTTGAACCTAAGTTACAACTAATATCTGTTCCTAAAACTTCATATTCTTGTTTCCCATTAATAACAGAAGGCGTTTGAACTTGAAGAATTTCAGAACATAAGTTACTCATGATAATCTTGCCATCAATCGGATTGTTTTTGTTAGCAGTATCAATATTGATGATATAAGGATAGCCAGATTCTTGTTGTAATTTAGAAATTTCATTTTCTAAGTCACGGGCTTTAATTTTACGTTTACGTATGTTTGGATTGGCCACTAGGTTATCATATTCTTTGGTAATATCTACATAGGAATAAGGCACACCATATTCACGTTCCACACTATAAGGACTAAATAAATACATATCTTCGTTGTTACGCGTTAATTCGTAAAATTTATCTGGAACAATAACACCAAGAGACAACGTTTTTACACGGATTTTTTCATCAGCGTTTTCTTTTTTAGCAGATAAGAACATTTCAATATCTGGATGGAAGACGTTTAGATAAACCACACCAGCACCTTGACGTTGACCTAATTGGTTAGAGTAGCTAAAGCTATCTTCAAATAATTTCATAACAGGGACAACACCACTTGCTGCGCCATCATAACCTTTGATTGGTGCGCCCGCTTCACGTAAGTTGGAAAGAGTAATTCCTACGCCGCCGCCGATTCGTGATAATTGAAGGGCAGAATTAATTGAACGCCCAATGCTGTTCATATCATCTGTTACTTGAACTAAGAAACAAGAAACCAATTCACCTCGACGTTTACGCCCAGCGTTTAAGAAAGAAGGTGTGGCTGGTTGATACCGTTGATGGATCATTTCATCCGCCAATGTTAAAGCCAACTCTTCATCGCCATCCGCAAAATACAAGGCATTAAAGGCAACTCGATCTTCATATGTTTCTAAATACTCTGTTCCGGCGTTGTTCTTTAAAGCGTATTGAGAATAAAATTTATAAGCCGCCATGAAAGACTTGAATTGGAAATGTTGTTCATCTAAGAAAGCATATAATTTTTCAATAAAGTCCATTGAATATTTTTTGATGAATTCAGTTTCAATAAAATCTTCTTTCATTAAAAAGTTGATTTTTTCTTCAGCAGAGCTGAATTTACGTGTATTCGGTTCTACATTTTCTTTAAAGAAGGCTGCGAGTGCTTCTTTATCTTTATTTAAAGGGATTTGACCATCAACAGGACGGTTAATCTCGTTATTCAGTTTGAAATAGCTGACATCTTTAATTTCTTTTAGACTCAATTTCTTCCACTACTTTCTTAAAGGTCTCCACGTCTTCGTCTGTTCCGCTAAACTCAAAGGAGTATAGAAGCGGAACGTGGTAATCGCGGGCAATATCTTTGGCGGTATAGACAAATAATTCAGCAAAATTACGGTTGCCCCCACCAGCTACACCAACTAACAGTTCTTGATTACTTTTATAATCAAGAAAGTCATTCACTACCTCTGTAATTTCTGCATCATAGGTAGGAATGACAAGAATAAAAGGCTCATTTATTTCAAAAAAAGGATTCGCTGGCTCAAGTTCATAAGCAGGCAAATCCAATTTTTTAATAAAGCGCCTTGTTTGACCGGTGACTGAAAAATAAACAAGTTTCATCTTAGCTAGCCAATTGTTTTAATTGGTCTGGACGGAAGCCAACAACGGTTGTTGCTTCAGATGTGATTACCGGTACGCTTTGGAACCCTTGTTCTTTTAACCAGTCGATAGCATCTGGTTGTGCGTCGATATTGATTTCTTCAAAAGCGATGTTATTTTCACTTAGGAAACGTTTCGCCATTTTACATTGGATACAGTTATTTTTTGAAAAGATTTTTACGTTCATTGAAAGTTCCTCCTCTTTTTTTCTACATAGACTAGTATAAATCTATGTAGAAAAAAGTCAACACTTTAACACTATATATTGTGGTGCGTTTTTCTCATAATACTAGTTTTTGTGTTTTTGAAAGAAAAATGAAAACACGTGAATCCTCGTTTTTGGGAGGAAAAACACATTGGTCAGTGTTTGACAAACAAAAAAATTAAAATTTTGAAAGAGAACATTTAGTGAAAAAACACTAAATATTGTGTTGACATTTGAGTTAGGCACAAGAAGAAAAAATAAGCGGATTTGTTATTGAATGAGTGAAATTTTATAGTAGCTAGTAACATAAAAAACAAGAGCTGACTTTTTTCAAAAATGGTAACCTGAAAAAAGTGTCTCTATATAGAAAGAAAATAGGAGATGCATCCAGAAATTCATTGACTTTCCGTGTAAGCAAGCGTATTCTTTTAATTGAGAACGATTCTCATTTTCGTTTGAAACTTTTTCACATGGAGGAAAGTAAATGATTACGTTAGCGCAGGCAGAAGTTGGGAAAGTCTATACAGTCGAAAGCGTCCAAGCAGATGTTCAGACAAAGAAACATCTGAACAATTTAGGCGTCGTTGCAGGCCAAGCAGTTGTCCTTGTCAATTATCAAAATCAAAATGGTATTGTTTTATTACATAATAGTCGAATTGCGCTGACAGATACGATTTTACAAGCGATTCATGTGGAGGAGCGCTCGGCGAATGAGAAAGTTTGGGTCTCCTTGGATACCTTGAAAGTTGGAGAACGCGCTACAATAGTAGGTATCCACGGACAAGGAGCGGTGAAACGTCGGTTGATGGACATGGGCTTAACAAAAGGAACAGTAATTTTTATTCGCAAAGTAGCTCCTTTAGCTGATCCAATTGAAATCAATGTACGTGGCTACGAACTAACGTTACGAAAAAGTGAAGCGGAACTAATCTTGGTTGAAAAGGAGGAAAGCGAATGACTCAGCAAATTGCACTAGCCGGCAACCCTAATAGCGGTAAAACGACAACGTTCAATATGTTAACAGGAGCCAACCAATATGTTGGAAACTGGCCAGGGGTGACTGTGGAACGCAAAGAGGGGGTGGCAAAGAAAGATAAGACACTCATTATTCAAGATTTGCCAGGGATTTACTCTCTTTCTCCTTATACGCCTGAAGAAATTGTGGCACGAGATTATCTTTTGGAGGACCAACCTTCAGTGATTTTGAATATTCTCGATGTGACCAATTTGGAACGGAATCTTTATTTAACAACACAATTAATTGAAACTGGATTACCGGTTGTTTGTGCGTTAAATATGATGGATTTGTTGGAAAAAAACGGCCAAACATTGAATAGTGAAAAGTTAAGTTATGGCTTAGGCGTGCCTGTCGTTGAGATTAGTGCTTTGAAGAATCGTGGGTTGGATCATGCTTTAAAACAAAGTAAGCAGCGAGCGAATGCCATAGAGACAGAGGTTATTTATCCTTCTTATGATAATCGCTTAGAAGCAGCACTTGCTGAAATTGTTGATATTTTAGGGAATACTGTTCCTGAAACGCAACAGCGTTGGTATAGTTTAAAACTTTTTGAACGAGATGTTCGAACCAAAGAGCAATTATTATTGAGTTCTTTTCAAGAAAAAGAAATTGAAGAAGTCATTCAAATTACTGAAAAAATCTTTCAAGATGAAAGTGAAGCGATTATCATCAATGAACGCTATGCCTTTATTGCTCGATTAATTGCTTTGTGTGCGACGAAAAAAACAGAAATGACATTTACTCACAGTGATAAGATTGACCGAGTGGTAACCAATCGGTGGTTGGCGTTGCCAATCTTTGCGTTTGTGATGTGGTTGGTCTATTATTTGTCTATTCAAACGGTTGGTACAATGGGGACAGACTGGTTAAACGATGTCTTTTTCGGGGAATGGGTTCCTCAATTTGTGGGAAATTGGTTGGCGCAATGGCAAGTAGCGCCATGGATGCAAAGTTTAATTTTAGATGGGATCATTGCAGGTGTTGGGGCTGTGTTAGGATTTTTACCACAACTGGCCGTCCTGTTTTTATGTTTAGGTTTTTTAGAAGATTGTGGCTATATGGCACGGATTGCCTTTGTCATGGATCGCTTGTTTCGGAAATTCGGCCTATCTGGTAAGTCGTTTATTCCAATGTTAATTGCGACAGGTTGTGGGGTCCCAGGCGTGATGGCTAGTCGAACGATTGAAAACGAACGCGATCGGCGAATGACTATTATGGTCACGACTTTTATGCCATGTTCGGCGAAGTTGCCAATTATCGCTCTGATTGCAGGTGCATTTTTTCCTAACCAAAGTTGGGTCTCGCCCTCTGCTTATTTCTTAGGGGTTGCTTCCATTGTGTTGTCAGGGATTGCTTTAAAAAAGACCAAGCATTTTTCGGGAGATCCAGCACCATTTATTATGGAACTTCCCGCCTATCATTTGCCACAGCTTAGAAGTGTGGTTCGGCATGCCTATGAACGATGTCGCTCATTTGTAAAAAAAGCAGGAACGATTATTTTTGTTTCCAGTATTCTCATTTGGTTCATGTCACATTATTCTGTGACGTTTCAACCCGTTCCAGAAAGTCAAAGTATTCTAGCATTTCTAGGTAAAGGGTTGGCGGTGCTATTTATCCCATTAGGCTGGGGTAATTGGCAAGGGGCAGTTGCCACAATTACAGGATTGATAGCGAAAGAAAATATTATTGGTACCTTAGGCATTTTATTTGGCAATGTGAAAGATGTTTCTGAAAACGGGGTAGAAGTCTGGGGCGCACTGCAACACACCTTTACGCCAGTCGCGGCCTATTCGTTCTTAACTTTTAACTTATTATGTGCACCTTGTTTTGCTGCAATTGGCGCAATTCGTCGTGAAATGGGAGACCTCAAATGGACATTAGGAGCCATTGGTTATCAATGCGGTTTGGCTTATATGGTTAGTTTTGTGATTTATCAATTGGGCCATGTGTTAGTCGAAAAAGGCACACTAACTCTGGGGACTTTTTTAGCGATGGGTGTTGTTTTAGCTGGATTTTATTTCCTTATAAGAAAACCAAAGCCAGGCAAAGAAAGTGTCCAAGCAATCACTTCTTTAGAAAGAGGGTAATAACGGATGGCAACAATTATTTTATCCATTTTAATTTTTGGAACAGCAGGAATCATCACCTATCGACGAATCAAAAAAGGGGAAAGTTGTGAAGATTGTCAAACAGCTTGTCCTGTAAAAAAAGAACAATCTTCACAAGAATAACAACTGAAAAAAATTCCCTCTTGTATAAATAATAGCGGAGTGCTACAATATTGAGGTAGCTGAAAAGCCATTTTATACAACGGGGGCATAGCTCAGTTGGTTAGAGCATCTGACTCTTAATCAGAGGGTCTAGGGTTCGAATCCCTATGCCCCCATTGGGTGCCAAACCCACGAGAACGGTATTCTGTCGGCGTCTTAGGACGTTTCGAAGACGGAGTACGCGTTCTCTTTTTTTACATAAAATGTCGTGTGTCGTGAGAGATACACTAGTTAAATCGGTTAAAGAATGCTACGCTTAGAAGAGAGAAAAAGTATGTTATATAAAAAAAGTTAAAAATTTTTCAGGCTAAAAAAGCGAATTTAACAAAAAGCGCACTTTTTGGTTCCTATGAAACGAAAAAGTACGTACTATACAGCATGTACGGCACGGTATATGATGATATCAGAAAACGTTAAAGGAGCGAATCAAATGATTACATCACTAGCAGATACAGTAACATTAAACAACGGCACTAAAATTCCAGGAATGGGTCTCGGGGTATTCCAAATACCAGATGAAGAGACAGCAAAAGTGGTCGAAGAAGGGATTATCAATGGTTATCGTTTAATCGATACAGCGCAAATCTATGGCAATGAATCTGGCACAGGAGCGGGAATTAAAGCAGGCTTAGCGGCAACTGGTTTGAACCGTGAGGACTTATTTGTTACCTCGAAAGTTTGGAACGCGCATATTTCCTATGATGAAACAATTCAAGCTTTCAATGATAGTTTGGAACGTTTAGGTTTAGATTATTTAGATTTGTATTTAATTCATTGGCCAGGAAATAATTCTTACAAAGAATCATGGCAAGCTTTAGAAACTTTATATGCTGAAGGAAAAGTGAAAGCAATTGGTGTCAGCAACTTCCAAGTTCATCATTTAGAAGATTTACTTTCTTATGCAAAAGTTGTTCCGGTAATTAACCAAGTGGAACTACATCCAAAATTGGATCAAAAAGAAGTGCGTAATTTCTGTGAAAAACATGATATCAAAGTCCAAGCTTGGTCACCATTGATGCAAGGCCAATTATTATCTAATGAAACCATTTTGGCGATTGCTGAGAACCATAATAAATCAGCAGCCCAAGTGATTTTACGTTGGGATATTCAACAAGATATCTTATTAGCCGTGAAATCTGTCCACAAAGAACGGATGATTAGCAATGCAGCGGTCTTTGATTTTGAACTAAGTGCAGAAGAAATGGCACAAATCAACCAATTGAATGAATCGTTACGTGTGGGACCAGATCCAGACACGTTTGATTTCTAAAAATTAACTAGGAGGAGATACAATGAGTGAAGCAGTTAAAGGTTTTTCAGTAGTCAACCACGTGGGGATTACAGTCAGTAATTTGGATGAATCAGTGAAGTTTTATGAAGCATTAACAGGAACAAAAATCGTAAATCGTGATGAAATTGGTGGAAAACGGATGGCCCAAACACAAGGATTAGATGATACATTAATCAAGTATGCCAATGTGCATCTAGAAAACATCAATATTGATTTATTAGAATATGTTAAACCAAAATCAGAAAAAGCTTCTTATTCCAACGAACAAATTAGTGCAATGCATATGTGTTTCGAAGTGGAAGATATTGATGCAGCTGTTGCACGTTTAAGAGCGATTGGCGTAGAACCTGATGGAGAGCCGATTACATTCCAAGAAGAAGATGGCTTGAAGAGCGGTTTTGGTACAGGGGTTGCTTACTTTACCGATCCAGATGGTACAAATTTAGAATTGATTGCTCCTAAAGGTCCATTTACACGAAATTAAGTTAAAAGACTTTCAAACAAACATCAAAAAGCCCCCCTCATTCTAGTATCACTAACTAGAATGGGGGCTCTTTTTATTTTTTGAGACAGAAGTCGCTAAAGAAAAGATATTCCAAATCCGTAATTGATGGTATACTAAAACGTAACAAATAAAGGAGGAAGACAATTGATTCTTAGCGTCTTAACAGTTATTTATTTTATTAATGCAATTATTGCGGGAATTACCATTTTGTTAAAACCTCGAGATGTAGCAGCAATTTGGGCATGGCTACTCGTACTGATTGCTCTACCCGTTTTTGGTTTTTTCTTATATTTATTCTTTGGTCGAGGTTTAACCGACAAAAAGAAATTTTATTTGCAACAAAGTGATTTACGGGAATTAGAGAATTTCCAGAATTTCCAAGAAGAAAGTTTTGAACTTTATAGTCAAAAGATGCCGACGGAGGAGCAACAACAGTTTACAGACTTTTTTTCCTCGTTAAATAGGATGCCTCTGACTAAGAAAAATGATGTTGAAATTTTTACGGATGGTACGGAAAAATTCAATGCGTTGATGGCGGACATAAAAAAAGCTCAGCACTCCATTCATATTGAATATTATGCCTTTGTAACGGATCATATCGGCACTAAAATTTTGAACTTATTAGAAGAAAAGGCGGCTGAAGGGGTTGAAGTGCGGTTGCTTTACGATGCCTTTGGCTCAAAGGGCACCAAGGTTCATCATTTGAATGAATTGAAAAAAAACGGTGGTTTTGTCCAAACGTTTATTACTTCTCAAAAAGCACTTTTGAAGTTTCGTTTGAATTATCATGATCACCGGAAAATTGTTGTTATTGACGGAAAAGTAGGCTACATTGGCGGCTTTAATGTTGCCGATCAATATGCTGGAACGACTAAAAAGTTTGGCTATTGGCGGGATACGCATTTACGGATTCAAGGGCCAGCAGCCTCATTACTGCAAATGCGTTTTTTAATGGATTGGAACGTCTCTTCCCCCGAGAAAAATCGTGTGGCGTATCAATTGGATTATTTCTTTAAACTTGAAGCATTGGTGCCAGAGGCAAATACATCCATTCAGATGATTGCCAGTGGTCCTAACAGTGACCGTGAACAAATTAAATTGGCCTTTATTAAATTGATTACTTCTGCCAAGAAAAGAGTCTGGATTCAAACGCCGTATTTAGTTCCTGATGATAGTGTCTTGGCTGCTTTAAAGGTTGCTGCGGCTTCAGGGGTAGATGTTAAAATTATGATTCCAGATAAGCCCGACCATCCGTTTATTTATCGAGCAACACAGTATTACGGCCGCTTATTGATGAAAGAAAATATTGAAATTTTAATTTATAACGGTGGTTTCTTACATGCGAAAACAATGATTATGGATGATGAAGTCTGCACAGTTGGTTCAGCCAATCAAGATATCCGAAGTTACAAATTAAACTTTGAAGCAAATGCTGTGTTATATGATAAAAAAATCATTGATCAATTAGAAGCAATTTTCTTAGAAGATCGAAAAAAATGTACAACAATGACTCCAGAAGTTGTTCGCGACATGTCAAAATGGTTGATTTTTAAACAGCAAATTTCACGATTATTTTCACCAATTCTTTAAAACTGTTTTTCACAAAATGACGAACTTCTGATCCGAAGTTCGTCATTTTTCTTCGGGAATTCTATAAAAGTATAGAAAATCACAAAAAAAGTCAAAAAAATTTTAAAGAATATTTTTTAAATTTTTTCGTTATTTTTTTATCTTTAGTTGCTGTTAAAACAAATAAATATTATTGTTAATTTGTTATTTTATTTTTGTGAAAAAGGGACATCTTTTATAAAAGTAAAAAAAATTAAGCAAAGAGTGTTGACAAAAAAAACGAAAAGGAATATGCTACATGTACAAGTTAAATACAAAGCAATGACAGAAAAGCAGTAGAGAAATAACCACTGTTACAGAAAGCTAGTGGCGCTGGAAACTAGTACACGTTATTTATCGAATTACATTCTTGAGCTTCTGCCTACAGGGCACGGGTAACAGCGTTATTTGTTAAGAGGTATATAGTATTTTAAATAAACTAAACTATGTATAAATTTGGGTGGTACCACGAGAAATTCGTCCCTAAGTCGTTTCGACGGCTTAGGGATTTTTTGTATTCTTTTTTTGAATACGTGGCAGACCAAAGAAAATTTCGTGAACCCGTGTATACATATAAATAAACACGGAATATCGTGTAAAAACAAGTGTGTTAATCGTTTGTTTCGTTAAATGAACGATTTCCTATAAAGAGATAATTATAAATATGGAGGGTGATAACATGAATATCATTGACGAGCTAGCATGGCGTGATGCAATCAATCAACAAACAAACGAAGAAGGACTAAGAGAACTTACAGAAAATACGAGCATTTCGCTATATTGCGGTGTCGATCCAACTGGAGATAGCATGCATATTGGACATTTAATTCCTTTTATGATGATGAAACGATTCCAATTAGCAGGTCATCACCCATACATTTTAATTGGTGGCGGAACTGGAACAATTGGTGATCCAAGTGGACGAACAACCGAACGTGTCTTACAAACGATGGAAGCTGTGCAACATAATGTGGACAGTCTTTCAAATCAAATGAAAAAATTATTTGGTAAAGATGCTGAGGTAACAATGGTGAACAACTACGATTGGTTATCAGAACTATCTTTATTAGATTTTTTAAGAGATTACGGGAAAAACTTTAATGTCAACACGATGTTGGCAAAAGACATTGTCGCTAGTCGTTTAGAAAGTGGCATTTCCTTTACAGAATTCACATACCAAATTCTTCAATCAATTGACTTTTACACATTGCATAAAAAACATAATATTCAATTGCAAATTGGTGGCGCTGATCAATGGGGCAATATCACTGCAGGATTAGATTTGATTCGTAAAAAAGAAGGACCAGAAGCCAAAGTATTCGGGTTAACCATTCCTTTAATGCTAAAAGCAGATGGTACAAAATTTGGGAAAACAGCGGGTGGCGCTATCTGGTTAGATCCTAAGAAAACCTCACCATTTGAATTCTACCAATTCTGGTTAAACCAAGATGATCGTGATGTCATCAAATACTTGAAATTCTTTACTTTCTTAGATAAAGAAGAAATCGATGCGTTAGCTGAAAAAGTTGAAAAAGAACCAGGTAAACGTGAAGCACAAAGACGCTTAGCTGAAGAAGTGACACGATTTGTTCACGATGATGCAGCATTAGAAGAAGCGCAAAAAATTTCAGAAGCTCTTTTCTCAGGCAATATTAAAGACTTAACGATTGAGGAAATCGAGCAAGGGTTAGAACATGTGCCAACTGTTGAAATTACCAAAGATGCTAAAAACATCGTAGATTGGTTAGTTGACACAGAAATCGAACCATCAAAACGTCAAGCTCGCGAAGATGTGAGCGGAGGAGCTATAAGTATTAACGGTGACCGAGTTACCGATTTAGATTTTGCAGTCGATCCAACACAACATTTCGATGGAAAATTCGTTGTTGTACGGAAAGGGAAGAAAAATTACTTTTTAGCAAAAGTAATGGATTAGAAATTGATAATAATTTCACGAAGAGAAGACGTGTGATTATTTGATCAAAGTTAAAATTCTATTTCTCCTTACAGGTAGTGGTGAAACCGTTAATACACCTAATAAGAGTGGGATTGTACACACAATCCCACTCTTATTTTTTTATATAATGGTTCTGACAAGACACCTTGTGAAAAAATTATAAAATTAAAGAGCTATGATAACCATTGTTATTTTTCTTCTTTACACTTTAGCCGTTTGGGTGTAAGTTGTGAATGCAAAATCTAATTCATTAAAATTTGTAAGGAGGAATTTTCGTATGAAAAACGAAAAATTAGCAAAAGGCGAAATGAACCTTAATGCACTATTCATTGGGGACAAAGCCGAAAACGGACAATTATATAAAGACTTGTTGATCGACTTAGTAGATGAACATTTAGGATGGCGTCAAAACTACATGCCACAAGACATGCCAGTTATCTCTTCTCAAGAACGCACATCTGAAAGCTACGAAAAAACTGTCAACCATATGAAAGATGTATTGAATGAAATCTCTTCTCGCATGCGTACACATTCAGTTCCATGGCATACAGCAGGTAGATATTGGGGACATATGAACTCAGAAACATTAATGCCTTCTCTATTAGCTTATAACTTTGCAATGCTATGGAACGGGAACAACGTTGCCTATGAATCTTCTCCAGCAACTTCTCAAATGGAAGAAGAAGTAGGACATGAATTTGCTCACTTAATGAGCTACAAAAATGGTTGGGGACACATCGTTGCTGATGGTTCTTTAGCTAACTTAGAAGGCTTATGGTATGCCCGTAACATTAAATCATTACCATTTGCTATGAAAGAAGTAAAACCAGAATTAGTTGCTGGCAAATCAGATTGGGAACTATTGAACATGCCAACAAAAGAAATTATGGACTTATTAGAATCAGCTGAAGATGAAATTGATGAAATCAAAGCTCATTCAGCTCGTTCAGGTAAACATTTACAAGCAATCGGTAAATGGTTAGTCCCACAAACTAAACACTATTCTTGGTTAAAAGCTGCTGATATTATCGGTATCGGTTTAGATCAAGTTATCCCAGTACCAGTTGACCATAACTACCGTATGGATATCAACGAATTAGAAAAAATCGTTCGTGGCTTAGCAGAAGAACAAATTCCAGTGCTAGGTGTTGTCGGTGTAGTTGGTTCTACTGAAGAAGGTGCCGTTGACTCAATCGATAAAATTATTGCTTTACGCGATGAATTAATGAAAGACGGTATTTACTATTATGTACACGTTGATGCTGCTTATGGTGGTTATGGACGTGCCATCTTCTTAGACGAAGACAACAACTTCATCCCTTACGAAGATTTACAAGATGTTCACGAAGAATACGGTGTCTTCAAAGAGAAAAAAGAACACATTTCAAGAGAAGTGTATGATGCATATAAAGCAATCGAATTAGCAGAATCAGTAACAATTGACCCTCATAAAATGGGTTATATCCCTTATTCAGCTGGTGGTATCGTTATCCAAGATATCCGTATGCGCGACGTTATTTCTTACTTCGCAACTTACGTATTTGAAAAAGGTGCCGATATTCCTGCGTTACTAGGTGCTTATATCCTTGAAGGTTCAAAAGCTGGTGCAACAGCTGCTTCTGTATGGGCTGCACATCACGTTTTACCTTTAAACGTTGCAGGTTATGGTAAATTAATTGGTGCTTCAATTGAAGGATCACATCATTTCTATAACTTCTTGAATGATTTAACATTCAAAGTTGGCGACAAAGAAATCGAAGTCCACACATTAACTCATCCAGACTTCAACATGGTTGACTATGTGTTTAAAGAAAAAGGCAACGATGATTTAGTAGCAATGAACAAATTAAACCATGATGTATATGACTATGCATCATACGTTAAAGGAAATATTTACAACAACGAATTCATTACTTCACATACTGACTTTGCTATTCCAGATTATGGCAACAGCCCATTAAAATTTGTAAACAGCTTAGGATTTAGTGACGAAGAATGGAACCGTGCAGGTAAAGTAACTGTGTTACGTGCTGCTGTAATGACTCCATACATGAACGATAAAGAAGAATTTGATGTTTACGCTCCTAAGATTCAAGCTGCTTTACAAGAAAAATTAGAACAAATTTACGACGTAAAATAATTGAATCTTAAACGGAAAAAAGAAATGGTAACCGAACGAGGGAACGTTCGTCTGGTTGATTTATTTAAGAGATAAATCAACCAGACGGCTAACCTCTTAACCAATTCTTTGTCTGGGTAAGAGGCAGTCGAATGACTGTTTTACTCAGCGTATAACAGTCATTCATGCTCCTTATCCAAAATCTTATAAGGAGTGTACAAAATTGGATAAACAACAAGTTAAAAAAATTGAATTAGGTACTTTTATCGGTTTAACAATGGCATTGTGTGCAACTGTACGTAGTATCCCAACACTTGCTGCTGTTGGTTGGACATTAATTTCTTACACAATTTTCGCGGTCTTATTCTTTGCTGGTCCAATCGCATTGATATCTGGTGAATTATCTACGATGCTTCCTCAAGAAGGTGGCCCTCAACTTTGGGTTAAAACTGCCTTAGGTAGCAAATGGGGTTTTGTTGTCGCTTGGTTACTATGGGTGCAAATGTTCCCAGGAATGGTAATGGTTGCTTCTACATTAGGCCCTTTGCTAGGTAATACATTTGGTAATGTTCACTTAGGTGAAAATCATTGGTTCGTATTAGGTTGTATCTTAGTGATTTACTGGATTATTACAATCTTGAACTTGAAATTTGACATGGCGAAAGTTGGCGGAAATATTGGTGTTTGGCTAGGTGTTTACATCCCAGTATTAGTTATGTTTGTTTTAGGTCTTCTTTCAATGATTAAAGTAGGCTTAACACCTGGTGGCTATTTAGGTGCCTTCTCTTGGTCAAAAGTTTTACCAAACTTAGAAAATATGGACACATTTAAATATCTAGCAGGGATTGCGTTTATCTTTGTTGGGATTGAAATGTCTTCTGTTTATATTCCTCGTTTGAAAGATGCAACAAAAAATTATACAAAAGGCGTTTTCATTTCATTAATTGGTTTAGTTTTATTAAACGTTATTAATGCAATGTTTGTTGCTAATATTGTTCCAAATGGCAAAATGGAATTGTCTAACATTACACAACCAATTTTGCTTTATTGTGACGTTTTAGGTTTACCAACAATTATTGGTAATATCTTTAGTTTCATGGTCTTCTTAGGTGTGTTATTACAATTATCTGCTTGGGTTACTGGACCATCAAAAACAATTATTCAAGTTGCTCGTGATGGCTTATTGCCACCAAAATTTGGTTTCCATCGCGAAAATAAATATGGCGTTTCTCGTAACGTTGTGTTAACACAATCTGTGGTTATCTCATTATTCGCTTTACTTTATGGGGTAATGGATGATGTCAACGCTGTATTCTTAACTTTAACAAATGCAACAACAATTATTTATAGTATTGTGTATGTATTGATTGCGATTTCCCTAATTAAATTACGTAAATCTCAACCAGATACACTACGTCCTTACCGAATTGGTAAAAAAGGTAATGGCTTAGCTTATTTAGTGGCAGCAATGTTAATTTTTAGTGTTATCATTGTTATTTTCGCCACATTAGGTACAACAACCGTGACTGATGCAGTCTTAGTTGCATTAATCACTATTGTCATGTTTGTGATTCCGTTAATCATTAATCGCTTTAAAAAAGCAAGTTGGGCAACGGAAGTAAAAGAAGATTTAGGTGAATAAAAAGGCCAGCAATTATTTTGCTGAGTGCCTCTTCATCTGATGACTATAGTAAATTGTCGTTTGGAAACTGAAGCAAGTTCGATTATTGCTTCAGTTTTCGCTTTCCATAAAAGGAGGTTTTCATATGAAATCAACGAAACCCACTGTTTCGTTCGCTGAAAGTTTAGGCATTTTGGTTGCCTTGTTAGCGATTCTCGGGTACTTAATTATTGGTCAAAAATTAACCCCTCACATACCGATTCTTTTTGTATTCATGTTGTTGTTGCTTTATGGCAAATGGAAAGGATTTTCTTGGGATGAGATCCACGAAGGCATTGTGGAAGGGATTAAACCAGGGATCATTCCGATTATTATTTTCTTGTTGATAGGTGTCTTAGTTGCTACTTGGATCTTGTCTGGGACGATTCCAACAATTATGGTTTATGGTTTTAAAATTATCTCAGTGAAGTTCTTCTTACCAACCGTTTTTGTGGTCTGTGCACTAGTTGGTGTGACGGTAGGGAGCTCCTTTACGACTGTTTCAACTATGGGGATTGCCTTTCTAGGTATTGGACATATTCTTGGATTCGACAATGCGATGACAGCTGGTGCAGTTGTTTCAGGTGCCTTTTTAGGGAACAACATTTCACCGTTATCTGATACAACAAACTTAGCTGCTGGAATTGGTGGCGTGAACCTTTTTGAACATATACTAAACATGATGTACACTGTTATTCCGGCGTTTATTATTTCGATTGTCGGCTATATCTTCTTGGGGCATCAATCTGGTTCGGCGGATTTACAATCGGTTGATGCAATGGTCCAAACGTTACATCAAGGATTCTGGATTTCACCGATTACATTGTTGCCAGTAGCGGTTTTATTCTTATTCGCCTGGAAAAAGGTACCGGCTATTCCAACGTTACTAGTCGGCTCTACAGTGGCGGTCATCTTAGCTTTTATAAATGATCATCACCTAAGTTTAGCGAAAGTTTCTACCATCTTAATGAGTGGTTATGTGGCAGATACAGGGGACCAAAGTATTGATACACTTTTATCTCGTGGTGGGATTGAAAGCATGTTAGGTTCTGCTGCGTTGATTATTTTGGCATTAGGTTTGGGCGGCTTGTTGATTAAGTTTAACATCGTGGCTACTTTAATTGATAAAATTAAAGGCTATGTGAATAATCCAGCTAAATTAATCGCTTTAACTGCTTTAAGTTCTGTGGGAATTAACTTACTAGTTGGCGAACAATATTTGTCAATTATTTTACCAGGGGAAACATTTAAATCCTCATTTACTCGTTTAGGTATTGATAAAAAATATTTAACTCGTACTTTGGCAGATGCTGGGGCGGCAGTCAACTCGTTAATTCCTTGGGGAGTTAGTGGTACCTTCATTATGGGAACGTTAAAAGTTGGTGCACTAGAATACTTACCGTATGCCTTTTTCCCATTGCTTTGCCCTATTATCACCGTCATTCTGGGGATATTCTTAAAAAAACAACAAGGGGAAAACAAAAAAGCACCAGGGACTAACGTTGAATTGTGAGTTTTTTCAGATAATTAAACAATTGGTTACGATTGAACCTCAGTGTATCTACTGATTGGTTCAATCGTTTTTTCGTCACAGATTTTTACAATTCTTCATATAATCTTTGAAGCTCCTTAAAGGCAATTTAATTATTCTAAGTTATGATACAAAGGATCAATCAAATAGGTGGATGAACGTGGTGTTAAACTCATAGAGACTAACAGTAGTTTATTCTTGCTCAATGTTGAGGTGTAGGTTCGAATCCTACCGTCCACTTTCTGTTATTTAAACCAACTTAGAACGAAACACAAACAAGTGACGGATACACATGATTAAGGTACAATAAGGGTAGGGAAAACAAGGAGGAATTCTTATGAAAAAGATAGGGCTTATTTCTAGTGCTTTTCTTTTAACCCTTGCTTTAGCAGCATGCGGCGGCGGAAAAAGTACAGAAAATACGGATAGTCGTTCCAGTGCTGCGGAAAGTACCACAGTCGAGAGTACAAAAGCATCTGCTACAAAAGAATCAAGTAGCAAAGCAACAACAAAATCTAGTGATGCGAAACCGTCAGGAACAACAACAGCTGATTCGAAAGCAACAGCTTCTTCTACGAAGGAAGCGGCAAATAATGGCTCAGCAGAGAAGCAATCACCAGCGAAAAATGCGAATCCAGATGACCAAGCCAACCAAGTGCTTAACCAGCTAGCAAACATGTTTCCTGGTCAAGGCTTACCGCAGGCAATTTTAACGAGTCAAACGAATAACTTTTTAACTGCAGCGACAACTTCACAAGCGGATCAAAACAATTTCCGTGTTTTATATTATGCAGAAAAAGAAGCGATTCCAGTGAATGATGCACGTGTCAATCAGTTAACGCCAATTAGTTCTTTTGAGAAAAAAACATATGGCTCTGATGCCGAAGCAAAAAATGCAGTGAACCAAATCATTGACAATGGCGGTCAACCAGTAGATTTAGGTTACAATATTACTGGGTATAAACAAGGGGCGGCAGGTTCTAGTTACTTATCTTGGCAAGAAGGCAATTGGAGTTTAGTCGTACGGGCCTCAAATATCAATGGTGAATCGCCTGATGATTTAGCGAAAAATGTTGTCAACATTTTGGAACAAGAAACATTACCAGCACCGAATACCGTTGGTCAAATCACACTGAACGTGGCAGGAACCACTGACTATAATCGCAACTCAGTAGTTTGGCAAGCCGGTACAGTCGTTTACTCTGTCCATCATTTTGACCCAATTCAGGCAGTGAAGATGGCAACATCGATTTAAATAATCAAAAGAAAGCGTGCAACAATGCCCATTGTCGCACGCTTTCTTTTATTATTTTTGTTCTGTATAACCTTGTGACTCCACCAATTCTTGGCTTTTCTTCATGCTAATTCCCTTAGAAGAATCTCCATCAATCTGGATACCATCCACTTTTTTTGCTTTATCATAATCAAGTTTTTCATAATTAATCGTCAATTTTTCGATGGCTTGTTTGTCCTCATAGGTCAGTTTGTAATCAAGCCCTTTGATGTCCTCATATTGTTTAGAAACGGGTTCCAACGCTGTTTTTGCCTCTTCTTTTGTAATCCCCAATTTGTCATAAGAAACAATGTTTTTAGCCGTTTGCGTTAAGACTTTATCTCCTTGGTACGTATAGGTTAAGGTGGAATCAATCCCATCTTGTGGCGAACCTACAAAGGTTTTTGTCTCTATTTTTGAACCGCAACTTGCAAGAAAGAATACCCCAATAAAAATTAAAAATACGCGTAAAAACTTTTTCATTTCTAGATAACCTCCTTTAGCTGTTTATTCTTGACTGTAACATAACACGGCAAATAATTACTGTTAAGTAGAAAGCTTGTGAGAAGTCCAGCAAATAAAAAACTTGCCTCTTCTCATAAAAATGAAGAGGCAAGTTTTTTATTTAGTAATATCACTTAAATCTGGTTGTGAGTGGGCCAACCGACTGGCAGCCGCAGCCGCAATTGCGCCCACGATATCATCCAAGAATGTGTGGACATGTTCGCCATCATGCGCATTTAACTCTTTTAAAATGCCTGGTTTTACCTTGTCGATATACCCATAGTTCGTAAAACCGATAGATCCATAAACATTTACAATGGAGAGCGCCATAATTTCATCAATGCCATAAAGCCCTTCATCTTCCGTTAAAATTTCTTGTAACGGTGAGAGTAGCTTGTTTTCTTCTGCCAGAATATCCAGTTGGACACCTGTAATAATCGCGTTGTGTACTTCACGCTTTGTTAACACGGCATCAACACTTTCTAAACAAGTATCTAATGTTAAATTGTCAATATAATCTTTTTGTAAAAATAACACAAGTTCAGCTAAATCATTCATTGTTACGCCACGTTCTTGCAATAAACGACGTGCGCTATTTTCTAACGTATCTCCTTGGATTACCATTTTTTGTCCTCCTAATTTCTGCTTTAGTTGAAGTTCTTCTTTCATGGTACCAAAAAGAACGATAAAGGGGAATTAGAATCTATTTTGGTAGAGAATAATTTAGTTGAAGTGTTATTTTTAGTTAAAAATTACTAAGCGTTCGGTTGTAACGATGCCATCACTTGTTTTAATTGTGTCACTGATTTTTGGAAGAGTTCTTTTTCAGCGGCATTCAGATTCAATTCAATAATGTCAGTCACACCTTGATTGCCAACGACTGCAGGAATCCCTGTAAATACATCTTGTTGCCCATATTGCCCATCTAAGTAAGCTGAGACAGGTAAAATAGCTTGTTCATTATTTAAAATGGCTTTAACAATGCGTGCAGTACTCATACCAATCCCATAATAGGTCGCTTGTTTGCGATCGATAATTTCATAAGCTGTATTTTTCACTTTATCAGAAATGATTGGTAAATCGTCACTAGTTAAGCGCTCTGTCGTATCCACAATTTCTAAAATAGGTTTGGTACCAATCATGGTATGAGACCAGACAGCCACTTCAGAATCCCCGTGTTCGCCAATAATATAGCCGTGAACATTGCGTGGATCAATCGCTAAACGTTGAGACAGTTCTTTGCGGAAACGAGTTGTGTCCAAAGTTGTACCAGTTCCAATTACTCTTGAAACAGGTAAACCAGAAGCTTGCCAGGCCACATAAGTCAGTACATCGACAGGATTTGAGGCAATCACTAAAATTCCATCAAAACCAGATTTCATGATATTGTTAACAATTGTTTTCATAATTTCTGCATTGATTGAAACCAAATCTAGACGACTTTGCCCAGGTTTTTGATTAGCGCCAGCTGTAATCACGACGATATCGGCATCTTGGCAGTCTTGATAGTCGCCAGCCCAGACGTTTACATTTTCTTGACCCCAAGACACACCATCTAATAAGTCAATTGCTTCGCCTTCAGATTTGGCTTTGTCAATATCAACTAAGATTAATTCATTCGCAATCCCTTGGTTGATCATGGAATAGGCAATACTTGTGCCAACAAAACCAGTACCAATAATTGCGACTTTTTTGTTAAATACTTTCATCGTTCATCTCTTCTTTCTGTAATATTTCTTTCTTAGTGAATTATATCACGAACTTTTTAGGTGTGGTTATACCAATCTGTAATAGTCTTTATTAACAATTTAAATAAGGGAAGCGTGCTTTTTTTGTTATGATAAGAGTAGGAAAATAGAGGAGATAAGGAGGCAAAATGACAACGACAACAGTGTATTATGCAAGCAATAATGAAAAACAGCCGAACTGTTTTCAACTAGTTATCGGTAGCTGTAGCTATGAACTTCCAAAAATAGAAATCTACGAAATCTTGGAATGTGTCGCTTCAGCATATGGCTATCAAAAAGAACCATTCATTGAAGAACAAACAGAATGTTTTGTTAAAGGCAACCGTTGTATACATGTTTCCCAACAAGCGACGACGTTGACTTTTGTTGTGAATGATCTGCGTTTAGTAATGGAAAAACAATGCCGGAATCACGAAGAAGTCTTTCGAGAAGTAAATCATATTTTATTGAATATTTTTGAGGAGACCCCTTGTGTTTTTCTCGAAAAGTAGGAAAGAAGGATTAAGATGAAACAGGTGAAAATAACAACTACCTCAGACTTGATTAATGGCGGCTGCAATGCCTGTCCGAATGTGAAGTGTACGAATTATCTTGTTCATGTAGAAGATGAAACAATTGCGTTAGAAACGCTAACCGTTGCAGATTTAGTAACTTTATTAGCACTCAAAGAAGGGTTTCGTCAAAAATTAGTTATGGAAATGTTCGAAGAATATACGGTGTTTGAAAGGGAAACTCATCAAGTTGTATTCAAGGAAGAGGAAACGAGAATTCTTTTTCAATCAAAAAAACAGACCATTCAAAGCACTCTTTTGTGTAAAGAGCCACAACAAGTGTTCCAAGAAACCCAGCAAATTTTACACCAACTATTTGAGTTAGAACCTTTTGAATTTGAATTGGTAGAGGAAACTGATGAATAAAAAACAGGAAAACGATTTAGCGAAAGCTAAGTCGTTCTCCTGTTTTTTAGGTTTGTCGTTCACGAATTTTTTCAACGATTCGGTTATAAACTTCAGAGAAGGAAGTATTGGCATGGTGATCGGTCTGGACAATGAAAATTTTTCGAGAAGCAAAGGACTGATCAATTGGTTGCCAAGGGATCTCATCGGAAATAGATAATCGAGAAACAATTGATTGCCCAATGTTATTTTTTAGCAATTGTAACAGGACTTCGTTGTTGTTTAATTCGATAATTGGTAAGTTGATGCTGTGTTCGTTGAGATAAAGCTCATTGAAAAAACGTAAGCCAGAGTTCTTTTCTCTTAAGAGCCAAAATTTTGAAGCGGCATCTCCTGCTAGAACTAGTTGATCTTCATAAACAATTTCTTTGTGTAGATTTTTGGTTTCAATGGGTTTTTCAATTAGTCCAATGTGGGCATGATTATTTTGAACCATATCCACGACTTCGTTTGAATTCATCAGTTGAATCGAAAAATTGATGAGTGGAAAAGCGGTAACCAAACTCTCCATAATATCTGGCAGTAAATAAATAGCAACTGTATTTGAAGAGGCTATAATGCAGTCTTCTTTAAAATTCTCTTTTTCTGCAGCTTGCGCAAAAGAAGTAGTTAAGCTTTCAATAATCGAGAGCATTTTTGGATATAAAAAATCAGCTTCTTTGGTTGGAATAACCGATTGTTTTCCATTACGATAGAACAGCTTGATCGAAAAGTGTTGCTCTAATTTCTTGATTTGCAAAGAAACAGTTGGCTGAGAAATATACAATTGTTTGGCCGCCGCACTAAAATTTTTGGTTTCATACACAGCAATAAATGTTTTGATCCATTCGAACATAAAATCGCCTCTTTCTATTTACTATCTTAATAGTTGGTATTGAAAATATTTATTTTACAAATATAAATATTTCATTTAGTATAATAACATACTTTTGATTAATATCAATAATAATAAATAAAGACGGAGTGTGACTACATAATGGTAGAAAGTGCGAAAAAATTCTTGCGGAAAGTCCCGATTCCCATTTGCGGACTAATTTTAGGGATGGTTTCTTTGGGGAATTTACTTTATTCCTTGGGATATGCAACAATTGGGACCATTTATTGTGTACTTGGCAGTCTCTTAATGATTTTAGTTATTTTAAAAATTATTTTTACAATGAAACATGCATTAAGCACCTTAGATGATCCAATTATTGCTTCGGTATCACCAACATTTACAATGGCTTTAATGGTTATCTGTGTTTTCTTAGATCGGATATTTACCAATGCTGCTTGGATTAATGTGTTGTGGATTGGCGCAGTGATTTTACATTTTATTTTAATGATTTATTTTGTAGCGGTGCATATTTTTCCAACAAAAATCGAACTGGAACATATTTATCCAAGCTGGTTTATTACGTTTGTCGGCATTGGCGTTATTCCTAATACTTCTCAATTGTTTATCAATGAGTTGGGAAAAATTGTTTTTTGGGTAGCGTTGTTCTTTTATTTACTCTTGTTACCAATTTTAATCAAGAGAATTACGAAGTCGAAAGAAATGCCTGAATCGACCATTCCTTTATTGACGATTATGACAGCGCCAGGTTCGTTATGTTTAGCTGGCTATATTTCAATGGGTGGTCATTTGTATATGCCATTAGTTGTTTTCTTGCTAATTTTATCTCAATGTATTTATGGGATTGTAGTAGTGAATCTATATAAAATTATGCAAGTGACATTCTATCCAAGTTATGCTGCCTTTACATTCCCATTAGTAATTTCTGCGACAGCATTAGTCAAAGTTAAACCTTTATTTGCAGAAAAGGTAGGCCTAACGAGTCTGTTAAATATTTTGTCTACTTTTGAACTTTTATTAGCTGTGGCTATTGTAAGTTATGTGTTCATTCGATATTGCATTTTTTTATTCCAAAGAGAAAATAACACGAAAAAAGTGGAATTAAATTAAAAAAGAGAGGAAGCAAAGAGGTGAAGAAACTATTAATTACTGGAGGAGCTGGCTTTATTGGTTCTAATTTGGCTAATTTTTATAGTCAACAGTATCAAGTTTTTGTGATTGATGATTTGTCCATGGGGCGAGTGTCAAATTTGCAACAAACTGAGCAGTTGGTTTTTATTAAAGGAAGTGTGACGGATCAGCAATTATTGGACGAAGTACTTTCAAAGCATTCGTTTGAGTATATCTTTCATCTTGCGGCCGTGGCAAGCGTGGCAAGTTCTGTGGCACAGCCTCTAGAGACCCACGAGGTCAATTTTTTAAGTGTATTGAAAATACTGGAATCAATAAAAAAATATCAAAAAAAGCTCAAACGTTTTGTTTTTGCTTCGTCGGCAGCCGTTTACGGTGCAGAGCCAACGTTGCCTAAAAGAGAAACTTCGGTGATTTGCCCTTTGAGTCCCTATGCTATTGATAAGTTTGCTGCTGAACGTTATGTTCTCAATGAATACCATTTACACGGGGTACCCACGAGCGCAGTTCGCTTCTTTAACGTCTATGGTCCCAATCAAAATCCTGCTTCACCCTATTCTGGTGTCCTGTCCATTTTGATGGATCGTTATATCCAGTTAGAACAAGGGCAAGCGAGCCAATTTCAAATATTTGGAGATGGTCAGCAAACACGTGACTTTATCTACATTGAGGATGTCCTAACTGCATTAAATTTAGTAGCAACCAAAAGTGAAGCGTTGGGACACGTTTATAATGTGGGTACCGAAGTTGCCATTTCCCTTAATCAATTAATTGAAGAAATGAACCAATTAGTGGGACTTTCTTTGCCAGTTTCTTATCAAAAGGAACGAGATGGCGATATAAAATATTCTCTTTCAGATAGTTCTGCTTTGAAAGGCTTAGGTTTTTCACCCGTTTATTCAATTCAAGAAGGACTTCAAAAATATCTTAAGTTTACCCATAATACCCAAAATAGATAAAAAAAGACGAGACTTATTTGTTAAGTCTCGCCTTTTTTTGTGCAAATGTTTCGCCCCAATGGCAGAGTGAAGAGAGGGCATCGTAAAGAGCATATCCTTCCGGAGTGAGCGTATATTCCACACGAGGGGGCAGTTCGTTAAAGGATTCTCGATGGACTAGGCCATCTTTTTCCATTTCTCTCAAGCGATCTGTCAGGACGCGCTGAGTGATTCCGTCGAGCGCACGCATCAATTCACCGTTGCGCTTGGTTCCTTGGAATAATTCATCCATTAATGATAATTTCCATTTGCCGTTAATGGTGGAAAGGGCTAAGTTGATACTGGTTTGTTTATCAGTTGTCATAGTTTCTCCTTGTGACACGTAATGGTTACTTTTTTCTTCCTAGGTGAATAAAAAGTGCGTACTTTTTTTCTCCATCATAGTGAGTAATAATAACTATGTCAAGTAAGGCAAGAGGAAGGAAGAAGAAATATGATGTATCAAGATGTTGTTCGCAGCCGCCGTTCAGTTCGGGATTTTATGCCAGATGTTGAGATTCCTAAAGAGGAATTAATGGCCATAATTGAGGAAGCGATGTTCGCGCCAAATAGTACCAATTTAAATTCATGGCGTTTTTTAATTGTCACAGAAAAAGAACAAAAAGAGGCCCTTTACGAAGTTTCGATGCAACAACCAGCAGTTAAAGGGGCAGCGGCGGTGATTATTTTATTAGGTGATTTGACTGCTTATACAGTGGCCAATGCAGATGAAATCAGTGCTAAAGCTGTCGCACAAGGAACGATGACGGAAGAAATTCGTCAAGGAATTAATGAAAATGTTTCTTGGTACTATGATGTTAGCGAAGAACAAAAAAGAGAGTGGCTAATGTTAGACCAAGGCTTAGTTGCAATGCAGCTGATGCTTTCTGCAAAAGATCGAGGCTATGATACTGTGGCGATGTCTGGGTTTGAAACGGAAGCTGTTCGCAAGTTATTTAATATTGAGGATCATTTAGTGAACGGACTGATTATTCCGATTGGTAAAGCTCAAACACCCGGCTTTGAAACAGTCCGACGAGATGTTTCAGAAGTAGTAACTTGGTTAGATTAAAAAGCTAAACAGTTCTGCAATTGCTGTTTATTAGATTTTGAGCGTGGAACAAACATCCAAAGTGATTGTTGTCCCACGTTCTTTTTTTGTTGATCATCCGCTTTTGAGAATGGCCAGAGAAGACGTTTAGTGAACCAATTTTGAAAGAAAGTGATACACTAGAAGAAAAAGAAGTGGGGCGACCTTATGCGTTATGTCATAATGCAGTCACGAGATATTCGTGAAAATTTAGCAACGGAAGATTATCTATTAAACACTCTCTCTTTTGAAGAGCCCTTAGTGTTGTTTTATATTCAGGAACCCTGTGTTATTTTAGGCCGAAATCAAAATGCTTATGAAGAAATTGACTTAGCTTATGCTAGAGAGAAGGGAATCGTTATTACTCGCCGTTTATCGGGCGGTGGTGCTGTTTATGATGATCTCGGGAATGTCAGCTTTAGTTTTGTTGTTCAGGAAGGACATCAAGCTTTTGGGGATTTTAAAGCGTTCACTAAACCAATTATTGAAGCATTACATAAAATGGGCGCAACGGGGGCCGAGATTAGCGGTCGCAATGATTTATTAATTGATGGGAAAAAATTTTCTGGCAATGCCATGTATACAAAAAAGGGGAAGATGTATACTCATGGTACCTTGATGTATGATGTTGGTTTGGCAGAAGTTCAACGTGTCTTAACTGTTTCTAAGAAAAAAATTGAATCAAAAGGGACAAAATCTGTTCGGGGACGCGTAACCAATTTACGGCCGTACTTAGACGAAAAATATCAACAATTAACCATTGAGGAATTTCGCAATCGTTTACTGATGGAGCTCTTTGATGTCGAATCTCTAACTGAAATTGCGGAGAAAGAATATGTCCTAACCAAAGCAGATCAGCAGGAAATTAGGAAATTGGTCGCTGAAGTGTATGGCAATGAAGCTTGGATTTTTGGTGAAGCGCCTAAATTTACGATCAAAAAAGAAGAAAAGTTTAAAGGCGGCATTGTGGATGCACGTTTGACTGTTGAAAAAGGTAAAATAATTGAGTTAACGATTTATGGTGATTATTTTGCCAAAAAAGAGACAACGGAAATCGTTGCAGCTTTATTAGGTGTGGACTATCAGTATTCATCAATTTGGCAAGCATTAGCAGCGTTTAACTTTGAAGACTACTTTGTAAATATCACTAAAGAAGAATTTGTTCATTTATTGGTGGATTAATAAACGTGCTGGGACAAAAGTTAAAGAATCTTTTGTCCCAGCACGTTTATTTAATGATGGTTGGCTCTCGCTAGAAAAATTTTCCATGAACATCCCAATTGCCAGTATCTTTGGCTTTTTTCAATGTTTGCATTCGACGGAAGCCAACAGGATGATCGGATAAGAAGTTACTCAATTTAAGCCAGATGGTATCATCATGTAAATCAATACTGTGAAAGTATTCTTCTAAATCCACACGACTGCCCATGTATTTTCCTGAAAATAAATAAATCATGCTTAAAGCACCTTCTTCTGCGTAGTATAAACCTGCGCGATCAGCGGTATATTCTTGCGTTCTTGTAAAACTTTTATCTAACGCAACTGGTTTCAAAATAATGGATAACATTAGTCGCCATAAATTAGTGTGCCCACATTTATGGTGTCCTAGCTCGTGTGCCAAAATAAAGCGAATCAGCGAAAAATCGCCTGTATTGTACGCGATGTCCAACAAATCACTGTGAATGACAACATAGCGTCTGTGTAAAGAGCATTTTGCCGCAAAAGCGTTTAAGACACCATTCCCGTTGATTAAATAAAGACGTGGCATCCTTAATTTTTTAGTGCCAAAGCCCATTTCTTTTGCCAAATCAATATACAAGGAATAAATTTCTGGTATATTGATTTTCTGTAATTTCCACTCCGTTAGAAGCAGTATCCATGTACATATAACGAATGGTAAAAAAAGCAATGACTGGCGCAATTGGCGCAATTAAGACAATTAATAACCAGTCAGGAATCGGCAAATCACTCAATATCAATAAAGCGACTAACCCCAATGCGAAAAACAATAAAACAAAACCAATGATAATCATTGGTAATTCAAAACGATAACGTAACTTAGCAACAGAAATTTCTTTCTTTTTTTCCTGCGGTTGACACATAAACATTCCTCCCCAAACATTTCCCAAACACTTTTTCAAATAAAATGACTTATCTGTTACTTCTAATATACCATTGGTTAATCGATAATGACAATGGTGGGAACTTGAATAAAGGTAATTATATCAAGTGATTAATGAAAGGGACTCGTTGTACGCAGGGAATTGGTCTATCTTGATTAAATAAAATTTTAATAATCTAACTGTTTTAGACGTAATAAAGTAGTTTCTGGAGTTAATTTTTTAATAACATACAAACGCAAAATCGCATGTTCAATTTTTTGTTCTTCTGGCGATAGCGCCGAATTTATATAGGATAACTTCTCGATTAAATAGGTTAAAAATGAGCCAGCGCCTTGGCTGCCCACTAAAAAGCCCATTTCTTCCGTTTCGGTTAATTGTTGTTTTTTTAAGTGGTAAATTTCTTGTGCAAGTGCCCCCGAGATAATGATTTCATCTGTTTGCTTGTTCAAATTTGTTAGTAAGTCGCTTTTTGTTGCTACTGTAACAGTTTCCATTGCACTCATCCTTTGCTTTTATATGATACATCTAGTATAACATGGTCTCACTTTTTTTATTTTTCCTCTTGCTCTGGTACGCGTTTCATAAGGTAAGCTATGTGTATCAAAATATTGGAGGGCATGAAAATGAATGTTATAGTGGAGATAAGCGATAGACTTGGTATGGATTACTATTTTGTCTCGGTGACTACGACGGCCAAAAGTCTGCAGTTAAATAGTCCCAAAAAATACTATAAGATTTGGCATCAAGAAATTCCGTACCATCAGATAACGGAGTGGCACTTGACACAGCAGGAGGATATTCAGGAAATTTCTTTTGCTTGGCAGGAGACCTTTTATCGTTTTGTTGATTACGGGACAGGGATTGTGCCTTATTTAACTCAATTTTGTAAAGTAATGGGGTGAAAGTATGACAACAATTCGAGAAATTGCGCGCCTTTCAGGATCTTCAGTCACGACTGTTTCGCGTGTGATTAATCATCATCCGTATGTTTCTGAAGAAAAACGACTGAAAATCCAAGCAATTATCGATGAGTTGGGCTATAAGCCCAATATATTAGCGAGAAATCTTAGCTTTGGGAAAAGTAATACATTAGGTGTCATGGTTCCTTATACGAATCAACCTTATTTTGATGCTATTTTAAGTGGGATTATCCACCAAGCATTTCAGCAAGGGATGATGGTCAGTTTGTTACCAACGGATTATGATAAAGAAGTTGAAAAAAGTTACTTGGAAAAAATGGCCACGGGTGCGTTTGATGGCATGATTGTTTTGTCAAAGGCAAATCCTTTAAGTGTGTTTGCTCCGTATAAAGAGCAAGTTGTTTTTTGTGAAAAAATAGAAGACCCTAGTTATGCTAGTATCTATATCGATCGTTTAACCGTTTATCGGCGGGTTTTCCAAGCGTTGAAACAACAAGGATGTAGTGAAGTGGCAATTACGATTAACCGTGCACCAGAAAAAAGTACAAGCGCACGCTATTTAGTTGACGCATATCAGGAAATTTATGGAGTGATTCCTGAAAATCGGTTATTTAAGGACTGTTTAACCTATGAAGATGGGTGTGAAGTAGGACGACACTGTGGGCAAGATCCAACGCTCCAAGCGGTTGTGACCAACGGTGATGAAATTGCTGCAGGGATTCAAGCCGTTATTGAAAGACCACTCTTTTTAGTGGGACAGGAGCAAACTTTATTAAGTGAAATTTTAAATTTTTCAACAATCTGTCATCCATTAATGGAATTAGGGGAAAAAGCCACACATTTATTTCAAGAAAAACGGCCGAAAACGATTCAATTGACTTCTACATTTATTAATCGACAACCAGATTTTTCTTTTTCTTAGAAAAAAGCTGGTTGTTTTTTCTTTGGTAGAATAAGGTTTTTCACTAAAAAATAAAAAAACTTACAAAAAGTAAGACAAAAAGATTTACTTACTTTTAGTAAGGTGGTATAGTAAGCATGTAAACAAAATTAAATGAATTTACTGAGGAAATTCGAAAGGATGAACATATTATGTCAAAATTTACTGAAATGATGAAAAACCGTCGTTCAATCTATGCTTTAGGAGAAAACTTACCAATTTCAAAAGAAGAAGTAACTGCTTTAGTAAAAGAAGTTGTTAGAGAAAGTCCAACAGCTTTTAACTCTCAAACACAACGTGTTGTGTTCTTATTCGGCGATGCTCACAAAAAATTATGGACAATGACTGAAGACGCCTTAAAACCATTAACTCCAGCAGAAGCATTTCCAAACACACAAGCTAAATTACAAGGTTTTGCAGCTGGTGCGGGCACAATTTTATTCTTTGAAGATACAGATATCGTGAAAAACTTACAAGATAGCTTCCCATTATATGCGGATAACTTTCCTGTTTGGTCTGAACAAGCAACTGGTTTAACACAAGCGAACGTTTGGACTGCCTTAGCGCAAGAAAATATCGGCGCAAACTTACAACACTACAACCCAGTCATTGACGAAGCGGTTGCTGCAGAATGGTCAATTCCTGCAAACTGGAATTTACGTGCACAAATGGTCATTGGTTCCATTGAAGCGCCAGCTGGCGAAAAAGAATACATGGAAGATAGTGCTCGTTTTAAAGAATTCAACTAAATCATTGCTTTAGTAAAACGAAGAGGAAAGGAGTGAAAGCAAATGGTTCAAGCATTACCAAGTAATATTGGGATTCAACAAGTCACTTTGAAAGTGGCTGATTTAGATAAAATGGTAAACTTTTATACGAAAACAATTGGCTTAAAACTTTTAAAACAAGGAGAGGGACGTGCTTGGCTAGCGCCACAAGGCACCAACGATGCAATTCTTGTCTTAAAAGAACTAACAGCTGGGGAAGAAAATCAGGGTACCACTGGCTTGTACCATATTGCTTTCCTGCTACCAACCCGCAAAGATTTAGGCAATATGTTGCTGTGGCTTTTGCAGGAAAATGTGCAAATTGGCGCAGCAGATCATGGCTATAGTGAAGCCCTTTACTTAAGTGATCCAGAAAATAATGGCATCGAAATTTATTGGGATAAACCAGAAGAAGTCTGGGATATTCGTCCAAATGGTGAAATTATCGGTGTGACAGAAGAATTAGACGGTGATAGTTTAGCTGCAGAAGCTGACGGTCACTGGCTAGGAATTTCCGAAGGTTCTAAAATTGGGCACATTCATTTGAAAGTGGCCGATTTAGATGCCACTGAAACGTTCTATAAAAACTTAGGGTTTGGCTTAAAGTCTAACTTTGGTCAACAAGCGAAGTTTTTTGCAGCGGGTCAGTACCATCATCATATTGGGACAAATACATGGAGCGGCAAACAGCTGCCAACGATTCAAGAAAATCAATTTGGCTTAGAAAATTACACCTTCCGTTTACCAACTGCGGCAGATTTAGAGATCGTCCAAGCCAATGCGGAAGAAGCAAAGTTACATTTTATTGCCAAAGATCATTTACTTGCGTTAGAAGATCCTAGCGGCATGATTATTCAATTTACCTATTAAAACCACTCTCAAACTAGCCCTTCGTTAGAAAATGAAGGACTAGTTTTTTTGTCTTGTTTGCATTATTTTGCATTTGTTTGCAAAATAATGCAAAAGATGCTATCTTTACTTAGAAGAGGTGAGGAAACATGTTGATTGAAGAACGTTTAGCCAAGATTCAAAAAATAGTGAATGAACAAAAAAGTATTTCCATGGAAGCGTTAGCGGAGCAAGTCTCCGTTTCAAAAGATACTATTCGACGAGATTTAATTCGTTTAGAAAAGGAAGGACATTTAAAGAGAACGCACGGTGGCGCTATCTCAGTGCAGTCTGAAGCAACTATTTATGATTATGCTCAACGAATAATGAAGCATCCAGAGAAAAAACAAGCCATTGCCCAAAAAGTTTGGGCAAATATTCCCAAACAAGCGTCCATTTTTTTTGATTCATCAACCACGGTGGAAGCAGCTATTCGAGCGATGGAAAATAGTCCGATTCACGCGATCACGAACTCTCTCAGTCATGCGCTACTTCTAGCGCAAATGGATCAGACAAAAATTACAGTATTACCTGGGCAACTGCATAAACAACAACTCTTTTTGTTTGGGGCAGAAACAGTCGCTAAGGTTGGGGAATTTGCCCCCGACTATACATTATTAGGTGTGTTTGCGTTATCTGAACAGGGATTATTTATTCACACAGAAGAAGAAGGTCAAGTCAAACGGCGAATGATTCAACAAGGCAAACAAGTCATTGCCTTAGCAGACCAAACGAAATTAAACAAAACGGGTTTATTTAAAATTTGCGAATTAACAGAAATTGATTGTTTAGTGACAGATACACGACCTGATGAAAAATTCTGTGAGCAGTTAGCGCAAGCAGGCGTAACGTTGATTGTCGCAGATGAATAATGGAGGATAATAATGAAGCGAAAAATTAATTATACACATATTGCTGAACCTACTGTTTTTGAGAATGTTTTTCCAACGTATTTGACGAATGAAACGATGATGGCGCGTAAGCAGAAAGTATTACAACGAATGGAAACAGAAAAATTCGATCAATTAGTTTTCTATGCAGACAAAGAGCATGGCAGTAATTTTGAATACTTAACTGGCTTTATTCCGAGGTTTGAAGAAGGACTCCTTGTGTTAAATAAGGATGGTGCGACGACACTTATTTTAGGCAATGAAAATTTAAAACTGTGCCAACATGCCCGCATCTCAGCCGATTTAATTCATTATCCAGCTTTTTCGCTACCTAATCAACCAATGGCTGGGGAACAAAAGTTGTTGCAGATTTTTGAAACGCTTCTCGATGAAACTGCTCAAAAAATAGGTATCGTTGGTTGGAAAATGTTTACGACACAACAGCAAGAACCCGCTACGATGTTTGATGTGCCACATTTTATTGTCGAAGCACTGAAAAAAGCGCTACCTAAAGAAGCTCGTTTACTAAATGGGACCCACTTATTGATTGGAGCAAAGGGGGCCCGCACAACAAATAATGCCAACGAATTGGCGCACTATGAATATGGGGCGAATTTGGCTTCTCGCAGTATGTTAAAGGCCTTAAATGCAATTGAAGTAGGACAGCGTGAAACGGACATTGGGGCTTTGTTAAATGATGAAGGTCAAACGCCGACGGTAGTAACCATTGCGGCAACTGGTCAACGTTTTGAATATGCAAACATGTATCCGACTGCCAAAGAAATTCAGTTAGGTGATGCCTTATCATTAACTACAGGCTACAAAGGCGGCTTGTCTAGCCGAACAGGTTTTGTTATTGAAAACGAGCAGCAATTGCCAGAAGCGCAACGTGATTATTTAGAGCGCGTAGCAAAACCCTATTTTCAAGCTGTCGTTCACTGGCTTGAAACCATTCGAATCGGACTGTTAGGACGAGAAATGTACCAAGCGATTGAAGAACAGTTACCAAAAGAAATCTATCACTGGCATTTGAATCCTGGGCATTTAGTTTCGGATGATGAATGGATGTCGTCGCCTATTTATCCAGATTCAGCCATTCGCTTGGAAAGTGGCATGCTCTTTCAAGTGGATATTATTCCTTCTGTACCTGGTTATACAGGGGTGAGTGCAGAAGAATGTGTGGCTTTGGCTGATGAAACATTGCAAAAAGAGATTCAGCAAACTTATCCAGACATGTGGCAACGGATTGCGACACGCAAAGCCTATTTAAAAGAGACATTAAAGATTGATTTACCATCGGAGGTTTTACCAATGTCTAATTTAGTTGGTTACTTACGGCCTTTTTATCTAGCTAAAGACAAAGCTTTGTGTGTAGAAAAACCAGCTCCTAAATGAGTAGGTCCCTTTTTTTGAGTTTCTTTTGGGTCCTATTTATAATTAATATAGCGAAGGAAGAACACCAGAAGAGAGGCGTGATGGTAAATGCACTATCCTGAACATCTGAAAAAAGCAGTTTTAGCTAAAGCAAAAGACTTACCATTAGAAGGGTTTGTGGAAGGTCAAGGTCCGCAACAGCCAAAAGTGATGCTGATTGGGGAAGCCCCTGGAAAAGAAGAAATTAAAGAAAACGTACCATTTATAGGGCGTTCAGGTCAATTGTTGATGGAACAATTACAACAAGTTGGCTTAAGTCGTGAAACGGTGTATATCACCAGTGCGGTTAGGAGTCGACCTTTTTCTGTAAAAACGAAGCAGATTGCAAAAACGGGAGAAAGAGTAACCAAATTTCCTAATCGAACGCCAACCAAAGAAGAAATCAAAATTTTTGCGCCTTTGCTTGATTGGGAAATCGCTGTTTGCCAACCTGAACTAATTTTGACACTGGGGAATATTGGGTTGCAACGACTTTTAGGACCAAAGCCAACAATCACTGCAGTGCACGGAACGGTCATTCAGTCGCCCATTCAAACATTTGATGAGCAATCACAAAACTATCATTGGACGCAGAAAACCTATCAAATCATTCCACTCTTCCATCCAGCGGCTGTCTTTTATAATTATCGTTTAAAAGAAGTCGTGAAAGAAGATTGGCAAGTGGTTCAAAAACAACTGCAACTGCTTAAGAAAGTTTAAAATGAGAAAAATAAAAGGATGGTTGTTTTTTCGAAGAGAGAATGCTACCCTAGAAGTATCAATAAATAGACAGATTATTTAATCGCTGGGTTGAATAATTGAAGGATTCTGATTTTTGCGTAAGCCTTGAAGCAAAAAGAATGAGTCCTTTTTTTGTTAGAAGGAGATTTGGGTATGGAGCAAACACAGCAAAACCATTTTACTGCGTTGTTTTATAAAAATGTTCTGTTAGGAATTTTAAGTATGGCGGCACAATCAATTTTTATTTTGGCGGACACATTTTTCATTGCAAATGGAATCGGCACCGAGGCGTTGGCGGGGCTTAACATTGTCTTACCACTCGTTAATATTATTAATGGATTAGGTTGGATGTTTGGCGTTGGCGGCGCTACGTTGTTTTCGACCACGGTTGCGCAAAAAGAAATCAAAAAAGCCAATCAGTATTTTAGTTTAACGATTGGGTTAGTTTTCGTTATAGGGAGTCTCTTTACTTTAGTGAGCTTGATTTTTTCCAATCAAATTATTCGGGGACTTCAGGGGACCGGTGTCTTGTTTGGTTTGGCAAAGGAATATTATATGATTTACCTTAGCTGTTCATTATTATTTATTTTAAACAATTGCCTGATTACTTTTTTAAGAAATGACCATAATCCTCGTTTGGCAACGATTGCTTTTGTCAGTGGGGGAATTGTCAACATTATTTTGGATTATGTCTTTATTTATCAATTTGGGTGGGGTATGGCAGGTGCGGCCATTGCAACGGTGATGTCACCGTTAACAAGCTTAATCCTGATTACGTTGCATAAGTGGTCGCCGCAACGAGTTTTACGTTTTGAAAAGTTTAAAGTGAAATTTCAGGATGTTCGAGAAATTATGTCGATTGGTTTTTCCTCCTTTTTAAATGAATTTTCTTCGGCCTTTGTCATGTTTTTATTTAATATTGTTTTGTTAAACTTAGTTGGTCATGTGGCGATTTCAGCTTATGCGATTGTTGCCAACCTCAATATTATTGTGATTGCCATTTTTACAGGGATTGGGCAAGGGGCGCAACCATTACTCAGCCGATACTATGGTTTAGGGGAAACGAAGGTGTTGCGTAAATTTGTTAAACTTAGCTTTATTACGTACTTGGTTGCCGGCTTCCTGTTTTTTTTAATCAGTCAAGTGTTTACGGGACAAATTATTGAGGTCTTTAATAGCGAAGGGAACGACCAGTTGGCGCAAATTGCTAGGACAGCCATCCGCTTATATGCGATTTCCTTCTTGTTTACAGGATTGAATTTTATGGGGATTTATTACTTTTCGGCAGTTCGTAAACCGAAAATGGCGCTAATGATTTCCTCTTTGCGTGGATTCTTTTTAATTGTGCCAGTTTTATTTATTTTGGTGAAATTACTAGGATTAACCGGTGTTTGGTTAGCCATGCCCGTAGTTGAATTTGTTACGTTTGGACTAATGCTTGTGGGCTACCTTGCGTATCGAAACTATTTGAAAAAAAGAGAAGCAGTAACCTGATGTTGGTTACTGCTTCTTTTTTGCTTAGTTTACATAGTTTTCAGTTAAAGTCATGAATTGTTCCACATCTTTTAGGACTTGATCAATGCCGGCTTGCCAGAAATCAGGTTTTGTTAAGTCAACATTTAAATGTTTTTTCGCTAATTCTTCGCTTGTCATCGAAGCAGTGTCTCTTAATAACGCAATGTATTGGTCTTCAAAAGAGCTGCCTTGTTGATTGGCATACGCATAGATACCCATGCTGAATAGATAGCCAAAAGTATATGGGAAATTATAGAAAGGCACATCATCAATAAAGAAGTGCAATTTGCTCGCCCAGAAATGAGGATGATAACTGCCAAGACTATCTTTGTAGCTTTCTTTTTGCGCCGCTAACATTAATTCAGTAATATCTTCTTCCGCTACTAAACCTTTTTGGCGCGCTTGATAAAAATTATTTTCAAAGATAAAACGCGCATGAATGTTCATAAACATGGCAATGGCATTTTGCATTTTTGTGTCTAAAAGGTTAATCTTTTCAACGTCTGATTTGGCCTCTTTTAAGGTGGCGTCAGCAACAATCAATTCTGCAAAGGTACTAGCCGTTTCTGCTACGTTCATGGCATACTCTCGATTCAATGAAGGTAAATCCCACATCACGCTACTATGGAAAGCGTGACCTAATTCATGGGCTAAAGTAGCTACTTCGTTGATTGAATTGCCAAAGGTCATGAAAATACGCGACTCTTGTGTTTCAGGTAATTCTGTACAATAACCCCCAGGACGTTTGCCTGGACGATCTTCAGCTTCAATCCAACTTTTTTCAAAAGCCATTTGGGCAAAATCAGCCATTTTTGGACTGAATTTACGGAAATTTTCTAAAATAAAGGCAGCGGCTTGATCAAAGGAATACGTTTTTTCTTCTAAATCACCTAAAATAATTGGCGCATCTTGGTCTTGCCAATCCATTTTTTCTTTACCGAATAATTGCGCTTTGCGCGTTAGAAAGTCGACGAATGGTTGTTTATTTTTTTGGATGGTTTCCCACATAACCGTTAATGTTTCTTGACTCATTCGATTATAGTTTAAGGGATTTTCTAAATAATCTGTAGTGCCATGCAATTTGTAATCAGATAAACGGAACCCATCCAAGTGATTTAGGGTGTCTGCTAAAATTGAAGCTTTGCCACTCCAAGCTTTCTCCCAGGCTGTAAACAAACGTTGACGAACCTTTTTATCAGGATCTCCCATCATGCGGTTAAAGGCTTGGCCTGCAGATAGTTCTGTCACAGAGCCATCTTTTTCTTCAAAAGGAATCACAATGGAAGCAACAATCGTATCGTAATGTGTACTCCAAGCATTTAAACCATCTAGAGAAAGCGTATTGATGATATTTTCTTCTTGTTCGGAAAGCAGTTTTTTTCCATCACGGCGTAATTCATTTAAGCGAAAAGCCATTGTTTTGAACGGTTCTTCGGCTAACAGGGCTTGCCAATGTTCTGCTGAAATCTCGGTGATTTTTTTAGTAAAAATGGTTTCAGCTAATTGAATCGCTGGCAACAGATTGTATAAATCGCCTGATAAAATTTTGGCCTTGGTATCATTAGTATTAGCAGAAATTAAAGCAGTTAAAAAACTATTACATTGTGAAAAGCCATTTGAGATTTTCCCTTGTAACGTTAAGATTTCAGCAAATTGTTCTTTGCCTTGGGCACTTTCTGGTGTCCATTCTGTGATTAATTGATGGTACTCTTTTGTCTGTTCGGTTAATTGAGTCATTCGTTGGCTAAGTTCTTTGGACTCGCTCCCATTGGGGAAAATACTGTCTAAATCCCATGTAATAGAATAGGTCATATCCAATCCTTCTTTCATTTTTTTCTTTTCAGTATATCATAAGACCTAAGAGAAGTTGTTTCTTTTTCCCTCGAAACCGACTATAATAAAAAAGAATTTTCCGTGGCAGACACGGGGCAACTTGAAACCAAGAAAAGAGGATTATATGAAAAATTATTTGAAAGATAGTAATTTATATTTAGTCATTGCGTTTGTTATTATGGCCATTTTATTTTTCAGTTCATCACAGACGTATGAACAGCAATCACAAGTTGGTCTTTTAGATAAACTTCTGGGCAGTCATCCTTTTGAAGAACAATTAAAAAACATTTCTTTTCAATATGCTGGCAGTGAAGTGAGCATTCAAGCTAGTGGTTATAGTAAATTTGTTGAATTTTTTATTCGTAAGGGAGCCCATTTTGGTACGTATTTTCTATTAGGTGGTAGTTGGTTTATTGGATTAGTGCCAAGAATCAAAGGTCTGTTTTTAACAGCTGTTGTTTCCTGGCTAGCTGCTACTGGCTATGCAGGTTTAGATGAATTTCATCAAATGATCACAGGCGGAAGGACCCCTCTTTTTCAAGATGTTATGTTGGATGCCATGGGTGCTTTGACAGCCATCGTTATTTGTTTGGTGGTTCATGGTTTGAAGAAAAATAAAAAAAGAAGACGCTAATTTAGAAGAGCTTCGTTTATTCGTCAGAAAGATGGATAAGCGAGGGTCTTTTTTTGGTAGCGCTTGTTCCTAACTGAAAAGAAGAGTAGAATAAAGGAGAATAGTAACGAAAAGTCAGGAGGAATCAAGGATGTCAGGACACAGCAAATGGAGCAACATTCAAGGGCGTAAAAATGCGCAAGATGCCAAACGTGGGAAAATTTTCCAAAAAGTTTCAAGGGAAATCTATATGGCGGCAAAAGCAGGTGGCCCTGACCCCGCAATGAATCCTGCTTTACGTTTAGCAGTCGATAAAGCTAAGTCAGCCAATATGCCCAATGATAATATTGCTCGCGCCATAAAAAAAGCCAGTAGTGCTGGTGAAGGGGAACATTATGACGAGGTAACTTATGAAGGATACGGGCCAGGTGGCGTGGCAGTTTTAGTTCATGCACTAACAGATAACCGCAACCGAACGGCCACCAATGTTCGCGTCGCGTTTACTCGAAATGGTGGCTCTTTAGGTGAAACGGGTTCGGTGAATTATATGTTTGATCGTAAAGGCTATATTGTCATTAAGAGAGAAGATCATGCAATTGAGGAAGACGACATGCTAGAAGTCGTTTTGGAAGCAGGCGGCGAGGATTTAGAAACATCACCAGAAGTATTTGAAATTTACACAGTACCAGAAGATTTTACAGCGGTTCGCGATGCTTTAGAACAAGCAGGTTATTCATTAGCACAAGCTGAATTAACAATGGTTCCGCAAACCTTACTAACCTTGAACGATGAACAAAAAGCGCAATTAGAGCGCTTGGTTGACAAGTTAGAAGACGATGATGATGTGTCAGAAGTATTTACCTCTGCAGAAAATCTATAAAATAAAGGGATGCTTGGCGTCCTTTTATTCATAAAATGAAAGCGGATACAGAGTGGAGGGCATTTTGAAAAAGAGAATTTGTTTACAAGCAATCAGGGAAGAAGCGGAAGCCTATTATCGTAACGGTGATTTTTATTGCTCGGAAGCGATTGTGGCGACCATTCGGCAGCACTTCGATGCGGAGATTCCCATTGAAGCTGTGGCCATGGCTTCTGGGTTTCCTGTAGGTGTTGGAGGAGCGAAGTGTATTTGTGGTGCTCTTTCAGGCGGGGTTATGTGTCTGGGCTACTTTTTTGGTCGGACAGAAGCCAAAGGAGAACAAGTAAATAAAACGATGGCTTTAGCCAACGAATTGCATCAAAGTTTTCGACAAAAGCATCGAGTGGTTTGCTGCAGTATTTTGACAAGTAAAATGACGATGGGTTCACCTGAACATATGGAACAATGCATTGGCTTTACTGGAGAAATCGCTGAAACAACCGCAAAAATTATTGCACGAGAACTTGCTTACGAATTAGTCTAGTAAAAAATGAGAGAGGAGCAACCAGATTCATTCACCTGAATCTGGTTGCTCCTCTCTCATTTAATGCGTAATCAATTAACCAAGTACTTTTTCATAAGCTTCCACTTGAGATAAGACACGTTGGAGCTGTAATTCATTTTCAATATAGTTGATTGAATTACCTAAATCTTCTTGGCGGTTTGTTTCTAAACGATCGACTTCTTTTTTTGCTTCGTTCAATAAGTGTAGAACTTCTTCCTTAGATAACATGTACTCACCTCCTTGCGCAGTTCATCTACTATTAGTGTACTCCTTTTTTTCAAAAAAGGGCAATAATAGGATATTAAAAAACAAAAATAGCGGTTCTAACCGCTATTTTTGTTTACTCATGGCGTTGTTGTGCTAAAATCGCTTCGATTCGTTCTCTTTGATCTGCCAAAAAGTGAGGCAAATAAAGGGGGATTTCATCAAAGTTTGAGCTTTGATTTTCATAGGCTTCGGCATCTAGCAGGCCTTTTTGTGTGGCTACTTCAAATAACAAGTGGTTCGGTTCTCTAAAATACAATGATTTGAAAAATTCGCGGTCTTTAATTCCTGAGTTTGTAAAATTCTTTTCCTCTAACAGGCTATCAACTTGCGTTAATTCTTGCGTATCTTCCACCCCAAAGGCGACGTGATGAACGCCACCAATTCCTTCAATGGCAAGCGGATTGGTACGGTCATCAATGATGTGCACCTCTTGATAAAACTGTGGATGATGATTTTCCAGAACGGTTACTTCATGCGCAGTTTCAAAAAAAGGTACTGTTTCTTTTTCATGCCAATGTAAATAATCCACTAAAGGTTGTTTGGTAGCTGCGGCATATTGGACGCGTAATTGAATTGCATCAATGCCTAAAATTGCATGTTCTACTGGAATTTCAGAATGCTCAGCTGGAAAATAATCTTCCGCATTTTCAAATTCACGTAACGGAACAAGCGCCATTTGCGTATTATCGGGCGCTTCAAAACGCAAAATTGGGTGTTGGTTAAATGTTTCCACACCATAGTGGCAGATACCCGCTTGCTCAAGACGTTCTGCCCAAAAATCCAAAGAGGCGCGCGTTGGTACTTTTAAAATAGTTCGTTCAATTGTATTTGTCCCAAAGGATTGATCTTGGCCATCATTCAATTCAAAAAAAGTTAATTCGGTACCTGTTCGTTGCTCATTATCTGAGAAAAACAAGTGATACATGGTGTGGTCATCTTGGTTGATCGTTTTCATTAGTAATTTTAATCCCAGTGTATTATGATAGAAGTCAAATGTAGGCTTTATCAATCGATTTAAAATAGAGATGTGATGAATTTGTGCATACATAGTAAAATTCCTTTCTTGGAGGTTTATTAAATGAAACAATTTTTTCAAAAAGGGTCGAAACCTAATCAATTAGTTGTCGCTTTCCATGGTACTGGTGGCAATGAATATCAATTATTAACCACCATCGCAACCCTTTACCCAGAAGCGAGTGTTCTAAGTTACTTAGGAACAGAAGGTGTAGGCGAACAGCGACGCTTTTTTGCGCCATTAGTCAATGGAGCATTACCTCGTGCTAACTTTGATGAGCGAGTGACGGCGTTTCTAGAAGAAGTTTGGCAACCGCAAAAGTTATACGATGAAGTTATTTTTATAGGGTACTCTAACGGTGCCAATTTTATTTTAGGCCTATTAGAAAAGAACCCGACTATTGCTAACACTGTTATTTTACTGCATCCAAGCAATTTAGGCTATCAATATGTATCTGGTGAGTTTGCGACAAAAGTGATTGTCACAACAGGGGCTCAGGATGAGTTGAGTATTCCGGGACAAGTTCTTTCTTTAGCTAATCAATTAAAGAAACATTTCCCAGTCGACTTTTTGCTCGTTGATGGCGGTCATGGCTTATCAGAAGAAGAAGTAACGAAAATAAAAGAAGTTCTTTAAAAAACAAGCTGCAACCTTTGCTGATAAGTGGTTGCAGCTTGTTTTTTTCATGTGTGTTTAAATGATTTAGTTCTTTTTATTAATGAAAGCTTCCGCAAGGGCAAAGTCTCCTGCGTAAGGTTCATCTACGCCGTTTACTTTTTGATAAAGGTCGGCGCCTTTACCAGCTAAGACAATCGCATCATCAGCCGTTGTGCTTAAAGATAATGCGTGAGCAATTGCTTCGCCACGATCTAAAACGGTGTAAACAGGCATTTCTTTGGTAATATGGGCTTGAATTTCTTGGCAAATTTTTGCTGGATCTTCACTGGCTGGGTCATCGGTTGTTAGGACTGCAACATCAGCCAATTCAGAAAGAACCCTACCAAAGTCTTTGCGGCGAGAAATCGCTTTGTCTCCCGTGCTACCGACAAGAACAATTAAGCGGCCGTCAGGATGTTCTTCACGGACAAAGGTTAAAAGATTCTTCAAACTGTCATAGTTATGAGCGTAATCAACATAGACGGTTGCACCGTTGGTATTCGTTAAAGATTCCATCCGGCCAGGGACGGTGGTTGCTGCGATCCCTTGTTGACACTCTTCTTTTGAAGCTCCCACAAGGACACTAGCAATCGCCGCACTTAACGCATTACCTTTGTTAAAATCACCACCTAAACGAAGGTGATAAGAGCCAGCCAATCCTAACGCATCTGCAGGACTTTCAACGATAAAACGTAAGGAATCCTCTGAAGAAACAGCGAATGAATAGTCAACTTCTGAAGCTGGCTGACTGCCATAGACAATGGCAGGGACTTTTTGCTGTTGTGCGGTTTCTTTAAGTAATGGAAAATAATCAGCTTCGTGATTCAACACAATGACTTTAGAATGTGTAATCAATTGACGTTTGCAATAAAAGTAATCGTCAAAGGTTGGATGTTCAATTGGACTGATATGGTCGGGGGTAATGTTTAAAAAAATGCCGACATCAAAAAATAACTTGTAGACACGATTAGTTTTGTAGGCTTGGGAAGAAACTTCCATAATAAAATGAGTCATCCCGTTAGCAACAGCGGTTGCCATCATTCGATACAAGTCCAAAGATTCGGGTGTAGTCAAGGCAGATTTAAAGAATGTTTTGCCATCTAATGTCGAATTCATGGTAGAAAGCAAGGCTGTTTTTTGTTGTGTAGCAACATCTAAAATATATTTGGTGAAATAAGCCGCTGTTGTTTTACCTTTGGTTCCAGTAAAGCCAATCAGTTTTAATTTATTTTGTGGATAATCATAAAAAGCCATGCTTAACACAGCCATTGCTTTTTTAATGTCAGTCACGATAATTCCTAGTTGTGCTGGAACCTCATAAGGCACCTCAGAAACATAGATTTCTAGGCCGTCTTTTACAGCATTTTCTAAATAGATTTCTTTAAAGTTTAATCCTTTACAAAAAAAGAGTGTTTCTGCTGTTACGTCTCTCGAATCGTAAGAAAGAGCCGTTACTTCTCGTTGACCTAACGTGTCGGAAAGAGTCAAGTGCCAGCCTTCTGGTGAAATAAATTCTTTTAATAAATCTTCTTTTTCTAAGCAATCGCGAATTGCGAATAATGAAATCGTCACTTTTTTTGCCTCCAAACGTTTCAACGAAATTTCAAAACTGATGTCATTATAGCATTATTTTTCTTTTAAAAAAACCATCTCGTTAGCGTGAGAAAATCCATGAGAAATGTTAAAATAGGATAATTCTTCGAGAAAGTCGTTGCATATCCCAAGATGAACAATTAAAATAAAGAAAGCATACTCAAAGAATATTGGAGGACAAAATGATCAATCAACCAAATTCAGTTGATCAACCAATCCTGACGAACCAAGAAAAAATGGTCAAAGGCTCAGCTTGGATGACAGCTAGTAATATTATCTCCCGCATGTTAGGGGCGATTTACATCATCCCCTGGTACGCTTGGATGGGCGAGCACGGAAACGAAGCGAACAGTTTGTTTTCAATGGGGTATACGATTTATGCCTTATTCCTAATGATCTCTACCGCCGGAATTCCAGGTGCGATTGCCAAGCAGACCTCGCATTATAATTCATTGAACGAATATAAAATTAGTCGACAGCTTTTTTATCGTGCCTTACAACTAATGGGTGGCTTAGGTGTGGTTTTTGCTATTGTGATGTATTTGGCATCTCCGGCATTAGCAGCTTTGTCTGGCGGAGGACCTGAATTAGTTCCAACGATGCGTTCATTAAGTTTAGCCGTTTTAGTTTTCCCAAGCATGAGTGTCATTCGCGGTTATTTCCAAGGAAATCAAGAAATGATGCCCTTTGCTTTATCACAAATTGTTGAACAAGTAGCACGAGTTTTTTACATGTTATTAACTGCTTTTATTATCATGAAAGTCTTTGAAGGTAATTACGTTACAGCGGTGACCCAAGCCACTTTTGCGGCATTTATTGGGATGCTCGCAAGTTTTGCGGTTTTAGGTTATTACATGTACAAACAAAAACCATTATTTGATTATTTAGAAGAACACAGCGCCAATGAACATGAAATTGCTCCAAAAGAGTTATTGATTGAAACTTTTAAAGAGGCGATTCCTTTTATCGTAGTTGGCTCAGGGGTGACGGTCTTTAAACTTGTCGATCAGTTTACTTTCTCAAACTTTATGCGTTTGTTTACGGATTATTCAGATACCCAATTACGAGAGCTTTTCGGTATTTTTAATGCCAATCCGGACAAATTAACCATGATTGTCGTGGCTTTAGCGACTTCGATTTCGGCTACTGGATTACCGTTAATTACAGAAGCGGTCACCTTAAAAAATCATCGTGAGTTAGCGCGTTTGATTAGTAATAATTTACAACTTTTTGTGTTTGTAATGTTGCCAGCAACGTTCGGTATGATTGTTTTAGCGCAACCACTATACACTGTTTTTTACATGCCAGATGCTTTAGGTACTTCTTTATTAGTGCAAGCTTGTTACGCTAGTTTATTCTTGGGCTTGTATATGTTAGTGTCAAATATGTTGATGGGGATGTATGAAAATCGTGACGCAATGCGTTATTTAGGAATTGGTTTAGCAGTGAAATTAATCGTGCAATTCCCCGCAATCCGTTTATTTGAAGTTTACGGTCCGTTATTAGCAACGATGATTGGCTTTACGGTTTCTTGCGTATTGATTCTAAGAAGAATTCGTCAAGTGACACGTTTTAATTACAAATTAACCTTACGGCGAACATTGTTAATGTTCTGTATTACAGTCATCATGATGATTATCGCTTTGATTTTCCGTCAGTTCTTGTATCTATTTTTAGATCCAACTAGACGTTTCCAAGCCTTCATTATCGTTGTAATTGTGGCTGCTGCAGGAGGCGCTTTTTATGGCTATTCGGTCTTGAAGATTCGCTTAGCTGATCGTTTATTAGGGAAAAATGCCGCAAAATTACGTGCAAAATTCAATATTAAATAATAGCTGATTGAACTCCTTTCAGCAGATTCTCTTAAGAGACAAGGCTTGAGACATCGATCGATTCGATTTATGTCCCAAGCTATTTTTTTAAAGGAAAGAGGAATGACGATGCGTTTAGATAAATTTTTAGCCGATGTTGGTATCGGTAGTCGTAAAGAAATCAAACAATTGTTAAAGAAAAAAGTCGTTACGGTGAATGGTGACGTCGTAAAAGAAGCCAAAACACAAGTAAATGAAGAAACAGATCAAATTGCCTTGATGGGAGAAATTCTTACGTATCAGAAATTCTTTTATTACATGTTGCATAAGCCACAAGGTGTCATTTCTGCGACGGAAGATCAGCGAGATGAAACGGTAATTGACTTGTTAACTGATCAGGATTACCGTGCCGACTTGTTCCCAGTTGGTCGCTTGGATAAAGATACCGAAGGCTTGCTTCTATTAACAAATGATGGCCAGTTAGCGCATCAATTATTATCCCCCAAAAAGCATGTGGATAAAGAATATTTAGCTGAAGTTGAGGGACTTGTGACAGCGGAAGATTGTCAACTGTTTGCGCAAGGATTTGCCTTGAAAGATGGAGAAATGGTTAAACCAAGTCGTTTAGTCATTGAGACGATCAATGAGGAAGAAGGGACTTCCGTAGTCCGTTTAGTGATTCAAGAGGGAAAATTCCATCAAGTCAAACGGATGTTAGCCACTGTAGGCAAACCTGTGACGTATTTAAAACGATTACGAATGGGCGAACTATGGTTGGATGAAACGTTAGAACTAGGGGAATATCGGCCCTTAACAGAAGCCGAATTGCAACAACTACAACCTAAACAATCATACCTCAATTAAAATAAACAAAAACCCAGCCCTTTCTGCGGAAAAGATAAAAATTTTCTCGAAAAATAGTGTCGGGTTTCTTTCTTTTTCTGCATAAAATGGTATGATTGACTATGTAGAACTTTATGAATAGGAGTGACAACAAATGACAATTGATTGGACAAAAGAAGTCGAAGCACGTAAAGACGACTTATTAGAAGATTTACAAAACTTATTACGGATCAACAGTGAACGTGATGATGCACAAGCAACACCTGAAGCGCCCTTTGGACCTGGGCCAGTTGCTGGCTTAAAACACATGTTAGCGTATGGTGAACGTGATGGCTTTACGGTGAAAAATGTCGACAATTACGCTGGACACATTGAATATGGTGAAGGCGACGAAACGTTAGGGATTTTTGGTCATATGGACGTTGTTCCTGCTGGTGATGGTTGGGAAACAGATCCTTATGAACCAGTCATTAAAGATGGCAAAATTTATGCACGTGGTGCAAGCGATGATAAAGGCCCAAGTATGGCTGCTTATTACGCAATGAAAATTATCAAAGAATTAGGCTTACCCGTGTCTAAAAAAATTCGTTTCGTAGTAGGAAGTGACGAAGAAAGCGGCTGGGGCGATATGGATTACTATTTCCAACATGAAGAAGCGCCAGACTTTGGTTTCTCACCAGATGCTGAGTTCCCAATTATTAATGGGGAAAAAGGAAATGTGACGATTCGTTTAACTTTCCGAGGCGGTAACGGTGCTGATTATAAATTAGAAAGCTTCAAATCTGGCTTACGTGAAAACATGGTTCCGGGAACAGCAGATGCTGTTGTAACGGCTGCTTCAGCAGACGAAGCGGCTTCACTAGCTGCTAGCTTTGAAACATTCATCAAACAAGAAGCAAAAATTTCAGGTAACGCAGAACTTTCAGATAAAACAGTGACTTTCCATGTAGTTGGTAAAGGTGCTCACGGTGCTAGCCCACAATCTGGAATTAACGCAGCGACTTTCTTGGCAACTTTCTTAAATGATTACAGCTTTGCAGAAGGCGCATACAGCTTTATTAATACCATTGCTGAATTTATCCATGAAGATTTTTATGGCGAAAAATTAGGTGTGGCTTTTGAAGACGAAAAAATGGGTAAATTGACAATGAACGCTGGGATTGTTAACTTTGATCCAGAAAATCCTGAAAATAGCTTAGTAACATTAAACTTCCGCTATCCAAAAGGAACTTCAGCAGAAGAATTACAAGCAAAAGTTCAAGCAACAGTCGGTGAAACGGTCACTGCAACACAAGGAGATCGCAACCAAGAACCGCATTATGTACCAGTTGATGATCCATTGGTGGCAACGTTACTACAAGTTTACGAAGACCATACAGGCGAAAAAGGCCAAGAACAAATCATTGGTGGCGGTACTTATGGCCGCTTATTAAAACGTGGTGTTGCCTATGGCGCAATGTTCCCTGGCTACACAGACACAATGCACCAAGCCAACGAATTTATGGAATTAGATGACTTATTCCGAGCAGCTGCTATTTATGCAGATGCGATTTATCGTTTAGCGAAGTAAAGTAAAAAAGCTGTTTTCGATTTTCGAAAACAGCTTTTTTTGCAATTTTTGTCTTTTAAAAACCCAAAATCAGAACCGTCAATTTACTGAAAATTTCTTGCAAATCAAAGGATCCCACGATACGATAAATAGGAGAAAACGCAATGAGTGAAACACTTATTGTTAACTATTTAATCAAAGGACGTGTGAAAATGAACGTAGAAGAATTAGTTCAAAAAGCAAAAGATTTAATTGGAGAAGGTAACGTGGAACATGCGCAACAATTCATTGAAGAACATAAAGATGAATTAGGCGAACACTATCATAAAATTACAGCGATGTTAGCTGATACAACGACCGATGGTTTGTTTGATAAAATTAAAGGATTGTTTCAATAGTTGAAAAAAATCTGAGATAAAAGTGTTTAGCTCCAAAAACCAAGTAGGTACGATGATTTAATCTGTTCATGCTTCACAGTGAAACATTGCAACTCTCGCCGTTTAACAGTTTTTGAGCGTGGAGCAAAAATCCAAAGTGATTTTTGTCCCACGCTCTTCTTTTTTTATTTAACTTTTAACCATTGTTTTGGCAACACATACGCAATTGGATTAAAAAGATAATCCGCTCCCCGTTTCACCACAGGCATATTCGTAATAGCTAAAATGAAGAGGGCTAAGAAGAAAAGTGCCAGGATTCGGAAAGTAAACCATTCTTTAAAGAGTGTGTCTAATTGCAAACCACTTTCCAACAGAATAATTAAGGGCATATGCAAGAGATAAGGGTAGAGGGTATCTTTTCCGAGGGCGCTTAAAGGTAACTTTCGTTTCGGCAATAATGCAAACCAAGAAAGAGACACCAATGCTGCAGCAACGTAAAAGAACAGCTGAATGAAACTACTGTATTCAAAGGCCGGACTAATTTCAGCGTAGGAAGCCCAACCAGTTAAGAAGCCCCAAAATTTCGTTGCCAATGACCATTGACTATTTACAAATAAAAAGGAGGGTTCTGTTGCAAAGTTTTAAATAAAGAATAAAATCCCTTACGGTATCTATGATTTAAGCTGGGATTCCCAATAATACCTTGATTTCAGTACAGACCGAAAACCCGAAGAGAGTACCTTCTTTTCGGGTTTTCTTATATAATCCTCGAATGGCTTCCATGCCTTTAATCGTGGTAGAGGCAGTGCGTAAACTTCGATAGAATTTATTGCGTCTCTTTACTGGACGATGGTCTTGTTCAATCAAATTATTCAGGTATTTAATGGTACGATGTTCTGTCCCTTGATAAAAGCCGTATTCTTTTAGTTTCTTAAAGGCACTTGTAATAGAGGGGGCTTTATCTGTGACTACAACCTTCGGTTCATCAAACTGCTTCACTAACCGCTTAAGAAAAGCATAGGCTGCTTGTGTGTCCCGTTTTTTACGTAACCAAATATCCAAGGTTAAACCATCTGCATCGATGGCTCGATACAAATAATGCCATTTTCCTTTAATTTTGATGTACGTTTCATCCATTTTCCATGAATAAAAGGATTGTTTATTTTTCTTTTTCCAAATTTGATAGAGTAGTTTGCCATATTCTTGCACCCAACGATAAATCGTCGTATGAGAAACGTTAATGCCACGATCATATAAGATTTCTTGAACTTCACGATAGCTAAGGTTATAACGAAGATAGTAGCCCACGGCTACAATAATCACATCCTGCTGAAATTGCTTTCCTTTAAAATGATTCACCGTCATTCCTCCTGCTATCTTTTTCTATTATTCTACCTTATTTGATAGTAGATTTAAAACTTTGCAACAGAACCATTTGATAAAAAAGAGTATTGGGTGTACTATTTTAGTGACTGAATTAGTATATAGGAGGAATTGATTATGTGTACAGCAATTACTTATGTATCAAAAGATCATTACTTTGGAAGGAATTTTGATTATGAAATTTCTTATAATGAGGTGGTTACTATTACGCCGAGAAATTATAAGTTTTCATTTCGAGAAGTTGGAAATTTAGATCATCATTTTGCAATAATTGGAATTGCTGCTGGGATTGCTGATTATCCGCTTTATTATGATGCAATAAATGAAAAAGGATTAGGAATGGCTGGATTAAACTTTTCAGGCTATGCAGATTATAAAAAAATTGAAGAAGGAAAAGAAAATGTTTCTCCATTTGAGTTTATTCCTTGGGTATTGGGCCAATGCTCTACTGTAGATGAAGCAAAAAAATTATTGAAGAATCTTAATTTAGTAAATATTAATTTTAGTGATGAACTTCCGTTATCCCCTCTCCATTGGCTGTTGGCTGATAAAGAGCAATCTATTGTGGTTGAAAGCACGAAAGAAGGCTTACGTGTATTTGATAATCCTGTAGGCGTATTAACAAATAACCCAACATTTGATTACCAATTATTTAATTTAAACAATTATCGTGTACTTTCAACTAGAACTCCAAAAAATAATTTTTCAGATCAAATAGAGTTAGATATTTATAGTAGAGGAATGGGTGGTATTGGGTTGCCAGGAGATTTATCATCAGTATCTAGATTTGTAAAAGCAACTTTTACTAAGTTAAATTCTGTATCAAGAAGTTCAGAATATGAAAGTATTAGCCAATTTTTTCATATTTTAAGTTCTGTCGAACAACAAAAAGGATTGTGTGATGTTGGTGATGAAAAATATGAGTATACGATTTATTCTTCATGTTGTAACCTGGAAAAGGGAATTTATTACTATCGTACGTATGACAATAGTCAAATTACTGCTGTGGATATGAATAAGGAAAATTTAGAGAAGGATAGCTTAATTGTTTATCCAATGGTGGAAACACAACAAATTAACTATGCTAATTAATTTGTTGTAATTCTTGTTTTTATAAGTATTTTCGAAATGAGTTTAAATAAACGGGAATAATAGAAGAGTAGATTTAAGTTATTGATAACTACTAGGTAATTGATGATAAATTAAACAAATTAGATGCTTTAAGGAAAGATGACAAAAAAAGTACAGTATTACATGAAAAAGTGGATTTTTGAGAAAAAAAGGGTTTAACAATTAATATCAAAAACAACTATTCTTATAAAACGAATAGTTGTTTTTTTGTATTCATATTTTCTATAAAAAAATGAATAGTAAACGCTTGTAATTTTTTAATAAGAAGAATAGCTTGTTATAAGAGTAACTACGATTGTCCGCATAATTTTTTTGAAGTGTAAAAAAAATATAGAGTTATAAATGTGATAGGTGTATTAGTATTTATTTAAAAGACTAAAAAATGTGAAGGAGTTTGAATCGAAATGAAAAAAGTATGTGCTATTTTAATGATTTCTGCGTCAGTTTTAGGAATGGTGCCCAGTAATGTACCAATTTTTACAGCAGAAATAAATTATGCGCATGAAAATGAATTACAAATGAATCCGTTTGTTATAGCGTTTGTCGATAAAGTGAAGGGTTCTGTTGCAAAGTTTGAAAATCAAACGCGCCCTCTCTGAACTCCAAATATCTTAGGCTGGTATTCCCATTAATACCTTGATTTCAGTAGACACCGAAAAGCCGAAGAGCGTTCCATTTCTTCGGTTCTTTTTATATATTCCTCGAATGGTCTCCATGCCCTTAATCGTGGAAGAGGCTGTACGGAGACTTTGATAAAATTTATTCCGTCGTTTAATAGGTCGATGGTCTTGTTCTATTAAATTGTTAAGATACTTCACAGTTCGGTGCTCTGTCTTAGTATATAAACCCACACTCTGTAACTTTCTAAAGGCGGAGCCAAGAGAAGGTGCTTTATCGGTCACAATTGCTTGCGTATCCCGTTTCTTTCGTAACCAGATATCTAAGGTTAAGCCGTCCGCATCAATTGCACGATAAAGATAATGCCAACGTCCCTTAATTTTGATATAGGTTTCGTCCATTTTCCATGAATAGAAGGATTGTCTATTTTTCTTCTTCCAAAGATCATAGAGGACTTTGCTGTACTCTTGCACCCAACGATAAATCGTAGTATGACAAACATTTATTCCACGATCATATAACAATTCCTGAACTTCACGATAGCTTAGATTGTAACGCAGGTAGTAACCAACAGCGACAATAATGACGTCTTTTTTGAATTGTTTGCCTTTAAAATGATTCATTACTCTGTCTTCTCTGTCTTTTTTCTCAATTTTACACTAAAATAGATTTTTTGGAAAACTTTGCAACAGAACCTTTTTTTGCAATAGAATTACTAATGGGAAAACAAATTAATGCGATAACCAGACCGATAGCAATTTCGTGAAAAATAATTGTTATTAAGAATAAAACTATACTAGATATGAATAAACTTAAAACATGTATTTTATCTTCTTTCATAGGATCCTCCCGTTATTGTCATACAATAGTTGTTTGATTTATATTTTAAATTATCAATAAAAGAAAAGCTAGGAAAAAAGCATTCAAACGAAAACCCAGTTAATACAGATACAGGCGTTGTGATTGTCGCAGTTGAAGATAGTAAACCGATTATTCAATTAGCAGACGGAACAACAAAGAAAGTTGAAGCTAAAGAAATTGGAGCAGACGTTCAAAAAGACGGAACAGTAACGGTTAAAGGTTCAGACGGAAGAATGAAAGTTTTACCAAAAACAGGAGAAACAGAAAATATTGCATTGTCTGTCCTAGGTTCATTAATGGTATTAGGATCAGCATTCATTTTTAAAAAGAGAATCTAATTAAGTATTTATAAAAGCATGGTCGCAAGTTTTACACTCTCCTACTTGAAGTTTCCGAATGAAAACTCTATAATGAGAAATGTGAAAATGTTCACTTATTATAAATTAAGTTTGGAGGCTTTTATTTATGAAAATTGCAATTGCAGGGGCCGGCGCGATGGGTTCCCGGTTCGGACTGATGTTGAAACAAGGTGGTAACGATGTTTTGCTAATCGACGGCTGGCAGGAGCATATCAATGCCATCAAAGAAAACGGATTGAAGGCTAATTATAATGGCGAAGAAATTACTGTTAAAGTCCCAATTGTTAATCAGAATGAGGTGCCCACTGGTGAGCAATTTGATTTGATTATCTTATTCACGAAGGCAATGCAGTTGGAAAAAATGCTGCAGGATGTTAAACCATTAATTGCTGATCACACAGAAGTTTTGTGTCTTTTAAACGGTATCGGTCATGAAGACGTAATCGAAAAATTCGTACCGATGGAAAAAATCTTTATCGGCAACACCATGTGGACTGCTGGTCTAGAAGGTCCCGGCAAGGCTAAATTATTTGGCAGCGGGTCTGTTGAATTGCAAAATCTAGGTATTGGCCAAGAAGAATCAGCGAAAAAATTGGCGGAAACTTTGTCCGCGTCTGGTTTAAATGCCAAATATTCCGACAACATTCATTATTCAATTTATCGTAAAGCTTGTGTCAATGGTACGATGAATGGCTTATGCACGATTTTAGACGTCAATATGGCGGGGCTTGGTGCAACCAAACCTGCTCATGACATGGTAGTGACTATTGTTAACGAATTTGCAGCTGTTGCTGCCAAAGAAAACGTCAACTTAGACATTCCCGAAGTAATCGAACATGTAGAAACTTGTTTTGACCCGACTACGATTGGTATGCATTTCCCATCGATGCACCAAGACTTGATAAAAAATAACCGTTTGACCGAGATTGACTACATCAACGGAGCCATTTCTCGTAAAGGTAAAAAATATGGAGTAGTAACTCCTTACTGTGATTTCTTAACGCAACTGGTTCATAGTAAAGAAGAAATTCTAGGAGCAAAATAGTAATCATTAGAAAGAGGATGAGAAAATGGAAGAAAAATTAACTCCAAAAATATTTTTAAATAAAGTATTAGCGGGTACCGCAACGGGGATCATCGTAGGGTTGATTCCTAACGCGGTATTGGCAGCAATTTTGAAATTATTTAGTGAAAATACCTTAGCAGTAACGATCACACAAATGGCAGTTATTTTCCAACTAGCTACTCCACTATTGATTGGCGCTTTGATTGCGGTGCAGTTTGGCTTCAAACCAATGCAAATGTTAGTAGTTGCCGGTGCAGCTTTCGTTGGCTCCGGTGTTGTGAAATTCAATCCTGACACAGCTACTTATATCGGTGCTGGTACCGGAGACATCATCAATACCATGATTACTGCATCAATCGCTGTCGGCATGATCTTGTTGATCGGCGAAAAATTTGGGTCCGTGGCAATTGTTGCAACACCAATCGTTGTTGGTATCGGCGCTGGTCTAATCGGCTATTATTTATATCCTTACGTAACCAAGATTACTGCCGCTATCGGTGACTTAATTAATACCTTTACTACTTTGCAACCAATTTTGATGTCAATCTTGATTGCATGTTCCTTTGCTTTCTTGATTATCTCACCGATCTCTACAGTTGCCATTGGTATGGCAATTCAATTGAACGGTGTTTCTGCTGGTGCAGCCGCTATGGGTGTTGCCGCAACAACAGTTGTCTTGGTAGTTAACTCTTGGAAAGTCAACAAACCAGGGGTTACTTTGGCCATCGCATTGGGTGCTATGAAAATGATGATGCCAAACTTGTTTAGGAAACCAATTATCTTGGTGCCATGTCTATTCACCGCTATCATCTCAGCAATTCCAGTAGCGTTATTCTCAGTCTCAGGGACTCCTGCTTCTGCTGGTTTCGGTTTGGTAGGGTTGGTAGGTCCGTTGGCTTCATTGGACGCCGGTTTGAGTATTATTCTAATATTAATCAGCTGGTTTGTTGTACCAATCGTAGCTGCTTTCGTAGGTCAAATCTTATTTGAAAAAATCTTGAAATTGTATGATCGTAAAGATGTTTTCGAATTTTTAGGATAGTCAACTAGAAAAAGTGTGAGCCTTGTGCTCACGCTTTTTTGTGCAATTGAAGTTGGTGAATCTCAGCGAAAAGAGAAAGGTACCTTAAATAGTGTGTTTCTGGTCAATAGCACAATGAAATATCTAAATACATTATGAACTGCTTTTCGTTTTATGAAGAGCAGTTTGTGCTATTTGAGAAATTGCTCAATTTAATCATTAAGTAGTTTCATCAATGGTGACTATGCTACTGCAATTCTTGTTGTACCAACCGGGAGCGTCAATAATTTTGTGTAAATAACTCGTCCTTCTGCAAAATAATGGGTTACTCAGTAAACATTGAAGCTAATGTATCCGTCACTTGTTGGAAGCCTTTATGGCTTCTATTTAAGAATTTTTGATTGTATGTATCAAAGATGGATACTAGGAAACGCTCTAGTGATTCTTCATTTTGAAACTGCTCTTTTCTGCGGCTGTATTTCTTGATTTGTTTATTGAAAGATTCGATTAAATTAGTTGAGTAAATGCTTCGGCGGATACCAGGCGGAAACTCATAAAAAGTCAATAAATCTTGATTTTTTATCAGTGACTGCGTCACTTTAGGATAAGTTTTCTGCCACTTCTCAATCATACTCCCTAAAAAGGTATTTGCCTCTTCCTTTGAGCTAGCTTGATAAACAGCCTTAAAATCATCACAGATTTCTTTTCGATCTTTGACACGTACTTTATGAGCAATATTACGGGAAACGTGAACACAGCAATGTTGGTATTTAGCTTTAGGATAAATCTGGTGAATCGTATCTTTCATGCCTTTTAAGCCATCGGTAATAAACAGTAAGACATCATGAACCCCTCTGGAGTAAATGTCCTGTAACAACTCATTCCAAACGTAGGTCGATTCAGTCGGAGCAATCGCATAACTTAGTACTTCTTTAGTGCCGTCTTCTCGTATACCAATGGCAATATAGATTGCTTCTTTGGAGACGGTTTGCCGTTTTAAAGGAATATAAGTAGCATCCATGAAAATAGCGACATACTTATCATTTAGAGTTCTAACTTTAAATGCATTTACTTCTTCAGTCTGCGATTTCCGACATGGTAATACCTTTTCGGAAGAGGTGAATGACGGTCTCCTCTAAGGTATCATTCGTCCGTCTATAAGCAGGAACAGTCTGTTGCTTGAACTCGCCGTTGCGGTCGCGCGGAATTCTGTGAATGTGTTGTGGTAACTCTATTCTACAGAAGGGACTTCCTTTTTTCTATTTACACAAAATATTTTACACTCTCTTAAAATATCCACATTTTTAAACTTTGTTATTTCAATTATGTAGTGTATTATTGATATATAAAACAGGAGGGAATGTTGTATAATGGCCAGAGCTACAAGAATTAGGATGAATGATTCAAAAGGTTTTTCAAATGATGTTACAGAAATTAAAGATATTTATTTGACTGGTGTCAAAAAACCCGCATATTACTCAAAAGAATCAATTTATGATTTTATAAAAGGCGGAAATACTGTTGATGTTAACATTCCTCCATATCCTAAATTAATCCTTGCAATGAGAAATGGACAGCGATATGTTCGATCTGAACCGAATGATACACCAAATGATAATTTGCTAAAATTGCCTAGAGATTAATTTTCATGACTACGGTTAATCACGTAGTCTTTTTTCATTTTAATGATTAATAGTACTAACCTAAGAAGATTTAAATACCTTTAAAAAGCAGAAACATTAGTGGGATGCCATTTATTCAAACAATAAATAATTTGAGTGCTAATATTTTTAAAGATTCTATTATAAAATATGAGATAGCTTAATTATAATAATTTAGTTTACATAAGAGCGCTTAGCCTAAGTAGTAGTTATACCCAGCGATAGAAGTGCTTGATTTGTGAAAAGGCGTTGGTATAATTAGTAGCCTTAGTTGTAGCAACACTTTTGGTCTTTAATATATTGCGAAATAGAATCAATTAAATATCAAATGATTATATAATCATTTGATATTTAATTGATAATTATAGATAAGCGATATTTATTAACCAAAGGAGTTTTCTATGAATAGAAATAAAAATCTTTTCATTTATATAGGTATAATTTTTCTACTTGGAATTTTTGGTATCATATTATTCAGAGGGACTATGTTTTCTTATCAGAAAAATGTAAGTAATTTTTCTGTAATTCATCCAAATTCTATAAATAATTTGCGTGAAGGAAGCATTATTTATATTGGTAGAAAAACTTGCCCTACTTGTGTTTCGTTTGTCCCTAAATTAACTGATACCATAGGGAAAAAAAGAATATGGCTCCTATACTAGAAATACGGACAGATTGTTCGCTATAATCTAGTAAAGGAGCCCCTGAGACATATCTAAATAAACGGTAGGAACAGACGATTTCCCATGCTTCGAGGATCGGAGTTAAACACTTCTGTCCAATCCTCACTAATCGTATACTGTCCAAAACATTTAGGTAAATACAGGTTGAATGTACTATGTTGTACCCAATATTTCCTTGTAATAGGTGGAATGTAAGGGTTGACATTTAAAAATTTATATAGTAACATGGGTTCACAGATGCAGGAGTGTTACTGATCCATAGTCAGGCACCACCAAGTTAAAAAACGAAGTGATTCTTAAGTTATTCATGAAAGAAGCTTGGTTTTAGGATTTGGTGTTTTTTTTTGTCTTTCAGGAGGTGAGAATAATGATCGTAGTAAAAACACTGAATAATAATATTGTTTTAGTTCAAGATCAAATGGGAAATGAAAAAGTTTTATTTGGTACAGGAATAGGGTTTAAAAAGAGACAAGGGGATTCAATCGATGAAAGTTTAATTAGCAAGATTTTTACTCCGAATGCAGAGGAACAAACGGATCATAAAATTGACAATTTTCAACCTGAAATTCTAAGCGTTTCTGCTAGAATTATTGAATCAGGTGAACTAATTCTAAATCAAAAATTCGGTACAGGCCTACTATTTTCTTTAGCAGATCACCTGACATTTTCAATATATTCTATCCAAGAAAATGATAATCCTATCAAGTGGGAAGTTCCTCATTTATACTATAAGGAATATCAAATAGGTAAAAAAGCATTGGAAATTGTTCAAAACGAAATGGGCGTAACCTTACTGCCAGAAGAAGCTTCTTTTATTGCTCTGCATTTTGTCAATGCACAAATCGATCAGCCAAATATGGTCGATACCTTACAAATTACTGAGGTTATCAAAAAAATTGTTAAAAGTGTGCAGACAATCTTTGACACTATTCTGGATAAAACGACTGCCGATTATTCACGATTTATTACTCATATTCGTTATTTCATTATTCGACAAAAAAATAGTCAAGAATCTTTAAAAATGGATAAACAGATTAGAGAACTTATTCAAGAAAGGTATATGAAAAGTTATGCTTGCGGACTGATTATTAAAGAGATGCTAGAGAGGGACTATCAGTGGAAAATCTCAGAAGATGAATTGGTTTACTTAGTGATTCATATTGAAAGAATTACAACAAAATAACATAAAGGTGTGTTATCTGAACAGAGCATAAGCCTAAACGGAATTTTTTCGTTTGGGCTTTTTCTCGTTCTTAGGAGGGAAAGAATATGGAAAATCAACTGTTAGCGCAACAAATAATTACTCTCATAGGTGGGAGCGAAAATATTTCTCAAAATTGGCATTGTATTACACGTTTGAGATTTAATCTGTTGGATGATGCAAAGGTTAACATGAAAGAAATTAATCAATTAAATGGGGTGATAGGCAGTCAGTTTAGTGGAGGTCAATATCAAATAATCATCGGTGCTAAAGTAGCAGAGGTCTTTCAGGAAATTGATAAGCAATTAGCGAACTCAAATAAAGAAAAGACAACGGATAACAAGAAAAAAATGAATGTCTTAGATACTATTTTTGATGTCATTAGCGGTATTTTTACCCCTTTAATGCCCGCAATTATTGGTTCTGGTTTAATTAAAGGGTTGATGGCTCTGTTTGTCGTTTTTGGCTGGTTGTCTGTGGAAAGTTCATCATATGCAGTATTAAATGTATTATCTGATGGAGTCTTTTATTTCTTGCCATTTTTAGTAGCTATGACTGCAGCGCGTAAATTTAAGACCAAAGAATCATTAGCAGTGGCTTTAGCGGGAATGTTAATGTATCCAACATTAGTAAATGGTGCAGCAGATGGTACAAGCCCACTATCAATGTTTGGACTATCGATTCCATTAAATAACTATTCTTCTACTGTACTGCCTATTATTTTAGGTGTTTTGTTATTGAGCGTTGTGAATAAATGGATGGATAAAATTGTTCCTAAAACGGTTAATATTGTATTTAGTCCAATGTTATCGTTATTGATTACAGCACCGATTTTATTAGCATTCGTTGCTCCGCTAGGTAATTTTTTAGGTAAATATTTGGAACAAATCTTTACAACTTTATTTAATGTCACAGGACCGTTAGCAGGACTGTTAATGGGAGGACTAATGCCTCTAATTGTTTTGACAGGAATGCACTATGCTTTTTTCCCTGGAACATTTGCCAGTCTTCAAAAGTTTGGGTATGACATTATGTTGCTACCGATGAATTTGGTCGCCAATAGTGCACAAGCTGGGGCTGTTTTAGGGGTCTCTCTCAAATCAAAAAGGGCAGAAACCAAGTCTTTGGCATTTTCAACGTTTATTCCAGCAGTCTTTGGCATTACTGAACCTGCAATTTATGGAGTTACTTTACGCTTGAAAAAACCTTTCTATGCTTCTTTAATTGGAGGCGGGGTCGGCGGAACAATTTTTGGTTTTTTAGCTGTAAAAGCAACCGCATTTTCAATTCCTGGTATTACAGCATTACCAACCTATATTATGAAAAACTCCAATAATTTTATTTATGCTGTGATCGGTTACATTGCAAGTTTTGTTGTTTCTTTCGTTTTGACTATGCTTTGGGGATTTGAAGAAGATGAAAAGGAGGAAACAACGGATAAAAAGACATCTAGTCTAAAGTCAATTCCACAAGAATCGAACCAACCTATTGAGATTTTTTCGCCTATGAAAGGGAGTTTAATTCCTTTAGAAGCTGTTTCTGATGAGACTTTTTCTAGTGGAATGATGGGAAAAGGGGTAGCAATTAAACCATTAGGGGATACGATCTATGCTCCTTTTGATGGTGAGATCACCATGACCACTCCAACAAATCATGCGATCGGGTTGCGTTCGGTTAAGGGGGCGGAAGTGTTGATTCATGTAGGGATCGATACGGTAAATTTACAAGGAAAATATTTTGAGCGATTTGTTTCAGAGGGAGAAACGATAAACAAAGGGCAACCTTTGCTTAGGTACAACCTGAAAGAAATTGTTGATAAAGGGTACGATGAAACAACAATGGTTATTGTCACTAATAGTGCAGAATTTCTAGATATTATTATTACAGGCGATGAAAATGTAGAATCAAAAACATCAAGATTAATGATGTGTATTCAATAAATAAAAAAGGAGAAATAAAGTATGAACGCAAATCAAGGATTTAAAAAGGGATTTTTATGGGGCGGCGCTACAGCGGCCAATCAAATTGAAGGAGCCTATTTAGAGGGAGGAAAAGGATTGTCTACTTCCGACTTTGCAGCATATAAAGATCCTTATGCTTCTGGGACGGTGAACAATTTTACGTTTAATGTTACGTCAAGTGAATTAGAAGAGTATACAAAGCATTCTGAGAAGTATCTATTTCCAAAACGTTGGGGGATTGATTTTTATCACCATTATAAAGAAGATATTGCGTTGTTTGCTGAGATGGGGTTTAAGTGTTTCAGACTATCGATTTCATGGGCGCGAATTTTTCCTACTGGTTTAGAAAATGAACCGAATGAAGAAGGATTAGCATTTTATGATGCGGTCTTTGATGAGTGCGCTAAGTATGGTATCGAACCTCTAGTAACAATGTCTCACTATGAAATGCCAATTGAGTTAACCAAAAAATATAATGGCTGGATTAGCCGAGAACTGGTCTCTTTATTTGAAAAATATGCAAAAGTTATTTTAGAAAGATACAAAAACAAAGTCCGTTATTGGATTACATTTAATGAAATGAATATGAATTTAAACAGTTTATACACTGGAGCTGGAGTTCTGGAAGATTTGGTGGAAAATTCGTTAGAAGCTGCTTACCAAGCATCTCATCATCAGTTTTTGGCTAGTGCATTAGCTGTAAAAGCGGCGAAAGCAATTGTCCCTAATGTTGAAATTGGCTGTATGATCAATCAAATCGAAGCATATGCTCATACGACGAAGCCAGAAGATCAGTTACAGGCAGTAAAATCTAATCAACTGAATATGTTCTATCCAGATGTTCAAGCGCGTGGCTATTATCCAAGTTATATTTACAGTTATTTTGCTGAAAATAATTTGACAATTGATATTGAACCAGAAGATGCTGAAATTTTAAAAAACGGTACAGTAGACTTTGTTGCGATCAGTTACTATATGTCTCACGTGGCTGAAGCAAGAGAGGATGCATCTAAGTTAGCGGGAACATTTGACAGTCCAATTAAAAATGAGTATTTAGAGTTATCACAGTGGGATTGGCCAATCGATCCAATTGGGTTGAGAATTTCTTTAATTAAGTTGTATGATCGTTTTCAAAAACCATTATTTGTATGTGAAAATGGATTGGGAGCAAAGGATGTATTAACCGAAGATAAGAAGATTCATGATGATTATCGAATTGACTACATGAGTAAGCATGTTCAGCAAATGCGTGAAGCAGTGAAAGAAGGCGTTGATTTGATGGGGTATACTCCTTGGGGGTGCATTGACTTAATTAGTTGTGGGACATCGCAAATGTCAAAACGATATGGGTTTATTTATGTCGATCAAGATGACACAGGAAAAGGCAGTTTAGAGCGTTATCGCAAAGATTCATTCTACTGGTATAAAGAAGTGATTGCTTCTAACGGAGAAAAAGTATAAGTCCTGAAAAGTAGCAAGAAGAAAAAGAAAAATGACTTTGAAAAAATATAGGTAGGAAAATTTTTTATCTCATACGTAAAGCGATTGGGACAAACATCCATGAGAGCGATCGATCTCATGAGTGTTTGTCCCAAATCCTTTTTGCCTATGTTTTTGATAGAAAAAATTCGATTAGATCAAACGTTTTTTCCGCTCTTTTATTTATTTTGTTTGCTCTGCCTTTATCCGAACAAGCTCTATGATAAATCTAATCCCTGTGACTAAAAAGACAATCATTCCCGCAAAAAGGAAAAGAAATCCAATCGGTAAAAGGTAAAAATTTTCGTGTAAAATGCCAGCTGCATCAACATATTCTACTGAATTCATTTTGATGAAAAAACAGGCAAAACCAAAAAATAGTAGAAAACTCCCAATCAATGTGGTAATCATATTTAGTTTTGCTCGTCTTGTCTTACTGCCATCCTGGATTAACTTTTCAGTCATATTATTCACATTACTTCCTCCTAAAATCAATTCATCAAGCGAAGTGCGTCTTCTTTTTGTTAATGGATAAACGTATGATCTAATTTATATTCATTGATCCACCCCGTTCTCTCATTTTTCACTTTTAACAGCTATTTAGAATTTCTTTCGACTTTTTTGTTCGGAGTATTGACATAGGAGCCATTTGCCATTTAACAACAAATTATTTTGCCACTTAAAAAGAAAAGTGACAGATGCATTTTCAACTAAAAACAATTGAGGTCAGAAACTTAAAAGTTTTTGACTTTTTCTTTATATATTTAGAACAATCTTTTGTAAATTATGGGTATACTTTAATTTAGGGGATAATAGTGATATTCAAATAAATTACTACTATCTTAAAGTTATTATGTCTATTGCTCTTTATGTTGTTTTTTAAGGTAGTTTTTATAATTTGAAAAAATTTCTTAATTTGTGTATATTCTATGTAATTAGGGTTAAAAACAAAATAAAATATAATTTCAAGGAGGAAGAAATGATAAAAAAAATACTTTTCGGAGTAGTATGTATTTTTGCGTTTGGGGGAATGGCAATCACTGCATTTGCAGATGATACTCTGCCTATCTATGGTTCACGTATTTGGTTTGATTTAAATGGCAATGGAATACAAGACCAAAATGAACCGTCAGCACCTGCTATTCATTTTGATAAACTAGCCTTTACAAATAAGGATTTGACGGTAGGATTTGATTATCCAGGAAATAATCATTTGAATGCTGGATCTACTACAACCCCTATTAATTCTGCTACAGCTGTTATTGAGCCTAAGTCAGCATGGGTAAAGCAGAATTTAAATAAAGATTGGTCGGAAATAACAGATAAAGCTATGGAAACAGATGATTGGACGGAGTACGAAAGTGTTTCAAAGCAATTTTCTGATGCTAATCCGCTTATGGATAATGCAGAAGTACCATACAGAACAGGTTTTGGGAACCTAAATTTAGCTAACTGGATTGCTCAAAATGTACCCGAAGATAGCTCATACATTAATTACATTTACATTAATCCTAGTCAACTACCAAAATGGTTAACTATTACTGAATCCAATAAAGCAAGTATTGTTAATAGTTCACAATTTTCAGCAGATGGTTTCTATTACTTTGATAATAAAGCTCCTCTCCAAACAGTCAGTGGTTACTACAATTTAGATGGAACATTTACTGAAAGTAATGATACTCAAAATCCGTATGTTCACAGTTATGCAATAGCAAATCTAGGATTAATTCCTCATGCTTCTATAAAACTTGATATGACAACAGAACAAAAAATAAGTAATCCAAATAAAGAAATTACTGTAACCTACACAGTTAAAAATGACGGTACGAGTGATCTTGAAAACATAACTTTATCCGATATCGATTTTCCAGCATTTAATTTGAAAAGTGGAGAAGAAAAGACTTTTAGTGTGGCACAAATACCTAATCAGCAAGGAATTATAAATACAACTGTGCAAGGAGATCTTAATTATTACTATGATCAAGTTTACTTAAACCCCGATACAGGAGAGACTTCAACCACTCCACAAAAACCCATGCATCTATTGACAGTTACTGATGATAAACAGGTAACGGTGACTTACCCGACTACAAAACAGTCAACAATAACAATTCGTTATATGGATGAAGAGGGAAATCAATTAATTGATCCTATTACTAAGACAGATATTGTAGGTAAGGAGTATTCTACTGAGCAAAAAACATTTGACGGTTATCAATTTGAAAAGTTAACAGGAAATGCTTCTGGTGTATTTACAGAGAGTGATCAAGAGATCGTTTATGTATATAAGAAAATTGTAACTCCTCCTGTAAAACAATCAACGATAACAGTTCGTTATATGGATGAAGAGGGAAATCAATTAATTGATCCTATTACTAAGACAGACATTGTAGGTAAGGAGTATTCTACTGAGCAAAAAACATTTGACGGTTATCAATTTGAAAAGTTAACGGGAAATGCTTCTGGTGTATTTACAGAGAATGATCAAGAGATAGTTTACGTATATAAAAAAATTGATGTGTTAAAAGAAGAGAATAAAGCTCAAATTAACAAAACATCGAATACTGAATTTAAAGAAGAAAATAAGGTAAATGATAGCGTTAAAATGGACAATACTTCTACAGGAAAAAAGATTGATAAATCTTTGCCTAGAACAGGATTTAATAATAATTTAGTATTAAATACATTGGGTTCGGCTTTGCTTGTAGTTAGTTTTGTTGGTTTTACTGTTGTATTTGTTATTAAAAGGCTAAAGCAAGACAAATAAGGGATTAATAATTTTTTTAATTACAAACAACGTAATAGTACCCCAAGTATTAGATACCATGTCTAATTATTTGGGGTATTTTTTTACGACTATACAAAAAAATCCAATACTAATTCTAGAACATTGAATATCAAGGTAGTGCTATACTCTTCAAAAAATTCGATTTTTTAAATTAGTTCTTATCTACTTAATTGACAATAGAGGTATGATTTTTAAAAAAAATTTCTAGTTCTGTTGCGTATTGGGACAAACCAGTAAGTGTTAAAACTTTGTAGATAGCTGTTAATTCTTCCATAGGAATCTGCTTATTTTGTCTGGCTAATAGCAATAAAGTAAAGTAGTGACCAAGAGTTTTTTGAAAAAAATTCTCTGGAAAAGAGGTTTCTCTATTGATGAATTCAAGATAGTTAGAAGCTAATTTATCTTGATTTGATTCAATACATATACTAATAAAGTTTAAGAGAATTGTTAAAATAATACATCGATTAGAAAGCGTATAAGAAGTAAGTTCTTTTTTTAAGATACTGTTAATGAATAATTGATTACTTTCAATAGTATAAACTCGGAGTGCATTTCCATAAACAGATAATTTTAATTTATTCCAAGTTGGTAGCGTGAATAAATAGTTTTGTAATAATTGTTTAGTATCAGGAGGCATAGAAATTAAACTATCGGAGAGCCCAGCAATTGATAAATCGAGGAGTGCTAAAAGTAATGCTTTTTGTTTTTTTGACATCACTTGATTATGATCAACCGATTTTTTTAAGCGGTGTAATTTAGGTATATCTTGTTTTAAGTGAGCCTCACTCCATGCTAAATGAATTAATTGTTCATAAGAGATGTCTGTGGCACCTTTTTTTTCAAGTGAAATAAAAAAATCTATTACATCGATTTTGTTTTGTTTCAAAATAGATAGTAAATCCTCAGCTGCAATCTTATGATACCCCTTTTCAACCTTGGCATAATAGGAAGTTGAAAGAATGGGTTGGCACATTTCACTTTGTGTTAGGCCCCGATTTTTTCGTTCGATTTTCAGTTGTTTTCCAATAGTGTTCATAAAGTTCCTCCTTTTTAGTCAAATACGACAATTTCCCTGTTGTTTTTTCCTTTTTTCTTATAATAACTGCTAGGAGGGGGAGAAATCAAATGAATGTTTTCAGAAAAAATAAAATTTTTCGTCAACTCTCGTTGGCAAATGTTTTATCTATTGCAGGAGATTCGTTATTTTATTTGGCACTAGTTACGTACGCTAGTCAGTTAAAACAATATTCTCTAATTATTTCAATTATTGCTTTATTAGAAACACTACCTAATTTACTAGAAAGTCTTTCAGGTTACTTTTCAGATCAGACAAAGTATCGTTTTCAATGGCTTATAGTGAGTGGGTTTATTCGTGGGATACTATATTGTTTTGTAGGTATTTTGTTTGCCAGTTCATGGCAAGCATGGCTTATTATCTGTGTGACAATTAGTATTAATTTTGTGTCTGATTGTTTTGGAACATTCAGCAACAGTTTAAGAATTCCGATTATTCGTAGAATTTGTACAAATGACGAGTTAGAGGAAGCGTTGGGCTTAACTAACAGTTTTGGTCAAATCATTCGTTTTATTGCACAATTTTTAGGGGCGGCACTGCTAGCACTTGTTTCATACTCTGGACTAGCGTATCTTAATGCAATAAGTTTTTTCTTAGTCAGTGTGATTTTTTTGTTTATTCAAAAATCTATGGATACCTCTTCTGTTGCAACAAATGAAGAAGATGGCGCAAGGAAGAAAATAGAAAGACAATCGTATTGGCATTCTTTGAAAAAGGCAATCAATCAAATCAGATATCAACCCAAGCTATTTCAAATGGTTTTTCAAGTGGGAATTATCAATGGCTTATTGGCTGCATTTTTACCGTTATTACAAATCATATTCGTAGAAAAAACAAAAATGATCATTGGTAACTATAGCTTTACCGTTGCGTTAACTGGAGCAGTACTAACACTTTCTTTAGCCATGGGAGTCTGTTTGGAGTACCTTTATTTAAAAAAGTTCAGTTAGCTACTGTTGTTTTATGCTTGAATCTTTTTATTATCATTTTTCTAATTAGTTGTTTTTATGAGAATTTTGTTGTTATTTTGAGTGGATTGGCCATTATTGGCTTTTTGGTTGGTGTAAGTACGCCCAAATTGTCTGGCTGGTTAATGACTTCTGTAGATTCCCAACAATTAGCTATTTCTGTTGGGTTAATTAATTCTATCTTGGTGATGATGGCGCCATTGGTTATGAGTATTTTTTCTTTGATTTCTAGTTTTCATAGAATACAGGCTTTGATTATTTATTTATTGTTATTAAGTGGTGGTTGTTTAATGCTATCTTATATAACTAACAGAAAATGAACTTTCTCGGCTAACCGTATACAAAATAAAAAAACGATTCGTTTTTATGTCCATATACCCCCTATTATTAAGACAAATAGTATAGTGAGCTTATTATATTGTAGGATATCTATCAAAATAATTTGAGGAATAATGCTAAATAAATAGAGGCAACAAGATACATATTACATATTGTTTATGTAGTATAATCTTGTTGCTTTTTTAATAACTAATTCTAAATTATCACTCAATTCTTTTATCAATAATTGAACGTAAGACTTTTTCTCTTAAATCCAATGAATTAATCTTGTTATTTTGTTCATATTCATGTACTAACAGATCACAAATATAAAGTTGTGAAATTTTTCCAGCTAAAGAACCACCATTTAAAAATTCTTCGATTGCTGTTTGTAAAACTAAATCTGCAGATTTTCCTATCGGTGAATGAATATAATTCGTTATAGCAAGTATTTTTGCTCCATTATTTTTTGCAATTTTTAATGAGTCATAAGTATCTTTTGTTTTTCCAGATAAAGAAAAGATAATAACTAAATCTCTATCTGTTAACAAAGAAGCAACTTGAGCTTGATAATGAGGATCTAATACAGCTTTAGCTTGTATTCCTACCCTCAAAAACATACTTTCCAAATCAAGACTAGTATTTCCACTAGATCCTACACCAAAAATATATAGGCTGCTTGCTTGATTAATAAGTTGGATTGCTTTTGTTAATTTTTCTTCATTAATTAAACAAGAAGTAGACTGAAGTACTTCAATCAAACTTTTAGCAACTTCATCGTGGTATTTACCACTAGATGGTTGTTCTTTTTTTTTGCTAAAATCTTCTTTAGCAATTTCAATTTTTAGATCAGAAAAACCAGAAAATCCAAGTTTTTGACAAAAGCGAATGATTGTTGCATCGCCAACATTCGCTTTTGTTTTAATATCATTCATAGTACTGTAAATAATAGATTCTCCAGAGTTAAGAATAAAATCAGCAACTTTTCGTTCAGATTTTGTTAATAAGGGATAATGTTCATTAATTAAATAAATGTAATTCATAAAATCTCCTCTAGAATGTAATTTTTGTTTATTATACACTATAAAAATTAAAAAACTCCAAAATTCTCCATTTTTCTTGACAACAATGTAAGCGGATGCTAAACTTTTTTTGGAGTAAAAATCCTAAAAAATATAAAAGTGGAGGTTTGTGGAGTTTGAACAAAGCAAAATTCTTAGAAGTAATTTCAGGCGGTTTAATTGTTTCGTGTCAGGCGCTACCTGGTGAACCATTTTATACAGAGGAAGGAGGTTTAATGCCATATTTTGCATTAGCAGCTAAAAATGCTGGAGCTGTTGGTATACGTGCAAATTCTGTTCGAGATATTAAGGAAATCAAAGAGAAAGTTTCTTTACCGATTATTGGCATAATAAAAAGAGATTATCCTCCTGAAGAGCCATTTATTACAGCAACTATGAGAGAAGTAGATGAATTAGTTGCAATTGGTGTGGAGGTAATTGCTTTGGACTGTACTTTACGTAAACGTCATGACGGATTATCTATTAATACTTTTATAGAAAAAGTAAAGAAAAAGTATCCTCAACAACTATTAATGGCTGATATTTCTACTTTTGAGGAAGGAAAGAATGCTTATCAAGCTGGTGTGGATTTTGTTGGTACAACCTTAAGTGGCTATACAAAGGAGAGCAAAAAACAAAATGGCCCAGATATGAAATTAATTAAACAATTAGTACAAGAAAATATTTGTGTTATTGCTGAAGGGAAAATTCATACACCTGAACAAGCAAGACAAATTAAAAAGCTGGGTGTTGCAGGAATTGTCGTTGGTGGTGCAATTACACGACCACAAGAAATTGCTAAAAGATTTGTCGATGCATTGAATAAGGAGGAAAAAGATGTTTAAGAAGTTTTCACAATTAGGTCGCGCATTTATGTTACCGATTGCAATCTTACCAGTAGCAGGTTTACTTTTAGGCCTTGGTGGTGCTTTAACAAATGAAAGTGCAATGAATGCGTATCCAATTTTAGAACAGCCATGGATCCATACAGTATTAAGTATTATGAGTTATGCAGGAAATGCTGTCTTTACTAATTTAGCATTGATTTTTGCTATAGGTATTGCTGTAGGGTTAGCAAACGGGGATAAAGGAACAGCAGGTCTAGCCGGTGGAGTATCTTACTTAGTGTATACAGCAACGATCAGCGGCTTTCTTGCGTTATTTTCTGCTAAAGATGCAACTCTTGATACTGGTGTTGTTGGATCTATTATAATTGGCGGAACTGTTGCATTTCTACACAATCGATATCGGAAAATTGAACTACCGCAATTTTTGGGCTTTTTTGGCGGATCGCGTTTTATTCCAATCATTTCTAGTTTAGCGGCAATTATTATCGGTTCTTTCTTTTATTTAATTTGGCCACCAATTCAAAATGGATTAGCAGTAGTTGGAGAACATATTGCACAAATGGGAAGTCTAGGTACTTTTTTGTATGGATTTTTACTTCGTTTGACTGGCGCAGTAGGATTACATCATACTATTTATCCACTTTTTTGGTATACGTCTTTAGGAGGTACAGAAAGTGTAGCTGGAGTTACTGTTTCTGGTGCACAAAATATTTTCTTTGCGCAACTAGCTGATCCAAACCATACAGGACTATTTACTTATGGTACTCGTTTCTTTGCAGGTAGATTCGCGACAATGATGTTTGGTTTACCAGCAGCTTGTTATGCTATGTATCGTGCTATACCTAAACAAAATCGTAAAAAGAATGGTGGACTTTATTTTAGTGGTGGCTTGACTTCATTTTTAACAGGGATTACTGAACCAGTTGAATATATGTTTTTATTTGTAGCCCCATGGTTATATATAATTCATGCATTCTTAGATGGTCTATCTTTTTATTTTGCTGATATTTTAAATATCCGAGTAGGAAATTCATTTTCTGGTGGATTAATTGATTTCTTATTATTTGGTGTACTCCAAGGAAACGATAAGACAAATTGGCTGAAATTAATTCCTTTCGGAATTGCTTGGGCAATTGTTTATTTCTGCGTATTTACTTTCTTCATTAAGAAATTTAAAGTAGCTATTCCTGGAATGGGAGAAGAGTTGCCAACGACTGCTGAAAATAAATTAAATAAAAAAACATCATTAAATGATGAAGCTCAAATAATCATTAAAGCTCTTGGTAGTAAAACCAATATTGAATCCGTTGAAGCTTGTGCTACTCGTTTACGTGTAGCTGTTGTAGATGGCCGAATGGTTGACAAAGAAACTATTAAACAACTAGGTGCTACTGCTGTTTTTGAAGTGAATGGTGGTATTCAGGCAGTTTTTGGCGGTAAAGCTGATTTACTTAGTCAAGAAATTAATCAAATTTTAGAAATTGAGAATTAGGAGATATCTTATGTTTAATCTATTTAAAAATAAAAAACAAGAAGGAATTTCCATTACTGCTCCTTGTTCAGGGAGGATTATTCCTATTTCAGAAGTAAATGATCCAATATTTTCAAAAAAAGTACTTGGAGAAGGATTTGCAGTTGTTCCCGAAGGTAACAAAATATATGCTCCTTTGACTGGAGGAATTGAAGCTGTTTTTCCAACAAAGCATGCAATTAGTATAAAAAGCGATGCAGATATTGAGTATTTAATTCATATTGGTATAGATACAGTTGAATTGGAGGGTAAACCTTTTTCAATTTTTGTTAATGCAGGAGAGAAGGTTACTACCGAAACATTATTAGCCGAAGTTGATTTTGATCAAATTAAACAAGCAGGAAAAGATCCATCTGTCATAGTTGTTTTTACTAAACCTGAACAAGTTAATGAAGTCATCTTAAATAGTTATACAACTATATATGGTGATTCATGTGGTAAAATTATACTTTGACGTAGAGTTAAGTATGTTATCGGATTAAATTTAAATGAATAAAAGGTGATTATAGACTGTGAGTTATAGAATTTAAGTAAATTATATTAACAAAACACCCTACTATTATATAAATCAGTAGGGTGCTTTCTACTTATCGGAACTTTAGTATATTCAAAAATATTAACATAAGAAAATCTTTTTTTGATTTTCTTGTGTTAGAATATGCAATTTTAACTTTTACGATTTTGTGATAATTTTGAATGGTTCTGTTGCAAAGTTTTAAATAAAGAATAAAATCCCTTACGGTATCTATGATTTAAGCTGGGATTCCCAATAATACCTTGATTTCAGTACAGACCGAAAACCCGAAGAGAGTACCTTCTTTTCGGGTTTTCTTATATAATCCTCGAATGGCTTCCATGCCTTTAATCGTGGTAGAGGCAGTGCGTAAACTTCGATAGAATTTATTGCGTCTCTTTACTGGACGATGGTCTTGTTCAATCAAATTATTCAGGTATTTAATGGTACGATGTTCTGTCCCTTGATAAAAGCCGTATTCTTTTAGTTTCTTAAAGGCACTTGTAATAGAGGGGGCTTTATCTGTGACTACAACCTTCGGTTCATCAAACTGCTTCACTAACCGCTTAAGAAAAGCATAGGCTGCTTGTGTGTCCCGTTTTTTACGTAACCAAATATCCAAGGTTAAACCATCTGCATCGATGGCTCGATACAAATAATGCCATTTTCCTTTAATTTTGATGTACGTTTCATCCATTTTCCATGAATAAAAGGATTGTTTATTTTTCTTTTTCCAAATTTGATAGAGTAGTTTGCCATATTCTTGCACCCAACGATAAATCGTCGTATGAGAAACGTTAATGCCACGATCATATAAGATTTCTTGAACTTCACGATAGCTAAGGTTATAACGAAGATAGTAGCCCACGGCTACAATAATCACATCCTGCTGAAATTGCTTTCCTTTAAAATGATTCACCGTCATTCCTCCTGCTATCTTTTTCTATTATTCTACCTTATTTGATAGTAGATTTAAAACTTTGCAACAGAACCCTTCACGATCTAAAATATGCCCAAAAATCACTAAGAAAATTAAAAAAAGTTTCACGTTGTCCCATTTATAAATTCGCTTGTCGTTTTCCATAACGATCACTCCTTTTAGTAGAAAACAGTTCACTTTTGTTTAAGGCAGAAGAGGACAATTTTTCCATTCATTGAGTAGATAATTGTAGATACGAACCGGCAGCCGTTAAATGAGCCCCCACATACTTGCGCTTAAAACAAAAAATTAGGCAGGATGTTAGTCTTAAATTATACTGAAAGAGTGACGATCCTCCAAAGATTTTGTTTATTAAGAAGTGAAAGATGCGGTGAAAATAAATGATAAAATTTCAAAATGTTTCAAAAGTATATCAAGAAAATGCTGTTTTGTCCGATGTGAATTTAACAATCCAACAAGGCGAATTTTTTGTATTAGTAGGGCCGAGTGGTAGTGGAAAAACGACGACTTTGAAAATGATTAATCGGCTCATTGAGCCAACGACAGGTGAAGTGGCTCTCAATGAGCAAGCGGTAACCAACTACCCTTTACGTGAATTACGACTAAAAATTGGCTATGTTCTTCAGCAAATTGCCTTATTTCCTAACTTAACCGTGGCGGAAAATATTGAGTTGATTCCTGAAATGAAAAAATGGCCCAAAGAGCAACGCAGAGAGCGAACCATTGAACTATTGAAAAAAGTTCAGCTGGATCCTGAGGAATATCTGCATCGTAAGCCAGCAGCGCTTTCAGGAGGCGAACAACAACGTATCGGGATTTTACGCGCCATTGCAGCCGAACCAGAAGTGATTTTAATGGATGAACCTTTTAGCGCGCTAGATCCGATTTCAAGACATCATCTTCAACGTTTGGTGAAAGAACTTCATCAGGAATTAGCGAGTACCATTGTTTTTGTGACCCATGATATGAATGAAGCTTTACTGTTAGGAGAGCGCATCTGTATTATGGACGCTGGCAAAATTATTCAAGTCGATACGCCAGAAGCCATTCAAAAACATCCGAAAAATAATTTTGTCGGTCAATTTTTCAAACAATCTTCGCCAGAACTAGCGAACTATTGTGGCGCTGACTTGACTGCATTTTTAGAAGCCGCAGATGAGACGATTGAGCCAGTGCCGACTGTTTTCATGGAAACCAATTTAAAAGAGATTGTCCAACTCATTAATGCACAAGAGAAAGCAAATTTAGTAGAAAAACAACAAGTTTTAGGGTGTATCACCTCAAAAACGATTACTCGTTTTATGGAACAGCTGTTGGAAAGCGAGGAACAGTAGATGCAAGCACTGATTGAAACTTTTTTCGCTCGAAAAGAAGAATATCTGCAAGCGTTAATCGAGCATATGCAATTGTCCTTTATCTCGTTATTATTCGCTGCGTTGATTGCAATTCCTTTAGCCATTTATTTAACAAGTCATCGTAAGTTAGCGGAAAGTCTGTTACAAGTGACTGGGATTTTCCAAACCATCCCTTCTTTAGCCTTGCTAGGCTTACTGATTCCGTTAATTGGTATTGGTCGACCACCGGCAATTGTTGCGCTAGTGATTTATGCCTTATTCCCAATTTTACAAAACACCTATACTGGTTTGACGGAAATTGATCCTTCGTTAGAAGAAGCCGCAGAAGCATTTGGGATGAGTAAAAAAGAAAAACTGTTTAAGTTTGAGTTACAAATGGCATTACCATTTATTATTTCTGGGATTCGAACGGCTACCGTTTTAATTATTGGTACGGCCACGTTGGCGGCGTTAATTGGAGCAGGCGGTTTAGGGACCTTCATTTTATTAGGAATTGATCGAAATAATTTATCGTTGATTTTTATTGGAGCTCTTTCATCAGCTGCACTAGCAGTCTTATTTAATTATGGAATTCATTGGTTGGAAAAAGCGAATGGGCGGCGACTAATCATTGGTGGTACTATTTTAGGCCTTTTGTTAGGTGGTTCATTTTTCTGGAATCAACAAACTTCTTCAAAGGAAAAACAGCTGACAATTGCTGGCAAATTAGGAGCGGAACCAGATATTATTATTAATATGTATAAAGCCTTAATTGAAGAAAATAGCGACATTCAGGTGACGTTAAAGCCAAACTTTGGCAAGACTACTTTTTTATATAATGCCTTGAAATCAGATGAAATCGATCTTTATCCGGAATTTACAGGAACAGTGATCGAAACCTTTTTAAAAAATCCTCCTCAGCTAGACAATCAACCTCAAGTAGTCTATGAAGCGGCACGCGCTGGCTTGAAAAAACAAGAAAACCTTACTTTGTTGAAACCGATGCGCTATGAAAATACGTATGCCGTCGCAGTTAAACGCTCATTTGCAAAAGCGCATCAATTAAAAACGATTAGTGATTTACAGAAAATTAGCAATCAGTTGAAAGCAGGTTTTACGTTAGAATTTATTGATCGGCAAGATGGTTATAAGGGATTACAAGAAAAATATCATTTAAATCTGAATGTCCAATCGATGGAACCGGCGTTACGCTATCAAGCGATTAATAATGGTGAGGTAAATGTGATTGATGCTTATTCAACGGATAGTGAATTGAGACAATACGATTTAGTAACGTTAGAAGATGATCAAGCGCTATTTCCGCCTTATCAAGGAGCACCACTTATTAAAACAGCAACGTTGGAAAAATATCCAGAATTAGCAGAAATATTGAATAAATTGGCAGGAAAAATTAGCGAAGAAGAAATGAGTGAAATGAATTATCAAGTCAATGTGGAAGGGCAAGATCCTAGCATAGTGGCGAAAGACTATTTAAAAGAAAAGAATCTTCTTAAATAAGTATTTTTTACTGAAAAAGACTGGTATATAAACATTTATCCAGTCTTTTTCAGATAAATAAAGAGTTTAATGTGAAAAGTACCTGTATTTTTACTCATTTTTGGATATAATAAAAGAAATGAATGGAGAGGAGTGGTCTATATGAAAAAAGCAGAACGTCAACGTTTGATTAAACAATTAATTATGCAACAAGAAATTGAAACACAAGATGAATTAATCACTCGTTTGGAAGAACTTGGCGTCCGAGCCACTCAAGCGACTGTTTCAAGAGATATCCGTGAAATGAGTATTGTTAAAACACATGGTGCAGATGGTCGTGTCAAATATGCAATTTTTTCTCAAGCACAAGGCACAAGCAGTGAAGAGAAATTACGAGAATCAGTAAAAGATTCAGTTGTTCGAATGGAGCGAGTACAATTTATTGTCATCTTGCATACAGAGATGGGGAATGCCGATGTGGTGAGTAACTTTTTAGATGAAGTAGCTTATCCAGAAGTGGCTGGTACAGTGGCTGGTGCGGATACGATTATTGTGATTACACGTTCAGAAGAGGATGCGGAACACTTTATCGAACGCATCGAAAATATGATTTTTTAAAATTGAAAGCATCAATAGAAGGGAGTTTTTTTCTTGGTAGAATTGAAAGCGCTACAAAACGGTTCGGATATTCGGGGAATTGCTTTGGATACGGAAGAGCAAACTGCAACATTAACCGCAACAGCAGTAGCCGAGATTGCGGTGGGCGTGGTTCGTTGGTTACAGGACAAAAAACAGCTGCCACGAAAGGCACAACAGCGCCTGACAATTGCAATCGGACATGATAGTCGTCTAACGGCGGAGCCGATTAAGCAAGCATTAGTAGATACGTTTCTTTCATTAGGTATTCAGGTGATTGACGTTGGTTTAGCTACGACGCCTGCTATGTTTATGGCTACTCAATTTCCAACGCTTCAATGTGATGCAGCGATTATGATTACAGCTAGCCATTTGCCTTATTACTTTAATGGCTTGAAGTTCTTCACAGCAGAAGGTGGAGCAGAGAAAGAAGATATTCGGTATATTTTATCTCATACTGATCCGCTGACGGCCAATGAAAATGGCACACTGATGAAGCAAGAGTTACTGCCAATTTATGCGGAGCATTTGGTGGAAAAAATCCGCCAAGGAATTCATTCGCCAGAAGAGAAACCTTTACAGGGCTTTCGAATTATCGTTGATGCGGGTAATGGGGCTGGGGGCTTCTTTGCGGAGCAGGTTCTTCAAGTTTTGGGCGCTGATACGACGGGATCACAGTTTTTAGAACCAGATGGGCATTTTCCTAATCATGTACCTAATCCAGATAATTCTGAAGCAATGAAAAGTATTCAAACAGCTGTTTTAGCTAATCAGGCAGATTTGGGCATTATTTTTGATACAGATGTAGATCGTTCGGCCGTAGTGGACCAATCAGGTGAGGTACTAAACCGAAATAATTTAATTGCTGTTTTAGCGGCAATCGTTTTAAAAGAAGCGCCTGGTAGTTATATTGTGACAAATTCGCCAACCTCAAGTCATTTAAAAACATTTATTGAAGAAAAAGGCGGCCAACAGATTCGTTATATTTCTGGTTACCGAAATGTCATTAATAAAATGATTGAATTGAATCATGGGGGCTTTCAGACACCGTTAGCCATTGAAACCAGTGGTCATGCAGCGTTTCAAGAAAACTACAATCTGGATGATGGTGCATATGTCGTGGCAAAAATTTTAATGTTGTTACCAGAATTGAAACAAAACAATCAAACGTTAGGTGATCTGATTGCTACATTGAAGCAACCGGCAGAAACCAACGAATTTCGCTTCAAAATTACTGCGGAGGATGTTACTTGTTATGGGCAACAAGTCTTGCGAGACTTTGAATTGTTTGTAGAAAATCAAGCAGACTTTGCTGTGGACCGTGAAAACCAAGAAGGTGTTCGGGGAAACGTGTCTGGTCAATATGGCAGTGGGTGGTTTTTGCTACGCTTAAGTCTGCATGAACCGTTGCTTGTTCTTCAGGTAGAGAATGACCAAAGCGATAAAAATGCGTGTGTCATCGAAAAAATTGCCACTTTTTTACAAAAATACGAGGAAATAGATAGTCAGCAAATAGAAAAATAATCTAGGAAATTAAAGGTGTTCTTATGGAAAATGTTTTAAAAGGAAAACACGTTGGCTTTTCTCATTTTAGAGAAGAATATATCGAACATATTGCAAAACAGCAATGGGATAATGAATTGCTTCGGCATTTGAGCTGGGATGCTTTACATCCGTGGGGGCTTGAAGAATGGAAAGATTTCACAATTAATAAAGGAGAAGATGATCGATTTCTATTTGCTATTTTAGAAAATACGACAGAGGAATTTATTGGTTGGGTTTCGTTGTCTGATGTACAGTTGAAAAATAGAGGGGCCAATTTAGGGATTGCTATTTTACAAAAAGAGCAACGAGGTCAAGGATGTGGCTTTGAGGCGGTGTCTTTAATTTGTAAATTTGCTTTTTATGAATTGGGTTTGCACAAAATCAGATTAGCTGTCAATAGTAACAATCAAAAAGCGATTCATGTTTATGAAAAAGTAGGCTTCAAAAAAGAAGGAATTGATAGAGAAGCGTTATTTCAAGATGGCCAATGGCTGGATATCTACAATTACGGAATTTTACAAAAAGAGTGGCTACAAATGATTAAGGCTGAGAGTTAGCTCAGGAACTGTTTAACACCAAGACACTGAGCAAACGCAGATATGCCGTTCTCAGCAGTGAATGTGCGGTAAAATAAAAAAGCAGAAGAAATCGGCGGTTACCGTCCGATTTCTTCTGTTTTTTTTACCATAGGCCAGGTGTTGCAGTCACAACGATTTGTTTTTTTGTAAACGGATGGAGTAAATGAAGTTGTGAAGCATGGAGCATTAAACGAGCTGCCTGCGATTTTGGGTTGTATAACGGATCACCAATAATTGGATGCCCTTCGCTAGCTAAATGGACCCGAATTTGGTGCGTCCGACCTGTTTCTAAAACACAGGTAACTGCGGTTTGATTATTAGAAAGAGCTTGGACCACTTGGACATGTGTAATCGCTGAATCCCCTTTTTGAGGATCAATCCGTCGTTTCCGGCGATCATGTCGATCACGACCGATCGGCTGATTGATTGTCTGCTCTTTTTGGTTAAAGTGACCAGCTACAATCGCTTGATATTGGCGGTAAATTTGTTTTGTTTCTAATAAACGCCCTAAAATAGGTAAGACAAAAGGATTTTTAGCAAAGACAATCGCACCACTGGTTTCTTTATCTAATCGATGAACGACATAAGGGACCTGATTTTTCTCAGCTAAATAGGCAGCAACATGATTTAACAAGGTGTCTGTTTCCTGTGGCTGATTTGGATGGGTTTTAATGCCATAAGGTTTATTTACAATCATTAAATGTTCATCTTCATATAGAACTTTCACACGCGTTGTTTCCCCCAAATGAATAGTGGGACGTACATAATCGGTTTCTTCAAACGTTAAGGTGACACAATAGCCAGCTTGGACTGGAAAATGAAAAGCAGCTGTTTCTCCGTTGATTTTGACATTTTTTCGCGTGCGTAAAAAATGGCGCACTTTTCGAGGGACTAGCCACTCATTTTCTAATAGTTCTTTTACAGTCATTGTTGAAAAATTTTCAGGTAATCTCATTGAATATTCCACCAAATCCCACCTTTCACTGATTCGCTATTTAGTGTAACAAAGCTACTCAAAAGGTCAAGTCAGAACGGAAAAAAAGCTGAAATTTGTTAGAAAGGCAGTTCCTTGAGAGATTCTTAAACAAATTTACATAAAAAACGAAGAAAAGCATGATAGAATAGAGGCTAAATAAAGACTCGTTTCTAAACGTAAGCAATTATTTACCTCTAGCGAAGGCCACATTTCCTTTGCTACAGCGAAAAGATCATTGAAATTGTTTTTCAAGAATTTTTCATGCTTTAGACCTAGGTCGTACCCACAAGAATATGGTAGACTTAGCCAAGAAACGTAAACAGAGGGAGTACTATGGACAATCTTAAACAATTTTTTAGTAAAGTCGGTGTCGGATTACGTCATTTTTGGACGTGGATAAAGCCTTATTTAATACAATTCCATCAAGCCAGAAAGCGGATTTGGAAAAAGTATCAAATCAATAAAATTTTCTTGTTAATTGGTTTGGTAGTCGCTTTAGGTGCCAGTATTTATTTATTTTACTTAGCCAAGTCCGCAAACGTTGAGACCCTAAAATCAGGGCTAAGTGAATCAACACGCGTTTATGATGAATCAGGAAAAGAAGTCGGAAAGTTATTCGGGCAAAAAGGGACTTTTGTGGAACTGGATAATATTTCTCCTTATATTCAAGATGCGGTTATTTCAACTGAAGATCGCGGGTTTTATCAACATAAAGGGTATTCCATCAAAGGGATTGCCCGTGCGGTTGTTGGAAAATTGACCTTCGGGAAAATCGGTGGCGGTGGTGGCGGAAGTACAATTACGCAGCAATTAGCCAAAAATGCTTACTTAACGCAAGAGCAAACGTTAGATAGGAAAGCCAGAGAATTATTCTTAGCGATTGAAATCGAAAAGAAATATTCGAAAAAAGATATCTTGGCAATGTATTTAAATAATTCTTATTTTGGTAATGGTGTCTGGGGCGTGCAAGATGCAGCTCGTAAATATTTTGGCGTGGATGCGTCTCAAGTTACAGTGGGGGAAGCCGCAACGCTAGCGGGCATGTTAAAAGGGCCAGGAATTTATAACCCAATTGATTACATTGACAATGCCACAGCGCGACGGAATACCGTTTTACAACTAATGGTCGACAATAAAAAACTGTCTCAAGAAGAAGCCAATCAAGAAGCGAGTGTTAACTTAGCGAGTCTATTAAATGACACCTATGTTGGCGACGAAAATAGTTACAAATATCCATATTATTTTGATGCGGTAATTGATGAAGCGGTCAATCGTTATAAATTTAAAGAAGAAGATATTTTAAATAAAGGCTACAAGATTTACACGTCTTTAAATCAAAAATATCAAGATGCGATGGATGCAACTTATAAAAATGATGCACTATTTCCACCCAATGCAGAAGACGGTGCCATGGTTCAAAGTGGCTCTGTAGCCATTGATCCGAAAACCGGCGGCGTGCAAGCACTGGTGGGCGGTCGAGGGGAACACGTTTATCGAGGCTTTAACTTTGCAACGCAAACAAAACGTTCACCAGGCTCGTCCTTAAAACCAATTTCTGTCTATACACCAGCTTTAGAGGCTGGCTATAAACCAGACTCTGTTTTAGAAGATAAACCACAAGATTATTATCCAGCGCAAAACTATAGCCGCACGTACAGTGGAGAAGTTCCTATGTACCAAGCCTTAGGAGAAAGCTTAAATTTACCAGCGGTGTGGTTATTACATCAAATTGGTTTAGATAAAGGCTATGAAAAAACAGAGAAATTTGGCATTCCATTATCAGAAAAAGATCGATATTATGGTTTAGCACTTGGGGGATTACAAACGGGTGTTTCGCCACTAACCATGGCGGGAGCTTATAGTGCCTTTGCCAATGAAGGTTATAAAACTGAAACGCATTTAATTACAAAAATCGTCGACTCAACTGGCGCAATTGTAGTTGATAATACTAAAGTCAAGAAAGAACAAGTTATTACCAAAGATGTTGCAGACGGGATTACAAGTATGTTACTAGGGGTCTTTAGTTCTGGGAGCGGGGTCAACGCACAACCAGCAGGCTACGTAATGGCTGGTAAAACAGGTACGACAGAAACCAACTTCGATAGTAGTAAAACGAACGATCAGTGGGTGATTGGTTATACACCAGAAGTTGTCATTGCTACTTGGTTAGGCTTCCAAGAAACCAGTAAAACCCATTATCTGGAAGGTAGTAGCGCCACATATGCCTCTCAGGTGTTCAACAGTCAAGCCAGTGGCATCTTGCCACAAGTCAAACAAGCACAATTTCCTGTCGCGGATGCTTATGCCACAGGTGGGAAAGTTGTTGATAGCAACGATAGTTTAACCGGTGGTGCCAATTCTAATTGGCGGGATAACTTAAAAGACTTTGGAAACTCTGTTCAAGATGGCGCTAGCAATTTCGGAGATACATTGAATGAAGTTGGAGGCCAAATTAAAGACGGCGCAAAAAAAGTCAAAGACAAGATTGAAGGAATTTTCGGAGGCTTATTAGGAAATTAGTTGGGAAAACCTAAGAGAAATGGTACAATAAAGATGAAACTATTGAGAAAAGAGGGATTCCATTGAGTAACATTTATGATACAGCCAATCAGATTGAACGTGAACTACGTGAGTTAGACGAATTTAAAGCATTACAAGCAGCGTATGAAGAAGTAAAAGCAGACGAAGCAGCTTACACATTGTTTAAAGAATTCCAAGGATTCCAACAAGGACTTCAAGAAAAACAAATGCGCGGCGAAGAATTCACGGATGAAGATGCTGAAAAAGCACAAAGCATTGCAACGAAAGTGCAAGAAACAGCAGTTATCAACGAATTAATGCAAAAAGAACAAGCGTTTAGCTTAGTTGTCAATGATTTAAACCGAATTATCATGACTCCTGTGCGTGATATGTATAACGATTAATTTACGTAATTGAACTCTGACAAGTTGTCTATAAGACAATTTGTCAGAGTTTTTCTTTTACTGAAAATAAAAAAACGAACAAATTTTCGTATGTTTTTACTGACCAAGCTGGCAGAAAATGATATGATAAAGGAAGGAGAAAAGGAGGGGAAACGATGAAACTATTGCATACAGCTGATTTACACATGGATCGGTCTTTTGAAGGGTTAACTGGGATCCCGACAGCCTTAGCGAAGCGCTTAAGAGAAGCTAATCAACAATTGTTAATGAATATCGTAACAGTTGCCATTCGAGAAGCGGTGGACTTGGTTATTTTTGCAGGAGATACGTTTCATCAAAGTCAGACCTCTATTTCAATGCAAGCCCAATTGATGGCCGCATTAGAACAGTTGAAACAAGCAGAAATTCCTGTGATTCTAACATTTGGGAATCATGATTACTATAAAAAAGACCGCTATTGGTTTTCTTTTCCAGACAATGTTTTTTTATTTGAAAAAGAAATGGTTGAGACACTGTATTTTGAAACGAAAGCGGGCGAACAAGTGGCTGTTTCAGGGTTTAGTTATGAGCATCCTTGGATTGATGAAAATAAAGCACTAGAATTTCCTATCAAACAAGCAGAATCTGACATTCATATTGGGATTTATCATGGAGACACCAGTCGGAAAGCGCAACAAAATTATGCTCCGTTTACATGGAAGGATTTAAAAGCCACTGGCTATAATTATTGGGCATTGGGCCACATTCATCAGCCGCAAATTGTTAGTGAACAACCGCTAATTGTTTATCCTGGAACACCTCAAGGACACACGAAAAAAGAACAGTCTTTACAAGGGGTTGCAGTGGTCACACTTTCCCAAAATCAAGCGACTGTTCAATTTGAAAAAGTCGCAGAAATAGATTGGACGAATGAAGAAGTATCTCTGGCGCAATGCCGTGACACCCAAAGCGTTTTGTCTTATCTTGAAACCAGTTTGCTGACGAAGTGGCATGCGCATCAGCAACAGCAATTGATGGCGTTGACACTGAAAGAAACGCAACATTTGGATGTGACCGTGGTGCAAGCCATTGTCAATGGTGAACTATTAAGCTACTTACAGCAGCAGCTTTTACAAAAAACGCAAGGTGATTTTTTTGTTTATCGCCTAATATTGCAAGCAGAGGAACCAACGAAAGAACCGATCTATTTAGCCGCTAGTCCCAACTTATTAACGGCATTAGAAAAAACATACTTAGATCCAGTTATTTTTGAAGATACCACCAAGGAATTGTTACGTTATCCAGAATTTGCTGGAATTTTTTCAATGGATGAGCAGTGGCGATTAGAGAGCTTGCGCCTAGCACATGAGCAAATTAATGAAGACTTTACTATTCAGGAGGACCCACTATGAAATTACTCGCAGTAGAGATTGTGGGCTTTGGAAAATGGCAACAACAGAAAATTACATTTGAATCTGGTAATCAATTGCTGTACGGCGCAAATGAAGTTGGCAAGTCCACATTGTATCAATTCATTCAAGCAATGCTGTTTGGGTTTCCCACAAAGGGCAAAAGAAAACGCGATTACGCACCTAAAAATGGTGGCTCGTATGGTGGTCGTTTGTGGTTGGCACATCCTGTGTTTGGGGAAGTTCAAGTCGAGCGTTTTAAAGAAAAAAATAAAGGGCAAGCAATCATTTATTATCAACAACAAATGGGGGATGAAAAAACCTTACAGCAAATGTTACATCCGCTAACGAAAAAGTTATTTCAAGAGGTTTTTACTTTCCAACAAGAACAATTAATTACGAGTGACAAGTTGACAGAAGAGGAACTGCAAACATCCTTGTTAGCCATTGGTGTTTCTGGTAGTCAACAACTTTTGACTTACCGAAATGCGTACTTTAAAGAAGCACAAAAAATCTTTAAAGGCAAAGGGCAGCAGCCATTACTCAATCAGAAGTTGGCGGCTTATCAAGAACTAAAAGAGCAAATTCAAGAGAAAGAAGCGCAGCAACAAACTTTTCAACAATTAGAAGAAACGATTCGCGAAACAGAACAACAGCGAGTGACACTGCAACAGCAATTAAAAGGAACGCAACAGGGCTTGTTACAGGTTGCGGAACAGCAACGTCACTTTCCCTTGTACGAAGAATGGCAGTCGCTACCTGAAGAAACAGAGAACGTTGTTTTTGTAAAAGAAGACCAAGTTCAATTAGAAGAAACCTTTCAAGAATATATGTACCTAGATAAAGAACGACAACGTTTGACCAAAGAGTTATCTCTTCAGTCAGAAGCGCTCGATGTTCCAGAAGGCTATGCTTTTTACCTAGAACAAGAAGCATTGATTCAACAATTGTTGAATCAACGCTATGATATGCAACAATTGATGACGGAATCGGAATGGATGACCCAAACCTTTGAGCAAAATCGTCAAGAAATGGTCCTTTTAGAGAACGAATGGTCATGGTCGCCTGAACGACCACCACAGCTTTTTTATGACAACGAAACCGTTCAAAAGTGGCGCCAACAACAAGTTGCGTATACGCAAGCTCTTCAAAAAGGACAAGAACAGAAAGCATTCTTGGCTTCTCAAATTGAAAATCTGGAAGACCAGTTAACGGATTTTGAAAAAGCGCATGCCGCATTTTTTGGTGAAGCGACGCGTGCCCAAAAAGCGCAGAAAACAAGTCAACCACTTTGGTTATTGCTAGGAAGTATCCTTGCATTACTCGGTTTCTTTTTGCCAAGCCCTTTAAAATGGGGCCTAGTTCTCGTGGGAGTTAGTTTTATCGCGAAAGAAGTGCTTAGCTACGCTACTAGAAAAGAAGCTTCCTCTGATGAAGTGAAAGAAGAGTGGCAGACGAAACTTTCGCAACTAGATTATTTAAATGAACAGTTCCAACAAGCGCTGAATCAAGAACGTGAGGCACAACTGCAAGTGGAACAACTTGAACAAGCAGTAGCGGAGCAAGCCCAAGTCCATCAATTAGGAAAAATGAATCAAATTGATACTTTAATGAATCAGCGGGAATTGATTACGCGCTATTTATTGCTTGTTCAAACAAATGAAGAACTCATGAGTCAATTGAAGGAAAATCAACAAAAACGCCAAGTATTTGAAGAACAAGTCGTCCCATTGATGACGCATTTACCCTTGCAAGGAAAGAGCCTTTCCGAAAAGTTACACTTTTTAGAAGGATTTGCTGAAGAAATGGAGAAGGTTCGCTTTGCTCAAGAGTATCAAGCAGATGGCTATCTCAAACAGCAGTTACGAGAGTTGAAAACTAAACAGCAAGAAGCATTAACACGAATTCAGCCTTTACTAATTCGTTATCGGATTCTATCAATCGCTGATGTTCCAAGTAGGATTCAACAGCTGACCACTCAGCAAGCTCAAGTTGGTCGTGGGCAAGAATTAGCGACACAATTAGGCAATCTGTTTCCAGAAGCGGTAACAGAAGCAACGTTAAAAGACCGTTCTTTACAACTGGCGCAGCAACAAGCACTGGAAGAAAGTCAGTTAAATAAAATACAAGAACAGTATCAAGCGTTGATTTATGAAAAACAACAATTAATGACGGATGGTACCTTAGATGAGTTGTATCAACGACAAGCAATTTTAAAAGCGGAAATCAAAGAACTAGCTCAACGTTGGTCTGGGTATCAACTAGCGGGACAACTGTTAATGGACCTATTAACAGAGCTTTCGGAACAACAATTGCCCAGCTTATTACAGTATGCATCAAGCTACTTTGCACTTTTAACAAATCAGCGTTATCAATCAATCCAAGTAGCCGAAGGTCAACTAGTTGCGGTGACGAAAGAACAAGAAATGTTTTATTTACATGAATTATCAACTGGCACTAAAGATCAATTGATGATGGCTGTTCGTTTTGCCTTTTTAGCAGTCCAAGGAGAGCAACTGATTTGTCCAATTATCATTGATGATGGCTGGTTACACTATGATCATCAAAGAAAAGCCCAATTAGCTGAATTATTTACTAAATTTGGTCAAAAACAGCAAGTCATTTGTTTTTCTTCTGACCAAGAAATGGTAAGCTATTATCAGGACTTACAACAAAGAGTAATTGCGTTAGAAGGAGGAAGCGTCAAGTGAAAAAATTACGTGAATTAACAGTAGAAGAACTTTTTGAATCATTTGTTCTAATTAAAAATGCCGATGTACGTGTAGCTAAAAATGGGAAAAAGTTTATTGCCTTTACCTTTCAAGACACATCTGGCACGATTGACGGAAAATATTGGGACGCCTCTGAGGATGAAATTACACGATTTACTGCGGGGAACGTTGTTTTACTGAATGGGAAACGAGAAGTTTATCAAAATAAACCCCAAGTAAAAATTTTACACATGCGTTTAGCGACAGCAGAGGAACCAAGCCAGCCAAGTTTATATATGGAACGAGCGCCTTTGAAAAAAGAAGAGATGGTCGAGGAAATCAATCAAGTGATTTTTGAGATTACCAATGCTCATTGGAATCGTATTGTGCGCTATCTCATGACGAAATACCAACAAGAATTTTATGAATTTCCTGCAGCCAAACGGAACCATCATGCTTTTGCGAATGGCTTAGCTTACCACACTGTCTCAATGTTGCGCCTAGGCAAAGCAATTGCTAAGGAATATCCTGAAATTAACACGTCACTATTATACGCGGGGATTATTTTACATGACTTAGGAAAAGTTTTAGAACTATCTGGTGCTATTACGACAGAATATACGGTGGCAGGGAACTTAATTGGTCATTTAGTTTTGGTGGATGAGGAAATTACCAAGGCGTGTTTGGCTTTGAAAATTGATGATCGAGAAGAAGACGTTGTCGTTCTTCGGCACATGGTCTTAGCCCACCATGGATTGTTGGAATATGGCTCACCTGTGCGACCAAGAATTATGGAAGCGGAAATCTTACATCAAATTGATACCATGGATGCGTCCATTCAAATGATGCTAGGGGCAATTCGTCAAACACAGCCTGGGGAGTATACGGAACGAATCTTTGGTTTAGATAACCGCAGTTTCTATGTTCCAAAAGATAAATAAAAAAAGGGAGTGGTCAATCGACCACTCTCTTTTTTATGCTTATTTAGAAGAAGATTCTGTTGTTTTGCTTGAAGAATCTGTTGCTTTTTCAGAGTCGCTTGTTTTGGTATCACTTGTTTTAGAATCACTTGATTTTGATTCTTTTTTCTCTGAAGAAGCGCTTGAAGATTCAGTTTGCATGTAGCCTGCTAAAGCGTTCTTGAAGGCATCATCTTTAATTTTCACATTGGCCGCTTTTAATTCGTCACTAATGACTTTCGAAACAAATGTTTGATCGGCTAATTTTGTTTCTTCAGCAATTTTCTTGATCTCTTTTTCATAAGGTTTCATGTCATTGCCTTTTGCTTTGTTTTTCGTCATTTTCACTACATAGTAGGTTGTTTGGTAGGTTTGCATATTTGTTGCAGCAATTGGTTCTGATACTTCGCCATCTTTTAATTTGAAGGCAGCTTCTTTAACTTCGGCAGGAACAGTTGTTGCTTGTGAATCAAATTTAATTTTACCGCCATCTTTTTTCGTAGCAGCATCTGTTGATTTTTCTTTAGCAATTTTTGTGAAATCGCCGCCGTCAGTGATTTCTTTCTTGACAGCTTTGGCATCATCTTCTGAAGCAACTTGGATAATTTGTGCTTCTACTTCTGGATGGAAACTTGCCCAAGCTGTTTTTAAGTCTTCATCTGTAATTTTTAAGTGGGCTTTTAGACCTGCATCATAGGCTGCTCTTTGTTTTAACTGTTTCTTGAATGTTTTTTCAGTTAAACCAGCTTGTTTTAATGCATCAGAGAACTTTCCACCTTGTGCTTCTACTTGTTCTTTGGCTTCGTCAAAGTTTTTTTGAATATCTTTGTCAGTTACTTTGTCGCCATATTTTTCTTCAAAGACTTTATAAATAACCATTTGGCTAAACGCTTGTTGGCTAGTGCTTTGTTCTTTAATTTGGTTATAAAAATCATCAACAGTAATTGTTGAACCTTTCATTGTTGCGATATCTTTTGAACCGCTTGAACACGCTGCTAAACTAAAAACGGCCATTGCGCCCGCTGCAGCTAAGATTAGTTTTTTCTTCATTCTCTTATGCACTCCTGTTTTTTTTAGTTTTATTTCTGTTATAACTATACCATACCTTATTTTGAAAAAGAAAGAGTCTCAGGCATAGTTTCAAACAAAATTCGTATTTACGTCACACTTTTTATTTTTTTAATAACAAAAGAAATAATTAACATAAAAGACTTTACTTTTGCTTGTTGGTTTGTGTGTCAGGTAATTCAGCCGTGATTTTGGCAATTTGTTCTTTAATTTGAGCAATCCGAGGTTCCGCTTGGAATTTGAAATCAGTGATTTCTTGTTGCAGGTCTTTTGAAAATTCAGTTGCCAGTGGAACGTTTTCTTCGACAACTGCCAAATTTCGTTGCACTTGATCCCAGTCATTCGTGACTTGATTTTTTAGTGAACGATAGTCCTCTAGCTCATTGATTAAATGTTGGCGTGTTTCTTTCCCGCTTCTTGGAGCAGCCAACAAGCCGCCAATGGTACCAGCAGCTGCGCCAAAAAAGAGACCTTTAATAAATTTTTTCATTTAGTTCACCTGCTTTGCAATGGTCTCAGCAATTTCTTGCATCGCTTCGGCGGAATAGTCCTCTTGATGGTTGCCAAAATGAATAGAGAAATCATCTTTTTTTGAATAACGGGGAATCAAATGAACGTGGGAATGGAAAACGGATTGATAAGCCACTTCCTTATTGTTATTTAAAATGTTTAATCCTTCCATTTCTGGAAAAGCTTTTTCTAATGCTCGTGCTACTTTAGGAATACGAGCAAAGACGTCGCTTGCTAAAACGTCATTATATTCAAAAATATCAGCAACGTGTTGTTTTGGAATCATTAAGGTATGCCCTTTGGTCACTTGTGTAATGTCTAAAAACGCGTAGACTTTCTCGTCTTCATAGACTTTATAACTTGGGATTTCGCCGTTGATAATTTTACAAAAAATACAATCATTCATGAAAAATTCCTCTTTTCTCTAGATTCTTTCCTTTACTTTACCACAAGTTGATTTCTCTGTGGATGAAAAAGTACGTGAGTTCTCTAAAAAGTTCGTTTCATTTCGTGTATAATAAGAGAAAGAAAAAAATCCATTTAATTAAGGGAGTAATTTTTGAATTCTTGGTTCGCTTAGGGTTTAATAATGGTAGAGAGAAAAGGTTGGAGGCAAAAGAAATGAGCTTAACAATTGAACATTTAACAGGAGGTTACGGCCATATTCCTGTCTTAAAAGATATTAATTTTGACGTCAAGTCTGGTGAAATGGTTGGTTTAATTGGCTTGAATGGTGCGGGGAAAAGTACCACCATCAAAAATATTATTGGGTTACTTACGCCGCAAAAAGGCAAAATTATGATTGACGGGGAAACATTGCAACAAGCTCCTGAAGAATATCGTAAAAAAATCGGGTATATTCCGGAAACACCTTCTTTATATGAAGAATTAACATTGAAAGAGCATATCGAAGTAACGGCCTTGGCTTATGATATTCCATTAGAAGAAGCGTTCAAACGAGCAGAACCATTACTAAAAACGTTCCGTTTAGACAATAAATTGGAATGGTTTCCTGCTAATTTTTCAAAAGGCATGAAACAAAAAGTCATGGTACTTTGTGCATTCTTAATTGAACCGAGTTTATATATTATTGATGAACCTTTTCTAGGCTTAGATCCTTTAGCAATTCATGCTTTATTAGAATTAATGGATACGATGCGTAAGCAAGGGGCAGCGATTTTAATGTCCACGCATATTTTAGCAACAGCTGAAAAATATTGTGATCGTTTTGTGGTGCTACACGAAGGGAAATTACGGGCAAACGGTACAATGGCTGAATTACGTGCAGAATTTAATTTACCAGAGTCTTCTTTAGATGATATTTATCTTGCCTTGACGAAGGAAGAAAAGGTGGGGTAACATGGGCGAATTTTTTAGTCAACGTTTGTCACGGCATTTCAAAAAAATGTCCAAGTACTTGCGCTATATTTTAAATGATCATTTTGTTTTAGTCTGTATGTTTTTATTAGGCGGATTAGGTCTGTACTATTCCCAGTTGTTAAAAGAATTACCTCGTGATTTTGTTTGGGGCAGACCGTTAATTCTATTGGGCTGGCTGCTACTCATTCAAGTTGGTAAGTTGGCTACTCTGACAGAAGAGCCCGACAAGGTGTTTTTATTACCAAAAGAAAAACAATTCGCTGCTTATCTGAAACGAGCGCTGCGCTACTCTTTACTTTTACCGACTGTGGTCAGCTTTCTAGGAAGTGGCCTATTGATGCCGTTGATTGTAGTCACAACAGGTTGGTCGTTTCAAACCTTCTTTTTATTTTTGGTCATGCTAGTTTGTATGATTTATACACATCTTAGTTTACAAAGCTATGGGCTCTATCATCTTTCGTCAACCACTTACCGTAGTTGGTGGTTTGTTTGGTTGATCAGTAGTCTCTTGATTATGACGGGAGCTATTTACTGGACGCCTTGGGTTGGTGTGATTGGTGGCATCATTCTGGCCGTTTGTTTATCGAGTATTTGGCAAAATAAGATGAAACAGAGTTTCTTGGATTGGGAAAAAATGATCCAAAAAGAACAAAACAGAATGCATAGAATTTATAAATTCATTCAGCTGTTTACAGATATTCCTGAAGTGAGTAGTACAGTGAAACGCCGTAAATACTTAGATCCTCTCCTCGGAGTAGTCAAAAAAACATCTGAGAACACGTATGCTTACTTATTCATTCGGAGCTTTTTACGAGGTAGCGAATATAGCGGCTTATTGTTTCGTTTGATTTTGGTTGGTGGCGTGCTACTCTTCTTTTTACAAGAATTCTGGATTGCGTTGGTAGTTGCTTTATTGTTTGTCTATTTAATCGGGTTCCAGTTGATTCCCATGTACACGCAATTTGATTATATGGTGATGACACAGTTATATCCAATTTCAATAGAAAAAAAACAAGCAGCGATTCGCCGGTTAATTAGCGGCGCATTATCTGTTGCGGCCATTATTTTTGGTGGGATTGTCTGCCTTCGTTTAGGCAGTTTGCAAAATAGCTTGATCATTCTGGGTACCTTAATTGTAGAAGTTGTGATTTTCACTAAAATGTATGTTCCAATGCGCTTGAATAAGTTATAAAGATGAGAAAACCCAGCAAAATTTACAAAAGAACCACATAGAAGCTTGACGAAGCAAGGTTTGGCGACTAAAATGGTAATTGCTGTAAAAATTGCAATAAAATTGTGTTGAGATAGGAGATAATTTCCATGGAATTTCAGTTGGATAAAGACTGGCGTCTGCAGCCGATAAAGGGCGCAACTGGTCAAACATACATGGGAATAAAAGAAACAGAGAAAGTGTTCATTAAACGAAACACTTCTCCACTTCTTGCAGCATTGTCTAAAGAAGGGTTAGCCCCGAAGATGATTTGGACAAAGCGGACAGCGAATGGCGACGTACTAACAGCCCAAGAATGGCTGGAAGGACGTTTATTACATGCGGACGAAATTGGCAAACGCAATGACGTGATTGACGTGTTATACCAATTGCATCATTCCAATTTGCTGAAAGACATGTTGAAAAAAATTGGTGGCGAAGTTTGTACCCCGCTAACAATGTTGAAAGAGTATAAGCGTCAACTACCTAAAGAATTAAAACGAAACAGTTATTTAAAAGAAGTAATCACTTATTTATATAATCATTTACCAGAATATCCAGAGACTAGTTATGTAGCTGTCCACGGCGATGTGAATCATCGGAATTGGTTAGTCTCGAATAATTATCTCTATTTAGTAGATTGGGATTCTGTGATGGTCGCGGACCCAGCGGTAGATTTAGGAATGATTTTGAGTCATTATGTCCCTCGTTCCGGCTGGAATCAATGGTTACTATCTTATGGTTTAATCCCGAATGAAAGTACGGTTCAACGAATTTATTGGTATGGTTTATTTAGCTTTTTACAAGAGATAGTTCGTCATCACCAAGAGGGCGAAAGAAGAGCAATGACTGCAGAAATTTTACAATTAAAACGAATGTTTAGTAGTTAAACTAATTCATTTAACATCCACACAGGCTGGCGAATTTCACCAGTCTGTTTTTAAAAGAAAGGAATTTTAAATATGCGTGTAAGAAATAGACCCGGAGCAGCAGAATATATGGCAAAATATCCACAATATGTGGTAGAAGGTCCTGAAAAATGGCAAGGGAAATGGCAAGAACGTTTTGGCAATAATCATCCCATCCACATTGAAATTGGTTCAGGTAAAGGTCGTTTTATTTATGAAATGGCTAAAGCACATCCTGAAATTAATTATATTGGTATCGATATGCAATTAAGTATTTTATCGATTGCATTAGATAAGCTAGTGGCCGAGCCGTTACCTAATCTACAGTTATTGCGAGTAGACGGCGAAGCATTAACAGAATATTTTGCTGAAAATGAAGTAGATTTAATCTATTTAAATTTTTCAGATCCTTGGCCAAAGAAAAAACATGAAAAACGTCGTTTAACGTATAAAAACTTTTTAGCGACAGATGAAATTATTTTAAAACCAAATGGAGAAATTCATTTTAAAACGGATAATCAAGGGCTCTTCGAATACTCATTAAGTAGCTTTTCTAAATATGGCATGATTATTGAACGTGTGTGGCTAGATTTGCATAATAGCGAGTTTGAAGGCAACATTATGACAGAATACGAAGAAAAATTTTCTAGTCGTGGTCAACGAATTTATCGAGTAGAAGCACGTTTTGTTGCAAAATAAAAACAAGCATTCCTTTATTTTAAGTGAAGGAATGCTTGTTTTTTATTATTTAAGAAAGCCTAAGTTGTCGTTCTTAAAGCATAGGCGTCCAATAAAATTCTTGCCAGAATGGATAATGGTAACCGTGAACGCACTTCATAATCGGGGAAAAAGGAGCCTTCTGATTTGAAACCTACGAACGGAATTTCAATGTATTTCATTAAACTAGAGTGTTTGCTTGCAGTTAAAAGGATAGTCCCAATTTCTGAGTCGTAACAGTTTTTACCAGCGACAACTAATTCTTGGGTTTCTCCGTTTAAAGAAACAAAAAGAGCCACATCTTTTTTTGATAACTTTTTACTAATATTTTTAATAATTTCTGGGTCCGTATGCAGTTCACAGTATTTGCCAGCCAATTGAAACTTAACCATCATTTCCTGAGCAATTAATTCTGAAAAACCTCTAGCAAAGATAATAATCCGTCGAGAAGCCTTGATTTTTTGGATCGCATCTTCGATATTACCAATTTCAATCATGTTAATCGTGCGAGTTACTTCTTCTTCATTCTTTAAAATGGCTGTCCGAATTCCTCGGTCTACTTTTTCTAATGCTGAAAAATTTATATTTTGGTTTTCTTTATCTTTCAAGTGATGCTTGAAGGATGTGAAACCTTCATAGCCTTTCTTTTTCATGGTTCTTACAATCGTCGCAGTTGATACGTTGGCTCGTTCGCTTAATTTTACAATGGAATAATCAGGGATTTCTAAAATATGTGTTTCGATAAAATGCCAGAGATATTGCTCTGATTCACTCAATTTTTGTTCCATAATGACCAGCCCTTCTTTCTTTCACTAAAAAAACATTTATAAGCCTATTTTTAATGAAAAAAAATAAAAAAGCTAGAGAAATTATGAAATTGTAAATGTTTTCTATATTTTTGCGAAAGAATGAAAACCTTTACATGGTATTTTGAGACATAATAAAGAGGAGAAAGGAGGAACTACAGTGACTATTTATACATGTACATTAAATTTAGCCATTGATTTATTTATCGAAACAGAAGAGCTAGTTCCTTTTGTCGTGAATCGCACGAAGGAAGATGATATTCAAGCAAACGGGAAAGGAGTCAATGTTTCCCTAATTTTAAAGATGTTAGGGATTGATAATACCGCTTTGGGAGTCAAAGCTGGTTTCACTGGGAACTATGTCGAGGATTATTTAAAAGAAAAAGAGATAACCACTGATTTTATCGAAGTCGCTGGCACAACGAGAATCAATGTGTTTACAAAAGTTACCCAAGATCAAAAGGAATACAAATTAGTCAATAAAGGACCAAAATTATCTGAAGAACATGTACAACGTTTTTTGAAAAAAATTTCAGAGTTACGTAAAGGGGATTATTTGTGCGTATCAGGAAGTTTACCACAAGGGGTTTCGCCAAGTATTTTGATTGAAATTAGCCGAATTTGTTTTGAAAAACAGGTGTTCTTAATCTTAGACAGTAGTTATGAAGAAATTTTAGATTGTTTGCCTTATCAACCATTTTTATTGAAACCAAATGAAGAAGAACTTCAAGAGTGGTTTCATACAGAAGTGCAGACTAAGGATGATTACATTTTTTACGGACAAGAATTACTGAAGCGGGGAGCCAAAAATATTTTACTTTCTTTAGGTAGTGAAGGGGCTTTATTTATGAACAATGAAAAGGTTCTTTCAGGTAATTCACCAACTGGAATGGTTGTAAATACAGCTTGTTCAGGGGATGCAATGTTAGGTACCTTTTTAGCTGGCTGGCATCAAGGACTTTCATTGGAAAAAAATTTAAAAAGAAGTATTGCAGCAGGTAGTTCAACAGCATTTCGCAAAGGATTGACAGATTTTTCAGATGTTCAGGAGTTAGAGCAACAAATAAAGATTCAAGAGGAGGAATAAACAGATGGCTACGTATCAATTAATAGCTGCTACAGGTTGTCCGACGGGAATAGCGCACACGTATATGGCACAGGAGGCATTGGAACAAGCTGCGAAACGTAAAGGTATTACGATTAAGGTTGAAACACATGGTCAGATTGGTATAGAAAACGAGTTAACACCTGCAGAAATCCAAGGAGCGGAGGCAGTAATTATTGCCGCCGACAAAGACGTTCAAGCAGAACGTTTTGCTGGGAAACGAATTATTGATGTCCCTGTCAGTGTGGGGATTAAAGAAGCAGATCGCTTAATTGAAGAAGCGCTCGCAGGAAAAGGATCGATTGCGGCCGAAAACCAAGCAGTGGATGAACTTGAACAGGAAACACAAATTTCTTCAGGAAATGTTGGACATAGTATTTATAAAAACTTAATGAATGGCGTCTCTCACATGTTGCCGTTTGTAGTAGCAGGCGGCGTTTTAATTGCTCTTTCTTTTGCTATTTGGGGCATTTATTCATTTGATCCAGAAAGTAGTCAGTATAATGCTACCGCTGCTATGTTAAAAAGTATTGGTGATGCCTCAATGGGCATGATGGTGCCAATCTTATCTGCGTATATCGCAGAGGGGATTGCCAAACGACCTGGTTTGGTTGTGGGCTTTGTCGGTGGTTTGATTGCTAACACTGGTGGTACTGGCTTTTTAGGAGGGATATTATCTGGTTTCCTTGCTGGGTATTTCATTCTTTTATTACAGAGAGTATTTAAAGGTTTGCCTAAATCATTAGATGGTTTAAAAGCAATTTTCCTTTATCCAGTCATTGGCGTTGCAGTTATTGGTATCACTATGTCTTTATTAGCAGATCCGATGAAAGCTGTTAACGAAGGAATGATGAGCTTTTTAGCTAGTTTCCAAAACTCCAGTCCGTTGGTTTTAGGAATTATTGTGGGTTGTATGTGTGCCTTTGATATGGGAGGTCCAGTTAATAAAGCGGCCTATGTTACTGGGACGGCACTCTTAGCTCAAGGAAATACTTCTTTTATGGCAGGAGTTTCTGCTGCCTGCATAGCGCCACCTTTAATTACAGGCTTTGCTACATTATTCTTTGGAAAATACTTTGACACAAATGAACGCAATGCGGGGCTAGTGAACTTTATTTTAGGCTCCACACATATTACAGAAGGCGCTATTCCGTTTGCGGCAAAAGACCCATTGAAGGTTTTACCAATTATGATGCTCGGATCTTCAATTGCGGCAGTCCTAACGTATATGTTTGGGGTACAAGTGCCAGCACCTCATGGAGGATTTCTTGTTTTACCAGTTGTTACTCACGCTGTTCAATGGGTTCTGGCAATTTTAGCTGGTTCATTGGTAGGTGGCTTATTGCTAGGTTTTGTACAAAAAAGTAGAATCGCCAAACAAGAGCAATCGTTATCAAAAAAATGAAATAACAGGAATTAGGAGTGGATGGAATGGCTTTTATTAAAGAAAATCATATTTTTTTAAATCAACAGTTACAAACGCAAGAGGATGTTTTTCACTTTTTAGCAAAAAAATCAACAGAATTGGAAGTTGCTCAGGACGCACAGGAAGTTTTCGATAAACTGAACGAGCGAGAACAAGAAGGAACAACGGGGATGATGAATGGATTTGCGATACCTCATGCAAAAGCAGCAACGATTCAACAAGCGGCCATTATCATCGTTACCTTGGACCAAGGTGTTGAGTGGCAGAGCCTTGACAACCAATTAACGGAGTTTGTGATTGCGCTGTTTATTCCAGATGCCGAAGCTGGCACGACACATTTGAAATTACTCTCTTCCGTTGCGCGCCTCCTATTAAGAGAAGAAGTTACTTCTGGACTGAAACAAGCAAGTTCGCCAGCTGAAATTGCTACGTTACTAAATAATCAATTAGGAGAGGGAACAGAATGAAAAAAATTAGTGAACAAAAACGTAAACATTTAGAAAATCTGGTAGATGATCAAGGAATTATTGGAGCACTAGCCATTGATCAACGTGGGGCCTTAAAACGCATGATGGGAAAATACAAAGAGGTGACTGCGCAAGAAATCAGTGACTTTAAAGTATTAGTATCTCGTTGCTTAACACCAGAGACTTCAGCAATTTTGTTGGATCCAGAATATGGCCTAGCTGCTGCTGAAAATCGAGCACAGACTTCAGGTTTGTTACTTGCGTATGAAAAAACGGGCTACGATGCTTCGACACCAGGACGGTTACCCGATAGTCTTGATGTTTGGTCGGTTAAGCGTTTAAAAGAAGCGGGCGCAGACGCGTGTAAATTTTTACTTTACTACGATGTTGACGAAAGTGAAGCAATCAATGAACGAAAGAAAGCTTATATAGAACGGATTGGTTCAGAGTGTTTAGCCGAAGAAATTCCATTCTTTTTAGAAATTGTCTCTTATGATGCAAACAATTCGGATAGTGCTTCAAAAGAATACGCTAAAGTAAAACCGCACAAAGTAATTGAAGCGATGAAAGAATTTTCAAAGGATCGCTATAATGTTGATGTTTTAAAAGTAGAAGTCCCTGTGAACATGAATTTTGTAGAAGGTTTTGGCACTGAAAGTCTTTATAGCCAAGATGAAGCGCAGGCTTTTTTCAACATGCAAAGTGAAGCAACACAACTTCCATTTATTTTCTTGAGTGCAGGGGTTAGTGCTACGATGTTTCAGGAAACATTGAAATTTGCAAAAAAAGCAGGTTCCTCGTTTAATGGAGTCTTATGTGGTCGCGCAACTTGGGCAGACGGCGTGCTTCCATTTGTTCAACAAGGTTCAGAAGCAGCCGTTGCGTGGCTTGAAACAACTGGTAAAACAAATGTTGACGAATTAAATCAGGTTTTAAGAGAGAGCGCAGTATCAGTCTTTGAAAAAATCCAGTAATTAAGCTGAAAATATTTACTGAATTTGAACTAATTGGTCATCTGAATTAAATTTTTTCAGAAATCGTCTTCTTTAAGTGAACTCAATGTACGCAAACTCAAAAGATATGATATAATTATTTCGATATCGATGTATGAACACCCAAAAAGTAACATTGCTTTACTTTATTTGGGGAAAGTTGGGGTATTATGGGAATTCCTAAAGAAGGCGAGTTTGTAACCATTCAGAGTTATAAACATGACGGACATTTACATCGAACGTGGCGTGATACGATGGTACTAAAAACGAGCGAGTATTCTTTAATTGGTGTGAACGATCACACGTTAGTAACGGAATCCGACGGACGTCGGTGGGTGACTCGTGAACCAGCCATTGTTTATTTTCACAAGAAATATTGGTTCAATATAATAGCAATGATTAGAGAAAAGGGGGTTTCGTATTACTGCAATCTGGCTTCGCCATATGTTTTAGATGACGAAGCGTTGAAGTATATTGATTATGATTTAGATATCAAGGTTTTTCCAGATGGTGAAAAACGTTTACTAGACGTTGATGAATATGAATTTCATAGCAAACTAATGGATTATCCAGAAGATATTGACTTCATTTTAAAAGAAAATGTCAAGACTTTAGTGGATTGGATTAATAACGAAAAAGGCCCCTTCTCGCCCGAATATGTAGATATCTGGTATCAACGTTATCAACAGCTATCAAAAAAATAGCCGATGTAAACAGCCCACAAAAGGAGCTTGGAGCATTAGCCAAAATGGCTAATGCTCCAAGCTCTAAATTTTCCGATTTAATTGGTGTTATAGTTCTTTATTCATTTCGTAGTGTTCAATGCCAGCATCCATAAAAGGTGCTCCTGTTTTTTGATAACCTAAACGTTCATAGAATCCTACAGCGGTGACTTGTGCTCCTAGAGTAATCTTGTGGTAGCCTTGTTCTTTGGCAAAATTTTCCGCCGCTTCCATAATCACTCGTCCATAGTCGGCGCCACGGTAAGCTTTTTCAACGGCCATTCGTTGTAATTTCATAACGCCATTTTCTAGTGGAAGCAAGCGACAAGTTGCGACAGCTACATGATCCGTGTACAAAACAAAGTGAATACAACGTGCTTCATATTCATCGATTTCCATCTCTTCTGGTACCCCTTGTTCCGCTACGAATACGCGTTGACGAAGCCGGACAGCATCTAAATAAAGATCACTCATGGTATCTTTTGTTTGAGCTACATGCATAGAAAAACCCCCAAGTTCAGAATCTGTTTCTATTTTATTATACCACGAAAAAGTTCTAGCAATGAAGTATTCTCAATGACTGAGGGGGGAAGGTGTGATAAAATAAAACAGCAACAATTGAATAAAAATAAAGGAGGAGCCGCTGTGATTAATCGATTTAAAGAATCGAAATTATTTTTCTGGTCAGTTGAATTACTTGTCGTGGCCATGCTATTATTTATTGCTTCGAAAATTAATTTCTTATTTGCACCGATTGGGACATTCTTTTCAACGTTGTTTGCCCCAGTCTTAGTAGCAGGCTTTTTGTATTATTTACTAAATCCTGTGGTCAATCTACTAATGAAGACGAAAATGAAACGAATTTATGCCGTCTTACTGGTATTTTTATTACTAATCATCGCATTAGTTCTGATCTTATTAACAATTATCCCTAAGTTGGCAGATCAGCTAGCTAGTTTAGCATCAAGTATGCCGGATTTCTTTAAACAAGTGGAGACCTGGATTTATGAGATTGCGGAGTTACCTATTTTTAAACAAATTGATTTAACAAGCTATATTGAAAAAATGGATATTTCTTATGCAAATATTATCCAACAATTTTTAAGTAGTTTATCAAGTAGCTTAGGTTCAATCGTATCAACGGTGGCGTCAACCACCATTGTTTTGGTCACTGCGCCATTTATTTTATTTTATATGTTAAAAGATGGAGATAAGCTAGTACCAGCGATTCAACGTTTTTTACCTGAGAAAAGAAAAGATGATATCGTGGATCTTTTAGGACAATTGAACCAAACCTTATCCAGTTATATTAGTGGGCAAGCGATTGAATGTTTATTTGTCGGTACATTTACGATTATTGGGTATTCATTGCTTGGCGTTCGTTATGCCTTTTTATTTGGTGTCATTGCCGGCTTTACGAATTTGATTCCCTATCTAGGCCCTTATCTAGGATTAGCGCCTGCTGTCTTAGTGACCATCTTTAATGAACCCGTCAAAGCAGCCTTATGTTGTTTAGTAGTGCTAGTGGTTCAACAATTGGACGGAAATATTATTTATCCAAACGTTATCGGAAAATCTCTAAAAATCCATCCATTAACGATTATTTTAATTTTATTGGTAGCAGGAAATTTAGCAGGTTTGCTAGGTATTTTCCTCGGTGTCCCATTTTACGCAATCTGCCGGACCATTATCTACTATGTTATTGATATGGTCAAAGCGGGTCGTAGTGAAAAAGTTACCAATGCTGTTCTTTTAGGGAATGAAACAAATACGAAAGAAAATAACGGTTAATGATTGAATCCGCTAATCTTTCGTGCTATGATTTTATGGATTAGGATAGAAAATAACCTGTCATAATACTGATTGTGTCTGTTTCTAAGCCTAACCATAAAAAGAGGAAGAACGTTAAAAGAGTACGAAAGTACAGCCTCGGAATTATCAACAATTAAGGAGAGAGAGAACATTATGAATAATGCTGACCCTGAGAGTCAGTCGCTAATTGCGCAACTTCTATTATTAGTCGTGTTGACGTTTATCAATGCCTTTTTGGCAGCGGCGGAAATTGCAGTCGTATCTGTTAACAAGAATCGTGTGGAACAAAAAGCGGAAGACGGCGACGCAAAAGCTCAAAAATTGCTTAAGGTATTGCAAGACCCCAATAACTTTTTATCCACAATCCAAGTAGGGATTACTTTGGTTAATATCCTATCTGGTGCTTCATTAGCAGAGACTTTATCTAGTCGTTTGGCCCCTGTATTAGGTGGCGGCGCCGCAGCTAAGAGTCTTGCCAGTATCATTATCTTAGCATTGTTAACGTACGTTTCTATTGTATTTGGTGAATTATACCCTAAACGAATTGCTATGAATAAATCAGAAGAAGTCGCTCAATTGACTTCTGGTGCAGTCCGCTTTTTAGGAGTTATCGCGCGTCCCTTCGTTTGGTTGCTATCGGCTTCGACCGATTTATTATCCAAAATCACACCAATGACTTTCGATGATGCCGATTCGAAGATGACACGAGATGAAATGCGCTACATGCTTGAAACAGAAGGTGTTTTGGAAAACGAAGAACTAGAAATGCTACAAGGTGTCTTTTCATTAGATACAAAAGTGGCACGAGAAGTAATGGTTCCTCGGACAGACGCATTCATGGTTGACATCCAAGATGATGTCCAAGAAAACATCAATTTAATTTTAGGAGAAAATTATTCTCGGATTCCTGTTTATAGTGAAGACAAAGATAAAATTGTTGGTATTTTACATACCAAAACGTTACTAAAAGCTGCACGTAATTTAGGCTTTGAAAACATTGAATTAGGCGCGATTATCCAAGAACCATTATTTGTCCCAGAAACCATTTTTATTGATGATTTACTTTATGAGTTAAAACGAACACAAAACCAAATGGCGATTTTACTAGATGAATATGGCGGTGTTGTCGGTTTAGCAACACTAGAAGATTTACTAGAAGAAATCGTTGGTGAAATTGACGATGAAACAGATGAAGTAGAAAATTTATATACACAAGTGGCTGACAATGAATATTTGGTTCAAGGACGCATGTTAATTGACGAATTTAATGAAGTATTTGAAACAGATTTACACATGAGCGATGTTGATACAATGGCAGGTTACTTAATTACAGCATTAGGAACCATTCCTGATGAAGGGGAAAAACCTTCTTTTGAAGTGGGCAATATTAAGTTAACTGCTGAAGAAATGGAAGGCACACGTTTGCTAGTCTTACGCGTTCATTTCTACGATGAAGAAACTGTCGATGAAGAACCAGAAGAAAATCGTCGTTTTTTCCGTAAAGAAATGGAAGATGACGAACCAAGACGTTAAAAATAACCTGTGACATCAGTCGTTTTGACTAATGTCGCAGGTTTTCCTTTTAAAAAACAGCCAACAGCAGCTCTTTATTCTCAAGGCTTGACATGATATACTAGCAAAGGTTAATCAAAAATTATGCTGAAGAAAATAAATAAATAAACATCACAAGTGATAAGGAGATTTTTATGACGATCAATCAAAAAGAAGCAGTCGATAGTCGCCGTACGTTTGCGATTATTTCCCATCCGGATGCTGGGAAAACAACGATTACTGAACAATTATTATTATTTGGGGGCGCCATCCGCCAAGCTGGAACCGTCAAAGGGAAAAAAACAGGGAACTTTGCCAAATCTGACTGGATGGAAATTGAAAAACAACGGGGAATTTCGGTAACGAGTTCTGTGATGCAATTTGACTATCAAGACAAACGGATTAATATCTTGGACACCCCAGGGCATGAGGATTTCTCAGAGGATACGTATCGGACCTTAATGGCCGTGGATAGTGCTGTGATGGTTATTGATAGTGCCAAAGGGATTGAAGCACAAACGAAAAAACTTTTCCAAGTTGTTAAAAAACGTGGTATTCCAATTTTTACTTTTATTAACAAATTGGACCGTGACGGACGGGAACCATTGGAACTTTTAGAAGAATTGGAAGAACTATTGGATATTGAATCTTACCCAATGAACTGGCCAATTGGTATGGGAAAAGGCCTAGAAGGTCTATACGATATTTATAATGAACGTGTGGAATTATATCGTCCAGAAAATAATGGTGGGGAGCGTTTTATTCCTTTAAAAGATGGCGATATCCCAAGCGATTTACCATTGCACAATAACAGCGTTTATCAACAAGTGTTGGAAGATGTTGAGTTATTGGTAGAAGCAGGCGATGAATTTAGCGAGGAAAAAATCGCTCGTGGTGATCAAACGCCAGTCTTCTTCGGTTCTGCTTTGACAAACTTTGGGGTTCAAACATTTTTAGAAACCTTCTTACAATTTGCGCCTGCGCCACATGCGCATAAAACAGAAGAGGGTGGCGAAGTAAGTCCTTACGAAAAAGAATTTTCAGGCTTTGTCTTTAAAATTCAAGCGAATATGAACCCAGCCCATCGTGATCGAATTGCCTTTGTTCGAATTTGTTCAGGTGTTTTTGAAAGAGGCATGGACGTGACTTTAGGTAGAACAGGCAAAAAAGTCAAATTAAGTAACGTGACACAATTTATGGCGGATGCCCGCGAAAACGTCACAGAAGCTGTTGCAGGCGATATTATCGGTGTGTATGACACAGGAAATTACCAAATTGGCGATACTTTGTATGAAGGGAAAATGAATGTTCAATACGAAGAGTTGCCGTCATTTACCCCTGAATTATTCATGAAAGTGACTGCCAAAAACGTAATGAAACAAAAATCTTTCCATAAAGGAATTTACCAACTGGTTCAAGAAGGAGCCATTCAATTATACAAAACATATTTAACGGAAGAATATATCATTGGCGCCGTAGGTCAATTGCAGTTTGAAGTTTTCCAATACCGAATGTCTAATGAATACAATGCTGAAGTGGTAATGACGCCAATGGGTTCTAAAATTGCCCGCTGGATTAATCCAGAAGATTTAGATGAACGCATGAGCTCTAGCCGAAACATTTTGGCACGGGACCGTTTCGATCAACCATTGTTCTTATTTGAAAACCAATTTGCGGAACGCTGGTTTGCGGATAAATATCCAGATGTTGAACTGAAAAGTTTGATGTAAAATTAATTTGTAATCAATCAGTAGCTGAATCTTTAGAAGATTGAAGCTCGGCGCAGTCATTCTCAAGATGATTGCGCTGAGCTTTTCTTGTTATAAGGTATTAAAGCAGGCGTGATTGTTTTTTTTGAGATAGAATACTTATTATAACGAACCTATCAAGGAGTGGACAAGAACATGAATTTTTATGGCATCGAGTATTTAAAAAGCCAATCTAATTTAAATGATTACTTAAAGTATTTTTTTATTTTTGCTTTGTTAATCGGGCTAGTCATTGTGTTTAGTTTTTATGTGCGACATCAAATTCAAACGAAATATCGTGAATTAAGTATTATTATTTTTTTATCATTATTATTTGTTTTAGGGGTTCAATATTCCAATTATCAACTGAACCAAAATCAGCATTCACAATCTTCACAAATGGTACATTTTGTCGAACAAGTGGCACAGGAAAAAAAGGTTTCTCCAGAAAAAGTTTATGTCAATGGTACACAATTGGCTGACGGAACCATAGTTAAAATTGACGAAGTCTTTTATAAAATGAGTTTAAGTACGGATCAGCAGTCTTATACATTACAAGAAACGTATTTATTAACACCAACGATTGAAATCATAAAGTAAAGTGAGGGAAAATTAATGCAGTTTTATAGTCCAATTATTATTAAATTTGCTTTAGGTATTATTTGTTTAATTGTCCAAATTAATTTGATGGGAAAAGGCAATTTGGCGCCCACATCGGCTATGGACCAAGTGCAAAACTATGTATTGGGGGGCATTATTGGTGGTGTTATTTATAATGATTCAATTACGGTGCTCCAATTTGTATTAGTGTTAATTTTGTGGACATTATTAGTCTTAATTTTAAAATTTGCAAAAGAACACAATCGCTATGTGAAGCAAATTGTGGATGGTAAACCCATTACTTTAATCAAGGATGGACAGGTTGTGGTGAAGGAATGTTTGAAAAATGGTATTTCTGCAAATGATCTAATGTTTAAATTACGAGCAAATGGTATTTATGAAGTCCAGCTTGTTAAACGGGCTGTTTTAGAACAAAATGGTCAATTAACAATCGTCGAATATGGCGATGAAAGTATTCGTTATCCGATTATTGTGGACGGTCAAGCCAACATGGATGTCCTAGAGTTAATCAAAAAAGATGAGCACTGGCTATTAACGCAAATCCAAGAACAAGGATTCCAAAGATTACAGGAAATCTATTTAGGTGAGTATTTATCTGGACAGTTAAGTTTATCGCCGTATGAAGAAAAAACGATTTCTTAGCTATACTTTTCATTCTACTTATATTAAAATTAAATGGTAATTCAATGAGTTTTAAAAGGAGGAAAAATGAAAACTAAAAAGATAGTTGTCGGGTTATTTTGTTCAATGATTATTTTAATGGGGTGCCAACCAGATCAACGAACTGAAAAAATGAAAGAAAGTACTGAAGCAGAAGCAGTCCAAGTAACGAGTGGTGCCTCGGCAGCCACTAATGCCACTTCTGTAAAGCAGGAGGAGCAGACAAACACGAATGATCAACCGAAGGAGAGTGCTGCCAAAGTGAGTTATGAGCGTAATGGACATACCTTTGAAGTTGATGCTGTTTCTGGCGCTACAGTAGAAGCTAATAATGGACAATCAGGAATTAGTCCAGAAGAAAAAGCCCAGAAGATGTATTGGTCAGGTCGTCCAGAAATCGGTGAAGTTCAAGGGGATTATTATCATCATGAAGTCGTGTTTGATGGCGGCTATACGGCTTTAATTGATGTCGTTGTTAAGGATCAACAAATTCAGTTAGTGGAATTTGATGAACGTGGACCTAAAAACTATTATTCTGAAGAATGGGCAGGAGTGACAAAACGTTTATCCGGCTATGCAAATTTTCAAGCGAACAACGCCCGAACCGATCAATCGTTAGTGACCGTTGTTAATACGATGACTTTTTTAGAAAATCAAATGGTTACCGAAAATCGTCTAGATGGCGCCTTCCAGACAGCCAAAGGGCAATCCAATAGCGCTAATAATGGCTATCTTCCTGCTGCTAGGGCTTTAGCCAAGGAAATCAAAGAACCTTCAAAAGAACATTATGCAAGTCTAACAGAAGATTTTGGGGAGGGGCTTTCTGGACGTTTAACTGTTATTACGTTAAAAGATTCAGGGAAAATAACCGATCTTCGTTATGATGAATATTTTGCAGATACAGAAGAAGAGATTAAAGATGCGAAACTGAAGGCTTATTCTCGCCAATCAAAATATTTTTCTAAAGATTATGCTCAAAAATCGGGAGAAAATTTCAAAAAAGAAGTAGATGACTTAAGAAAAAAAGCAATCGAGGAAAATAAATTAGTCAGTCCGACAAATGAGGAAGCCTGGTCGGAAAATTATCAAAGGCTTGTAAAAAAAATAACGTCACAATAAATTAAAAAAATGCCGAAGTGGGGAAACTTCGGCATTTTTTTTTAGTTTTCCATGAGGGAAACTTTTAATGGAACAGACACTTCGGTCACATGGTTTAACTCAATGATAGAAATTTCATCTGGGTCATAAGCCTCTTTAGGTAATCGTTTTAACAGTTTTGCTAAAATTTCTTTTACTTCTGTCGGACGAATGCGACGATTTTTATTCATAATCAGAACTTCCACATGGTGAGCTGCTTCTGAATAGACAGCGGTCGTGTTTCCTGCTGAGTAGACTTTTACAAAGTAAGCATCCGTGTTTTCCAATTGTTTATTTACTAATTGTTTGTAGCTATTGGTCACATTCACTAATTTCATTTTATCACCTCATTATAGTTGTGTGCTGCAAAAGAGCGTTTCCAATTATGTACAGGAGTTCCAGATTGAATTTTTTCTATGAGGAACAAGTATACGAATATCTTTCTTCTATTATAGTTTTTTTTGATGAAAATAAAAAGTGAAAAGCATAAAAAAATCCGCACGCATTGTTATTAATGCGTGTGGATTTTTGATTATTCTGCTTGGTCAGATGTTGAAGTTTCTGTTTTAGTCACTTCTTGTGCGCCAGTTACGATAATTTTACCTTCGTTATCTAACGCTGCGACTAATTGATGATTTTCAGGATGATCTAGATAGTATTCAGCAATGCCGTCTTCAATTTGTTCTTGAATTGTTCGACGTAAAGGACGAGCGCCCATTGCAGGATCATAACCTAAATCAACGAGTTTCTCTTTGACTTCTGTTGGAACCTCAATGTGTAATTTTTGTTTAGCTAATAAGCCATTTACTTCTTCTAACATCAAGCTGACAATGTTCATCAGGTTTTCTTTGCTTAATGCTTTGAATTCGATAATACCATCGAAACGGTTAAGGAATTCGGGGGTGAAGAAGTTGTTCAATTGACCTAAAACAGATTTAGTCACACCTTCACGGGCAGCGCCAAAGCCAACGTTGGCTTCCACAGCTCCTGTTCCAGCATTACTTGTCATGATAATGATGGTGTCTTTAAAGCTGACTGTACGACCTTGTGCATCTGTTAAACGACCATCGTCGAGAATTTGTAAAAACATGTGTAAAACATCAGGATGCGCTTTTTCAATTTCATCCAATAAAATTAAACTATAAGGATTACGACGGACTTTTTCTGTGAGTTGTCCAGCTTCGTCATAACCAACATAGCCTGGAGGAGAACCAATCAGTTTAGAAACACTGTGTTTTTCCATATACTCACTCATATCAAAACGAACCATCGAATCTTCTGAACCGAATAGCTCAAAAGCTAATTGTTTTGCTAATTCTGTTTTACCAACGCCTGTTGGCCCAACAAATAAGAAGGAACCAATTGGGCGGTTTTGTTTGCCTAGGCCTACACGATTGCGACGAATCGCTTTAGCTACTTTATCGACGGCATCATCTTGTCCGACAACATGAGCTTTTAAGTCAACAGCTAAATTTTTCAATTGGGTTTGTTCTTTTTCTTTTAAGTCACCGACAGGAATGCCAGTTTTTTGTTCCACAATGGCTTCAATATCTTTTTCAGTGATGACGGGTGTTTCTTCATCGCTGATTTGTTTTTCTTTCATTGCTTGTAATTTATTGATTTGATCACGATAATAAGCCGCTTTTTCAAAATCTTCTTCTGCGGAAGCTTGTTGTTTTTGTTGTTCCGCTTCTGCTAATTTTTTATCAATTGTTTTTGGATCGACGAGTTGGATAGTTAGATTCATTTTTGAACCAGATTCATCTAACAAGTCAATCGCTTTATCTGGTAAAAAGCGATCTTGAATGTAACGGTTGGATAAGTTTGCTGCTGCGTTAATCGCTTCATCTGTATATTTAACATGATGATAATCTTCATAACGTTTTTGCAAACCATGTAAAATTGTTATGGTTTCGGCAACGGTTGGCTCATCTACTTGGACTGGTTGCATCCGACGTTCTAAGGCAGCATCTTTTTCAATAATACGGTACTCATTTAAAGTTGTGGCACCGACTAATTGTAATTCACCACGTGCTAAGGCTGGTTTTAAAATATTGCCAGCATCCATATTGCCATCACCAGCAGCACCAGCACCCACAATTTCATGGACTTCATCAATAAATAAAATGACATTTTCAGCTTCAGTGATTTCTTCAATCAATTTTTGCATCCGTTCTTCAAATTGTCCGCGAATACCAGTTCCTTGAACAAGTGAAACCACATCTAAACGAATGACTTCTTTGTCCAATAATTTTTGGGGCACATCGCCATCGACAATTTTTTGGGCTAAACCTTCGACAACGGCTGTTTTACCAACACCTGGTTCACCGATTAAAACGGGGTTGTTTTTTGTACGGCGATTTAAGATTTCAATGACACGCTTAATTTCTTGATCACGTCCTACCACAGGATCGATATCTCCTTGGCGTGCCGCTTCGGTGATGTTAATCCCATACTCGCCTAGTAAACCTTGACCAGCGCCAGCGCCTCCGCGAGGGGGTTGACCTCCATTACCACCATCACCAAATTGAGTGGGTGGTGTTTGTTGTTCATAAGGATTACCTTGTTGCATTTGGCGAGAAAGAGAACGATATAAATCGTCTAAACTCCCAAAGCCAAAAGGGTCTTGTCCCATATTTTGAGGGGAATTATTTGCTTGATTTTTTAATTTTTGATAGCAGCTTTGGCAATAGTCCAGTTGTTTTCTTTGACCATTCACATTTGCATATAAATGAATTGTTGCTTCATTTTGTTGACAATTTTGACAAATCATTGAATGAAACACATCCTTTCAAAATAACTGAGGCCAGAAAAATAGCTGTTTGCTCTATTATTTCTAGTAAACAGACCATTTTTCCTCAAACCAGCCAAGTACTAGATAGCAAGAATAAATTCTGTCTATAAAACCACTTGACCATTTTTGACCTTTGAGGTTATTATAGCATTTTTTGTAAGAGAATCAAGTAAAAGACCTTGTTTAAAAAAAGGCAAAGATTCGATTTTTTTACAGACAATTGCGCCATTTTCAAGTAAACTATAAGAGTTGATATTTAAGAGAAAGAGTGGTGAAATCAATGGCTGAAAATCCTTTTGTAGAAAAAATTGCTTCATTAAAAGCTGGAGAAATCTCTGAATTAATCGTGGAGCAAAATGAATTTTTCCAATTTCGTGATGCTTGGATTTCTTTGCCTGACCGCGCGGAAATTGTTGGAGAAGCGGGGTTAAATGGACGAATCATTTATCGTTACCAAAAAGAGGAAGAATAGTCAGTGCAAAACATCACGAAATTTAAGCAAAAAGTGTTGTGTAAGATAGAAAAAAATGGTAATCTTAGAAACTGAAAGGGTCTTTTTTCGAGTAGACGTTTGATTTTAGCGTATCAAGAAAGGAAAACCCTAACATAAAAATTTTTTATTTACGAAGGAGACCGATTTATATGGAAAAGAAAGAATTTCACATTGTAGCAGAAACAGGAATTCACGCACGTCCAGCTACTTTATTAGTACAAACTGCAAGCAAATTTAACTCAGATATTAACTTAGAATACAAAGGTAAATCTGTTAACTTAAAATCAATCATGGGCGTTATGTCTTTAGGCGTTGGTCAAGGTTCTGACGTAACAATCACTGTTGATGGTGCTGACGAAGCTGAAGGAATGGCAGCAATCGTTGAAACATTACAAAAAGAAGGATTGGCTGAATAATGTCTGAGATGCTAAAAGGGATTGCCGCAAGTGATGGCGTTGCTGTTGCTAAAGCTTACCTGCTAGTTCAACCTGACTTGTCTTTCAACAAAACTTCCGTAGAAGATACTGATGCAGAAGCAACTCGCTTAGACGATGCTTTAGCAAAATCTACTGAAGAGTTGCAAGCAATTCGCGACAAAGCAGCTCAAAGCCTTGGTGAAGCAGAAGCGCAAGTTTTCGATGCTCATTTAATGGTTTTATCTGACCCAGAAATGGTTGGTCAAATCAAACAAAATATCCAAGACAACAAAGTCAATGCAGAAGCTGCCTTGAAAGAAGTTACGGATATGTATATTGGTATGTTTGAAGCAATGGACGACAATGCTTACATGCAAGAGCGTGCAGCAGATATTCGTGACGTTGCCAAACGTATCTTAGCACATTTATTAGGTGTGACTCTTCCAAATCCTTCAATGATTAACGAAGAAGTAATCGTGGTTGCCCATGACTTAACACCTAGTGATACTGCACAATTAGACCGTACGTATGTTAAAGCCTTTGTTACAGACATCGGCGGACGTACTTCTCACTCAGCAATCATGGCTCGTTCGTTAGAAATCCCTGCAATCGTTGGTACAAAAGAAATTACTGACAAAGTAAAAGCAGGCGATATTTTAGCAGTGAACGGAATCATTGGGGATGTTATTATTGACCCAACGGATGCTGAAAAATCTGAATTTGAAGCAGAAGCAAAAGCTTATGCAGATCAAAAAGCAGAATGGGATAAACTAAAAAATGCAGAAACCGTGACAGCTGACGGCAAACATGTTGAGTTAGCTGCAAACATTGGTACACCAAAAGATTTAGAAGGCGTACACAAAAACGGCGGCGAAGCTGTTGGTTTATATCGTACAGAATTCTTATACATGGATTCATCTGACTTTCCAACTGAAGAGGACCAATACCAAGCGTATAAAGCAGTTCTTGAAGGAATGGAAGGAAAACCAGTTGTGGTTCGTACAATGGATATTGGTGGGGACAAAGAGCTTCCTTACCTAACATTACCACACGAAATGAACCCATTCTTAGGTTACCGTGCATTACGTATTAGCTTATCAGAACTAGGTGACGGCATGTTCCGTACACAAATGCGTGCATTATTACGTGCGTCTGTTCATGGTAACTTACGTATCATGTTCCCAATGGTTGCTACTTTGAAAGAATTTAGAGCAGCGAAAGCAATCTTTGAAGACGAAAAACAAAAATTAGTCAACGAAGGTGTTGAATTTTCAAACGATATCCAAGTAGGTATTATGATTGAAATTCCAGCAGCTGCCGTATTAGCTGATAAATTTGCCAAAGAAGTTGACTTCTTTAGTGTTGGAACCAACGACTTAATCCAATACACAATGGCGGCAGACCGTATGAACGAACGCGTTTCTTACTTATACCAACCATACAACCCATCAATCTTACGTTTAATTAAAAATGTAATTGATGCAGCACACGCTGAAGGTAAATGGGCTGGTATGTGTGGTGAAATGGCGGGCGATCAAACAGCTGTTCCATTACTATTGGGTATGGGCTTAGATGAGTTCTCAATGAGTGCTACATCTATCCTTAAAACACGTAGCTTGATGAAACGTCTAGACACAACTAAAATGGCTGAACTTGCTGACCGCGCATTAAAAGAATGCGACACGATGGAAGAAGTCGTTGCATTAGTTGAAGAATATACAAAATAATTAAGTGGTTATGAAAGCACATCGACAATTGTCGATGTGCTTTTTTATTGTTGCGCTTCACGTATTTTTTTCTTGAAATAATAAATCGTGCTTCCCAAAATGAATAGAAAAACCAGCGTGATGCTACTCACCAGTTTCCAAGGGAAATTGGTGTGTTTTTCAGGTGGGAGGTTGACGGCGGTAGCATTGTATTTTTTAGCTTCTTTTTCTTGGATGACTAAGTGTTTTTCCCACGAATAGTCTTGATAGCCATCGTTTACTTTGATTTTTACAGTATAATTTCCAGGAACAAAAGGTTGTTCCTTTAAGTCAATCCGATAATTAAAATTTGTATTAGGGGCCATTGTTAACGACTCTTGGTGATTTTCGTAGCGAGGTTTAGCTTCTTTTTCATAATATAAAGAGGCATCGACTTGTAATTTTTTAATCATAGCCGCTTGTTTGTTTTGGAGATTCATTAATACGCGGTTACGACCGTTAGCTTGATCGGTTTTTACTTCATTTAAAGATAATTCTGGCTGAACAGGTTCATCTGTTTCACTAAGTAAGACGCCGACTACATAAGAAAAACGATTATTGATGGCCACACCGTTTTCTGAGTGAGCAGGTTGTTCATCTGACTTTTGTTCAAAGTAGAGTCCTCCTAAAACATACCCATTAAATGGTTTTTCCGGTAAAATAAGCTGACATTCAACAGTCTTGGTTGAGTGTTTAGGTAGTTGGATTTCTTTTGGTAATTGCGCAATCTCATTAAAAGTAAAAGGTGCAGATGGGTCTTTTTTTGTTTCAGCATGAGAATAATCTGCCAAGCCATTATCATTAGTAATCGCTGCATTAGCTGAAGCTAGCACGGTAATGTCGTTGGCTGTTTGATTCGTTAGTTCGATTTGTAGCTTTTGTGTTTGGTTTGGAGCGACACGTAGATCAAAATAACTTGTTTCTTTGGTTCGTTGATTGTCGGGTAAAATGGCTTTTACAGAAAAAGTCATTTCGCTTGCTTCTACAGAATAAGAGCCAATAAAAAATAAAAAAATGATGATGCTAACAGCATGAAGCCATTTAAAAAGCTGCTGATTCATAGTGTGCACTCCTTTTTGACAATTTTTTATAACAAGGTATTGCATGAAGTTGTTTCATGCAATACCTTGTTTGTTTTCTTTTAAAGTGGTGTATCATCCAAAATCCAAGTAAGCGTTGTTTTATATTGTTTAGCTGCAACTTTTTTCGTTGTCGCAGGAACAGTTAATTGAATGCCTTGAGCAGCGGTCGCTCCGCTACCAAAAGCTAATGTCCAAGTGCCCATTCCTGTTGAAAGAGCGGCAGTCGCCACAGGAGAAGTGGCGGCACCAGTTGGATCCAAGGTTACTGGGACCGTTAATGGCGCCAAAGAAAGTAACTGTGTTGAATTGGGTGTTGCTGCTAAAAAGGTCAAGGATGCATTATCCAAAACAGCGGGTGTTGAATCACTTGTAGCAAATTGCGCACTCTGTTTAACTGATAATTTCCAGCCAAGATTTAGACCACGTTTGTCAGTTACTTGAACATAGTTTGGCACGCTAATTAAATCGCCAGTACTATTTTGCACTTGGTCTAGTTGTGCCGAATAGATTGCTGTACCGGCTTGAATTTGTTTTGATCCAAAATGGATATTTGAAACATAGTCAATACTAAGGGGTCCGGCTGTACCAGGTTGATGAGGATCAGCAGGATTAGGTGTCACAGGCTGAGAAGGGTTCGTCGGGTTGACAGGTGGCGTGACAGTATTATCAAGAGCAAACGTAATATCAGCGTTGGATTGAATAGAAGCGACTTGAGCTGCTTCAACTTTTGGACTATTTAAAAGCATAAGAGGCGTAGCAACGAACAAAATGCTTGAAATGCGCACGATCTTTTTCATTTTTTATTCCTTCTTTCTTGTTTATTTTTAACTTTTAAAAAAGCTAAATCCTAATTAGAGGGGTGTATCAGAAAGAATCCATTGTAATTCGGCAGTGTAAGATTCTTTGACCGTTAAATTAAGGTCAGGAGCAACGCTTAAAAAAAGTCCATTTTGTTGGTTCCAAGGAATTTCTACATTGTTATCGTCCGTTGCGGTGTGTTGATAAACTTCGGTTGCTAAAGAGGAGAGAGGAAAATCACTGCCATTTTTTCGATAGATGAAAGCTTGCTGGATCGTTTTATTTGTAGAAGTTGAATGCATGGGCTGACTCTCTCTTACCAACAAATGCCATGGTGTTTTTGCAACTCGACCATCGGCAATGAGGAAAGGAGCGCTGATGGTCGATGGTGAGTATATGGTTCGTTTGCTGGGGAAAGGTAAATTTTTAAAGGAAACTGTAGTTGGCATCTGCACAAAACGGAGGGTACCGTTTTTGATAGGTAAAGATTGTTCTTTAGTGATTGGCGTAATTGGCGTTCCGCCACCATCATTGCCAGTAACCGTGCTAGAAAATAAAAGAAATTGGTTTATCCATTCTTCTGTAACCGTTGCTGTATATTGTAAGGTGAATTGTGTATTGGCTTCCGTAAAATTATCTGCTGGCAGCGAATTATGATAACTCCAATACGGCAAACCAGTGGAACTATCAGTTAAAAGTTGAAGCCCAGCTATTGGCGTACTTAAACCTGCTGCTGATTGTTTTGTTAATGTAGCAGCTGAAAGTTGGGACAGTCCTTTAGGCACCGTTGCTCGTAATTGCTGATTCATCCACGTTGCTGGTTGATTGGTTAAACGTGTGGTTAACGTAAAACGAATGATTTGACCACTTACGACAGAGTTTGCAGCTTCCCAGAGCCCTTGTGCATTTTTCCGCTCAATGATTTGCGTAACCGTTAGTTGAGGCACAGGATAAGCAACTGTTTGAGAAACAGTAGAACTGGTTAACAAAGGCAGGCCAGTGCGATTGCTGAGACCTTGGACCCACAAGCTGACCGTTTCTCCCCCTTGGAAAGTGGGTAAATTAGCAAATTGAAAATGGCCATTGGAATCTAAGGACGTTGTGGAAATAGAACCACCATTTATTTGTACTTTAACTTGATAGGTTCCGTTAGATACTTGAGAAGCTTTACCTGAAAGTTGAGTTGAGCCGGCATTAGCGACTACGTTTGTGACTGGTTGGATTGACCAATTGACACTTTGGTCAGCTGAGGGGCTGCTTTGAATATAGTCGGTTGACGTTTTTGAACGAGCAAAGACAATTGTAGAGAGCGTGTCGCCATATTCTAATGGTGAAGCTAACGATGTCGAGAAATTTCCGGCTGCATCGACAGAAATCCCTTTCACCACAATGGGGGTAGTGGTGCCATCATGGCGGTTCAAGGTTAATTGAACAGAGTAGTTATAGTTTGGGTCTTGTACTTGTTGAATGGTCCCTGTTACAGTAGTGTCCAGATGATTTGGTTGAGTTAGTTTGGCTGGTGTGACTTGAGGAACGGGATAATTACCTAAACTAAGTTGAGCTTTGCTAATTATGCCTGTTTTTGTATTATTCCCAATAATAATATTAATTGCGCCTAATCCAGTGCCGACATCTGTAAAGGTTCCTCGAATCGGATAGTCTTTGCCGTTAAGAGCAGGAGGGATTGAAATTCCTCGTTTATAAAGTGCGCCCACATCAAACGAAATGGCGGCAGACCATTTGGTTCCGGGAAGTAACACCAAGGTGCTACTTGGAAAAGTCAGATAAACAGAATGATAAGTGCTACTATAAGAGAGGCTGACGCCGTTAGTTGAACTGTGAATATCTTGAGTGGCTGTTCCTGGATAACTGACAGTCCCTGTTAAAAGAGTCAGAAAATCTTGTTGCTTTAGAGTGTCGTTATCTAACTGGCTTGAAATTTCTGTAGGAAGTTGAATAGCAATAATCGGTCGATCATTAATTGCTAAGCCGATAAGTGTCACACTGTATTCATACGAAAGTGTGATAATATCTTGGTTATACGTTCCCGTGCTTAAGGTACTTTTTAAGGTGCTATTACCAACAGAAACACTAGCTGGCGTAGGTGCCATAGGTTCATCGTTTTCAGAGGAAGCATGGGTTTGCTCGGTTTCTTGTTCCACGATATCGGTTGCTTGAGTTGTTTGTTGTTCTGTTGAAACTGAAGTAAATGTTTCACTAAAAGTAGAGGCGTGAGTTGTAGGGTTCAGTGTTTCAGAATGAGCTATCAAAGGTTGAGTCAGCGATAAAAAAAGCCATGATATGATGCAAGAAAAGATTCTCCATACGAACTTATTCAAAACCATCCTCTCCTTTTTTGATATTATATGTATAATGACGAAAATATATAATGTGTAAATATTAAGTACATACATTCTATAATGGGCCATTCATAAAGTAAAGCGATTACATCCGATGGTGAACAAGATATTTTGTTCACAATCTTTTAGTGTTTTAAGAAGGAAATTTCTCGAAATTCTATGCTTTTTTAATCCGAAAAAATTAAAAAACTGATAGTTTGCTAAAAATCGAGTCTTTCTTTCACTTCTTAGCACTTAAAATATTTACATTTTCCTAGGGATAGTGTACTATTTAAAGGTATGCATAAATAAAGTTTGATGTATAAAATTAAATGTTATTCGGAGGGAAACAAATGTCTGCGAAATGGGAAAAAAAAGGCACTAATGATGGTGTATTAACTTTTTCAATCGAACAAGCAGTAATCGAAAAAGGATTAACGCAAGCGTTCAATAAAGTGAAAAAAAACTTAAACGTACCTGGTTTCCGTAAAGGAAAAGTATCACGTACTGTTTTTAACCGTATGTATGGAGAAGAAGCGTTATACGAAGATGCGTTAAACGCTGTTTTACCAGAAGCATATGAAGCGGCTGTATTAGAAGCAGGAATTGAACCAGTAGCACAACCAAAAATTGATGTTGAAAGCATGAATAAAGGGGAAGACTGGGTTATCACTGCTGAAGTAACTGTAAAACCTGAAGTAAAATTAGGTGAATACAAAAACTTAACAGTGTCTAAACAAGACCGTGAAGTAACAGATGAAGACGTGGAAGCACGTTTGAAACGCGAACAAGAATCTCAAGCTGAATTAGTAATCAAAGAAGATGCCGCTGCTGAAAATGGCGACACTGTAGTTATCGACTTTGAAGGCTTCTTAGGCGACGAAGCATTTGAAGGCGGCAAAGGCGAAAATTACTCATTAGAATTAGGTTCTAATTCATTTATTCCAGGCTTTGAAGACCAATTAGTTGGCAAAAAAGCTGGCGAAGAAGTAGAAGTAAACGTTACTTTCCCTGAAGATTACCAAGCAGAAGATTTAGCTGGTAAAGAAGCAGTTTTCAAAGTAACTGTTCATGAAGTAAAAGCAAAAGAATTACCAGAATTGGATGATGAATTTGCAAAAGACGTTGACGATTCAGTAGAATCATTAGACGAATTAAAAGAAAAATTCCGTAAAGAATTGACAGAAGCAAAAGAAGCAGCAGCTGAAGAAGCAAAAGACGAAGAAGCAATTCGTTTAGCTGTTGAAAATGCTGAAATCGTTGAATTACCACACGTAATGGTTCACGACGAAGTTCACCGTTCAATGGATGAATTCTTAAACAACATGCAACGCCAAGGAATTTCTCCTGAAATGTACTACCAATTAACTGGTTCTACAGAAGAAGATTTACACAAACAATTTGAAGGCGAAGCAGAAACACGCACAAAAACAAACTTAGTGATTGAAGCAGTTGCCAAAGCTGAAAACATCGAAGTAACACAAGAAGACATCGATGCTGAAGTGAAAGATTTAGCAGAACAATACAACATGCCTGAAGCGCAAGTACGTAAAGTATTAAACAACGACATGTTAGAACACGATATTCGTATGAAACGTGCTGTTGAAACAATTACTGAAACAGCTGTTGAAAAATAAACATTTTTAATAAGCTCTTCATTCGATAGAGTTTTCTAAAACTGTAGATGGAAGGTGTCTTTCATCTACAGTTTTTTTCATATAAAATAACTTTTGAAAGGGTGTGTCAAAATGGATAAAAATTATTCGAAAATTAAATATGGATTAGTGGTGTTTGGCATCTTATGCTTGACGTACAATCTCTGGGAATTTTTTACGGCTAAGTATTCAACAAAACAAGGTGTGACGTTTGTTATCGAATGTTTACTTGGAATTGGTCTAATCTTTTTACCGGATCTTGTCAATAAATTTTTAAAAATTATTATGCCACCGACTATCGTTTATTTTTACTGGTTTTTCTTATTTATTTCAGTATTCCTAGGAACCTCGTTGCATATGATTTCAATCATTTCGTTCTGGGATAAAATTTTACACTTTGTTAGTCCGATGCTGTTAACTGCTGTTGGTTATGGTATTGCTGCTTTCCTATTGAAGAAAACGAAGTACGCCGATGTTTCCCCGTGGTTATTTTTATTATTTGGGTTTGCATTTGCAGGGCTTTGTGGCGTCTTCTGGGAATTCTGGGAATTTATCTGCGATTCATTAGGGAACATGAACTTACAACGCTATAATATGTCCAACGGCCAACCATTTATTGGGCGTGCTGCTTTAATGGATACGATGGGGGATTTATTTACCAATACCCTTGGGGCCTTTGTGATGGGCGTGTACACGTATATCAGAAGCAAAGGAAATCCTGAGTATTTAGAAAATTATGCGATAAAGAGAAAATAATAAAAAAGCGATTCAACCATGGTTGAATCGCTTTTTTGCTTTTTTTAAGCAGGTACTTCGACAGGTTTTTTCAAAAGTCCGTAGACAATTCCTGAAATAATCGCCCCAATTAAGATGAACAATAGATATAGTAATGGATTACTTAATAGGAAGACGACGAAGATTCCTCCATGTGGTGCCAATAATTTGATACCAAACGCACCAACCAACGCACCAGTAAAGGCAGAACCTACCACGAAACTTGGAATCACACGTAATGGGTCAGCTGCTGCAAAAGGAATTGCCCCTTCAGTGACAAAAGAAAGTCCCATTACAATATTGGTTAAGCCGGCATCTTGTTGATCTTTTGTAAATTTATTTTTAAATAAACGAGTTGCTACGAAAATTGCTAATGGAGGAACCATTCCGCCAGCCATTACAGAAGCCATGACCACGCTGCCACCTTCTGCAACAGTACTTGCTAGCGTAGCTGTACCGAAAACATAAGCAGCTTTGTTAACTGGTCCACCTAAGTCGATGGCCATCATACCAGCTAATAAGGCACCAAGTAAAGCAGCATTTGTGCCATCTAAGCCAAGTAGGAAATGATTTAACGCATCATTAATTGCTTTCATTGGGATGTTAATGACTAACATTAATAAGCCTGTAATAATCAAACCAAAAACTGGATAGAATAAAATGGTTTTAATTCCATCTAATGATTTTGGCAAGCCTTTGAAAACTTTACGTAAAAGAACCACTACATAACCAGCTAAGAAACCACCGATTAGGGCCCCAAGGAACCCAGCTCCTCCGGCGTTTGCTAATGCACCAGCCGCGAAACCAGCAACTAAGCCTGGACGATCCCCGATACTAGAAGCAATAAAACCAGCTAAGACAGGTAACATAAAGCCAAATGCTGCGCCACCAATTTGGTTAAACCAGCTAGCTACGTCATTGTAATTCCCTAAATTGGCTAATTGATCTTGAGGAACCCCGATAAATTGATCAATCATAAAGGAAAGAGCAATGGCAATTCCGCCACCAATAACGAAAGGTAACATATGAGAAACACCATTCATTAAATCTTTATAGATACGAGAACCGATTGAACCTTCCGCTGAATCCTCTTGGTCGCTTGCAGCCGAGTCACTGCCATGGAAAGTAGGAGCTTCACCACTAATGGCTAAGTTAATTAGTTCTTCAGTTTTACGAATTCCATCACTGACGGGACGATTGACTAATTTTTTACCATCAAATCGATTCATTTCTACTTTTTTATCGGCTGCGACAATCACGCCATCAGCACGAGCAATATCTTCAGCAGTTAAACGATTTTTAATTCCTTCTGAACCGTTTGTTTCTACTTTAATGTCTACGCCCATTTCTTTTGCTTTTTTCTTCAGCGCATCTTCGGCCATGTAAGTATGAGCAATTCCTGTAGGACAAGCAGTCACAGCAATAATATATTTACGATTGCTTTCTGGTGCTGGCGTTGTTTGTTCTTGTTCTGCTTTTTCTTCCGCTTCTTTTTGATCTTCCGCTGCTTGGAAAAGTGCTTGTACAGCTTCTGGAGTTTCCGCTTCTTTCAATTTGCCAACAAATTCTGGATCGATAAGTAATCGAGAAAGGGCCGCAAGCGCTTGGAGATGTGTATCATTGGCGCCTTCTGGAGCAGCAATCATGAAGAATAGATAAGTAGGTTGTCCATCTAGTGCTTCATAATCAACACCTTTTTTACTTTTAGCAAAAAGAACTGTCGGTTCTTTTACGGCACTATTTTTTGCGTGAGGCATAGCGATGCCGTCGCCTAAACCAGTCGATGTTTGTGCTTCGCGTTTTAAAATTCCTTCTTTGTAAGTGTCAATGTCAGAGATGCGGCCACCATCGTATAATTTTTGGATCATTTCATCAATCGCGCCTTTTTTATCAGTAGCTTGTAAATCCATAATCATGACATCTTTTATTAATAAATCATTAATGTTCACTCTATTTTCCTCCCTTAGTGGATTTATTCTGAAATTTTTTCAATTGTTACTTCGTGAATAAGTTCTTGGATAAAATCTTCTGAGGCTAAATCATCAGAAAAAGCAGTCGCGCTACCGCAAGCGACACCCCATTTGAAAGCCTCTAAAGGATCTTGTGTTTTTGAAAAGTTGCCAATAAAACCAGCAATCATTGAGTCGCCAGCGCCGACAGAATTTTTCAGTGGACGTTTTAAAACGTTGGAACGATAAACACCTTCTGTTGTGAAAAGTAATGCACCATCACCAGCCATTGAGATAATTACGTGTTGTGCTCCTTCTTCTAGTAACCGATGTCCATAAGGTAAAATATCTTCAATACTTGTAAAGGTTGTATGATATAATTCTGCCAACTCATGATTATTTGGCTTGACCAATAAAGGCTTTTGTGACAAAGCGTTCATTAAATCTTCACCTGTCGTATCAATAACAAATTCTGCGCCTTTTTCCTTCACAATTTGGATTAATTCTTCGTAAAATCCTTTGCGTAGAGAAGCAGGTGTACTTCCTGAAAGAACAACAATATCACCAGCCTGAACACGACTAACTGCTTGTTTTAGTTCTTGAATTTCTTCGTTTGTTAGAGCAGGTCCTAAGCCGTTAATTTCTGTTTCAGTATCTGATTTCAATTTAATGTTGATTCGTGTATCAGCAGACACGGGAGTGAAATTCGTTTGGATTTCTTCTTTTTTCAACCAATCGGCAATGAATGAGCCTGTAAAACCACCTAAAAAACCTAAGGCAGTGGATTCTGTCTCCATACGTTTTAAAATACGTGAAACGTTGATTCCTTTGCCGCCAGGTAATTTAAAATCATTCGTCATCCGATTTAAATCACCAATTTGTAGATGATCGACATGAACGATAAAGTCGATAGAAGGGTTTAAAGTCACTGTGTAAATCATTTGTTTGCCTCCATTAAAATAGTTTTTTGCTGGAATCCTTGAAGCGATTCAGCAGGGCAGTAGTCAGTTAGTAAAGTAACTGACTCTAATTCTTCCACTTTGGTAAACGTTACTTCATTAAATTTTGTATGATCCAGTAAAACATAGGCTGTTTCTGCTTGATGAATAGCCAAGGCTTTTAGCGCTGCTTCTTCGGGATCAGGCGTCGTTAAACCAAACTCTAAATGTGCGCCGTTAGTTCCTAAAAAAGCTTTGTTAAAACGAAAATGTTGTAGCTGTTCCATACTAGTGGCACCAATGATTGCTTTAGTGGAGAGCTTCAAAGTACCACCAAGCATAATAGTGGGAATTTCCATATCGCTAAGTTTTGCAGCATGATGTACGGAATTCGTCACTACATGGATTTGTTTCCCAACTAAAAAAGGGATCATTTCTAACGTGGTTGAACCAGCATCTAAATAGATCATATCGCCATCTTGTACACAACTAGCGGCTAAAGAAGCAATCTTTTGCTTTTCGTGCGTGTTTTTGATTGATTTTTCCGTCATGTTTTGTTCAAAGCCTAAATTAAGAATACGCTTAGCGCCGCCGTGAATGCGTTCTAACAAATTGGCGTCTTCTAATTCTTGTAAATCGCGGCGGATTGTGGATTCTGAAGCATTGAACAAGCTAGCAAGTTCTTGTGATTTGACGACTGATTTTTGATCTAACAATTGTAAAATTTTTTGATGTCGTTCTTCCGTAAGCATTTTCATCCCTCATTTCATGGATATAATAGCACAAATGAAAACGCTAATCAATCTAAAACGGTCAAAAACATTCAAAAAAATTAAAAAACAGTCATAAGAAAAAAAGAAAGCTGCTGAACCTGAGTTCAGCAGCTTTCTTTAATTCACTAAATCATTCGGTAAAGTTTTTTGATAAATCTCTTTTTTGACTTGGTAAGCGAGTTTTTCATCGGTCAAAATAATGAGCACATCGCCAACATGCATAACAGTATCACCATGTGTTAAAATTTCCGATTCACCACGGCGAATGGAAGTGAGCAACATTTGTTTAGGCCAGACAAAATCACGTACCATCGTATCATCTAAGGAACTTTCTGCAGTGATAGGTAATTCGATAATCGTTTTGTGGCCACGAATATTACTTACTTTAGAAGGAACCAAACGTTCTAATAAGCTTTCATAAATTGGCTTGCCGCCAAGACTATCGATGGTAATATAACTAACTAAAGCAACAACCCCTAAAGACATTAAATGAGAAAAATTGCCGACCATTTCTGTTACTAAAATAATCGCTGTTAACGGTGCTTTACCAATCGCAGTAAAATAACCAGCCATGGCAAAAATTAAAAAGTTTTTCACAAAAATTGGATCCATCCCTACGTATTGGACAAGTAGACTGCCATACAATGTTCCGATAATGGCACCTAAAGTTAGAATAGGCAAGAAAATACCACCAGGGAGATTCGAACCGTAAGAAACCATTGAAAAAACAAAACGTAAAACCAGTAAGCCGACTAAAGCCCAAATAGTGGCCGGTTGATTGCCTAAAGCTAAAACAATTTGATTCCCACCGCCAAGTAAATGTGGAAAGAAATAACCAATCGGTAAAATCAAAATAAAAGGAACAAAACCATAATAATTAGAAGAAAGGCCTTTGATTTTTCCATATACTTTTGGTAAGGACAACAATGTTTTTTGATATATCCAACCTAATAATCCTAGCAAAACGCCCAGCAGGACTAATGTCCAATAGTACTCTAAAGGCAAAGATTTAACCGGACCAATATAAAGAACTGGCTGCAATCCGAAGAAATGCAAAGAAACAAAGTTAGCGGAAATGGCCGCAGAAAAAGAGGTTAACCAAACTAAAGGTGAAAAGGAATGGTGAACCTCTTCTAGAACAAATAAAAGTCCTGCGATTGGTGCGTTAAAAGCGGCGGCTAAACCAGCACTGGCACCACTACTGATTAAAATTTTTTCTTCAGACTTGGTGCTTTGCCGCCATTGACTATAGCCTTGTCCAACCACTGCACCTAGTTGAATTGAAGGACCTTCACGTCCCAAAAATAGCCCAGGACTAATCGCTAAGATCCCACCGATAAATTTTTTCCAAAGCACTGGAAACCAGTGAATTTCTAATTGACCTTGAAGTTGTCCTTCCACTTGGGGGATGCCACTGCCTTTAATTGCTGGTTCGCTTTTGATCAGTCGTCCTAATAAATAAGCAAGCACGAGAGAAAATAAGAACCAAGGAATCATCCAAAAGGGTTTTTCGTGAAACGTTTGATACAGATGCACGACTTGTTCGCCAATTTTTTCAATGCCTAAGCGAAATAAGCTGACAACAAAGCCGACCAGGATTCCGACGACGATGCCTTTAAGGATAAAGCCGATTCGGGTACCATCTAATTGTTTAATTTCATGTACATCATTATTCATTTCATTTTTAGCCTCCATCACTACTTACTAATGTACTGCGGTTTGACTTGATTTACAAGAAAATTTCATATAAAAAGAAAAAGATTTTTTGTTCTTTTCTAAAGAACTTCAAAGGGATTTTTGGTATACTGTATAAGATTGAAAAAAGAGAGAGGACGTTTAATATGACACAAAAACATGCCTTGGTTCAGGGAATGAATCCTCGACAAGAAGAAGCCGTTTTGCATACAGAAGGACCACTGTTAGTCATGGCTGGTGCTGGTAGTGGAAAAACGCGGGTTTTAACACACCGAATTGCCTATCTAATTGAGGAAAAAGAAGTAAATCCATGGAATATTTTGGCGATTACGTTTACCAATAAAGCTGCTAAAGAAATGAAAGAGCGTGTAAATAAATTACTGGAAACGGGTGGCGAAGATGTATGGGTCTCCACTTTTCACTCCATGTGTGTAAGAATTTTACGTCGTGATGTGGATCAGATTGGTTACAACCGTAATTTTACAATTATTGACCCATCGGAACAAAAAACATTAATGAAACGCATCTTAAACGACTTAAATATTGATTCAAAAAAATATGATCCTCGCTCAATTTTAGGTACGATTAGCAATGCCAAAAATGAATTACAAACGCCTGAAAAAGTTGCTGAAATGCAAGGTTCCTTATATGAAGAAATTGTCGCAAAATGCTATGAAGCCTATCAAAAAGAATTACGCAAAAACCAATGTATGGATTTTGATGATTTGATTATGAATACGATTCGTTTATTCAATGAACAACCAGATACGTTGGCTTTCTACCAAAATAAATTTCACTATATTCATGTGGATGAATACCAAGATACCAATCATGCACAATATACCTTAGTCAATTTATTGGCTGCACGTTTCAAAAATCTGTGTGTCGTAGGTGATGCCGACCAAAGTATCTATGGTTGGCGCGGGGCGGATATGCAAAATATCTTGGATTTTGAAAAAGATTATCCAGATGCCAGTGTAATTTTGCTAGAACAAAATTATCGATCCACCAAAAACATTTTGGCGGCTGCGAATGATGTCATCAAAAATAACCGTAACCGCCGCGAGAAAGAACTGTGGACAGAAAATATAGACGGTGAAAAAATTGTCTATTATCGTGGGGACACAGAACGGGATGAAACACAATTTATTGTGAGCCAAATCCAAAAAGAAATGCGGGAAAATGACCGAATTTATGGTGATTTTGCGGTATTATATCGGACCAATGCTCAATCCCGTGTAGTGGAAGAAATGCTCTTGAAATCTAATATTCCGTATACCATGGTGGGCGGACATAAATTCTACGACCGTAAAGAAATTAAAGATATTTTGGCTTATTTAAGTTTGATTGCCAATCCAGATGATTCGATTAGTTTTGAACGAATTGTCAATGAACCAAAACGAGGAATCGGTAAAAGTTCAATTGAAAAATTACGACTATTTGCGGATACGCATGGTTGGGCTTTGCTGGAAGCTGCCCAAAATGTTGATTTGGCAAATATTTCAGGAAAAGCGGGTAAAGAGCTGGGCAATTTTGGCATGATGATTCAAGACTTAATGAAAACAGTGCCCTATTTAACGATTACAGAATTGGTGAAAGAAACTTTACAACGTAGTGGTTATCGGGAAGCTTTGATGGCGCAAAATAATTTAGAGTCTCAAGCTCGCTTAGAAAACTTGGACGAATTTTTATCTGTGACACAAGAATTTGATAAACGTTTTGAAGCGCAAAACAACGACGATCCAAATGGCGAAGAAACAAAATTGGCGGATTTCTTAACAGATTTAGCCTTGGTTTCTGATTTAGATAATTTAGAAGAGAGCTCTTCGCAGGTAACCTTAATGACGTTGCATGCGGCCAAAGGGCTGGAATTTCCAGTGGTCTTTTTAATGGGCTTAGAAGAAGGGGTTTTCCCATTATCACGTGCCATGCTAGAAGAAAGTGAACTGGAAGAAGAACGGCGCTTGGCTTATGTTGGTATCACACGAGCGGAAGAAGCCTTGTTCTTAACGAATGCTTATTCGAGAACATTATATGGTCGCACGCAATATAATCGACCAAGTCGCTTTTTAGAAGAAATTGAGGCGGAGCGTTTAATGAAACAAGGGGCGGCGGCCAATTTACAGAAAGCTCCAGCGCGCACCTTTGATCCTAAAGTATTCAAGCCCAGCGCAAGTAAACCAGCTTATACACAGCCAGCTACAAAATCAGTTAGCAACAAAGTGGCAAGTGGTGGCGAAAAAGTTTCCTGGCAAGCAGGTGATAAGGTCCAACATAAAGCATGGGGCGTTGGTACAGTCGTTCGTGTAGGCGGTTCGGCCAAAGACTTAGAGTTGGACATTGCTTTCCCTGAAAAAGGCATAAAACGGTTGTTAGCGGCATTTGCACCAATTGAAAAAATTTAACATGCAAAATAGGTCAGCGATTTAATGAGAAATCATCATTAGATAAATTCTTTTTATTTTCTATCTTAGTGTAAATGTGTTAAAAAGACGATAAGAGCATTACACTTATGAGGAGGAGTTCTACGATGGAACAACAACCATTAACATTAACGGCGGCGACAACTCGTGCGCAAGAATTAAGAAAACAACTCAATCAATATTCCCATGAATATTATGTCAAAGATCAACCATCCGTAGAAGATTATGTTTACGATCGTTTGTATAAAGAGTTAGTCGATATTGAAACGGAGTTTCCTGATTTAATCACGCCAGATTCGCCGACACAACGTGTAGGTGGCAAAGTTTTATCTGGTTTTGAAAAAGCTCCGCATGACATTCCAATGTATAGTTTAAATGATGGGTTTAGCAAGGAAGACATTTTTGCTTTTGATGAACGTGTTCGTAAGGCGATTGGTAAACCCGTTGCTTACTGTTGTGAGTTAAAAATTGATGGGTTAGCAATTTCATTACGTTATGAAAACGGGGTGTTTGTACGCGGAGCAACACGAGGCGATGGAACGGTTGGTGAAAACATTACAGAGAACTTACGAACGGTTCGCTCTGTACCGATGCGTTTAACGGAGCCCATTTCAGTGGAAGTTCGTGGCGAGTGCTACATGCCTAAACAATCCTTTGTCGCATTAAATGAAGAACGTGAAGAAAATGGCCAAGATATTTTTGCCAATCCTCGGAATGCAGCGGCGGGAAGCTTGCGCCAATTAGATACAAAAATTGTGGCGAAACGGAACTTAAATACGTTTTTATACACAGTTGCTGACTTTGGACCAATGAAAGCGAAGACGCAGTTTGAGGCATTAGAAGAGCTTTCTGCAATTGGTTTTAGAACCAATCCCGAACGGCAATTATGTCAGTCAATTGATGAAGTCTGGGCCTACATTGAAGAATACCATGAAAAGCGGAGCACTTTGCCATACGAAATCGATGGAATTGTGATTAAAGTGAACGAATTTGCGTTGCAAGATGAATTAGGTTTCACTGTCAAAGCACCTCGCTGGGCGATTGCCTACAAATTTCCACCAGAAGAAGCAGAAACAGTAGTGGAAGATATTGAATGGACAATTGGGCGCACGGGGGTGGTCACTCCTACTGCGGTCATGGCTCCTGTACGAGTCGCGGGAACCACGGTTAGTCGGGCAAGTTTGCATAATGCAGATTTTATTCAAATGAAAGATATCCGTTTAAATGATCATGTTATTATTTACAAAGCCGGCGATATTATCCCAGAAGTAGCGCAAGTCCTAGTTGAAAAACGTGCAGCCGATAGTCAGCCTTATGAAATGCCGACACATTGTCCAATTTGTCATAGTGAGTTGGTGCATTTAGATGAGGAAGTGGCGTTACGTTGTATTAATCCAAAATGCCCTGCGCAAATTAAAGAAGGGCTGAATCACTTTGTCTCACGAAACGCAATGAACATTGATGGCTTGGGGCCACGAGTGTTAGCACAAATGTATGACAAAGGATTAGTGAAAGACGTAGCGGATCTGTATTTCTTAACAGAAGAACAATTAATGACTTTGGATAAAATCAAAGAAAAATCAGCAAACAACATTTACACTGCCATTCAAGGGAGTAAAGAAAACTCTGTCGAACGTTTGATTTTTGGCTTAGGGATTCGCCATGTGGGGGCGAAAGCGGCGAAAATTTTAGCGGAGCATTTTGGTGATTTACCAACCTTAAGTCGTGCAACTGCGGAAGAAATTGTGGCTTTGGATTCAATTGGCGAAACAATCGCAGACAGCGTTGTGACGTATTTTGAAAATGAGGAAGTTCATGAATTAATGGCTGAACTGGAAAAAGCCCAAGTGAACTTGACATATAAAGGTCTCCGGACAGAACAATTAGCAGAAGTGGAGTCACCTTTCAAAGACAAAACAGTTGTTTTAACAGGAAAATTAACGCAGTACACTCGCGAAGAAGCCAAAGAAAAAATTGAAAATCTTGGTGGAAAAGTTACAGGGAGTGTTTCGAAAAAAACTGACATTGTGGTTGCTGGCGAAGATGCAGGCAGTAAATTAACCAAAGCTGAAAGCTTAGGCGTGACCGTTTGGAATGAACAAGAAATGGTCGATGCGTTAGATGCAAGTCATTTTTAAGAAGAAAAATTAACGTTGTCAGATTTTATGTAGTAATTTGATGGTATACTTATTTTAGTCATAAAAGTTATATGAACGAGGACTTTCTGAGTTGAGAAAGGAGGTTGATGCTTATGCGCAATTCTTCTTACTTTAACAAAAGGAGCAATGTTTTTGTCCGTTGAAGCAGCGCTAGGACTGATGATTGGTTTTGCAACACTTGTTGTGACCATTATCTTCGGTATCTTAGCGCTTGTCTTAGACAACAAAAATAACCGTTCATAAGCTTTGAGGAGCTGAACGGTTAAGCGTTTGAAATAAAACCAATAACTCAGTAAGCCGCTAGTTCTTATAACTAGTAGTGGCTATTAGAGAGGTATGTTCCTGCATATCTCTCTTTTCATTTTCATAATAACATATTTCCGTCATTTTTGCGAGCGACAAATTATCAATGAAATTCAAGGTTTCATCTAAAATATCCGACCATTTTATGGTAGAATAGGAACAGAGTGAACAGCTGTGCTAAGCTGTTTAAAGAAATACAATCCAATTGATTAATCTGAAAATGAAAATTTCAGTAAATGATAGAAAGAAGGGTATCTATGGCAATTACAGAAGAACAAGTCAAACATGTCGCTAAATTATCAAAATTATCTTTCTCCGAAGAAGAATTAGCGGACTTTACCAATCAACTAGATAAAATTATTGATATGGTGGAATTACTAGAAGAAGTAGATACAACCGGGGTTCCTTTTACTTCAAATGTGAATGAATCAATCAATGTCATGCGTGAAGACGTAGCGACACCAGGAATGGACCGTAAAGAATTAATGCGGAATGTTCCGGAATCAGAGAATGGTTACATTAAAGTGCCTGCAATTATGGATAACGGGGAGGCAGGAGCCTAATGGAAAAATTATACGACAAATCGTTAACAGAGTTACATGATTTATTGGTTTCAAAAGAAATCACAGCAGTTGATTTAACCGAAGAAACATTAAATCGTATTCAAGATACAGAAGAACAACTAGGTTCTTTTATTACAGTTAGTGAAGAAAAAGCAATGGCATTAGCCAAAGCGATTGACTTAAAAGGCATCACTGAAAGTAATCCATTAGCTGGGATTCCAATTGGGATTAAAGACAACATTGTCACAAAAGATATTTTAACAACAGCTGGCTCAAAAATGTTACACAATTTTGACCCAATTTATGATGCGACCGTGATGGATAAAGTCTATCAAGCAGATATGATTCCAGTCGGAAAATTGAACATGGATGAATTTGCCATGGGCGGAAGTACGGAAACGTCTTACTTCAAGAAAACAAAAAATGCTTGGGATCAAACCAAAGTTCCTGGCGGTTCTTCTGGTGGTTCAGCTTCTGCTGTCGCAGCCGGACAAGTCCCAGTTTCTTTAGGGAGCGATACAGGTGGCAGTATCCGCCAACCAGCCGCATTCAACGGTATTGTGGGCCTAAAACCAACTTATGGACGTGTGTCTCGTTTTGGTTTGATTGCTTTTGCTTCAAGTTTAGACCAAATTGGTCCATTGACACGAAATGTTAAAGACAATGCCTTAGCTTTAAACGCAATTAGTGGTTATGACGAAAAAGACGGCACTTCTGCAGGCGTTTCTGTTCCTGATTTTACGGCAGATTTAACTGGCGACATCAAAGGCATGAAAATTGCTTTGCCAAAAGAATACTTAGGTGAAGGGGTACAACCTGATGTTCGTGAAGCGGTATTAAAAGCAGCAGAAACATTTAAATCTTTAGGAGCAACGGTGGAAGAAGTTAGTTTGCCACATTCTAAGTACGGCGTAGCGGTTTATTATATTATTGCCTCTTCAGAAGCAAGTTCAAACTTACAACGCTTTGATGGCATTCGTTACGGGTACCGTTCAGACAATGTACAAAACTTAGAAGATGTCTATGTTAATTCACGTTCTGAAGGTTTCGGAACAGAAGTTAAACGTCGGATTATGTTAGGAACCTTCTCTTTAAGTGCTGGTTATTATGATGCGCACTTTAAAAAGGCTGGTCAAGTCCGTACACTAATCAAACAAGATTTTGAGAATGTCTTTGCGGATTATGACTTAATCATTGGCCCATCCACACCAACAGTTGCCTTTGGTCTAGGGGAAAACATCAATGATCCAATCACAATGTATATGAATGATATTTTAACCATTCCTGTCAACTTAGCAGGACTACCAGGCATGTCCATTCCAGCAGGCTTCTCAGAAGGCTTGCCAGTTGGTTTACAAATTATTGGAAAACATTTTGACGAACATACAATGTATAAAGCAGCCTATGCTTTTGAACAAGCGACAGATTTCCATACGAAAAAACCAGTCATTTTAGGGGGGAACGATTAATGAACTTTGAAACTGTCATTGGATTAGAAGTCCACGTAGAATTGAAAACCAACTCTAAAATTTTCTCCTCTGCGCCAGCGCATTTCGGAGCAGAACCAAATAGCAACACAAATGTGGTTGACTGGAGTTACCCAGGTGTTTTGCCTGTCATGAATAAAGGTGCCTTAGAATTTGGTATGAAAGCAGCACTTGCCTTGAACTGTGAAATTTCAAAAGAAACACATTTTGACCGTAAAAACTATTTTTACCCAGATAACCCGAAAGCATACCAAATTTCTCAATTTGATCAACCAATCGGACATGATGGTTGGATTGAAATTGAAGTCGAAGGCAAAAAGAAAAAAATTCGCATTGAACGGGTGCATTTAGAAGAAGATGCTGGGAAAAATATTCACGGCACAGATGGCTATTCTTATGTAGACTTGAATCGTCAAGGTACGCCTTTAATTGAAATCGTTTCTGAAGCAGACATGCGCTCACCAGAAGAAGCGTATGCTTATTTAGAAGCGTTGCGTTCAATTATCCAATTTACAGAAGTTTCTGATGTGAAAATGGAAGAAGGTTCTATGCGTTGTGATGCCAATATTTCTTTACGTCCGTATGGTCAAGAAGAATTTGGTACTAAAGCGGAATTAAAGAACTTGAACTCTATGAACTTTGTAAAAAAAGGTTTAGCTTATGAAGAAAAACGCCAGGCCAAAGTCCTATTATCTGGTGGCGAAATTCAACAAGAAACACGCCGCTTTGATGAAGCAACTAGTACAACGTTGCTTATGCGTGTTAAAGAAGGCTCAAGTGACTACCGTTACTTCCCAGAGCCAGATGTTCCTCGTTTTTCAATTGATGATGAATGGATTGAAAAAGTTCGCGCTAGTTTGCCAGAAATGCCAGCCTCACGTCGTGCCCGTTATATCAGTGAATTAGGGTTACCTGAATACGACGCAATGGTCTTGACTTTAACGAAAGAAATGTCAGATTTCTTTGAAGCAACCTTAGCAAACGGTGCAGATGCGAAACAAGCATCAAACTGGTTAATGGGCGAAGTTTCTGCTTACTTAAACAGTGAAAAAGTTGAATTAGCCGATACTAAACTAACACCAGAAAATCTAGCGGGTATGATTACTTTGATTAACGATGGCACAATCAGCTCGAAAATTGCGAAGAAAGTGTTCAAAGAGTTAATTGAAAACGGTGGAGACGCTAAAGAAGTTGTCGAAGCAAAAGGCCTTGTTCAATTATCTGATCCAGCGCAATTATTACCAATGATTAACGAAGTTTTAGACAACAACCAACAATCAATTGATGACTTTAAAAACGGAAAAGACCGTGCAGTTGGTTTCCTTGTTGGACAAATTATGAAAGCAACTCGTGGACAAGCAAACCCAGGTGTGGTTAACAAGTTATTGCAAGAAGAGCTTTCAAAACGATAAGAAAGTAGCAGGCAAACCATGAAAAAAGCTAGAGTGATTTATAATCCAACGTCAGGAAAAGAGTTAGTTAAAAAGAACTTAGCCGATATTTTATCTATTTTAGAAGAATGTGGTTATGAAGCCAGTGCATTTGCGACCACACCAGAAGAAAATTCAGCACGCAATGAAGCACATCGTGCTGCGCGTGCAGGATTTGATTTACTAGTAGCAGCAGGTGGAGATGGGACCATTAATGAAGTCGTGAATGGGATTGCTCCGTTGAAGCGGCGCCCTAAAATGGCCATTATTCCTGCTGGAACGACGAATGACTATGCACGGGCCTTGAAGATTCCTCGTGATAATATCGTTAAGGCAGCAGAAGTGATTAAAAAAAATCAAACTGTCAAAATGGATATTGGCCAAGCCGGCAAAAATTACTTTATCAATATTGCGGCGGGTGGTCATTTAACGGAACTGACTTATGAAGTTCCGTCAGAGTTGAAAAGTATTTTTGGTTACTTAGCGTACTTAGCCAAAGGAGCCGAAATGTTGCCGCGAGTGAAGCCGATTAAAATGCGCATGACATATGATGAAGGTGTGTACGAAGGCAACGCATCAATGTTTTTCCTAGGGCTGACTAACTCGGTGGGTGGTTTCGAGCAAATCGTACCAGATGCTAAATTAGATGATGGTAAGTTTTCATTAATCATTGTAAAAACAGCCAATATTTTTGAGATTCTTCATTTAGTTGCGTTAATGTTAAATGGTGGAAAGCATGTTGAAGATCATCGACTAATCTATACAAAGACCAGCTATTTACATGCAGAAACGTTAGAAAAGAACAATAAAATGATGATTAATTTAGATGGTGAATATGGAGGCGATGCTCCAATGACCTTTAAAAATATGCATCAACACATTGAAATTTTTGCAAATGGTGATGCACTGCCGTCCAATGCAATTATGGGTTCTGTCTTAACTGGTAGCGATGAGATTGTCGTAGAATCAGAAGACGAAGAGGAAGAAGCATATAACGAAGCCAGCAAAGAATTTGTCAAAGAAGTTGAACGACTAACAGACGAAGATATTGATGGCGATGGAAAGATTGCCGAAAAAGAAAAGCACTAGGTAGTCCGTGAATAGCTAATGAAAGATTTAGTTGATAAGATCTTTCATTGGCTATTTTTTGACTAAGGGAAAGGGTCTCATTCTTTTATTTACCCAAAAAGCTCAAACGGAATTGCTAAATCGCCATGAAAATTCGTTGTTGCTTTTCTTAGGTATTTTCATTAGAATGAGTGAAGTGTATAAAAAGAAGGAGCGACTTATGAAAAATTATCCAGTAAAGAAAAATGACGTCATTGAAGTAGAAATCATTGACTTGACGCATGAAGGTTTAGGCGTGGCAAAAGTGGACCATTATCCATTGTTTATTGAAAATGCCTTACCAGGTGAAAAACTTGAAATCAAAGTCTTAAAAACAGGCAAAAGTTTTGGTTATGGGAAAGTATTGACTGTCCTAAAAAGCAGTGAACAGCGTGTGCCCGTGAAAGATGAAAACTTTACAAAAGTCGGGATTAGTCCGTTGCAACATTTAGCGTACGGCGCCCAACTATCATTTAAAACGCAACAAGTCGAAAATGTTATGCAACGTGTCGCTAAATTGCCAGAAGTCCCTGTTTTACCAACAATTGGGATGAACGATCCGTGGCATTACCGGAACAAAGCACAAATTCCCGTGCGTAAAATTGACAACCAACTACAAACAGGTTTTTTCCGGAAAAATAGCCATGATTTAATTCCAATGGAACATTTTTATATTCAAGACCCAGAAATTGATGCAGCAATTGTTAAAATCCGTGACATTATGCGTAAATATAGCGTAAAACCTTATAACGAATCTGATAATACAGGGAACTTACGCCATATTGTCGTTCGTCGTGGCTACCATACTGGGGAGATGATGGTTGTTCTAATTACGAGAACACCGAAATTATTCCCAATTAGTAAAATTGTGCCAGATATTTTGGAAGCTATTCCGGAAGTAGTCAGCATTGTACAAAATGTAAATCCAAAACGAACCAATGTCATTTTTGGCGACGAAACCATCTTATTACATGGGTCTGAAAAAATTACAGATACTATTTTTGATTTGAAATTTGAAATTTCCGCGCGTTCATTTTATCAAGTAAATCCACAACAAACAGAAGTGATGTATCAAAAAGTTAAAGAGTATGCGGCTTTAACAGGCAATGAAATTGTGGTGGATGCCTATTGCGGGATTGGAACGATTGGCTTAACTTTAGCCCAAGATGCAAAGCAAGTTTACGGTATTGAAGTAATTGAAGAAGCGGTCAAAGATGCAGAAAATAATGCTAAATTAAACAACATTGAGAATGCCACTTTCACGGCTGGTTTAGCGGAAGAATTATTGCCAAAATTAGTTGAAAATGGCTTGCAACCAGATGTTGTGGTGGTGGATCCACCACGGAAAGGGTTAGATGGTCAATTAGTAAACACATTAATTGAAACGCAACCTGAACGAATTGTTTATGTCAGCTGTAATCCAGCCACACTCGCTCGCGACATTGCATTATTAACAGAAGGTGGCTATGAAGCAAAAGAAATTCAACCAGTGGATAATTTCCCACAAACGACCCACATTGAATCTGTCACGTTATTAACAAAGGCGGTGGATTAAATGAATGAAAAAGAAAAAATGTTAGAATTAATTAAAAAGAAACAAGGTGGTGGCCGTTCTAAAAAAATGGAAACTCCCAAAAATGATCGTAAAAACATGCGCAAAGGGCCTAAAATTTTTAATAAATAAGCGGTTATCAGTAAAAAGTTGAGGTCGGGACAGAAGCGTTTAACTCCGAGAAATAAGAAGGAATTTCCGAAAATTGTTCTGTAATTTTTGGAGAATTCCGGCTTATTTCCGAAGGAGTTGCTTTTGTTCCCGCCGTTTATCAGTTTTTGAGCGTGGAGCAAAAATCCAAAGTGATTTTTGTCCCACGCTCAACTTTTTTGTTAAAGCATTCCTAGCCAAACAAATAAGTTGTTATTTTGCTAGTAAATCTGTTATTTTAGACAAAAGACAAGGAGGGCTATTCAGTGGAATATGTAACAACATTAGAAGAATTAGAAGAAAAAATTACAGACAATCGTCTACAAGCCGTCTTTTTGACAGCAAAAAATTGTAGTGTTTGTACAGTTGATAAACCGATTGTCGAAAAAATTGCAACAAAATATGAATTTCCTACATACATTGCAGAAGCTGATAAAAGTCCAGAAATAATTGGACAATTAAATGCTTTTTCTGCACCGACCATTATCTTATACTATGAAGGAAAAGAAATTCATCGCCAAGCTAAAATTATTAACTTTCAAGAAATTGAAAAGAGAGTTCGACAAGTACAAGAAAATAGATAATCAAAAAGGAAGCCACCGATCACGGAGGCTTCCTTTTTGATTATCTCGCTAAATGTTCAGTTTGTTGTTGAGAAAAAAGTTGATAACTGACAAAAACTTCTGCTCTTTTGTTTACTTCTAATTTAACGAAAATATTGTGGATATGTGTTTTTACTGTCCCGATTGATAGGAATAGTTCGTTGGCTATATCTTGATTTGTTTTGCACTCTAAAAGTAACGAAAGCACTTCTCGTTCTCGCTGCGTTAATTGATAGGCATCACAAAAAGGCGCCAAAAGTACGGGTTCATCTGATTGATTTTCTTCCAATTTAGCAGCGTCTTTTTCAAGAACCGACAGAGGAAAATCACGATTACAGAAGTAGATAATGGCGATCGAGAGAATGATTGTATAAATATCTTCAGAAACGTTTCGGTTGTTAATTTTAAAGACAATATCAGAATATTGGTCAATGTTAAAAATAACGAAGGTATCTTCCAAAAGAATCGCCACACCGAAACCAATGCTTAGCCAACCAATAAAACGAAGATATTTTTTCGCAAGGGCTGATAAAGGATCTATTCGTAATTGATAGAGCGCATAGCATCCAAGGTAAATTAAAAATAGCTGATTGGGTAAATAGTACAACCAAACTTTTAAGGCGGAATTTTGTGAAAATGGAATAGCTAGCATCCATAAACCAATTAAAAATAACCAGACAAATTGATAATTTTTAAAAGGACGACCACTAATAGTATTGATAATAGCCAGATAGGCAAAATTACAACAAATAAAAATGATGGTCTTTAAAAAAGGTGCGGTCATAAAGGTCTGATTATATTCGGTTGCAAACGAATTAATGAACTCAGTCATATAAACAATCACATTGTCACAAATAAAAATAACCATTAAAAAGAGAAGCAATAAAAAAATCGGTTGTTTATTTTTCAAGTAAAGATTTAAGGTAAAGGTTGAAGTAAACGAATATAAAATAATCAACAAGATGTTATAAATAAAAACAAATGTCACGATTGGAAACCCCTTTCATCTTTTATTTTAAGTGAATGATTTTTCAAAATAATTATACCATTTTCAAATCTATGATTGGTCAGAAATTAGAGAGAAATCCGCCTAAACTTTTATAAACCCCTGGTGTACCAACGGTTTATAACCATAAATAAACTTTTTTTAATGAAAAATTACGCCGAAAAAGAAAGCGTTTTCTAACTTTTGGTGGATAGTAAACTCTTCGCTAAACTTGGTAAAGTCAATGTGTAAACAAAAACAACTTTTAGGAGGAACACATCATGAAAAGAGATTACGTTACAACAGAAACATATACGAAAGAGGAAATGCACTACTTAGTCGATTTATCATTAAAAATTAAAGAAGCGATTAAAAATGGGTATTATCCGCAACTGTTAAAAAACAAATCTTTAGGAATGATTTTCCAACAATCTTCAACTCGAACACGAGTATCTTTTGAAACTGCAATGGAACAATTAGGCGGACATGGCGAATATTTAGCACCTGGTCAAATTCAATTAGGGGGACATGAAACGATTGAAGATACCAGCCGTGTATTGTCACGTTTAGTAGATATTTTGATGGCTCGTGTGGAACGTCACCATAGTATTGTTGATTTAGCTAATTGTGCTACCATCCCAGTCATTAACGGTATGTCTGATTACAATCATCCAACCCAAGAATTAGGTGATTTGTGTACCATGGTTGAGCATTTACCAGAAGGCAAAAAATTAGAAGATTGTAAAGTTGTCTTTGTCGGAGATGCGACACAAGTTTGTTTTTCTTTAGGATTAATCACAACAAAAATGGGCATGAATTTTGTTCACTTCGGTCCAGAAGGCTTCCAATTAAATGAAGAGCATCAAGCGAAATTAGCAAAAAATTGTGAAGTTTCAGGCGGTAGCTTTTTGGTCACAGATGATGCAAGTTCTGTTGAAGGCGCTGATTTCTTGTACACGGATGTTTGGTATGGCTTGTACGAAGCGGAATTATCTGAAGAAGAACGTATGAAGGTTTTCTATCCAAAATATCAAGTGAATCAAGAAATGATGGATCGGGCAGGTGCCAATTGTAAATTCATGCACTGTTTACCAGCAACACGTGGGGAAGAAGTAACTGATGAAGTAATTGACGGTAAAAATTCTATTTGTTTCGATGAAGCAGAAAACCGTTTAACATCTATTCGTGGCTTATTAGTATATCTTATGAATGATTATGAAGCAAAAAATCCTTATGATTTAATCAAGCAAGCAGAAGCGAAAAAAGAACTAGAAGTTTTCTTAGACACTCAAAGCATTTAACGGCCAACTGTCCACTGATTGAAAAAATGAATCAGTGGACAGTTTATAAAGAGAGGAAGAGTCTTCATGGAGGGGAAAAAGAAATTTAGTTTAACGAGTGCCATTTTATCAGTGATCTGTGTGGTTTTCGTTGCTGAAGCAGCGGCGCCTGTTGCTGCAATTGGTAATTCTCAGTTTTTTTGGTGGATTTTCTTATTAATTGCATTCCTATTGCCATATGGGTTAATTTCATCAGAATTAGGAACAACTTATATTGGTGAAGGGGGCATCTATGATTGGGTGACCAAAGCATATGGTCATCGTTGGGGTGCCAGAGTTTCTTGGTATTATTGGATTAATTATCCATTGTGGCTAGCTTCATTAGCCGTTATGACGCCAGAACTATTAACGACAATTACAGGTATTAAGTTTTCAACACCGATGATGATTATTGTTGAATTAATTTTTACTTGGATTGTGGTTTGGATTAGTTTTTATCCAGTCAGCGACAGTATCTGGATTCTAAATGGAGCTGCCGTAATCAAGATGGTTTTAGCTGTCTTAATTGGTGGGCTAGGATTGTATGTAGCCTTGACGAAAGGTGTTGCCAATGAATTTACCTTGAAATCAATGCTGCCAACGTTTGACTTAAGGAGTTTATCTTTTATTTCTGTAATCATTTTTAATTTGTTAGGGTTTGAAGTCATCTGTACGTTTGCAGATGATATGGAAAACCCTAAGAAGCAAATTCCACAAGCTATTGTAGCAGCGGGGTTAGTCATTGCGGCCATTTATATTTTTTCAGCCTTTGGAATTGGGGTAGCGATTCCCACCGATCAAATTAGTACCGGCAGTGGTATGATGGATAGCTTTAAACTATTGACAGGCTCGACAGAAGGTTGGTTCATTATGTTGATGGCTTTCCTATTCCTTCTTACGTTGTTCGGAAACATGATTTCTTGGTCATTAGGAGTCAATAATACAGCTTGTTATGCTGCTGAAAATGGTGACATGCCTAAATTTTTTGAAAAACGTAGTAAGAAAAATGACATGCCAATTGGGGCTGCTTTGATGAATGGCATTGTGGCATCGGTGGTCATTGTATTAGCACCAATTTTACCTAATCAAGATTTATTCTGGGCCTTTTTCTCCTTGAATGTCGTCCTATTCTTGTTATCGTATATCCCAGTTTTCCCAGCTTTTTATAAGCTTAGAAAAATTGATCCCGATACACCACGTCCGTTTAAAGTTAACGGAAAACCAGGATTTTTAAAAGTTTTAGTGGTTTTGCCAATGATTATGATTATTATTTCACTGATTTTCACAGCAGTGCCTTTAGATTTTAGTCCCGCAGCATTAAATGAAAAATTACCAATCACAATTGGGGCAATCATTTTTATTCTGTTTGGTGAAGTAATTATTTACGTGAAAAAAATTAAGAAGGGAACGAAAGAAAATGGCTAAACGAATTGTAGGAAATACCCCTAAACAAGATGGCTTTAGAATGCCAGGAGAATTTGAACCACAAGAGAAAGTTTGGATGATTTGGCCAGAAAGACCGGATAATTGGCGTGATGGTGGTAAACCTGTCCAAGAAGCTTTTACTAATGTGGCCAAAGCAATTAGTCAGTTTACACCGATGAATGTGGTGGTTTCTCAACAACAATTTCAAAATTGCCGTCGCCAATTGCCGCCAGAAATTACGGTTTACGAAATGTCAAACAATGATGCCTGGGTCCGTGATTGTGGACCATCATTTGTCATTAACGACCATGGAGAAATCCGTGGTGTGGATTGGACATTCAATGCTTGGGGGGGATTAGTAGATGGTTTATATTTCCCTTGGGACCAAGACGATTTGGTTGCACAAAAAATTTGTGAAATTGAGCATGTAGATTCTTATCGTACAGATGATTTTGTTTTAGAAGGCGGTTCATTCCACGTAGATGGACAAGGAACAGTCTTGACTACAGAAATGTGCTTATTAAGTGAAGGTCGAAATCCACAACTTTCAAAAGAAGCAATCGAACAAAAATTATGCGACTATTTAAATGTTGAAAAAGTTCTTTGGCTAGGTGATGGAATTGACCCAGAAGAAACCAATGGTCATGTGGATGATGTAGCTTGTTTTATTGCACCTGGTGAAGTGGCTTGTATTTACACCGAAGATCAAAATAGCCCATTTTATGAAGCGGCACAAGATGCGTATCAACGTTTGCTTAAAATGACTGATGCTAAAGGACGCCAATTAAAAGTCCACAAATTATGCTGTCCTGTCAAAAATGTAACCATTCAAGGCTCCTTCAAAATTGATTTCGTGGAAGGAACCATGCCACGAGAAGACGGCGATATTTGTATCGCATCCTATATGAACTTTTTAATTACAAATGATGGCGTGATTGTGCCACAGTATGGTGATGAAAATGATTGTTTGGCTTTAGAGCAAGTTCAAACAATGTTCCCAGATAAAAAAATTGTCGGCGTTAATACGGTAGAAGTTGTTTATGGGGGCGGCAATATTCACTGTATCACACAACAAGAACCAAAGCGCTAGGAGGGAAACAGATGTCAAAAATAGTGATTGCATTAGGTGGAAATGCGTTAGGAAATTCTTCGAAAGAACAATTGGCAAAAGCACAAACCGCTGCAAAATCCATTGTTGATTTAATTGAACAAGGCCATCAAGTGGTGATTGCTCATGGCAACGGGCCACAAGTTGGCAAAATTCGCTTAGCTTTTGAGGAAACGAGTCAATCTCCAGAAGATGTCGTGCCGTTTCCTGAATGCACAGCAATGAGCCAAGGCTATATTGGCTATCATTTACAACAAGCAATTGATGAAGAACTAGTAGCCAGAAATTTAGGGGAACAACCAGTTGTTACGTTAATTACACAAGTCGTGGTGGATCCAAAAGACCCAGCGTTTACAAAACCAACAAAACCAATTGGTGGTTATTATGACGAAGAAACAGCCAAACAGTTGATGGCGGAAACTGGGAACGTCTATCAAGAAGATGCGGGTCGAGGCTGGCGACGGGTAGTTCCTTCACCAAAACCAGTTGATATTTACGAAAAAGTTAGCTTGCGAACACTTGTTGATGCAGGACAGATCGTAATTGCTTGTGGTGGTGGCGGGGTTCCTATTGCCTATGATGGTCCAGTCTATCATGGTGTAGATGCAGTCATTGATAAAGACTTTGCGGCAGCAAAAATGGCTGAACTCATTGAAGCAGATGTTTTTGTGGTATTAACTGCAGTGGAACATGTTTTTGTTAACTTTGGTCAAGCAAATCAACAAGCTTTGACTGATGTTACGGTTACGGCAATGCAACAATATATAGAAGAAAATCAATTTGCGCCAGGTAGTATGTTACCTAAGGTGGAAGCGGCCATCAGTTTTGCAGAAAGTAAACCAAACCGCCAGGCGATTATCGGGCTTTTAGAATTAGCTTCGGAAGCAATCAAAGGAGAAAGTGGTACACGAATTACACAATAAATTCTCAGTATTTAACTTTCACAAAAGACTAAAACAAACGCATTTAGCGGACTATCTTAATCGTTAGAGAGTAGGACATCGGTCGTTTTGACGGATGTCCTACTCTCTATTTTGTCTTTTTAACGAACAAAACTGTTAGTTGTCATGCAAAAATAAACATAGTAAGATAATCTTTAAATGGTATAGGAGGATAAAAATGTCTAAATTTTTAAAAGTAATCGGAATAATTGCTGTTTTGTTAGTCATAATAGGCGCTGCAGCGTATTGGTTTATACTCAAAAAGTTCACTCCTGAGGCAGAAACCCCAGCAATGTACAATCAAGAGAGAATCGTTAAAACGATTGAAGATCAATTAAAAGAAACAGATGTACAAAAAGCTCGGACCAAAGCACCGTTGATTATTGAAAAAAATATCACTGAATTACAGCAAGCGATTGCCAACGGAACATTGACCTATGAAGAACTTACGGCGTTTTATTTGGACCGTATTTTACAGTTCGATCAAATAGATAATGGCATGAACAGCATCTCTGAAATCAATCCGCAAGCAATTAAGGAAGCCAAGGCATTTGACCAGCAAGCCTCTCAAACACCGAAGAAGCCTTTGTATGGTATTCCTGTGACTTTGAAAGAAAATATAAATACGACCAACATGATTTCGAGTGCAGGAGCTTATGCCTTACGCACGTTCAAGCCTAAGGAAGATGCGGAAGTAGTTAAGAAGTTAACAGAGGCGCAAGCTTTGGTTTTAGGAAAAGTAAACTTATCTGAACTAGCGAATTATATGTCAATGAAAGCACCAAGTGGCTATAGTTCCAAGCATGGACAAACACTTAATCCTTATGGGCCGCTCAAAATAACACCTTCAGGTTCAAGTTCTGGGAGTGGGGCTAGTGTGACGATGAATATCGGCGCCTTCTCTTTAGGCACTGAGACGATGGGATCGATTGTTTCCCCCGCTTCTCATCAATCAGTGGTTGGTTTTAAACCGACCCACAGTTCAGTAAGTGGCGAAGGTGTTTTGCCATTGGCACCGTCATTAGATACAGTTGGCCCGATTGCCCGAAGTGTCGTTGATGCTGCGCAAGGCTATAATGCGTTTAAGAAAGACACGGTTCCGAGCATTGATTCAACGAAATTTACTAAAAATAACTTACAAGGTCAACGCATTGGGTTGCTAGAAATGCCAAGTGCTGAAGAAGAATTTAGGGCTGCTAAAAAGGCCCTCCAAAAAGCAGGAGCAGAAGTGATTCCGGTAACACCAGATATGGAAGGGATTGATGGCGGGGCAGTTATTTCCAATGAATTTAAGTTTGCATTGGAAAAATTTGCGAAACGTTATGATTTACCATTTAAAACACTGGAGGAATTAATTGCGTATAATCAACAAGATAAAAAGGTTCGTGCCAAGTATGGGCAAGATTTATTAGAAGCAGATGTTAAAAAGAAACAACCAGATAAAGAAATCATTCAAACAACCATTAAAAAAGCACAGCAAACGTTTGATGCGTTGCTAAAAAAACAACAATTAGACGGATATGCCTTTATTGATTCTGAAGGTACGGGTTTAAGTGCCGTGGCAGGATATCCTGAATTGACTGTTCCTTTGGCGAAAAACAGTGAAGGACAACCTTATGGGCTGACTTTTACACAAACTGCCAATAAAGAGCAAACGTTATTTGAGCAAGCTTACAGCTTTGAACAAAGTACAAAAGGACGGATAGTACTTTCAGACAACGAGCTGTTGGCAAACAGTAAAAAAATAAATAGAGATGAGCAGTAAAGGGAAACTAGGAATGGCGAAACATCCGTATCAAACCTAATAAAGATAATCGACCTACAAATGAAAGGAATTGTTTGTAGGTCGATTATTTAGGTTAGTCGTTTTTTTTTTTGCTTTTTTAGGCGAATGTTTTCATGTAATAAGTTAATAAGTGGCCAGATTCGAGAAATAAGGCCGTCAATTTTTAAGCATTTCAATAAAAAGAGTGAACGATGGCTGTGTTTGAAGCATAAATATGTACGGTTGCTTCCGCTTTCACAACATTAATTTGGAGCGCTACCGTCGTAAAGGGTTCTGCTGCAGGAATTATTAGATGGAAACAAATCCATGAATACATAGAAGATTAAAACAAGATGAAGAAAATATTGTGGCAATAAAGGATATCAGAAAGCTTGCGTAATAACTATATGTAGTGTTTCGATATTTTTCGAATCAATATATAGTATTAAAATCTTCTTTTTATTCCGAAATCTGATTGACTTGTTTTTTAAAACGGAGTACTCTTATTGAGACGTCAACAGAGAAAAGTTTGGTTTTAGGAAGGTCGGAAATTTGTCGTGAATAAGAATTTTTTGGTGAATGATTTTAAAGGTTGGGAAACGAGAAGTTACTTGTTTTTAGCTTTGATGGTGGGGGTACAGTTGATTGCATTTGCTATCAATCCATCGAATTGGATTACGTTAGTAGGTGGTTTAGCCGGCATCATTTGTGTGAATTTAATTGCCCAAGGAAAAGTCAGCAATTACATTTTTGGGTTAATCAGTGCAGTGATTATTGGCTATTTTGGGTTAGTGACACGGGTATATGCGGAAGTTCTTTTACAAAGCTTCTATATTATTATGGACATTACAGGGCTTTATGCTTGGATTCGGGCTAGCGAGGATGGCTCGGGTCAAGTAACCGAAGTAAAAGTTTTAAAAGGTATTCAGTGGTTGTATGCCTTTTTCACGTGGCTGCTCATTGGCGTAGCTGCATATATTTTGTTAGGTTTTGTAAATGATGCGCAACAAACATTAGATGCAATCACGTTCAGTGTTTCAGCGACAGGGATGTTATTGATGATTAAACGTTATCAATCGCAATTCGTGTTTTGGCTACTAGGAAATATTTTTTCAATTTTGTTATGGTTCCGAGCAGGGACGCACGCTGGTGGTGATTATGCGATATTTGTTATGTATTGTATGTATACTTTTAACTCAATTTTTGGTATGTTTAATTGGTTGAAGATAAAAAATAAAATGGAAAAAAATAGGTAGGGAGTTCGATGGCAGTGATTGTTTTAGCAGGTACGATTGGCGCTGGTAAATCTAGTTTAACAGCTTTAATTGCAAACCGTTTAGGTTCAGAAGCCTTTTACGAATCAGTTGATGATAATGAGGTATTACCTTTATTTTATGCGGAACCGGAAAAGTACGCATTTTTATTACAAATTTATTTTTTAAATAAACGTTTTGATAGTATTAAACAAGCATTAACGCATGAAAATAATGTATTGGATCGCTCGATTTATGAAGATTCATTACTTTTTCATTTAAATGCAGATTTAGGTCGTGCCAACGAAACAGAGGTCAAAGTGTACGATGACTTATTACAAAATATGCTCCAAGAATTGCCTTATGCTGCGCATAAAAAAAGACCTGATTTGTTAGTTCACATTCGTATTTCATTTCCCAAAATGTTAGAACGCATCAAAAAACGTGGCCGTCCTTATGAACAAATTGAGACAGATCCAACGTTGTATGATTACTATCAAATGTTGAACGAGCGTTATGATCAATGGTATGAAGACTATGATGAAAGTCCTAAAATTCAAATTGATGGCGATAAATATGATTTTGTCGAAGATCCTGAAGCGTGTCAATATGTCTTGGCGTTAATTGAGAAGAAAATTGAAGAATTAGAAAGATAAATAAAAAGAAGCAAGTCCGGACTTGCTTCTTTTTGACTTAAAATGTGGATAGATAGGCTAAAGTTGCTACTAAATAAAGGAGTGTAGTGCTAAATTATAGAATCGGATTTTAACCTTCCCCTAAGTTAAAATCGGATAATCTATCCATCGACAGTTTAAGTTTGTATAAAATAGCGGTAGCTATTATCAACGAAGTCATTCATCGGTTGACCTGACTTCTCTAGAAGTATACCATCGAAAATAACCAACAGTTGTTCAAAATTTGGACTTAGTAAGTGTAAATTTTGATTGAAAGTTTCTGTAAATCAATCATTTATTCAAAAAATAATGCTCGAAAGAAGGAAGATAAATGGGCCAAATTTGGTTTGAACGCATTCTACGTTGGCGCAAAAAAGCGCAACGATTTTTACAAGGACGTTATGCACGGTTCGATGAATTGAATCGAACGCTGTTGCTAACAAGTGTCGTGCTGGCGCTCATCAATATTTTTACTGGCTATCTTTGGGTTCGATTATTGATTTTAATCACAGTCGCCTACGTGTATTATCGCTTTTTTTCAAAACATATTCATCCGCGATTGAATGAAAATCAACGGTTTATTCTTCGAAAACAACGCCTAATGCAAAAGGTTCATGCTTTTCGCAAGCGACACATGACTCAGAAAGAGTATCGTTATTTTAAATGTCCAAAATGTCAGCAGTCATTACGTGCGCCGAAAGGACGAGGAACAATCAAAGTCACTTGTTCAAACTGCCAAAATCAATTTATCAAAAAAGTCTGACCTTCTGTGTTTTTTGGTCTAGGCAGCTTTCGGACTTGTGGTATACTTGAGAAAAGAAACCATTGGATATTCTAAAAGGGGAATATCTTGTTAAAAAAGGAGAGAAAAAACAATGGAAATTAAACGCCAACAAGAAATTGTTGAAGCGTATCACTATGATATGCGAGTACCTGATTCAGAAGTAGAGACAGATTTACGTGTCAGTTTTTCACCAATTGAAGTAGAAGAAGAAAATTATCCAGAAAACAGCTCAGCACTTGTTGCTCGCTTAGAATTTCGAATTGTCTTTGACGAATTTGTTTTATCAGGGGCGATTAGCCAAATTAATCACATTATTGATCGTAAAATTGAAAAACAAGAAGATATTTCGCAAGAAGAAGTCGATGAACTTGTGCGTCCTTTATTTAGCATCGTCGAACGTTTATCTTATGAAGTAACTGAAATTGCTCTGGATCGTCCAGGTGTTCAATTGAATTTTCAACAATCAGAAGAAGCTTAAACTTTAAAAACAGCGTTTATAACGGATTCCGTTACAAACGCTGTTTTTATTCTTGTGAAGATTTAGCAACCAAAGCTTTTTTAAACTGTTCATAATTTTTTGTAGCGATATCCACATAAGCAATCGGCTGACCAACTTTGGTGATTTTTTCGGGAAGATAGGGAGCGAGCATTTCATTGTACAAAATGAACGCAGCTTCTGGTACTTCCTCTGAAAGAACATCATAACTGATAAAGTCAATTTCATAGGTTGGTTGAAAAAAGGCTTTGATGTTTTGCTGCTCTTTATTTGAAAAGAGCCAAGGACCTCCATTTGCAGGGCTTCCCACAAATAACGTCGCTCCATCACGGTTGACAGAAAGGATCCAACAAATTTTTTGCATGCGCTTACACCTCCTAGAACTAAGTATACCACGTCAGCTTAAAAGAAAGAGGACAAAAAACAAATTATTTTTACAGTGACTAGTAAAACAACGCTTGGTGATAGTTTTAAACTATCACAACGGTTATTTTCTATCAAAAAGTAAGCAAATTATCCCACTATTTGCTATAAAATAAGGTACAATAGAACTATCACTGGAAACAGTCTGCTGTTTTCAGGGTATTTACTGGAGAGTGAGTACCGGGAACCTTTACTTCCTTTGATGTACTTGTCATTAAAAACATAGGGAGGAACTAAAATGACAACATTCATCACTGTATTAGTGATCCTTGCATTTATTGCTGTGTTATTCGGTTTCTACCAAATGCAAAAGAAACATTTAAAATTCTCAACACGTGTCTTTTCAGCATTGGGCGTGGGGATTGTTTTAGGTGCAATTATTCAATTTGCTTTTGGTACAGACAGTAAAATTACTACGCAATCAATGGAATGGATCGGGATTGTAGGTAATGGTTATGTAGCGTTTCTACAAATGCTCGTAATTCCGTTAGTATTTGTATCTATCGTAGGTGCATTTACAAAAATGAAAGAATCCAATAAATTAGGAAAAATTAGCTTTAATGTGTTAGCCACCTTACTAGGAACAACAGCAGTAGCTGCCTTGGTGGGGATTGGAACAACCTTAGCGTTTGGCCTTCAAGGGGCAAAATTCACGCAAGGTGCTGCAGAAACGTCAAGAATTGCCGAGTTAGCGACGCGTCAAGATGCGATTCAAGATTTGACGATTCCACAACAAATCGTTTCATTTATTCCTAAAAATGTCTTTGCTGACTTTGCGGGAACACGACCAATGAGTACCATTGGGGTGGTAATCTTTGCTGCGTTTGTTGGTGTCGCTTATTTAGGCGTTCGTCGTAAAGCGCCAAAAGAAGCTGAATTTTTTGCAAATTTAATTGATAGTTTATATAAAATTACCATGCGAATTGTTACCTTAGTTTTACGCTTGACCCCTTATGGCGTGTTAGCGTTAATGATTAATGTTGTAGCAACAAGTGATTTTGTTGCGATTATTAACTTAGGTAAATTTGTGTTGGCATCATATGTGGCCTTAATCATTGTTTTTGCCATTCACATGCTGATTTTAATTACTTTGAAAGTCAATCCAGTTACGTATCTAAAAAAAGTTTTTCCAGTCTTGAGCTTTGCTTTTACTTCTCGTTCAAGTGCAGGAGCTTTACCATTAAATATTGAAACACAAACCAAAGCATTAGGTGTCGATGATGCCACAGCAAACTTTGCTGGTAGTTTCGGTTTATCTATTGGACAAAATGGTTGTGCCGGCGTTTATCCAGCTATGTTAGCAACCATCGTTGCACCAACTGTTGGAATTGATGTCTTTAGTTTACAATTTATTTTAATGTTAGTAGCAGTTGTCACAATCAGTTCATTTGGCGTAGCCGGTGTCGGCGGCGGAGCAACCTTTGCTTCTCTAATCGTTTTAGGCGCAATGAACTTACCAGTTGCAATTGTTGGTTTAGTAATTTCAGTTGAACCACTTATTGACATGGCGCGGACAGCTGTTAACGTTAACGATAGTATGGTTGCAGGCGTGTTAACAAGTGCTCGTATTCATGAATTAGATCGTGATGTCTTAAATGATCGCGACGTTGTCTTAGATGCAAATATCTAAATCAATAAAACGAAAAGAGGTCGGGACAGAAGTGTTTAACTCCGAGAAATAAGAAGAAATTTCCGGAAATTGTTCTTTAATTTTTGGAGAATTTCGGCTTATTTCCGAAGGAGTTGCTTCTGTTCCCGCCGTTTATTAGTTTTTGAGCGTGGGACAAAAATCCAAAGTGATTTTTGTTCCACGCTCTTTTTTTGAATTTTAAGCGAAAGTGCAGTAATTATTTAAAAGAACGTATATAATAAGTTGTTAACTAAATTCAAAAGGACGTGAAGGAATGTTTTCAAACCAAGTAAAGATTATGTTATATGTGAATAATGTTGAGGAATCTAGTCAATTTTGGCAAACGTTTGGCTTTGTTGAAAAGGAAAGAGAGGAAGTTGACGGCACATTGGTGGTAGAAATTGCACCAAGTGAATCAGCAGAAGCGATTATTGTTTTATATGATTTGGCCTTTATTCAAAAACATTCACCAGAAGTGGCGGGGAATACCCCTTCTTTAATGTTTGCTAGCGATGATATCATTGGTCTCTATAAAAAAATGCAAGAGGCTGGCGTTACTGTTGGTGAAATGGTTCAATTGCCAACAGGCTTAGTTTTTAATTTTGCAGATAACGATGATAATTACTTTGCTGTGATGGGGCAAGAAAGTAAATAAAAAACAGCTTGGCACCAGAATCAATTTAGATTCTGGTGCCAAGCTGTTTTTTATAAAAGTTGAAAGTTTTATAAATTTTACTAAAATCTGTAATTTTCATGAAAATATAGCGTATGATAATGCTGTTAATAGAATAGGCGGAGGTAAGCGGTATGCGTAAACGACATGCAAAGAAAAGACATGGAGGAGTGAATTGGCTTTTTATAGTATGTTTGTTGGTGGTGATTGGTGGTAGTGGTTATTTAATAAAAACGTTATTTTTCACTAGAGATTCACAAGTTAGTCAAGAATCGAAAGTGGTCTTGGAAGAAGATCGTCGAAGTGATAATTATGCGAATTTAACGAAAGAAATAGTTGCACCCGATAGTGGCGAACTTGATCAAAAAATTCAAGAAACAAATTATATTGGTTCGGCTTTGATCATTAAAGATGATCAGGTTTTAGTAAATAAAGGATATGGCTTTGCCAATTTTGAAAAGCAACAAGCCAATACGCCAAACACAAGGTTTCAGATTGGCTCAATTCAAAAATCTTTTACCACAACCTTGATCTTAAAAGCGATTGAAGAAGGTAAACTTACATTAGATACAAAACTCGCTACGTTTTATCCGCAAATTCAAGGTGCTGAGGACATTACGATTAGCGATATGTTGAATATGACAAGCGGTTTAAAGTTATCAGCAATGCCTAATAATATCGTTACCGATGAAGAAATTATTCAATTTGTTAAACAAAATACCATTCAAGTCAATAAAGGAAAATACAATTATTCCCCAGTAAATTTTGTCCTTTTAGCAGGAATGTTAGAGAAAATGTATCAACGTACCTATCAAGAATTATTTAATAATCTTTATCACAAAACGGCTGGTTTAAAGAATTTTGGCTTCTATGAAACCTTATTGGAACAACCCAATAATTCAACAAGTTATAAATGGACAGAAGACAATTCGTATAATCAAGTGCTCTCAATTCCCGCAGCTAGTTTTGCCCATGAATTTGGGACTGGGAATGTGGATATGACGACAGGTGATTTGTATTGGTACTTACATCAATTAATGAGTGGACACTTAGTTTCCACCGCACTTTTGCAAAAATTATGGACGTCTTCTCAGCAAAGTTCTTATCATGGCGGCATCTATGTTCATGATAACTATTTACGCTTACACGGCGTTGAAGCGGGTCAACAAGCCCTGGTTTTATTTTCAAAAGATATGAAGACAGGGGTCATATTGCTAACTAACTGTGTGAATCCAGCGAAATACAAAGAATTAATTGGTTCGTTGTTCCATGATGTAACCAATTTAACTGTTAAATTTTAAAGCAGAAGTAACAACGATCACTCCCAAAGCCTTTTTAGGTTTCTTCTGAGAGACTTTATATTAAAATAAAGGGAAGAACGATCAAAGGGAGTGACGAAGATGAAACAATCAAAAAATAAACAAGTTGTTATTGGTGAACCAACGAAAAAAAAACATTTATCTTCAAGATATAGAACAGGAAACGCAAGCTTTTATTCTCCAAAACAATCCACAATTGACAGCTGAATCGATGATTACATTGGCGGAGTTACTTAATTATCGTTTGGATTACATGAAACAATTGGTCGCAAATGATTCTGAAAAAATCCAACAACTGAATGAATTAGTGGTTCAACATATCAAAGAAGATAAGCTGATTTCCAATAATATGAATGAAAAGATGGAAAAGAAATTAACCTTTGGCCAACGAGCAGCGGATACCATTGCTAAATTTGGCGGTAGCTGGGTGTTTATTGGCTTCTTTTGCTTCGTGTTGATTGCTTGGATCGTGATTAACTCTACCACTTTATTGGGACAACCATTTGACAAATATCCTTATATTTTGCTAAATCTCGCCTTATCTTGTTTAGCAGCTATCCAAGCACCGATTATTATGATGAGTCAAAACAGACAAGAAGCCCGTGATAGAGAACAAGCGAATAATGATTATAAAATTAACTTAAAAGCAGAAGTAGAAATTAATTTATTACATGAGAAAATGGATTATATTATCAATAATCAACTAGAAAATTTGGTAAAAATCCAAAATATTCAAATTGAACTTTTAGGTGAATTGCAAGAACAACTCGCCGCGACTTCTGAAAAGGAGTAGTATATAGAAGAGGTCGGGACAGAACCGTTTAGCTCCGAGAAATAAGAAGAAATTTTCGAAAATTGCTCTTTAATTTTTGGAGACCAAGTAGGTATTGTTCATCATCGAATCACTACGTTCTTCGTGATTCTCAACAATTTCGGCTTATTTCCGAAGGACCTTCACCAAGTAGGTACGATGATTTCATCTGTTCATGCTTCACAGTGAAACATCGCAACTCTTAGAGCTGTAGCTCTTTTGAAGGGTGTACTGTGACGAGACGCATGTCGAGAAAACACCTTAGAAGTTGTTGAGATCGGAGCAACGCGTAGTGTTGGTTCTGTTCCCGCCGTTTATCAGGCTTTTTTTATTGTGTGTAAATACACAAGCAAAATAATCGCTTTCCCTTTTTTATTCACCGTATAATGGGATAGAATGACTTTATACAAAAGGGGAAAACAAGATGAAATACCAAGTATTACTTTATTACAAATATACAACAATTGAAGATCCAGAAGCTTTTGCGAAAGAGCATCTAGCTTTTTGCAAATCATTAAATTTAAAAGGCCGTATTTTAGTAGCGACAGAAGGGATTAACGGAACGTTATCTGGTACTGTCGAAGAAACAGAAAAGTACATGGAAGCAATGCAAGCAGATGAGCGCTTTAAGGATACATTCTTTAAAATTGATCCAGCAGAAGAAATGGCGTTCCGCAAAATGTTTGTTCGCCCACGTTCTGAATTAGTGGCGTTGAACTTAGAAGAAGACGTTGATCCATTAGAAACGACGGGGAAATATTTGGAACCTGCAGAATTTAAAGAAGCCTTATTAGACGAAGACACTGTTGTAATCGATGCTCGTAACGATTATGAATATGATTTAGGTCATTTCCGTGGTGCCGTGCGCCCAGATATCCGTAGCTTCCGTGAGTTACCACAATGGATTCGCGAGAACAAAGAACAATTTATGGATAAAAAAATTGTTACCTATTGTACTGGCGGGATTCGCTGTGAAAAATTTTCTGGCTGGTTATTAAAAGAAGGATTTGAAGATGTTGCTCAATTGCATGGTGGTATCGCCAACTATGGAAAAAATCCAGAAACACGTGGCGAACTTTGGGATGGCAAAATGTATGTCTTTGATGACCGAATCAGTGTCGAAATTAATCACGTTGATAAAAAAGTTATTGGGAAAGATTGGTTTGATGGAACACCTTGCGAACGCTATATTAACTGTGCAAACCCAGAATGTAATCGTCAAATCTTAACTTCAGAAGAAAATGAACATAAACATTTAGGCGGCTGCTCATTAGAATGTAGCCAGCATCCTGCCAACCGTTATGTAAAAAAATATAATTTAACAGAAGCAGAAGTTGCTGAACGTTTAGCTTTGTTAGAAGCGGTTGAAGTATAAAAATAATAAAAAAATAAACAAAAAAACTTCGAAAATTATTTTTCGAAGTTTTTTTGTTTATTTTTTTGTCTTTAAAAGTGTTGATTTTAAAGCTTTCTTAGCTGAAACCATTTTATTTTTTAAAAGCGTCTGAAAAAAATAAAAAAATCTAATAAATATTTCTTTTATATAATGTTTATTGGCTGGGCCAGTCAATGTTGAAAATGGGGAAGGAGGAATTCAGATGAAAATCATAAAAAGGTTTAGTTTGGTATGTTTAGGGCTATTGATCATTGGGTTGCAAACAAAAAGCGTTATGGCTGAAGAAAATAATTATGAATCAAATGGTCAAGCGAGCTTCTATGGTACCTACGTTTATGAGAATGAAAAAGAGTCAAATGACGTAGCGTATACCCAACAATCAGAAGAACAGGGAAGAAATAATTTAGCTGCTTCTGGACAAGCAGTTTTACCTAAAACAGGCGAGTTTGAAAATCCGCTGTATTCCTTGATAGGAGTTAGTTTGTTGGGGGTAGTCATTTATTTAATTAATAAAATGAAACGAGAGAAGGAGCTTATTTAATGAAAAAAACTGTTTTACTTACATCGGCAACCATACTTTTAGGCGTAGGGTTTCAAGCAATAAACGCATCAGCAGCAGAAACTTTTCCGAAAGAATACAATACGGAAGGCACAATTACTTTTGAAGCAGGCGATAACGAAATCACACCGCCTGTTGATCCAGAAAATCCCGATCCTACTGATCCAGTAGACCCAATTGATCCTCCAGGGCCAGGAACGGGTGGTGCCTTATCAATTGATTATGGGTCAAAATTTAAATTTGGCACACAAAAGATTTCTACGGCAGATCAAACGTATTATGCTGCGCCAGATGAAATGAAAGATGGTTCAAAAAAACCAACCTATGTACAAGTAACTGATAAAAGAGGAACGTTAGCAGGATGGAAACTAACGCTTTCCCAACCTGAACAATTTAAAACAGCTACTGGAGAGGAACTAGTCGGCGCTCAATTAACGTTTACAAAGGCAGAAGCTGCCTCAATGGTGGATGAAAAATATAAACCTTCTGAAGTCAGTAGTACTATTTCCTTAACACCTGGTGTAAATAATAATCTAGCGATGAACGCTAAAAAAGAAACAGGGGTTGGGACTTGGGTTTATCGCTTTGGTTCAAATGAAGCAACAAATAAAGAAGCTGTCCAACTATTCGTTCCCGGAAAATCTGTAAAGCTTGCACAACAATATTCAACGAAGTTAGTTTGGGCATTAGAAGATACGCCCGCTAATAATTAAATAAAGGAGAAAAGCAATGAAAAAACAATTCACAGGAATCGTTCTATGCAGTACATTTGCAGTTGCTGGTGGGTCCTTACAAGCGAAGGCAGAAGAGCCAAAAGAGTATCGTTCGAATGGTTTAGTAGAATTTATTCCGAACGTAGATCCGACAGACCCGGTTGATCCAGAAAATCCCGATCCAGAAAAGCCAGTCAAACCAATTGATCCGACAGACCCAGAAGGTCCTAATCCAGGTACTCAAGGGCCACTGTCTATTGATTATGCTTCAAGTTTTGACTTTGGGAAAAATCGTATTTCGAATAAAGACCAAGTATATTTTGCAAGAGCACAGCAATATCAAGAAAATCAAAAAGAAACACCAAATTTTGTGCAAATTTCTGATAATAGAGGAACCAATAGCGGTTGGTCTTTAACGGTTACGCAAAAGGAGCAATTTAAAGCAACAAAGGCGACTTTAAATAGTCAGTTGACAGGTGCGCAAATTTCTTTAGCTAACCCGACTGTTAATAGTAATGCGCAAAATGTTGTGAAACCAGAGGCAACAAATAAGATTGCCCTTGTTCCAGGGACCGCATCGCTAGTGGCAGCTGCGAAGCAAGGAACCGGTGCAGGAACTTGGGCTACTTATTGGGGCAAAGTAGAAGTGGTTGCAGAACGCGATGAAACCAATACGGTACACAATGTTAATGTTACAAAAGATGTTGCGCTATCAGTACCAGGGTCAACCCCTAAAGATGCCGTGAAATATCAAACAAAATTATTGTGGACGTTGACGGATGTACCAGGAATTTAAAAAGTAGAGGTGAAGAGAGATGCGAAACAAACAAAGCCTAGTCTTTTTGGCAAGTAGTTTATTCTTACTACTCCTTGCGCCTATTACTAGCGAAGCGATTAGTAATCCTTCGACAAATATCAACGAAGTCAATCGGGAAATAGTGGAGGAATCGGCCAATGATCAGGCAACTAGCGCTCCTTCTCACTCGGAAACATTAGAGCAAAAACCTTCCCTAGAAACGACAACAACAACCGATAATCATCCAGCAAAAACAGACCAATCAACGGCTACTTTAGAACCTAGCGAACAACAAAAGGATGACGATAACAGTGCAACGGAATCGGCGATAGTTGAACCACAGCCGCGCATGTTGGCTGCGCCATACGCTACTTCATTGCCGGATGATCCTAATATCATTCCAATCGACAAGGTATTTCAAGAACCAATTGGAAATGCAACAAGTATTTTAGAAGGTGGGAAGTTATTACAACTAAACCCAGCTGTTAAATCACAAAAAGGAGCTATTTGGTCAAAAAAACCAATCAGTTTATTGTCGGATTTTACCTTTAAAAGTTATTTGTATTTAGGAAACGAGTATGCAAATGCTGGTGATGGTATGACCTTTACCTTAACGAATGATCCTAGAATGTCCACAACGCCTCAAGAAGTCATTGGTTCACCTGGGATGGGAATCGGTGCATACTCCACGAAAGCTGGTCAACCTTATGTTAGAAATGCCTTATCGATTGAGTTTGATACCTATAAAAATACTGGTAGTTCCAACCGAATGGACCGAGAAATTTCACAAGATAAGGGAAATGGACATTTAGCTTTTGTCACTCCGAAAGCTAATAACAACAGCTATACAGGGGAGCATTCAGGCGTCACTGTTTCGCCAACCTATCTATCTAATGGAACCTGGCGCATGTTGACTGTTCATTGGAATGCCGCAACCAAAGCATTAACATATGATTTAGAAGGTGTGGGCACGAATACGTATGTAGTTTCAGATTTAAATGCACAATTTGGCGCAACAACGGTTTATTGGGGCTTTACATCATCCACAGGTGGCAAATACCAAGAGAATGCTTTAGCAATGACACAAATTCCTACCAACGTTACGTCACAAGCAGCCCTTAGCGTGAATGGTCAGGAATTTAGCTCAGCTGTTGAAGCAGTGAAAAATGATCAGGTGAGACTACGGAATACGTTGAATATTGACAATGACTTTATCGAAGATCGTCAACCGCAAGTAAGCATTGACTTACCTGATGAATTAGCATATGAAGAAAATTCATTAATGATTGATGGTAAAAAGGTAGCAGCCAAAGATCTGACACAAACAGGGAATCACTTAACAATTGCTTTAAATGACTACCTAGTCTTAAAGAAGGACATGATTATTGAATTAAAAACAACCCTTCAAGATAATACGCCCGAAAAAGTTTTAACTATGAACTTTGACTATTATGAAGAAGGAACTTTACTGCAAAAGTCAAATAATGTAACGATTACTATTCCTAAACCAACAGAAAAAACAGTAACCGTTTTTTATAAAGACGCGGAAGGTAAAGATATTGCTCCACCTAAAAGTGTAACAGGGAAAATTGGTGCACCCTATCAAGAAAAACCCCTAGATATTTCTGGCTATGTTTTTACAAAAGACTCGGGCAATGCGGAAGGAACAATGACAGAGGAAACAAAAGATATTTATTTTTACTATCGTTTAGGGGAACTATATTTTAAAGAGGCACCAAAACAGATTACTTTTGGTACGGAAAAGATACGTAATCAACCACTAATTAAACTTGGGCATCCCACCGAAGGACTCAAAGTCGTGGATGAACGTAACGCAAATAATTGGCGCTTGCAACTAAAGCAAACGCAACCGTTAACAAATGATTCAATTGTAATGCCAGATGTTTTTTCTTTCGTTTCAACTGCTGGAAGCTCTCAGATTACAAATGAGGCAATTACGCTTTTAGAAAGTAATCAGAAAGGTGAAACAGATTTAACAGCATTACTTGATGAATCAAAACAACAAGGAATTCAAATCAATGTTCCTGTAGCTTATCAAAGAGTTGGAACATTTAAAGCTCGTTTATCTTGGGCGTTAGAAGATGTGCCAGGAAATTAAAGAAAAGAATGGAGAAAAGAAAATGAAAAAAGTAACAACAGTATGTTTATCCACATTTATTTTAGGGAGCTTAGGCATGACTTCTCAAGCCTTTGCAGAAGATGGCGGTAGTTATACATCTAATGGTATCGTAGAATTTACACCAAGTGAAGAGCCAACTAATCCGGTTGACCCAACGGATCCAACTAATCCAGTTGATCCTATTGACCCAACAGATCCTGAAGGTCCTAATCCAGGAACAAACGGTCCGTTGTCAATTGATTATGCGTCAAGTCTAGACTTCGGTGTTCAAAAAATCACGTCGAAGGATCAGACTTATTTTGCTGCTACCCAAAAATACAAGACAGTAGGCGCAACCGATGAAGTCAAAGAAGGGCCTAACTATGTCCAAGTAACAGATAACCGTGGAACCGAAGCTGGCTGGTCATTAAAAGTGAAACAAGAAGGACAATTTAAATCAACTTCTGGTAAAGAATTGACTGGGGCAGCTATCACGTTTAAAAACGGAAATGTAGTGACTGCTTCAGATTCAGGCAAACCAACAGGCCCAGCCACAATCACGTTGAATTCAGATGGTAGTCAATCAGATGTAATGAGTGCAGCGAAAGGAAACGGTGCAGGAACTTATTTATTTGATTGGGGAACAGACGCAACTACAGCTGCTAAAAGTATTGAGTTAACTGTTCCAGGTTCTACAACCAAATATGCTGAAAAATACGCCACAAAATTAACATGGACGTTGACAGACGCTCCAGGAAATTAAACGAGTTTTAAAAAGAAGAATAGCGGGGAACATGGTTACCTGCTATTCACTACATATAGAAAAGGAGTAAATAATTTGAACAGAAAAAAACAACGATTTCTTTTTTTTCCGATACTACTAATTCTTTTAGCGTTAGTACCTAGCAATGGTTTTGCCAGTGAATTTAATTTCGCGGTTACGCCTATTCCATCAGAAAAACAAGTAGATAAAGAAAAAACTTACTTTGATTTATTACTAGCACCAAATGAAGAAACTGAGTTGAAAGTGAGCTTGCGCAATGATACAGATAAAGAAGTAAAGGTAGGTATTTCCATCAATAGTGCCATTACCAATTCAAATGTAATCGTGGAGTATGGTGAAAATAAGGGGAAAAAAGATCAAAGTTTAGCGTTTGATATAAAAGACTACGTTCAATACCCTAGCTCAGTTCGTTTAAAACCAAAAAGTGAACAAACGGTTTCTATTAACGTCAAAATGCCTAATACACCCTTTGATGGAGTGTTAGCTAGTGGTATCACTTTTAAAGAAGAAACGTCGGATGAAGGCAAACGCCAAGACGATAAGAGTCAGGGGTTATCCATTAAAAATGAATATTCGTATGTCGTTGCATTATTGATGCAACAAAATAAAAAAAAGGTTGAGCCGAATTTACTTTTGAAAAAAGTCTCACCAGGACAGATTAATGCTAGAAATGTGATTTTAGTCAATCTACAAAATGATCAAAAAACATATATTAACCAAGTTGCCTTTTCGGCAGAGATTACCAAAAAGGGACATGAAGAAGTTTTATATAAAGAGGAAAAAGCAAACATGCAAATTGCACCAAATACCAATTTTTCTGTTCCCATTGCGCTAAAAGGGCAACCGCTTAAGCCAGGAGATTACCATTTGTCTATGAACGTTGTTGGGAATAAAGATGCTGCAGGCTCATTTAAAAAATCAATAAACAATGAATCGATATCTTTTAGAAATCAATGGCAATTTGAAAAAGACTTTACAATTAATGGTGAAGTTGCCAAAGAATTAAATGAAAAAGATGTCACCTTAAAAGAAAATCATTCGAATTTATATTTGATGATTGGCTTACTACTATTATTGATAGTGATTTTAATCATTGCCTGGTTGATTTGGCGAAAAAAGAAACAGGAAAAAAACGAAAGAGAAATATAAAGAGTAGTTAATTTTTGATTTGATCATCGGCAACGTTTTTGTTTGTTTTTACTTATCAAACATGCAGTTTATTCAACAAACCTAACTCAAAAAAAGAAATAATAAGAAGGAGTATTGTTAAATATCGTCTGATACCACTTTACTAGTTATATTTTTTGTTTTGTTATGTAGCTAAAGTATTTGGCAATATATGTGAGAAAAATGGATAAATACAAACATTTACTATTATGGAGTACATTGTTACTCTCGTTTTTTCAAGTAACCAATGTGCAAGCAGCAGAAGAACGGAATCCAATTTATAATCCGACCAATCCAACAGAAGAAATTTATCCGATTGAGAATACTGGCACACCAGAAAAAATGGAAGAAACAAATGAAAGTACTATTACTAGCGAAACGCAAGCGGAAGAAAGTAGCGAAGACGTTAGTAAAAAAGAAGTGACAACCAATAATCCAAAAACAAATGAAGAAAGGCCTTCTTCCAAGAAAAGTCAGCATCAAGTATTTTTCACGGATGAATTATTTGATGCTAGCCATATCACCATTGTACCAAATAGCACAGGCGGTGCTGGAACGGAGGGGCAAAACACTTTTTACTTGAATTTCATACGGGAATTAGTAGGAACGGCTATTTATGGGAGAAAGAACTGATAAATGATGAATTATGAAATTTTTTTAAATAAAGAAGATCAACGAAGTTATTCCTTGCTAAGGCATTTAGAAGAAAGTCCCACGCTATCAGGTACTTTTATTGCACTTCGCGAAGAATTATCAATGTCGAATTTTTTAGTCAAAAAAACATTAGAAAAATTAAAAGCAGATATTGACAATCTAAAGTTAAGCGACAGCTTAACTTTAGTCGTTTCTGATGTAGATGTTACACTTGAAATTGATGGAAACTATTCAAGTAAACTTTTGCTCACGAAATACTTAACAGAATCGCTCTCTTTTAAATTAGTGTTGTCTTACTTTAGAGGAAATTATAGTTTGACAAAGTTTGCTGAATGTAATCATGTCAGCACCTCTGTGGCGTATAGTACCTTACAGCGGCTAAAAAAAGCCTTAAAGGAGTATCAGATCTATTTTAGTAAGCGGGAAATTGTCGGCAATCAAAAAGCAATTTCATTTTTTTTGTATAAATTGTTCACGCTTTCCAATCAACCAATTTCCGAACTATATTCGGTAAAAGTTTATAATGAAGCGAAACGTGTATTACAGTCTGTTGAGTTAAACTATACTTTCACCACCTATGAGCGACGCAATTTTTTCCATTATTTAGCTATTATGATTAACAACGAAGGACGTGCGGTGGAAGGGATCGATACGCGTGCACTGAATACATTTTCAGAGGAACTAATAAAAAAATCGCAAGTGGCATGGGCATTGGCCTCAAAATCATTAACGTATACGATTGTTTTTTTCTTGTATTTGCATGGCAAACTAGAGAAAAAATATGTCATTCACGAAGATCCTACGATTGAAAGCCTAACTCGTGTTTTCATTGGAAGTTTTGAAAAAGCATTTAATTGTTTAGAAGAGTCAACAAGGAATACTCTAGAAGAAGGGTTAGCAATTATTCATTTCAATGTTATTTACTTTCCGATTAATATGTTTGACGATTTTGAAATGGATTTACAGTTTTTTAAGCAAACATATCCGGAATTTTATTTTTATTTAATTGAATATATTCGTTGGTTAACAGCAAAACATAAAAAAATTGCGAAAGCCAATCACTGTTTGTTTTTTAACTATCTATTGTTGCTAATTAATCATGTTCCGGTTCATTTAATTGCAGAGCCAGCCAAGGTCCTAATTGATTTTTCTTATGGAAAAGAGTATAACCAATTCATCAAAAAAAATTTATCCGTCTATGTGAATTTAAATGTAGAAATTATTGACCCGTTATCAGATACCTTACCAGATGTGGTGATTACCAATTTAAATAACTTGTATCAAGAAGAACAGAGTAAAGTTATGGTTTGGCTGGATCCACCTCGTTCGATTGATTGGGTCAATTTAACGCAATCATTATTGACTATTCAAGAAGAAAAATATCAACAACAAAAAGAATCGACAAAGACAAGCGGTGATCCTATCGAATAGAATCATCGCTTGTCTTTGTGTTTAAGTCTTTACAAAACCACTCAAGTGTTTTATAATATGAATATACATTCATATGAATAGAAAAACATTAATAAGGAGGCGCATAACAATGTCAAAACAAACAGGTGCACACACACATGAAGAAAAAGGTAAAAACGTTCCAGTTATTCTCTTTTTTACAGGATTGGCTCTTTTCTTTATCGGTTTATTTTTAGGGAACATGCTCTTAGTGAAAAATATTCTTTTCTCGTTAGCTGCTATTTTAGCTGGTTATCATATTATTGGGGAAGGCTTTGGAGATACGTATCGGGATACGAAAAACAATCGAAAGTTTTCGCCTAATATTCATTTGTTAATGACCTTAGCTGCAGTTGGTTCAGCATTAATGGGAAGTTTTGAAGAATCAGCATTGTTGATTTTGATTTTTGCGGCGGCGCATTTCCTTGAAGATTATGCTCAAGGCAAAAGCCAACGTGAAATTACAAAACTATTAAATTTAAATCCAACAGAAGCTCGCCTGATAACAGACGACGGCTCAATTCAAACTGTGTCAGTTGAACAATTGAAGATTGGTGACCGCGTGCAAGTCCTCAATGGCGCGCAAATTCCGACAGATGGCGTCGTGATTGAAGGAAGTACCGCTGTGGATGAATCATCTATTAATGGGGAAAGCATTCCCAAAGAAAAAAATAGCGGGGACCCAGTTTTTGGTAGTACCATGAACGGTTCAGGCACAATTGTTGTTGAAGTAACGAAAGATAGTTCAGAAACAGTTTTTGCAAAAATCGTACAGCTCGTGAACCAATCACAAGAAAATCAATCAGAAATTGCAAGCAAAATTAAACGATTTGAACCAAAATATGTCACACTAGTTTTAGCAGTTTTTCCACTAATTGTTTTAGGTGGCGCATTACTTTTCCAATTGACTTGGGCTGAAAGTTTTTACAGAGGCTTGGTCTTCTTAATTGCTGCCTCACCTTGTGCTTTAGCAGCAAGTGCCGTTCCGGCAACTTTATCAGGAATTTCCAATTTAGCGAAACAAGGCGTTTTGTTTAAAGGTGGCTCATTCTTATCAAATTTAGCTGAAGTGAAAGCACTCGCTTTTGATAAAACAGGCACGCTAACAAAAGGCAAACCTGAGGTCACAGATTATCTTTTTGTTGATGGCTTAGAAGATCGCCAAGACGAATTAGTAGCTGTTTTAACAAATATGGAGAAAAAATCCAATCATCCATTGGCGACGGCGATTGTTAATCGCTTTGAAGCAGAAACAACGGCTTTAAATTTAGAAGTAGAAAATATTGTCGGGGTGGGTTTAGTAACGACCATTGCAGACACAACTTTTAGAATTGGTAAACCATCTAGTTTCGAACAAGTGCCAACAATCATTGAGAAACAAACAACGAAATTAGCAAGTGAAGGCAAAACGGTAGTGTACTTTGCCGAAAATGAACAAGTGATTGGTTTGGTGGCATTGATGGATGTTCCTAATGAAGAAGCAATGAACGCCATTCACTATTTCAAGTCACAAAATATTGAAACAACAATGATTACAGGAGATGCAAAACTTACGGGGGAAGCAGTTGGCCGCTTAGTAGGCGTGGACCAAGTTTATGCTAATGTTTTGCCTGAGGAAAAATCAGCGATTGTTGATCAATTAAAACGCGAAGTAGGAATGACAGGGATGGTTGGTGATGGTATTAACGATGCGCCCGCTTTAGTGAATGCTGATATCGGAGTGGCGATGGGGGATGGTACAGACATTGCTATCGATGTTGCAGACGTGGTAGTGATGAAAAATGATCTTTCTAAATTAGGCTATGCTCACCGTGTCTCAAAACGCTTGAATAAAATTGTGCAGCAAAATATTATTTTTTCAATGTTAGTGGTAGCAACGTTAATTATCTTGAACTTTTTAGGTATTGCGAATATCGCATTTAGCGTACTTATTCATGAAGGAAGTACCTTAGTGGTCATTTTTAATGGCTTGCGTTTATTAGTTAATACAAAATAAGTCAAATAGTCACTTGCAAGAAAGGAGAGAAAGCGATGAATTCTTTAAAAATGATTGAACTTTCTCTCACCGACGTTGTCATTCGGATGGCTCTAGCCGTGGTTTTTGGAGCTTTGATTGGGTTAGAAAGAAGTATTAAAAGAAAAGGCTTCGGTATCAGTAGTAATGCCATTTTATGTTTGGCCTCTTGTACGATTTCCATTTTACAGATTCAATCGGTGGATATTTTAGTCGATGTGGTGAAACAAAATAGCGCCTTGGCGTCCATTATTTCTATGGATATTACACGATATGGCGCCCAAGTGATTAGTGGTGTAGGCTTTCTCGGTGCGGGGATTATCGTTTTTAGAGAAAGGAAAGTTTCTGGGTTAACGACAGCAGTAATGATGTGGAATGTTACTATTATTGGTTTAGTCATTGGGATGGGCTTTTTAACCATTGCGTTTATCAATCTCGTGGCAACTTTGCTAGTATTAGCTCTGGCCCATTTTAAACGAAAGACTCCTTTAAAACGATTGCAGCTTATCGTAAAAATGAAGGAACCTATGATTAAAGAAAGCCGACTGCATGAACAACTTCAAGATTCTTTAGAAAAAGGGGAGCGCTTAGTAGAATTGACTTTGGAATCCGAACAAGAGGCAGTGACAGCAAAGATTTCTTATGTAGGCAAAGAAGATTTCTGGCATTCCAACTTGCACCATCTCTTGAAAGAAAAAGGGCACGTTCAATCTGTCTCTGTCACGGAAACAATTTAACCATAAAATAAAGCACTTGGGCGCTAGCGCGCGCCAAGTGCTTTTGTTTAAATATTTAATACTTTATCTAAGAAATCTTTTGTTCGAGGGTTTTGAGGATTTTCAAAGACTTGCTCTGGCGAACCATCTTCTAGGAAGTTACCGCCATCAATGAACATTACTCGATTAGCCACTTCTTTTGCAAAGCCCATTTCGTGAGTAACGATGACCATTGTCATTCCTTGTTTTGCTAAATCTTTCATTACACCAAGAACATCGCCAACCATTTCTGGATCAAGGGCTGATGTTGGCTCATCGAAAAGCATAATATCAGGATTCATCGCTAACGCACGTGCAATTGCGACACGTTGTTTTTGACCACCAGATAAAGAATCTGGATAGGCATCTTTTTTATCTGCCAACCCAACACGTTCTAAAAGTTCTAACGCTTTTTTCTCCGCTTCGTCTTTTGATAAGCGGCCTAAATCAGTTGGTGCTAAAACAATATTTTCTAAAATAGATAAATGTGGAAACAAATTGAAATGTTGGAAAACCATGCCGATATGTTGACGGACTTGGTTGATGTCCGTATTTTTATCTGTCAAGTTCGCACCATCAATAATAATGTCTCCGCTAGAAGCTTCTTCTAATTGATTCAAGCAACGTAAAAAAGTACTTTTACCAGAACCAGAAGGACCGATGACGCAGACTACGTCGCCTTCGTTAATAGAAACATTAATGTCGTTTAAGACCGTGTTGTCACCATATTTTTTTACTAAATGTTCAACTAAGATTTTTTCAGTCATATTAGTTCACCTTCTTTTCAAGGTTTTTCGCTAATTTAGTTAAGCTAGTAATTAAAATTAAGTAGATTAACGCAATAACGAAGTAAACCATTGTACTTTGTAATGTCCGAGCAACAATAATTTTTCCTGTTTGTAGTAGTTCGATTAAGCCAATTGCTGAAAGGATAGTTGTATCTTTCAATGAAATAACAAATTGGTTAATGAATGAAGGAATCATAATGCGAATCGCTTGTGGTAAAATAATTTTTTGCATTGTCCGATTATAGGAAAGACCTAAACTTCTTGAAGCTTCCATTTGGCCAACTGGAACAGCTTTGATTCCGCCGCGCACAATTTCAGAAATATAGGCACTGGCATTTAAAGTTAATGTGATAATCCCAGCAATGAAGACCGGGATATTAAAGCCAAGCACACCAGGTAATCCGAAATAGATGAAGAACGCTAAGACCATTAAAGGAATTCCGCGAATTAAATCAACATAAATGGTTGAAAGTACACGTAATGCTTTGATTGGTGAAACGCTGAATAATCCGAAAATAACGCCGACAATTAAAGCAAGTACGAAGGAAATCAACGTTAATAGAATCGTCATCCATAAACCGTGTAACAATTGTTTCCAGTTGTTTTGCATGAAGCCAACAAACGTAGATTCGTCAGCTGTTTCTTCTTTGGCTTCGTTGCCATCTTTCACGTAAGTGCCGATAATTTTATCGTATTCACCTGTACGTTTCATTTCTTTTAAGCCTTCGTTAAACATTTCAAGTAGTTCAGGATTTTGCCCTTTTTTGACAGCAAAACCGTAAGAACCACCTTTTTCACGAGGAATTGGTGTCGCTAGTGGTTGATTTTGCGCAACCCCATAGCCAATGACAGGATAATCATCCATCATGGCATCAACTTCGCCAATTTCTAATGCACTGTATAATGCATCAGTTGTGTCTAAATACTTAATTGAGTAATCATATTTCTTTTTATTTTTTTCTAAGAAATCAGCACTTTCAGTACCAATTTTTACGCCGACTTTTTTGCCTTTTAAATCATCATACGATTTAATTTTGTCATTGCCTTTTTTGACCGCAATTTGAATGCCGCTATCAAAGTAAGGAACAGAGAAGTCGAAGGCTTTTTTACGATCATCCGTAATCGTCATGCCTGCAACCATCCCATCTGCTTGACCAGATTCAACAGCTTGGACAGCAGAACTAAAACCAATAAATTTAAATTCAACAGTAAAACCTTGCAATTCAGCTGCACGTTTGACTAAATCTACATCAATTCCGACATAATCACCTTGGGCATTTTGAAACTCAAACGGAGCAAACGTAGAATCACTAGCAATCACATATTTCTCTTTTTTAGGAGTGATTTTTTTCATCTGTTCGCCAGCGTCTTGTGTGTTTGTTTCATCACCTGTCGCTAAGTAGTTGTTTAAAATTTTATCATAAGTACCATTGTCTTTAAGATTTTTCAAACCAGCGTTGAACTTTTTGATTAATTCAGGGTTTTGACCTTTTTTCACTGCGAAACCATAAGAACTGCCTGTTTCTTTATCGCCAACTAATTGTAATTTTTGGCCATTTTTCACTGCGTAGCCCAATACAGGATAATCATCAACGATTGCATCCGCTTCGCCGTTTTCTAAGGCTTTATAAAGACCCGTTGCATCGTCAAAATTTTTGATGGTGTAGTCATATTTCTCTTTATTTTTTTCAAGGAAGTTGGCACTTTCAGTTCCAACTTTAGCCGCAACCGTTTTGCCTTTTAAATCATCATATGATTTAATTTTGTCGTTTCCTTTTTTTACCGCTAATTGTAAACCGCTATCGAAGTATGGATCTGAAAAATCAAAGGATTTTTTTCGCTCATCCGTAATACTCATTCCAGCAATCATGCCATCAATTTGTTTAGATTGAATCGCTTGGACTGCACTATCGAAGCCTAATGGTTTTAAATCCACTTCAAAACCTTGATCTTTGGCAATCGCATCTAATAAATCAACGTCAATACCAATGTATTTTCCTTTTGAGTCTTGGAATTCAAAAGGGGCGAATGTTAAATCCGTTCCAATTGTATATTTCTTTCCTTCCGCATGTGCTGAAGTGCCACTAATGAATGTTAGCAGAGTTACCATCATCACAAAGAAAGAAAGTAAAAAGTGTTTCCTTTTCATAAAATACCTCCTAGTTTTGCATATTGAACAATTATATAGTAAGAAATAGGAAGCTGACAAGTATTTGAACGCTAAAAAGAGAAAAAAACTCTAATTTCCTTACATTTCATGTTATAAAATGTGACATAGAAATTAAGAACAAAAGATTAAGATCAGTTGAAGTCCGAAACAGCAAAAGTGGCGAAAATATGTTCGGTATGTTAAACTAATAAGTGGACATTCTGCCAGAATGGGCCGATAATTTAAGAGAAATTAGACACTTTGAGGGGGAGTTATAAATGATCGAAAGAGAAACTTCCAATACCTTTCATTTGGCTTCTAAATATGAGCCTGCCGGAGATCAGCCAGCCGCTATTGCTGAACTAGTTGACGGTGTCAAAGGTGGAGAAAAAGCTCAAATTTTACTTGGAGCGACCGGAACAGGTAAAACATTTACAATCTCTAATGTGATTCAAGAAGTGAACAAACCAACATTAGTGATTGCACATAATAAAACACTAGCTGGACAATTATACGGGGAATTTAAAGAATTTTTCCCAGATAATGCGGTCGAGTATTTTGTCAGTTACTATGATTATTATCAACCAGAAGCATATGTACCCTCAAGTGATACATATATTGAAAAAGATTCCAGTATTAATGATGAAATTGATAAACTACGCCATTCAGCGACAAGTTCTTTATTGGAACGAAACGATGTCATCGTGGTAGCATCAGTTTCTTGTATTTTTGGTTTAGGGGATCCGCGGGAATACAGTCAACAAGTTGTTTCATTACGTGTGGGAATGGAAATGGATCGTAATGAGTTACTAAAAAGCTTAGTCGATATTCAATTCGAACGAAATGATATTGATTTTCAACGGGGGCGTTTTCGTGTCCGTGGTGATGTGGTTGAGATATTCCCAGCTTCACGGGATGAGCATGCGCTACGTGTTGAATTTTTCGGAGACGAAATTGATCGAATTCGTGAAGTAGATGCGTTAACTGGTGAAATTGTCGGCGAAACAGAGCATGTCGCTATTTTTCCGGCAACACACTTCGTGACGAACGAAGAACATATGGAACACGCCATATCGCAGATCCAAGAAGAATTAGAGGCACGTTTGAAAGTGCTTCGCAGTGAAAATAAATTATTGGAAGCTCAACGTTTGGAACAGCGAACCAACTATGATATTGAGATGATGAGAGAGATGGGCTATACGTCAGGGATTGAGAATTACTCTCGACATATGGATGGTCGCCAAGAAGGAGAGCCGCCATATACGCTGTTGGACTTTTTCCCAGATGACTTCTTACTTGTAATCGATGAGTCTCATGTAACAATGCCGCAAATTAGAGGAATGTATAATGGCGACCGAGCACGGAAACAAATGTTAGTGGACTATGGTTTCCGGTTACCAAGTGCACTTGATAACCGACCGCTTCGTTTAGAAGAATTTGAACAACATGTAAACCAAATTGTTTATGTATCGGCAACACCAGGCCCTTATGAAATGGAACAAACAGAGACTGTTGTTCAACAAATCATTCGACCAACAGGTTTACTAGATCCAGAAGTAGAAATCCGCCCAATTATGGGTCAAATTGATGACTTGGTGGGCGAAATTCATGAACGGATCGAAAAAGATCAGCGGGTGTTTGTCACAACCTTAACGAAGAAAATGGCCGAAGATTTAACCGACTATTTCAAAGAATTAGGCTTAAAAGTTAAATATTTGCATAGTGATATAAAAACACTGGAAAGAACGGAGATTATTCGCGATTTACGATTAGGCGAATTTGATATTCTAATAGGTATTAACTTATTACGTGAAGGAATCGATGTGCCAGAAGTTTCCTTAATTGCGATTCTAGATGCGGATAAAGAAGGCTTCTTACGTAGTGAACGCTCGTTAGTGCAAACGATGGGACGGGCTGCCCGGAACGCTGAAGGAAAAGTCATTATGTATGCAGATAAAATCACCGATTCGATGCAACGAGCTATGGATGAAACGGCACGACGTCGGGCAATCCAAGAAGCATATAATGAAGAACATGGTATTGAACCAAAAACAATTATTAAAGAAATTCGTGATTTGATTTCTATTTCCAAAACAGCTGATAAAGATGAAACCGTGGTTCAATTGGATAAATCATATGAAGATTTATCAAGACAAGAAAAAGCTGATTTATTAATGAAACTTGAAAGAGAAATGAAAGATGCGGCCAAAGCATTAGACTTCGAAACTGCAGCCACATTACGAGATACCATTCTTGAATTGAAAGCTGCCAAATAAGTCAACCAACGGATTAAGTAAAAGATACGATGAACCATCGTATCTTTTACTAATCTTTTCTCTATAGAATGACTTGAAATGATTTGACGTAAGAGATTTAGTAAAAGGAGAACATATATGGCAAATGATAAAATTGTGATTCATGGTGCACGCGCCCATAACTTAAAAAATATTGATGTCACGATTCCTCGTGACAAAATGGTTGTTGTAACTGGACTATCTGGTTCTGGCAAAAGTTCATTAGCGTTTGATACGCTTTACGCAGAAGGGCAACGACGTTATGTAGAGAGTCTCTCTGCTTATGCGCGACAATTTTTGGGACAGATGGATAAACCAGATGTTGACAGCATCGATGGTTTAAGTCCAGCTATTTCAATTGATCAAAAGACGACAAGTAAAAACCCACGCTCAACGGTGGGGACGGTCACAGAAATCAATGATTATTTACGATTGTTATTTGCTCGGGTAGGTCATCCAATTTGTCCTAACGATCATATTGAAATTACCAGTCAGTCTGTTGAACAGATGGTTGATAAAGTCTTAGAGCTACCAGAGCGAACAAAAATTCAAATTTTGGCCCCTGTTGTGGTCAAGAAAAAAGGCCAACATAAAAAAGTGTTTGAAATGATCCAACGTGAAGGGTATGTCAGAATGCGGGTGGATGGTGAAACCTATGATGTTAGTGAGGCACCAGAACTTGAAAAAAATAAAAAACATGATATTGCGATTGTGATTGACCGTATCGTTGTGAAAGAAGGCATTCGCTCTCGGTTGTTTGATTCGTTTGAAGTGGCTTTGCGTTTAGCTGAAGGTTACGCAATTGTTGATGTGATTGGTCAAGAAGAGATGTTGTTTAGTGAACATTATGCTTGTCCTTATTGTGGGTTCACAGTCGGTGAATTGGAACCGCGCTTGTTTTCATTTAATGCACCATTTGGCGCTTGTCCCGATTGTGATGGTTTAGGTGTTAAATTAGAAGTGGACAAAGACTTAGTGATTCCAGATCCCACTAAAACCTTGAGAGAAGGAGCCATTGTTCCGTGGAACCCTATTAGTTCCCAATATTATCCACAAATGTTGGAGCAAGCAGCCACCAGTTTTGGGATTGATATGGATACGCCGTTTGAAGAATTACCTGCAGACCAACAAGAAATTATTTTAAATGGTTCTGGCGAGAAAAACTTTCATTTTCATTATGAAAATGACTTTGGTGGTGTTCGTGATGTGGAAGTGCCATTTGAAGGGATTTTAAAAAATATTAAACGACGTTATCATGAAACAAATAGCGATTTTACACGAGATCAAATGCGGTTATACATGACAGAATTGACTTGTCGAAGCTGTCAAGGGTATCGTTTGAATCCGCAAGCTTTAGCTGTAAAAATCAATGGCACGCACATTGGTGAAGTCAGTGAATTAGCAATAAAAAATGCGGTCCAATTTTTTGAAGGTGTGTCTTTATCTGAACAAGAAACAACGATTGCTCGGCCAATTTTAAAAGAAGTCGAAGATCGGTTAACCTTCTTAAAAAATGTCGGGTTAGATTACTTAACCTTAAGTCGAGCTGCTGGTACACTTTCTGGTGGAGAAGCACAAAGAATTCGCTTAGCAACACAAATTGGATCAAACTTATCAGGCGTCCTTTACATTTTAGATGAACCATCAATTGGTTTGCATCAACGAGATAACGACCGCTTGATTGACTCATTGAAAAAAATGCGGGACTTAGGCAATACATTAATTGTGGTGGAACATGATGAAGATACAATGATGGCTTCGGATTACTTGATTGATGTGGGACCTGGCGCTGGACATCTGGGCGGTGAAATTGTAGCCGCTGGTACGCCGGAAGAGGTTGCTAAAAATCCGCATTCGTTGACCGGGCAATATCTTTCTGGGAAAAAAGTGATTCCTGTACCAAAAGAACGTCGCAAAGGCAATGGCAAAGCGATCAAAGTCACTGGTGCCAGTGAAAATAATTTGAAAAATGTCAGTGTTGAATTTCCGCTGGGTGAATTTGTTGCTGTCACAGGTGTTTCAGGTTCAGGGAAAAGTACTTTAGTCAATCAAATTTTGAAAAAAGCACTGGCCCAAAAATTAAATCGTAATTCCAATAAACCTGGGAAACACAAAAGTATCACTGGTTATGAAGCCATTGAAAAGATTGTTGACATTGATCAAAGTCCAATTGGTCGAACACCAAGAAGTAATCCAGCGACTTATACTAGTGTTTTTGATGACATTCGCGATTTGTTTGCCCAAACAAATGAAGCCAAGGTTCGTGGCTATAAAAAAGGTCGCTTTAGTTTTAACGTCAAAGGTGGCCGTTGTGAAGCTTGTCGCGGGGATGGTATCATCAAAATTGAAATGCATTTTTTACCTGACGTCTATGTGCCTTGCGAAGTTTGTCATGGCAAACGTTATAATTCTGAGACGTTAGAAGTTCATTATAAAGGCAAAAACATTTCTGATATTTTAGATATGACGGTGGAAGATGCCGTAGAATTTTTCAAACATATCCCTAAAATTCATCGTAAATTGCAAACAATTGTGGATGTAGGCTTAGGCTATGTGACATTGGGGCAGCCAGCAACTACTTTATCTGGTGGAGAAGCACAGCGGATGAAGCTAGCGAGTGAACTTCATAAAAATTCTAATGGGAAAAACTTTTATATTCTGGATGAACCAACAACCGGCTTGCATACCGATGATATTGCGCGATTGCTTCTAGTATTAGAGCGTTTAGTGGAAGCGGGCAATACCGTTTTAGTGATTGAACATAACTTGGATGTCATCAAATCTGCGGATCATGTGATTGATCTAGGGCCAGAAGGTGGCGACGGTGGTGGGACGATCGTGGCGACAGGAACACCAGAAGAAGTTGCTAAAGTCAAAGACAGTTACACAGGATATTATTTAAAACGTGTTCTGAAATAAACATTAATGATTAGATAAAGAACCTTGTTTTTATGGGAAACAAGGTTCTTTTATTATAAAATAACAAATATTTTTTTAATAAAAATTAAAAATAAATGTTGGCTTAATGTGTAATTAAAAGATATACTATGTTTGTTAACAAAATAACAATGAACACGAAGGGAAGTCTTAAATGAAAAACAAAAAAATAACAACAAGTTTATTAACAGCAGGAATGGTCTTAGCTATCGGAATCACACCTTTTATACATAGTAACACAATGGAAGCAGCGACTTTAATTTCACAATCAGACCATGAAAAAGTAATGAGTTTTACCAAGAAAGACTTAAAAGAAGCAACGGGCATTCAATTGGAGCCGGCGACAGTACAAGCCGTTCATCAGGAATTAAAGCAACAAATCACCTGGGAAACATTAGGTTATTCCACAATTGATGCGCAAAATATTGCGACACGTTTTACACAAAATACATATCAGGCTCTGGGGATTTTAACAGATATCGCCAACCATTCAGACCTTCAATTGAAAGTCATTACCATTAATAATCCCTATCTAGCAACAGCTAAAATTGGTACCTTTAAGTGGGAAACCGTAACTCCTGAAGTTGGTGGATACCATGAAACAGCAGACAATGAACTAACCACACCGACACCGACTGTTGCCAGTCTTCAAGAGATTGACGTAGAAATCGAATACGACGAAAATGAAATTGAGTTCACCTATGAAATAAAATCGAACGGAACAATTGAAGCAACGTATGAAGATGAATCTGCTGATTTAGAATTAGAAGGTAAGGCAGCACAAGACAAAATCATGACTCTTTTAGATGGATTGTCAATCAAAACAGCTACAAATGAACAAATTAAAGAACACATTACGAAAAAGTTAGCCGTGAATGAACAAGTAAAACAATTTGAGTTTGAAGCTAATTTTACTGATAAAACAGAAATTGAGTTTGTATTAAAATAACACACAGTTATATAATATAATTCAGCAATTAAAACAGCGTTGACAAAAATGTCAATGCTGTTTTTCTATGAAAGAATAGAAATCTTTATAAGAATGATTGAAAAGCTTTCTTTGATACGCCCGGGGTGTTATAATGTAGTGATGCAAGTGAAGGGAGTGTTGAATATGCCAGAAAATTTACAACTGGTTATTATTACAGGAATGAGTGGCGCTGGAAAAACAGTCGCTGTTCAAAGCTTTGAAGACATGGGCTATTTCTGTATCGACAATTTACCACCAAGCTTAATCCCAAAATTTTGGGAATTAATTAAAGAATCTGGAAAAGTTACCAAGATTGCGTTAGTGATTGATTTACGTTCACGGACCTTCTTTAGAGAAATTCAGGATATGTTAGTCGAACTTGAAAATACTAATTTTATTGATACAACGATTTTATTTTTAGATGCCACCGATGAAGAGTTGGTTTCTCGTTATAAAGAGACACGGCGTGCGCATCCAATGGCGATGGATGGTTTAGTGACAGAAGGTATTCGTAAAGAACGTGCAATGCTGGAAGAAATCAAGGCGGATGCTCAGTTGGTCATTGACACTACGGACTTGTCCCCTCGTCAATTGCGGGAACGTTTGAATAAAGAACTAGCAACGAGAGAGACACACGAATTTCGAGTGGAAATGGTGTCCTTCGGCTTTAAATATGGCTTGCCGATTGATGCAGATATCGTTATGGATGTTCGCTTTTTACCTAACCCCCATTATATTGATGAACTACGACCGTTAACTGGAATGGATCAACCTGTTTATGATTATGTGATGGGCTTCCCAGAAACAGATGAATTTTATACAAAATTTATCGATTTACTGCGAACAGTCTTACCTGGATATAAAAAAGAAGGTAAAAGTAGCGTCACCATTGCAATTGGCTGTACTGGCGGACAACATCGCTCTGTTGCATTGACAGAACGTGTTGGCGCTGAATTAAAAGAGGAAGATTACCATGTTAATATTACCCACCGCGACCGCTTAAAAAGAAAAGAAACGGTTAATCGCTCTTAATGAAAACCTATCGAATTCGTAAACCGAAGATCGTGGTTGTTGGTGGTGGAACAGGCTTACCAGTAATTTTGAAAAGTTTAAGAAATCAAAGTGTTGATATTACTGCCGTCGTAACGGTCGCTGATGATGGCGGTAGTAGTGGCGAGCTTCGTTCCTCTATTAATAACATGACACCTCCGGGAGATTTAAGAAATGTTTTAGTGGCATTGTCAGATATGCCACAATTATATGAAGATATTTTTCAATATCGTTTTGATAAATCAGATAGTCATTTTGCCAATCATGCAATCGGTAATTTAATCATTGCTGCTGTATCGGAAATGAGAGGAAGTACGTATGAAGCCATTCAATTGCTTTCAAAAATGATGCATGTTGATGGACGGATTTATCCATCATCAGAACGGCCATTAACGTTACATGCCGTATTTAAAGATGGCTCAGTGGCGGTGGGAGAATCAAAAATTGCACTGGATCGCAAGACGATTGACCATGTGTTTGTGACAAATACACACGGAGAAGAACAGCCAAGAGCTGCGCGCAAAGTCGTCAAAGCAATTGAAGAAGCAGACATGGTCGTGTTAGGACCAGGGAGTCTTTTTACAAGTATTTTACCTAATTTAGTTATTACAGAAATTGGTGAAGCCATCAAACAAACGGCAGCCGAAGTAGTCTATATTTGTAACATCATGACCCAAAAAGGGGAAACGGAACATTTTACGGATGCCGATCATGTTCGTGTCTTAAACGAACATCTACAAGCGCAGTTTGTTGATACAGTGCTGGTTAACACAGAAAAAGTACCAGAAAATTACATGGATCCTGAAATTTATGATGAATATTTAGTTCAAGTAAAGCATGATTTTCAAGGATTACGTGAAGAAGGATGCCGAGTCATTTCGACAGACTTTTTAGAATTAAGAGATGGCGGAGTTTTTCATGATGGGGAAAAAGTTGTTGAAGAACTTTTCCGTATCGTATTTGGAACGAAATATTAATTAATCAAAAGAATCAAGAGAGGAGGAGCTTAGATGTCTTTTGCCTCGGATGTCAAAAAAGAGTTAACTGGTTTAGAAGTCCATCGAGAACACGCGAAAGCAGAATTAGCAGCATTAATTCGGATGAACGGCTCACTTAGCTTAGTTAATCAACAGTTTGTCTTGAATGTACAAACGGAAAATGCTGCAATTGCTCGTCGAATGTATTCATTACTGAAAGATCATTACCATGCACAAGCAGAATTATTAGTTCGTAAAAAAATGAAACTAAAGAAAAATAATGTTTACATTGTGCGTCTAAAACAAGATACACAAAAAATTCTAGCTGATTTGGATATTATGGATGGGGTCGTTTTTAATGGCAATGTGTCAAATGAAATCATGGGTAACGCGCAAAAAATGCGTTCCTATTTACGCGGGGCCTTTATGGCTTCTGGCTCAGTTAATAATCCGGAAACAAGTCGCTATCATTTAGAAATTTTTTCAATTTATGAAGAACACAATAATGACATTTGTAAGATGTTGAATTACTATGACTTAAACGCTCGAACATTGGGACGCCGAAATGGGTATATTTGTTATTTAAAAGGTGCTGAAAAAATTGCCGACTTTTTAACATTAATTGGTGCCACGAACTCTATGTTGAAATTTGAAGATGTCCGGATTGTCCGTGATATGCGGAATTCAGTAAACCGTTTAGTAAATTGCGAAACAGCGAATTTAAATAAAACTATTGATGCGGCTTCAAAACAAATTGAAAATATTCAATTTATTGAAAGTACAGTAGGGCTGACGTCATTACCGGAGAAACTTCAGGAAATCGCAGAATTACGGTTAGAGTATCCGGAAGTTAGTCTCAAAGAACTAGGGGAAATGATTCCTTCAGGAGCTATTTCTAAGTCAGGTATTAATCATCGTATTCGAAAAATTAATGAATTTGCAGAAAAATTACGAGAAAAAAGTGCGTAACTTTTCTGCTCCAGAAGTGAAGAATAACATTTCCGTTTGAAGTGCTATCCTTCACTTTTTCTTTAAGCGTGTAAAAAAATTAAAGTGTGCAAAAAGTGTGTAGCACTGAAATGTAGTGTTGACCTGTGGTTTAAAGAAACGACGTTGGCACGAATGTTGCATGTAATAAAATGCAAGCGATTACTTATTGCTGTTTTTAACTAAAACATTAAAAACTATTGGAGGGGTCAAAATGGTTCAACGATTAATTAGTGCAAATGCATCAGAAATCAAACGGATGTCAAAAGAAGAGCTGTTTCAGAGTATTAAAGCGAGCGAAGGGCGCGTAATTTTATCGGAAAATGTGGTAGTTCATCCATCCGTAGCAGGTGATATCACTTGTGCGGAAATGTCAAAAGCATATGGCGCAGACATGATTTTATTGAATGTTTTCGATGTTAATCAACCGATTGTAGTAGCCGCTTATGAAGGGCAATATACTGCGGAAACATGTGTCCCTAATGATGAGGTTGTTCATCGTTTGAAAGAACTAGTCGGTTTACCGATTGGCATGAATGTCGAACCTGTTGATGAAAATTTAGACTTAGCTTCAACGAGAGTTTCGATTGAACCAGGTAGAAAAGCATCGGCAGCTACTTTCAAAAAAGCCAATGAACTGGGTTTGGATTTTATCTTATTGACAGGTAATCCAGGAACTGGCGTGACCAACGACTTGATTGCTAAGAACGTGGCCTTAGCCAAAAAACATTTTGACGGTATCATTATTGCCGGAAAAATGCACAGTTCAGGCGTAGATGAACCAGTGGTCAGTTTAAAATCAGCTGAACAATTTATTGAAGCGGGCGCTGATATTGTCTTAGTCCCAGCAGTCGGCACGGTTTGGGGCATCGATGATCAACAAGTCAAAGAAGTTGTGGATTTTGCACATTCAAAAGGAAAATTAGTTATGAGTGCCATTGGAACTTCACAAGAAAGTGCTCAACCTGAAGTTATCCAAGCAATCGGCATTAGAAATAAAATTTTAGGCGTAGATATTCAACATATTGGCGATGCCAATATGGGCTTAGTTGGTATTGAAAATATTAAAGAGCTTTCTGATGCGATACGTGGGAAAAGACATACTGTTGCTAGAATGGCTCGTTCGATTAATCGTTAAAAAAGTGAACAGAGGCACGAATTCAGAAAATTTGAATTCGTGTCTTATGATTTTTTTATTGAAAAACGGTATACTAAAAGAGAAATAAAGGTTTGAAAGGATGAGGTTTTTTTATGGATATTTCAGTAATTGATGCAACAAAAGTTAACACAGAAACAGGGCTTCACATTGGTGAGAGCAATGCCCCTGTCAAAATGATAGAATTTATCAATGTTCGCTGTCCTTATTGCAGAAAATGGTTTGAAGAGTCTGAGGAACTGTTAGCACAATCTGTCAAAAGTGGTAAAGTTGAACGTATCATTAAGTTGTTTGATAAAGAAAAAGAAAGTTTACAACGCGGCAATGTGATGCATCACTACATTGACTATTCAGCGCCTGAACAAGCGCTGTCAGCATTGCATAAAATGTTTGCTACGCAAGATGAATGGGGAAACTTAACCTTAGAAGAAGTAGCGACGTATGCTGAAAAAAATCTGGGCTTAAAAGAACAAAAAGATGCAACGCTTGTTTCCGCAGTGATTGATGAAGCCAATGCGGCGCACATTCAATTTGTACCAACGATCATCATTGGTGAGCATATCTTTGACGAAAGTGTCACTGAAGAAGAATTACGTGGATACATTGAAAAATAAAAAAAATGGAAACAGCGACTGTCGCTGTTTCCATTTTTTTATTTTTAATTTAAGGCGCTACTATTTTCCATTACTTCATCGATTAAACCATATTCTTTTGCTTGTTCGGCAGTCATATAGTTATCACGATCGGTATCACGTTCAATCACTTCAATTGGTTGGCCAGTTCGTTCAGCTAAAATTGAATTTAAACGTTGACGAGTGTCTAAAATGTGACGAGCAGCAATTTCAATTTCTGTTGCTTGCCCTTGAGCGCCACCAAGTGGTTGGTGAATCATGATTTCCGCATTTGGTAAAGCGAAACGTTTGCCTTTTTGACCAGCTGTTAATAAGAAGCTACCCATTGAAGCCGCCATTCCTAATACGATAGTTTGGACATCCGCTTTAACGAAATTCATGGTATCGAAAATCGCTAAGCCTGCAGAAACGCTACCACCAGGAGAGTTAATGTACAAGTAAATGTCTTTTTCTGAATCTTGGGCATCTAAGAATAATAACTGTGCAATCACTGAGTTTGCCACGTTATCATCGATAGGGCCGCTTAGCATAATGATGCGGTCTTTTAATAAACGAGAGTAAATGTCATAAGCACGTTCACCGCGAGATGATTGTTCAATAACTGTTGGAATTAAATTCATAAGTAAATCCTCCTATATAAAGAAACTTTTAAAGTCATTCTATCACAAAGCACTTTGAATGCCTATGAAAAGTATACCTCTTTGGTCAATAAAGGTCAACGAAGTCGCTTGAAAAATTTTGTGTCATTTTTTATCCGAAACTTTTGGATTATGTTATACTAAAATGGAAAATTAGAAAAGAGCGAGGGGAAAAATATGTTTGTTTTTATCGCCGGAATGGTCGGTGTAATCGTCGGTGCGCTAATAGTCACAGCAAGTGCCGCCTTACATTCATCTTACAAAGAGCGAAAAGAAGTACGTTATCGTGAACTAGAACATTTGGTTAAAGAAATTGAATCATTGAATTTATTAAATAAAAAAGTCAAAGAAATTTTACAAAAGCGTGAATTATATATAGACAGATCAATTGAATACTTATCGATGGATGATTGTTTCATCAGCATCGATGATTTTATTTATTTGGAATCATTTTCTGCTCAAAATAATTTTTACTTACCGACGTACTTAATTGAAGAATTTTTCAAAAAAATTGCGCATCGTAAAGTCATTTTGACGGCCAGCGAAGTTGCTGAAATGGGTGGTCACACCTATAAAGGCGGCCGTGTTATTTTGGAAAATTTTTCAGACGAGATTTTAGCAATTATTGAAGATAAAAAACGTAAAATGCAGCGTTTGTCTAACGAACCACTTCATTATTTTAAAGCGATTAAATAAAAAAAGAACCAGCGTACCCGCTAATTTTTTGGGGTATCTGGTTCTTTTTCTTGTTGTTCCATATCGGTCATAGTGTCTTCAATTTCTTTATGTAAGAAATAAGAAATAACTGTACGGATGATTACCAAGGTTGCCAATTTCAAAATATCTTGAAAAGTTGGTTTGACAATGGATTCAATAATATCAGCAGCAATTAAAATTTCTAAACTTAACAGAATGTAGCTACCAAGGAAGTTTTTGATGAACGTATTCATTTTGGTTAAGGTAAAGCGGCTTTGATTTTGTCGTTCACTTTTAATGAAATCTTTTCCTGCTAAACAAACACCCCAAACTAAAACAATAATCGAAAAAACATTCAGTCCTAAAATACATAGCTCAAAAAGTGGGGTTAAAAGCGTCATTAACTGATGGGGCCACTCATTCATCGTATTCACTCCTACCAAAAAGCCTTTTCTTTAACTATAACGAAACGGCTGACTAACGTCAAATATTGTTGAAATAAACAGGCTAAACTATTCGGCTTATAGAACAAAACTAAGAAAATTATGAATAGCATCTAACAATTAAGTAAAAGGACTGTAAAGGTTCTTTTACTTTTTTTGTGTAAAAAAAGAGTCTTAAAAGGAATCAAGTAGCAAAAAGTAAGTGAAAACCAACTTTGTCAGTGGATAGTCTTTTCATTAATTTTTAAAAGACAAATTTTACGTTTTCAAGAGCCGAATACTGCCAAGTTTTAGCCTTTAAAGGTGATAGAATCAGAAATTGAGTAAGAGATGTGTCACAAAAACAAGGATACACATCGACTTGATGAAAGATTTAAGGAGCTGTAGTTGAAGTAAAGAGAAGCAAGTGTCCCAAACACTAGCGAAAGAAAATAGGGAGGATTAAAATGTTTAAGAAAGCAACGAAATTATTATCGACAATGGTGATTGTCGCTGGAACAGTTGTGGGAAATTTCAGTCCCACATTGGCTTTAGCTGAAGGAGCGGTTAAAGCAGGAGATACAGAAGGAATGACCAATACGGTGAAAGTGAAAGACGACAGTCTGGCTGATTGTAAACGGATATTGGAAGGACAAGCTGCTTTCCCAGTTCAAGCGGGTGAAACGGAACCGGTTGATTTAGTGGTTGTTGAAGATGCCAGTGGTAGTTTTTCAGATAATTTTCCACATGTAAGACAAGCGATTGATGAAGTGGTTCAAGGATTATCTGATCAAGACCGCGTGATGCTGGCTTCGTATCGTGGCGGAAAAAAATTTATGTTTCCTGATGGAAAGACAAAAATTAATTCAGCTGATTATGATATGAATGTGCGCGTCAATACGCAATTGACTTATGATAAAAGCCAATTTGTCTCTGGTTTTGGAGACGTTCGGACGTATGGTGGTACGCCAACCGCCCCAGGATTGAAACTCGCTTTAGATACGTACAATCAAACACACGGAGATTTAACGAATCGAAAAACGTATTTCCTATTAGTGACAGATGGGGTCGCTAATACACGTTTAGATGGTTACTTGCATAAAACCAATACCAATGATTCAATCAATGAATATCCAGATCCAAGACATCCTCTTCAAGTTTCGGTTGAGTATAGTAATGACTATCAAGGTGCAGCAGCAGAAGTTTTAGCGTTAAACCAAGAAATTACTAACCAAGGCTATGAAATGATTAATGCGTATTGGGAAAGTGTTGAATCTTTAAGTTCAGTAAATTCATATTTTGATAAGTATAAAACAGAAGTGGGTCCTTTTGTAAAACAAGAGTTGCAACAAGGATCTAGCACACCAGAAGATTTTATTACAAGCCAATCTATTGATGATTTTACAACCCAATTAAAACAAATTGTCAAAGATCGTCTGGCGCAATCGACACCAGCAACAGCTTCATTAACGATTGCCAATCAATTTGATATTCAATCGGCGACCGCTACGGACGATGCTGGAAATGATGTGCCTGTTCAAATTAACGGACAAACCATTTCAGCAACTAGTACAGAAGGTTACGTAGGAAACATCACGATTCACTACGAAGTCAAAGAAAATACAGCGATTGATGCAGCAACACTTGTAAGTAGTGGGACAATGAATCAAGGAACAATTGCTAAGGAATTTCCAGAAGCGACGATTCCTAAAAATGACAATGCGCATGCGTGTGACGTGACGCCAGAAGATCCAACGATTACAAAAGATATCGAAAATCAAGAACATTTAGACTTAACTAATCGTGAAGATAGTTTCGATTGGCATGTCAAAACAGCCTTTGGTAACGAAACAAGTACTTGGCAACAAGCCAGTTTAGTGGATGATATTAACCAATTATTAGATATCCAAAAAGTCGTTGTTACTGATGAAAATGGTAAAGATGTTACAGCTAATGGCAAAGTAACACAAGAAAATAACAAAGTAACTTTTGAAATGAACAAACAAGCAGACAGCTATGACTATTTGAGTGGTCACACATACACAATGACCATCACCACTAAAATTAAAGCTGACGTAACGGACGAAGAATTAGCGCCTTATATCCAACAAGGCGGCATTCCCAACCAAGCCGACTTAAACTTTGGCAACGAAGGTGATGTGTTACATTCCAACAAGCCAACAGTGACACCGCCTGCACCAACACCAGAAGATCCAACGATAACAAAAGATATCGAAGGCCAAGAACATTTAGACTTAACTAATCGTGACCAAGAATTTAAATGGAATGTCAAAACAGCTTTCGGTAACGAAACAAGCACTTGGACCCAAGCCAGCATGGTAGATGACATTAATAAAGTGTTAGACATCACAGACGTGAAAGTCACTGATGAAAATGGCAAAGATGTTACAGCTAACGGCAAAGTAACGCAAGAAAATAACAAAGTAACTTTTGAAATGAACAAACAAGCAGACAGCTATGACTATTTGAGTGGTCATACATACACAATGACTATTACAACTAAAATTAAAACTGACGTAACGGACGAAGAATTAGCGCCTTATATTGAACAAGGTGGGATTCCCAACCAAGCCGACTTAAACTTTGGCAATGAAGGTGACGTGTTGCATTCCAACAAGCCAACCGTAACACCGCCTGCACCAACGCAGAAGATCCAACGATTACAAAAGATATCGAAGGCCAAGAACATTTAGACTTAACTAATCGTGACCAAGAATTTAAATGGAACGTCAAAACAGCTTTCGGTAACGAAACAAGTACTTGGACCCAAGCCGGCATGGTAGATGACATTAATAAAGTGTTAGAGATTACAGACGTGAAAGTTACTGATGAAAATGGCAAAGATGTTACAGATAATGGCATAGTAACACAAGAAAATAACAAAGTAACTTTTACTATGAACAAAAAAGATGACAGCTACTCTTACTTAGCTGGTCATACATACACAATGACTATTACCACTAAAATTAAAACTGACGCAACGGACGAAGAATTAGCGCCTTATATTGAACAAGGCGGGATTCCCAACCAAGCTGACTTAAACTTTGGCAACGAAGGTGACGTGTTGCATTCCAACAAGCCAACCGTAACACCGCCTGCACCAACGCCAGAAGATCCAACGATTACAAAAGATATCGAAGGTCAAGATCACTTAGATTTAACCAACCGTGACCAAGAATTTAAATGGAATGTCAAAACAGCCTTTGGCAACGAAACAAGCACGTGGACCCAAGCTAGCATGGTAGATGACATTAATAAAGTGTTAGATATCACTGATGTAAAAATCACAGATGAAAATGGCAAAGATGTTACAGCTAACGGCAAAGTAACACAAGAAAATAACAAAGTAACTTTTGAAATGAACAAACAAGCAGACAGCTACTCATACTTAGCTGGACATACGTACACAATGACTATTACCACTAAAATTAAAGACGGCGCAACCGATGAAGAATTAGCACCTTATATTGAACAAGGCGGCATTCCCAACCAAGCCGACTTAAACTTTGGCAACGAAGGGGACGTGTTACATTCCAACAAACCAACAGTGACACCGCCTGCACCAACGCCAGAAGATCCAAAAAAACCTGAACCTAAACAACCGTTAAAACCGAAGAAACCGTTGACGCCTACAAATCATCAAGCACCAACGAACCCAGTCAATTTTGGAAAATCAGCAAGTAAAGGAATTCATTTACCAATGACTAATACAACAGTAAATCCACTTTACATGATCGCAGGTTTAATTGTCCTTATAGTGGCTATTAGCTTTGGCATAACAAAAAATAAAAAAAGAAAAAATTAGACAAACTAAAAAGGAAGAAAAAACATGAATAAAAAAATTTCGTTCAGTCTGTTAATTTTGTTACTTAGTTTGTTGGTAGGTTTTACATTTATTCCGCATAAAAAGGAATTAAGTTTCAATGAGTATCAAGAAAAAAAACACTCTGGCGAAACATTTTATGTTGTTTTAAAAAAGAAAAACTGTTCAGATTGTCAGGATTTCGAGAAACTATTACAAGCACCTAAACAGGTTTACTATGTAGAATTAACCAACAAAGAGACCATGAAGGAATGGTCAACATTTATCCGAGAAAATAAAGTTTTACATGTGCCATCTATGTTTAAAATAGATAACGGCCATCTCAAGAAAATTGATGGAGAAGGAGATGCGAATCAATTATTCGCAAACTATCAAAAAATAACGAAGTAAAAAGAATAAAAAGACAAGGCAAGTTTCCTAAATAAAGGAAACTTGCCTTGTCTTTTTTCTAGTAATAGTCGTTTATTAAATAACATGTGAAATGTTTCTCAAATCCATTTTGGTTTGATAAAATAAACGCAAACATATGAATTTGTTTTCATTTGTTTTGGGAGGAGGAACGAATGATTGAATTGATTTTACTTTTGTCGGTGATTCTTTTAGGTTTATTGATTGGAAATAAAAGAGTTGATAAGTGGCTTTTTCTTAAGGCATTACTTTTGTTTTCTGTTATGCTAAGTGTGAGCATCTTAATTTCGGTAGCTATGTATTTATTATTAACAATAGGCGTTGCAAACGTAATAGGGCAGCGGTTAGAGTCGTTATTTCTTTTAGGGATAGTCGTTATCATCAGTACGAGTCTTTTGTTATATTTTTTATTGAATTTAACGACGAAAAAAATTGTTTTACCCATCGCTTTAATGAAAATAATTGAATATTATATTCAATGGGTATTGATTTATGTTACTATTTATCAAGTGATTTTTGATCAGTTTATTGTTTCTTCAGAAGTAAAAAATACGTTACAAGGGACTATTGATGAGCCAGTCGCAATCATTATTGTTATTTTGCCATCATTTATTTCAATTTGGATTGCCGTTGTTTTATTTAGGATTCGTATGGAAGAACTTTAGTCAGATACTTTTAGAATGGAGGAGTTTGTATGTCTGCTTGGCAAACATTTAAAAATGGAACAAGGCAATTTTTTAAAGACATCTTGCAGTACTTATGGTTATTTTTTACTTTAAATGTCTTATTATTATTGGTGGGTGGGGCTTTTAGTTGGGCTACTTCCAACGCACTAAAAACTCAAGGTATTCCTTATCTTTCGTTTAATAACCTGAATTTACTGTTAGAAAAGCCGCTTGCTCTGGTGTTATTAATTCTCTTGTTGTTACTTTTTTTAGGTGCAGTTTTTTATCAGTTTACCTTTTTATTATTAGGGATTTTTCAAATACGGCAAGACCATCGTTTTCATTTTAAAGGAGTTACCAAGGCATCTTTTAAGGTTCTTAAAAAGCAAGGTGCCCGTTCGTGGTTATTCTTTTTCGGTTATTTTGTTGTCATTGTCCCTTTTGGTAACCTGATTTTCCAAAGTAATCTATTGACGAAATTTGTGATTCCAGATTTTATTGTTGAATTTTTGTCCCAACGAATTCCTTACTTGGTTGGGTTACTGGCCTTTGGGTTATTAGTCTGGTATTTAGCTATTCGTTTCATTTACACGCTTCCATTAATGATTCTGGAGAGAAAAAAAGCGGGCGAGGCAGTTAAGGCTAGTTGGTCAATGACAAACAAACGATTATGGTTCATTATTTGTAATATTGCATTTGTGACGATCGCGGTATTTGTTTCAACGTATGTTATTTATGTGTTACTTTATCTTCTACAGTTGAAGTTAGATACCTTGAGCGATACCATTAGCTTACTAGGTGGTATTTTAAATTTAACGGTTGTCCAATTTTTACAGTTTGTCTCTAATACTTGGCTTTCAGTATTACTGATTAATTTCTTATATACACAATTAAATGTTCAAGCAGAAACGACGACAAAAGTTGCCTTTGACAAAGAAACGAAACGTAATAAATTAGTGACTATCGGAATGGGCCTAGGACTATTCACCATTTTTGGCGGCTATATAATTTTCAACGCTGTTTACTTAACAGGGCTATTAGAATCAAAACCTTTGATTATTTCGCATCGAGGGGTCACCAATAGTAATGGCGTACAAAATACCATTCCTGCTATGGAAAGAACCATTAAATTTAAACCAGATTATATTGAAATTGATGTTCAAGAAACCAAAGACCATCAATTTGTTGTGATGCATGATGCAAACCTTCAAGAACTCGCCGGCGTCGATGGCACGCCACAAGAATTTACGTTGGCTGAATTAACAAAAATGACCGTTAAAGAAAATGGCCAAGAAGCACCAATTGCCAGTTTTGATGATTATTTAGCGAAAGCAAACCAAGCCAAACAAAAATTACTAGTAGAAATTAAAACGTCTAAACAAGATAGTCAAGGTGCGCTATCTAACTTTATTGAAAAATATGAACGTCCTTTGATAAAGAATAACCATCAGGTTCAATCTCTCGACTACAATGTGATCAAAGCGTTTAAAAAAGCCAAATCAAAAGTAAAAGTAAGTTTTATTTTGCCCTATAATTTCACTTTTCCAGAAACACAAGCTGATTTGTATACAATGGAAGCTACCACGTTGAACGATACCTTCATTTTAAAAGCTGACCAACAGAAAAAAGCAGTTTATGCTTGGACAGTTAATGACTCAGAGGTATTAAGTAAAATGCTCTTTATGGATGTCGCTGGAGTGATTACCGATGATTTGGAGTTAGTCAATGAAGAAGTCAATGACTTTGAAAAAAATCCATCGTATGCGGATCGTATTTTGCATTATATTTTTATGCTGCCAAGTGTGGCTTCTCAATAAAAAATGAAGAAAAGGGTTAAACGAAATGAAAAAAGAATTTTCGCGAGTACTTCTTAAAAATCAATATGATGAAATTCTTATCTTAAAAGATCGGCCAGACACATGGAATTTCCCTGGCGGAAAACAAGAACTTGGTGAATCAGCGCTGGAATGTGCGATTCGTGAAATGAAAGAAGAGTTAGCAGTGGAAATTACTGAACTTGAAGAAATTTTTACTGGACCACTTGTTTTTGATTCAATCGTTTGGCAAGGACATTTTTATTTTGCCAAACAAGCCCAAGGAAAAGTTACCCTGAACGAACCAAATAAAATTAAAGGCGTACAATTTATTAAGCGGTTTGAGGAAGTAAATTTTTCACCAGGATTAGCTCCGCTATTTGATTATTTGGCGCGTAGCGATTATTTAAAGTTAAACAAAACTAACTGGAAATAGAAAGAATAGGAGTGTCTTTTGCTAGGGCTTTGTCAAGCGCATCTTTGATTATTTTAGAAAGTCCAAGGAAAAGTCGTGGGCATTGTTTATTCCTAATAAATGTGTTATAGTAATTAAGTAATCAATTTTGATAAGTAATTTGAGTTATATATTTAAAAACTATACTTCTCCTTTTGCCACTCAACATTTTTTGCAATAACTTGCATATTTTTATGCACTAGGAGGAAATATATATGAACAACGGTACAGTAAAATGGTTTAACGCAGACAAAGGTTTTGGATTTATTACAGGTGAAGATGGCAATGATGTATTTGCACATTTTTCAGCTATTCAATCAGATGGATTTAAAACTTTAGACGAAGGCCAAGCAGTAACTTTTGATACTGAAGAAGGTCCACGCGGCTTACAAGCAACGAACATCGTAAAAGCTTAATAATGAATGAAAACGGACCACGTGTTGGTTCGTTTTTTTTGATAGCTGTTGTCTGATCTCGCCATTAATTACATAGCAAAACAAAGCAGAGGCCATTTAAAGGAGGAGAATCTGAAGACAACCTTAACTGAGCTGTTACTTGTAAGTGGATTATTTTGGCTAGTAATCATAATTGGTGTGATTGCGGGTAGCATATTTCTAATTAAGTATTTTAGAGGTCGGAGCTGAACGGTTCTGTTCCCGCCAATTATCAGGTTTTAAGCCTGGGACAAAAATCCAAAGTGATTTTTGCCCCAGGTTCTTTATTTAATTAGGGTATCAAGTTTTAGGTAAAATAATTAACAAATTAAAAGCAATTTACTATATAATCAGAAAGGGATCTTTAAGAGAGAAGCAGGTGTTTGCTTGTCGCAATACTTTGTTTAGCAGATAGAAAAAGGAAACGTTATGCGTTACAATAGGAACGGAGGAATTTTAACCTTATTGGATTTGTAGCTGAAGCAGAACAAATGTTGTCGCGTTAAGTGCGATTGAGCTTGCCACAAGCAACATTTGAAAAAACTACGGATAGAAAAATCATTCCTAAACAAGAAAAAAACACTCTTTAGATGAATAAAGAGTGTCCAGAAACGTTGATAAATCAACATATTTAAATAACGCGCCCTGAGGGAATCGAACCCCCGTCTCAAGAACCGGAATCTTACGTGATATCCACTACACTAAGGGCGCGGCACGAATACTAGTTTAGCTGATATTGACAAAAATTACAAGAGGGAGGACGAAAATAATGAAATTTGAGCAACGAATGTCCCAACAACAAAAACAAGTCCAGAAGTTGGCCATGACTCAACAACTTCAACAATCCATTCAAATTTTACAATTTAATACGGAAGAACTGGCTGCCTTTGTTGAAGCGAAAGCACTAGAGAATCCATTAATTGATTTACAAGTAGACACGCAGTACACCACAGATTTTCCGATAACTAGTCGTTCTTACACCAACCAAGACGAAGAAAATAATTATATGAATCAAATTCCAGACTATCATTTATCATTATTTGAGTCTTTAATTGATCAAATTCATTTGAATTACCGCGATACATACTTGCGAACATTGGTATTGTTTTTAGTAGAATATATAGACGTGAATGGTTATTTAACGATTTCGTTAGAAGAAGCGGCAGAGAAAACCGAAGCAAGCGCCATTCAAATGCTAGATGCATTAACTTTGTTACAACAGCTAGATCCAGCAGGTGTGGGGGCACGCAATTTACAAGAATGTTTGATGCTACAAACAGAACGAGACGATACCGCGCCTAATTTAGCGTATATTTTATTGGAGGAAGAATTTGATGCCTTAGTGAGTCGTAAATGGGGCCCGTTAGCTAAAAAATTCGGGATTGAATTAGCAGAAATTCAATTGATTTTTGATTATATACAAACGTTATCGCCAGCGCCAGGGAATATTTTTGATGCGACCGAGGAATTGTATATTCGACCAGATTTAACTGTCCGAATCAAGGAAGATCGAATAGTGGTGATTTCCAACAAAGCTAGTCGACCGACATTAAATTTTCAAGAAAATTATTTCAAACGAATGCAAGAGACTGACGACAAAGAAGTCCAAGAATATATTAAGGATAAGAAAAACGAATTTGAATGGTTAGAGCGCGCAGTGAATCAGCGGGGGGATACAATTTTACGTGTAGGGCAAGAAATTGTGCGCCGTCAAGAAGCCTTCTTTTTAGAAGCAGATCGGCCATTAAAACCAATGACTTTAAAAGAAATTGCGGATGCTTTGTCTATTCATGAATCGACAGTTAGTCGTGCGGTCAATGGAAAATATCTAGAAACCACGTTTGGCGTCTTTGAATTGCGCTCATTCTTCTCAACAAGTATTCTTTCATCAGAAGAAGATGGCGAGGATGTCTCAACAACGATGGTTAAAAAGCAACTACAAAAATTAATTGATCAAGAAGTAAAAAGTAAACCGTTATCTGATCAAAAATTAGTCGAGCGATTAAAAGATTCAGGCATGGAAATATCCCGGCGAACGGTGGCAAAGTATCGTGAAGCCTTAGGGATTCCATCTTCATCTAAACGAAAACGATATGAGTAAACAACCAAAGCTTATGAGTGATTTTCATAAGCTTTGGTTGTTTTTTTACAATTTAAAAAATGTTGGTTTTTTGAATTGTAAAAAAAGCCTAAAGGAGACAAAGTTTGCTTGCCATTTCCTAGGAAAAAACGTATATTAAAGTTACTTGCTTCTTTAAATAAAGGAAAAGAATAATTTTATAGAAAAGTTGGAAAGCACAAATGAATCAGACAGCAAATAGCAAGAAAAAACGCTATATTACAGGTTTTGATGGCATTCGGACGATCGCTGTAATTGGCGTGATTTTGTATCACCTTTTTCCCCAAGTCATGCGAGGTGGCTACTTAGGTGTTCCGATTTTCTTTGTTGTTTCAGGTTATCTTATTAACGACTTGTTGCGGCAAGAATGGGCAGAAAATCAGACCATTGATTTAAAAGGATTTTATGTGCGAAGGATGAAACGGCTGTATCCAGCATTAATTGTGATGCTTTTAAGTGCAGTTAGTTATATTACACTCTTTCAGCAGGATTTATTAAACAATATTCGCAGCGTTGTCGCTAGTAGTATTTTTTATTACAACAACTGGTGGCAAATTTTTAAAGGGTTTTCTTATTTTGATGGATTTGCGACACAATCGCCATTTGTACATATTTGGTCATTGGCAGTTGAAGCGCAAAATTATTTAATTTGGCCATTACTTTTTATTCTTCTGGAACGCTTTGTTCGTAAGCGCGGTCGAATTTTCAGCTTAGTTTTAATCGGCGCCTTAATTTCGGTGACGCTGATGGCCGTTTTATATGTTCCTGGCGCAGATCCTACACGTGTCTATTATGGAACAGACACACGTGTTTTTTCTATTTTACTAGGTAGTGCATTGGCGTATGTTTGGCCAAGCACACGTTTGAAAGAAGAAATTCCAGAAGCCTCTAAAAAAATCTTAAATGGCGCTGGTTTAAGTGCCTTAATTCTTTTAGTGTTAGCCTTTTTAACATTATCAGATCATACAAATTTTGTTTATTATGGCGGCATGTTTTTAATTAGTTTGGCAGCCACTGTCTTAGTGGCCGTCACTGCACATCCAGGGGCAGATATGAATCGTTGGTTAACGAATCCAGTCTTTACGTGGATAGGTAAACGGAGTTATGGCATTTACTTGTATCAATTCCCAATCATGATTTTTTATGAGGCCAAAATTAAGACCTTATCGGACCATGTTTTTCTACATTCATTGGTTGAAATAGCATTAATTTTAGTAGTGAGCGAATTGTCATATCGTTTTATCGAACATCCACTGACACGATTGTCTTATAAGGATGTCTGGACTCAATTCACTGAATTCTTACGGAAACCGTGGGACCTTCGTGAAAAAGGGACAATGGCCTTTATGACAGTGATTAGCGTGATTGCAGTATTCGGTTTAATTGTGGCTCCAGCAAACGCTAAAAGTGCGCAACAAGAGCAACTAGAAAAAAATATTGCGAAAAATCAGCAAAAAATTGAAGAACGTAAAAAAGAAGTCCAAGAAAGTGGCACGAAAAATAGTAGCACGTCCACAGAAAGTAGTACAAAACCGAGTGAAAGCCAAGACGTTCTACCCACACAACTCACACCAGAGCAAGTAAAAAAAGCGCAGAATTTAGAAATCACAACTATTGGTGATTCTGTTATTCTAGATGGTGCTAGCGGGTTACAAGATATTTTCCCTAAAATGATTATCGATGGGGAAGTGGGCCGTCAATTGTATAGTAGCATTTCACTAATTGGTGAACTAGACAAAAAGAAAATGCTCAAAGATACTGTTTTAGTGAGTTTAGGTACGAATGGTCCTTTTACAGAGGCACAATTTGATGAATTTATGAAAGCGTTAGGTAATCGAAAAGTTTATTGGATTAATGTTCGCGTCCCAACTAGAAGATGGCAAAATCAAGTGAATAGTTTACTTAGTCAAATGGACAAAAAATACGATAACTTAACGGTCATTGACTGGTTTAATTATAGTAACGCCCATGATGATTGGTTTTATGATGACCGAGTTCATCCAAATGTGGCAGGCGGCGAGCAATATACACACTTTATCGCGGAGAAAATTTTACAGTAGCAAGAAACTTCCAGCTCAGATGAAAGGGGCTGGAAGTTTCTTGTTATAGGAAAAGCAAATATAGGTAATTTAATGATTTTCTTGAAAACCTAAGCTTTTTTTTTAGATATCTGGTATACTGTTTTTGTTACAAGTTCCCGAAAGGATTTAGCAAGTAATTGTCGTTACTTACTAAAGATGCCTTGTAACCGAAACTATTTAGGGGGAATAACATTATGACAGAAAGACATTTATTTACATCAGAATCCGTTTCAGAAGGACATCCAGATAAGGTAGCTGACCAAGTCAGTGATGCAATTTTAGATGCGATTTTGGAGAAAGATCCGATGGCCCGCGTGGCATGTGAAACATCCGTAACAACTGGTTTAGTCCTAGTATTTGGAGAAATTTCTACAACAGCTTATGTAGATATCCAAAAAATTGTTCGTCAAACTGTGAAAGATATTGGTTATACACGAGCAAAATATGGATTTGATGGAGAGACTGTCGCAGTTCTTGTAGCAATCGATGAGCAATCACCTGATATCGCTCAAGGGGTTGACGCAGCCTTAGAAGTGCGTGATCAAGATGAAAAAGACGATATTGGCGCTGGTGACCAAGGCTTAATGTTTGGTTTTGCCGTTGACGAAACACCGGAATTAATGCCATTACCGATCGCGTTAAGTCATCGTTTGGTTCGCCGTTTAGCAGAATTGCGGAAGGAAAAAGTCTTACCTTACTTACGTCCTGATGCAAAATCTCAAGTAACAGTGGAATATGATGATCAAGGTCAACCACAACGTGTGGATACGATTGTCATCAGTACACAACATGATGATGAAACAACCTTAGAACAAATCGAAAAAGATATTAAAGAACAAGTAATCAATGAGGTGATTCCTCATGAACTTTTAGATGATGAAACAAAATACTTTATCAACCCAACTGGTCGCTTTGTAATCGGTGGCCCTCAAGGAGATGCCGGCTTAACTGGTCGTAAAATTATCGTTGATACTTATGGCGGTTATGCTCGTCATGGCGGCGGTGCTTTTTCTGGAAAAGATGCAACCAAAGTTGACCGCTCTGCTAGTTATGCTGCGCGTTATATCGCGAAAAACATTGTTGCTGCTGGTTTGGCGAAAAAAGTAGAAGTCCAATTAGCTTATGCAATTGGTGTGGCGCAACCAGTGTCTATTTCTATTAATACGTTTGGTACGAGTGATCTTCCAGAAAGTAAATTAATCGAAGCAGTTCGTAAAAACTTTGATTTACGTCCAGCAGGTATTATTGAAATGCTAGATTTACGTCGCCCAATTTATAAACAAACTGCGGCTTATGGTCATTTTGGTCGAACAGATATTGATTTACCTTGGGAACAAACAGATAAAGTTGAAGCGTTAAAAGCTAGTTTAGCTGAATAATTAAATAAAAAAAACAAGAAGTCAGCCAAGTATTGGCTGACTTCTTGTTTTTTTTTGCAATAATTTTTTTATGAAAAAGCATTTTTTTAAGACATTTTGTTCTTTTTTGTATAGAATAGCTATGGAGCAATTTAGAAAATTGACAATTGAATAGAAAAGGATGTGAACAAATGGCAAAAGAAACAAATGTTAAGTTAGTCACGGTGAGTGTTTTTGTGGCAACATTTATGACAGCCATTGAAGGGACCATTGTGTCTACTGCGATGCCAACGATTGTCGGCTCGTTACATGGCATGGAAATTATGAACTGGGTATTTTCAATTTATTTATTAACGAATGCGATGTTAACACCGATTTATGGGAAACTTGCGGATAAAATTGGTCGTAAACCTGTCTTCATGATTGGCATTATCATTTTTATTTTGGGCTCCTCGTTGTGTGGCTTTGCTCAAGATATGTTGACTTTAATTATTGCCCGCGCAATTCAAGGTGTGGGGGCAGGCGCAATTTTACCAGTTGCGTTAACGATTATTGCCGATATGTATACATTGGACAAGCGAGCGAAAATTTTAGGTTTAAACAGTGCCGCCTGGGGAATTGCTAGTATTTTTGGTCCGTTAGCAGGTGGTTTTATTGTAGATACAGTCGGTTGGCATTGGATTTTCTTCATTAATGTTCCTATTGGACTTGTTTTATTGGGCTTGATTAGTATTTTCTTAGTTGAACCAAAGCGGGAACGGACCAAGATGCCAATGGATATTTTGGGCAGCGTTACTTTGATGGCAGTGTTGCTAACGTTATTGCTAGGTTTTCAAATGATTAGCGATAATGGTTTTACATTAGTAACATTTGGTTGTTTGAGTTTGAGTGTGCTCTTTTTTGTAGCGTTTGTGATGATAGAAAAACGCGCGCAAGACCCAGTGATTGATTTGCATTTATTTAATCAACCAACGTTTGTTTTAGTAAATCTTATTGCGGCGCTTATTAGCGGTTTCTTAATGGGGATTGATGTCTACATTCCGATGTGGATGCAAGGCGTCTTAGGAAAAAGTGCAGGAATTGGTGGCTTAGTTTTAGCGCCTATGTCGTTACTTTGGATGGCTGGATCATTTATAGCAAGTAGCTTTATGGAAAAATATGCTATGAAAAAAGTCTTAACGATTGGGTTATCGATTCTATTAGTCGGGGCCATCTTTTTAGTGGTAATGCCAATGGCCGTTCCGTTTTGGCTTTTCTTTGTAGTGTCTTCTGTCTTAGGAGTTGGTTTTGGGATTACTATCACAACGACTACGGTGACCGCACAAAGTACAGTGGAGCCTGAAAAAATGGGGGTTGCAACATCGTTTAATACGTTGGTGCGTACAATTGGGCAGACTGTGATGGTGTCAATTTTTGGTGTGATTTTAAATGCAGGAATGTTTGCAAAATTGGAAGCGAGCGCGTTAAACGTCGATGCAGATGTCATGAATCAATTAGTGAATCCACATACTGCAAATTTAATTCCAACTGCATTGTTAAAACCATTACGCGGTATCCTCTATGCAGGTCTGCATAATGTTTACTTAGTCGGTGCGGGCTTAGTTGTTGTCGCTCTTTTGTTAAATATTTTCGCAAAAGCGCAACGAGTGAAGGTTTAGTGGTACACTAATAGAAAGAGTATTGGAGGGAAAAGTAGATGGCCTTTTTACAAGCAAATATTTATTCAAATTTATTGGAAATGGAAGTGAATGTGAACGTAATTTTACCACAAGAAACGGTAAAAAAAGTGGGCACAAGTACCCAAGCAGCATTGACAGATATTCCCGTGTTGTATTTATTACATGGGATGGGAGGGAATCACAGTGTCTGGGCTCGCAGAACCTCTATTGAGCGGTATGTCGCTGATTTGGGGATTGCTGTCATTATGCCGTCCACGGATTTAGCTTGGTATACGGACACGCAATACGATATGAACTATTGGACGTTTATCTCAGAAGAATTACCGAAAATTTGTCATCAACTCTTTCCGCAGTTAAGTACAAAACGAGAAAAAACCTTTGCCGCTGGTTTGTCAATGGGTGGTTATGGCGCCTTGAAATTAGGATTAGCGAAACCAGAATCTTTTGCAGCCGTTGCTTCTTTGTCTGGGGCAGTCAGTTTATCATCCACTAGTTTTGGGGAATTATTAAAAGTCCGTAAGCGAAGCTATTGGGAAGGTATTTTTGGCCCGTTAGATCAAATTGAAGGTTCCATTCACGATCCGCTGTATTTATTACAACAATTAGTAGAAAGCCAAACAGAAATGCCCCAATTTTACCTTTGTTGTGGGGAACAAGATATGTTACTTTCTGCTAATCAACAGATGGCTCAAGCGTTGGAACAGGCACAGGCAAGTTACACTTTTGAAACTGGACCAGGAGAACATGACTGGGTGTTCTGGGATGAATGGATTCAAAAAGCCTTGGCTTGGCTACCAATACCAAAATAGAGAAAGTAGTTTTCGCTATTTATTTTAAAAGTTAACCCTTGGTCCGTCAGTCGAAATGACTGACGGACCAAGGGCTTTTTTTATTTAGATGAAGATGTGTTGTCTGCTTGCAACCCATCTAAGTAGGTTTTAACGGCTTGAATAAAGGCGGATTTTTGGTGGATGGAGTGTCGAAATTGAATGCTTTCCTCCATGTACGTTAACTCATTGTCGGAGACATATTGTTTCATGTGCAGCACTTGTTCTTTTAAATAGTCATCTCCGTTCAATACTTGCGAAACGAGCTGTTTTTCCTCCGTTGCGTCCATAATCATCCCAAATAAAAGATGTTGTAAAGACGTTACTGCTAAATGAGTCATTTCTGGTGAAAAACCTGCTTCTCTTAAAATGCCCATCATTTGATTCAAATGGCGTAATCGTTGGGGATAGGCAGGGACGGTTTGGATTTCGATAGCTACGGCACAGGGAAATTGTTGATAGAGATCATAATAGTTTTCCATGAAGGCTAGTAAGTCAGAATACCATTCACCACATAATGCAGGTTCTTGAAAGTGCTCTTCAATCGCTTCAGCCATACTTTGAAGTAAGGCTTGCTTATTTTTAAAATACCAATAAATTGCGGGCGCCTGTACACCAAGCTGTTTGGCGACTTTACGCATAGAAAGTTGTTCTAAAGTGGGACTTTTTTCTAACAAAGAAAATGCGGCTGCAATAATCGTGTCTTTTGATAATTTCGGTTCCATGATTTTAGCTCCTATTAAACGTTATCTTCGTAAGTTTATCAAAAAGAAGGTACACTTTATGATAGGAAAAACTTGTGAAAAATTAACTTGTTCGCTTGTATTTTACCACTAAAAATGGTAAATTATGAATCGGCCTTATTTTACAGTGTTAAATTGGTGAAGTCAATGAGCAAATTGATTTTTTTGTAATGGGGAAGAATTCGCAGACCAACACTGAAGAAGCAGGGAACTATTTTAAGAAAGTAGGGATAAGATGGACCTTATTATTCAACACGCCAAAAAATACAAAGGCTCGGTAGTTATTGCCTTGTTGGCGGTGATCGTAATGGTTGTCTCAGCACTTTGGCAACCAAAATTGTTACAACAAGTGTTGGAAGCAATTATGAATGACGATAGCGACAAAATGAAAAACTTAGGGATTCAATTAATTGCCATTGCAGGATTAGGACTCGTTGCAGGGGTTATTAATACAATTTTTTCTGCCAAAGTTGCCCAAGGTGTCAGTGCTGACATTCGTGAAGCAACTTTCCGCAAAATCCAAACCTTTTCATTTGGCAATATCGAAAAATTTTCAGCAGGTAACTTAGTTGTTCGTTTAACAAATGACGTTACTCAAATTCAAAATGTCATTATGATTGCGTTGCAGACACTTTTTAGAATTCCTTTTTTATTTATCGGGAGTTTTATTTTAGCGATGCTAACCTTGCCACAACTATGGTGGGTGATTGTTGCACTTGTCATCGCAGTTATTTTGATTTCTATGCTGTCCTTTTCGCAAATGGGCAAGCATTTCATGATTATTCAAAACTTGATTGATAAGATTAATGGTATTGCAAAAGAAAATTTGTTAGGCATTCGTGTCGTCAAATCATTTGTTCAAGAAAAAAATCAATTGTCACGTTTTACAAAAGTGAGTGAAGAATTAACCACCCATAACTTAATCGTAGGTAGCTTATTTGCTGTGATGATTCCAGCGTTTATGTTGGTGGCGAACTTAGCTGTTGTAGGCTCAATTTTCTTTGTGAGTAACTTAGTCAAGGACGATCCAACTTTAATCGGTGGTGTCGCTTCCTTTATGAACTATTTAATGCAAATCATGATGGCGATTATTATCGGCGGAATGATGATGATGATGACTTCTCGTGCCGCTGTTTCCATTAAGCGGATTAAAGAAGTGATGGAAACAGAACCAGATGTTACCTACAAAAAAGTCCCAGAACAAGAGTTAATTGGTAGTGTTGAGTTTGACCACGTATCTTTCCGTTATCCTGGGGATGAAGAAGATACCTTGAAAGACATCTCTTTCTCTATTCAGCCAGGTGAAATGATTGGGATTGTGGGCGCAACTGGGGCTGGTAAATCTACATTGGCACAATTAATTCCACGTTTGTTTGATCCGACAGAAGGAAAGATTGAAGTTGGTGGTGTCGATTTACGAGAAGTGAACGAACACAGTTTACGAAAAACAGTTTCCTTTGTGTTGCAAAAAGCAATCCTGTTCTCTGGAACGATTGCGCAAAATCTACGCCATGGTAAACGTGACGCTTCTGAAGCGGACATGGAACGGGCTTCAGGCATCGCCCAAGCCAAGGAATTTATTGAAAAATTAGCAGAAGGTTATGATGCACCCGTCGAAGAACGGAGTAATAACTTTTCTGGTGGACAAAAACAACGGTTATCAATTACAAGAGGTGTGATTGGTGAGCCTAAAATTTTGATTTTAGATGATAGCACCAGCGCGTTGGATGCTCGTTCGGAGCGGTTAGTCCGAGAAGCGTTGGATAAAGAGTTAAAAGAGACTACCACGATCGTTATTGCCCAAAAAATTTCTTCTGTTGTCCATGCAGATCGTATTTTAGTATTGGATAATGGACGTTTAGTCGGGGAAGGCACGCATGAAGAATTAGCAGCTACGAACCCCGTGTATCAAGAAATTTACGAAACTCAAAAAGGAAAGGAGGAAGCTTAATGACTGATTTAATAAAAGCTAGTAAATTTTTCTATCATTATTTAAAACGTTACAAAGTTTCTTTCCTCTTTATTTTCTTAGCAATTTTCGCAGCGACTTATTTACAAGTCAAAGCGCCGCAATTCGTTGGGGAAGCTATTCAGGAATTAGCGAAATATGCGGTTAATGTGATGCAAGGAAAAGACGATAAAAGTGCGTTCGTTTCTGTCATTTGGAAACTACTCATTTTTTATGTCTTAACTAGTGCCGCTAGTTTCATTTACAGTATTCTCTTTACACAAGTTGTGGGGAAATCGACAAACCGCATGCGGATTGGTTTGTTTAACAAATTAGAAAAATTGACGATTCGTTTCTTTGATTCTCATCAAGATGGTGAAATTTTAAGTCGTTTTACTAGTGATTTAGACAACATCCAAAACAGTTTAAACCAAGCGTTGCTACAAGTATTAACCAATATTGCTTTATTGGTTGGTGTCTTAATCATGATGTTCCGTCAAAATGTGGAACTGGCATGGGCCACAATTGCTTCTACGCCGATTGCGATTTTAATTGCGGTCTTTGTGATTAGCAAGGCGCGCAAATATGTCGATTTACAGCAAGATGAAGTGGGTAAATTAAATGGCTATATGGATGAAAAAATTAGTGGGCAACGTGTGATTATTACTAATGGCTTACAAGAAGAAACCATTGACGGCTTTTTAGAGCAAAATGAAAAAGTTCGTGCCGCTACGTATAAAGGTCAAGTGTATTCAGGATTACTTTTCCCAATGATGCAAGGAATGTCATTAGTCAATACGGCGATTGTTATTTTCTTTGGTGGTTGGTTAGCAATCAATGGTTCTGTTGATCGTGCCGCTGCGCTAGGTTTAGTCGTTATGTTTGTCCAATATTCCCAACAATATTATCAACCATTGATGCAAATTTCTTCAGGTTATAGCATGATTCAATTAGCTGTTACAGGCGCTCGTCGTTTAAATGAGATGTTTGATGAACCAGATGAAATTCGTCCCGAAAATGGCGAAAAATTAGAAGAGATTAACAAAGCTGTGGCTTTAAATCATGTTGTTTTTGGCTATAATCCAGAAACGCCTGTGTTGAAAGATGTTTCTATTCATGTGGATAAAGGTGAAATGGTCGCTTTAGTCGGACCGACAGGCTCAGGAAAAACAACGATTATGAATTTAATGAATCGCTTTTATGATGTGAATGAAGGCGCCGTGACGTTTGATGGTGTGGACATTCGTGAAATGGATTTAGATAGCTTGCGTTCACATGTAGGCATTGTTTTGCAAGAGTCCGTTCTATTTTCAGGAACAATTCGTGAGAATATTGCTTTTGGTAAGCCAGAGGCCACGGATGAAGAAATTGTTCAAGCAGCGAAACAAGCGAATATCCATGAATTTATTGTAAATCTTGAGCAAGGCTACGATACTGAGATTACGGAAGAGAATAACCTTTTCAGTACGGGGCAAAAGCAATTAGTAAGTATTGCACGAACGATTATTACCAATCCAGAATTATTAATTTTGGATGAAGCAACAAGTAATGTTGATACAGTAACAGAAGCTAAAATCCAAAAAGCGATGGACGAAGCAATTAAAGGGCGCACCAGTTTTGTGATTGCCCATCGTTTGAAAACGATTCTAAATGCGGATCGGATTATTGTTTTACGAGACGGTGAAGTCATTGAAGAAGGCAACCACCATGAACTAGTTGAACAAGATGGATTCTATGCGGAACTTTATAAAAATCAATTTGTTTTTGAATAAGTTGAAAAAGAAGCAAATGAGAATGACTCATTTTGCTTCTTTTTTTGCTATGCTAAATAGAAAAAGGAGAAATATCAATGGAAAAATGAGGAATGTACGGCAATTACGGCGCACGTTTTTGGTGCTAAATACTTTATTTGTACTGAGTGTATTCAGAGAGAATCGATGGACAAAATCGGCGCTGCTTTTTTGGTTGTTGGCTAATAGTTTTTTATCTGGACTGCAGTGGTTGATTTATTTTGGGGGCGAAAAAGGCTGGCTGATACATCTGCAGCGGTGGTATTATTGCGCGATTCTTCTCCAAATAGTAGGCACATTGATTGTATATTTTTCGTTTTTTGTATAAAGGTCTCTCGTTTCTTGCCGGAGAATATGCTAAAATAAAAAGCAGCAGGGGGCGAGAAAACCATGGAAAAGCCAAATAAACGCAAAGCTGATTTAGAACGTACACGGCAAATTATTTTGTCTGTCGCTTCTGAATTATTCATGACAAAGGGGTTCAAAAATACCTCCACTCGTGAAATTGCTTTAAAAGCGAACATTACCCAACCGAATCTCTATCACCATTTTAAAAATAAAAAAGAACTGTATTTAGCTGTGATTGAAGAATTAACGTCCCGTGTTCAGGAAGAATTAGTCCCAATTGTTTCTGGAAATGCATCAGTAGAAGAAAAACTTTATCAATTAATCAAAGTTTTGTTAGATGAACATCCGACCAATCTTTTCTTAATGTTGAACGACATGTTTCAAGAAATGGGCCCTGATTACAATCGTACGCTGTATCAAATTTTCAAAAAAACCTATATCAATAATATTGCGGCTATTTTTGAAAGTGAACCTGAAACCAATTGCTTACAAGAGGGCATCAGTGTAGATGATGCAACTCGGTTTATTTTATATAACGTTAGTGCATTATTAAGTATTGAAAAAACGTACCAGCGAAAAACAGTGGATGACGATGTCAAAAAATTTATTCAATTTATGCTACATGGCGTTCTGAAAAGTCACAAATAAAAAATAGAGAAGCCCTGTTGGAAAACAGACTTCTCTATTTTTTTGTAAAATTCACTTATCAATTGATAAATAATTATTGATTTATCGATTGATAAGTGATATAGTTTATTTCGAAAAGAAGAAAGAGGTGAACCATTCATGTTTTTAGGATTTAATGAAATGAAGTATTCAAAAGGACGGTACGTCCTTGTAGTCTTAGTAATGGTCTTGATTGCTTGGTTAATTTTTATTTTGTCAGGTTTAGCGAACGGTTTAGCTCAAGGAAATCGTTTAGCCGTAGATCAATGGCAAGCGAATCAAGTGGTTTTATCAAAAGAGGCCAATAGTAATTTAAATGTATCAGTGTTAGATGAAAACGTGAAAGAAACGATTTCAGGAGGCAAAATTGCACCGATTGGTCAACAATCTTTAGCCATCCGCCCAGCAGATGATAAAAAGGCTGAATTAACGAATGTTAGCTTATTTGGGATTGAAAAAGAAAGTTTTTTAATGCCAAAAGTGATTGAAGGAAACGCATTTACTGATAAAAATCAAGTGATTGCTTCAGAAACATTGAAAAATCAAGGATTTAAAATTGGCGACAAATTAACTGCAGGGAAATATGATGAGCAATTAGAAATTGTCGGCTTTATTTCTAAAAGTAGCTATAACATTGTGCCAGTTATTTACACTTCTCTGGATACTTGGCGGTCAATTAAATATGGTGACAATCCAGCAATGGCCAAAATGGTTAATGGTTTCATTGTTCGCAGCAAGGACAACGCGGAAGTTAAAACGACTAATAAAGACAGCCAAGTTCTTTCAATTTCAGATTTTATTGAAAAACTGCCAGGATACAGCGCTCAAAACTTGACCTTGGATGGCATGATTTATTTCTTGATTGTGATTGCAGCGTTCATTATCGGTATTTTTATCTTTGTGATGACTTTACAGAAAACAGCAATGTTCGGTGTCTTAAAAGTTCAAGGGGTGCCGACTAGTTTCTTAGCAAAGGCAGTCATGCTACAAACCGCTTTATTGGCTGTTCTAGGAGTGGCGATTGGTCTTGCTTTAACGGGAATTACCGTGCTCTTTTTACCAGAAGCGATGCCTTATGCAACTAATGGACCACGCATGATTTTGTTTAGTGTACTATTGATTTTATCTGCATTAATTGGCGGGGCATTTTCAATTCGAACGATTGCTAAAATTGATCCGTTAATCGCGATTGGAGGTTAGAGACATGGCAAATGTTTTAGAAATGAAAAATATTTATAAAAAATATGGTGAAAAACATACAGAAGTGATCGCGTTAAAAGAATTATCTTTTGCGGTTCAGCCAGGTGAATTTGTCGCAGTAATTGGTCCTTCTGGTTCTGGTAAAAGTACCTTTTTAACGATTGCAGCTGGTTTACAGGCACCGACAAGTGGCGAAGTCATTGTTGGCGGGCAATCACTAAATAAGTTAACGAAAAAGCAACGTTTGGCGCAACGTTTTCAAAAAATCGGCTTTATTTTACAAAGCTCTAATTTGGTGCCATTTTTAACAGTGGAAGATCAATTTCACTTAATTGAAAAAGTTGATAAGTCACGTAAAAATAGTGAATTAAAAGAGCAATTGTTAGAGACGTTGGGTTTAAAAGAATTACGAAATAGTTATCCTCGTGATCTCTCTGGTGGGGAAAGACAACGGGTAGCCATTGCGTGTGCATTGTATCATGAGCCAGACGTAATTTTGGCAGATGAACCTACGGCTAGTTTAGATACAGAAAAGGCGTTTGATGTTGTCCAATTACTAGCGAAAGAGGCTAAAGAGAAAGATAAAGGAATTATCATGGTGACACATGATGAGCGTTTGTTGAAATACTGTGATCGAGTGGTTCGTATTCGTGATGGTGAATTGACAGAGTAACAAAACAAATAAAAGAGAACATGATCGGATTGCTGGAGACAATCCGACCATGTTCTCTTATTTCTTTTCAATACAGAAAAGAACAGGTGGCTGATTTTTTTGATTGATAAACTCATAACGTAAGACACTGTAAACATCTTGTGGTAAGGCTTGCGTGTAATTCGTGACCAAATCAAGTTCCTCTGAACCGCCTTCGTGGCCATAATAAACGACTAAAATAATGCGACTTCCTTTTACCAAATGAGGCAGTAACCCATCTAACGCCTGTTTAGTCGTAGCGGGTTTTGTAATAATTTCCTTATTACTTTTAGGTAAATAGCCTAAGTTAAAAATAGCGGCAGTGATTTCTGTTTCTTCATCTAGGACAGCATGAAGATGTTCATGTCCTAATGGAAATAACGTAGTTTGTGGGAGTAAATTAAGTTCTGTTAACTTTTGTTCTGTATTGATCAACGCTTCTTTTTGGATATCAAAGGCGAAAACTTCACCAGAAGGGCCAACCAGCTCTGCTAAGAATGCTGTATCATGACCATTTCCCATTGTTGCATCAATGACGAAGTCGCCAGGTTCCACCACTTCTTTTAAAAGTTGGTGACTAAAATGTAGGGCTGTTTGTAGCATTAATTGAAAACTTCCTTTCCTGAAATGACAGTATATTTTCCTTGATAACTGTTGCGGCGTTTCATTTCCGCATCAATCGCATTGAGGACTTCCCATTTTTTCAAACTCCACATCGGTCCGATAATTGTTTCAAAGGGAGCATCGCCTGTCAAGCGATGAATAACAATTTCGGGTGGAATCATTTCTAACTGATCACAAATCACTGAAACATAGGCTTCTTTGCTCATCAATTGTAAGCGTCCTTCATTATAATCCCGCATCATTTTGGTATTTGTCATTAAATGAAGTAAGTGCAGTTTAATCCCTTGGATATCTGAATCCTGAATAGTTCGCCGCACATTTTCGCGCATCATGGCAGGTGTTTCCCCAGGTAGCCCGTTAATTAAATGTGTACAGACCCGAATCCCGTGTTTCCGTAATTTAGCCACACCATCTAGATATGTTTGATAATCATGAGCGCGATTAATGGCAGCGCTAGTTTCCTCAAACGTGGTTTGCAAACCCAACTCTACCCATAAATAAAAGCGTTCATTTAATTCAGCTAAATAGTTCACTACCTCATCAGGCAAACAATCAGGACGGGTACCAATGGATAAACCAACGACACCTTTTTCATTGACTACTTGTTCAAACCGATGACGAATAACGTCAACAGGCGCATGTGTATTGGTGAAATTTTGGAAGTAAACAATGTATTGATCGACAGTTGGCCATTTTTGATGCATCAATTGGATTTCTTTTTGAAATTGAAGCGGCAGGGGATCGCTAGGTGCAACAATCATGTCGCCTGAGCCAGAAACACTACAGAACGTACAACCACCTTTGGCAACCGTCCCATCACGATTGGGGCAATCAAAGCCACCATCAATTGGCACTTTAAAAATCTTTTCACCAAACTGTTGACGAAGTGCATAGTTCCAAGTGTGATAGCGTTTATTTGGATCATCTGAATAAGGAAAAATTTGCATAATCAAGACTTCTTTCTAGCGTTGTTTGCTTTGAAATCGCCAAACAAAGCGTTTTTCTAAATAAATAGGGTAACTTAATAACAACCAAGCTAAACCAAGACAAAAACCACCTAAGATATCGCTAGGGAAATGGACACCTAAATAGATTCGACTAACCCCAATCATGAAAATCCCAATACCTAGTAAAATTTGCACACAAAGGCGGACCGTTTTATTTTTAATGAAAATTGGCAGAATCAATAAAATAGTGCCGTAGAACAAGGTACTTCCTACAGCATGTCCGCTAGGAAAACTATACGTATGTTCAGTTACTAAATGCTCCAAAGTAGGACGTTGGCGCATAAAGAATAATTTTAATAAAGAATTACCTACGCCAGCAATTAAGGCAGTATTAATAAAGAGCCATAATGCTTCAGCATAATATTTCCAAACAATAAACAGAGCAATGACAACGATTGCTAAGATGATAATCGTCAATGAATTGGCAAATTTGGTGTACCAAATAAAAAAGTTATTTAGCTGTGGAAAAGGACGACGAACAAAAGAAGTAATCGTTTGATCAAAGCCTTTGAGCCAGGTTGGATAAAAACGAACAACATAGCCTAAAAACATAAATACTAAAAGAAAACAACTACCTGCAAATTGATAATAAAGTTTGTTTTTCATAAAAAATCCTTTCAAAATTTAATCGCAACAATCCGTATTATACCATCAAAAGGGTAAAAAATTAAAAGATAATTTCATTGCCTGATTAGAGGGGATACAGATATTAAAAAAGTTCTGGCAGCACAATCTCTCATTGTGGTGCTAGAACTTTTTTAAATGGCGCATGTTTATTGATTATCATCATCAGGAGTATCAACGGTAATATCGCCGAATTCGCTAGAAAGGTTAAACTCTGTATCCGCACGACCATTCTTATAAGATGTTCGCTCTTTGTTTAAAAGTTGAACATCGCCTAATTTTGATTCCCCTTTGATTGAAATGTTACGCAAAATTTCTCCAGAATTTACATAAATATCTCCATGGACAAGAGCGACAGTTAATTTTTTAGGCACAGCAGGCATGTCTAAAGAAAAATCACCATTTTCACTTGAAAAGTTAGCTTCTCCTTTGAAATCATAGACGCTAATATCGCCATCTGTCGTTGTTGCTTGGATGTTTCCACGAGCATTTTGCACTCGAATATCACCAGAAGTAGTAGTATTTTTGATTTCATCGAAATAGGCTGAATCCAACGTTATATCGCCGTCAGTGGTTTCAACTGTTGCTTTTTTAGCGGAAGTATCCGCTGAAAGGTAGATACCATCTGAAGAGTTAAGCGTCATTTTTTTGGCTTTAACACCCGATAGACTAACATAAGAATTTGGTAGATTAGTTGTTAATTCGTCTACGTTAAAAGCATTCAATGAAACTTGTGAATGGGTTGAGCCATCAATTACTAACTTTTTCACATTATTAGGAATCTGGACACTCACGTTCGGTGTGAAGTCACTAAAAATACCAATATTAAAGAATGACAATTCGGGTTGGTTTTGTGTACGAGTGGTATTGATGGTTGCTGTTATTTTATTTTTTTCTTCTTTGACATCTAAGGTGCCTTCAGCTTTTGAATAAAAGGCATTATTCGGTGATCGTAATCCCATGTTGTTACTATCAGTTTTATAAATGGTATAAGGGCCTTTGCCTTTTAAGGATAAGTGAAGTTCTTCGCCTGCTTGTTTATTTTTTAGTGTATAACTTTCTTTTAGCGGCGTGACTGATTTTTCCGCTTGTTTGTAAAAATAGACGGCGCCAGATCCACCAATTAGCATCGCTAAGACAGCAATGGATAAGAGAATCCCTGTTGTTTTTTTCATTAGATATCACCTCGTAAAACAGCAATGTTCCATTGGAAATAACGCTTAAAGACATGTGCTGAAAATTTTAAAATTGGTAGAAAAAGTAACCAACCAATGATTGATGCACCAAATAAAAAGAGACTCATAGATAATTGGAAAAAGGAAGCGGCATTTGCTTGGGTAATAACACTATAAATACCATAAATTGGTGAAAATAAAGTTGCAGCTCCGGCAATGCCACAACCGACGTACATTAAGGCAATCCCTAAAATAACCCAAAACATGAAGAAAAAATTTAAACAGAAAATACCAAGCACTTGGAAAAATCGGGTTAGCGGCCGATGCTGTGGTCGTTGATAGTATGGAGAATCATTATCATAGTAAAATTCAGATTCTTCTTCATAGGGATGATCATAAGCAGGTGTAGCCGCTGGAATTTCTTGCCAGCCATTATTTTCAATTTTTCGTTCCGTCAATTCGATGCCTTGTTCTTTTAAAATTTCTTCTGCGATAACCCGTGGTTTCCCCAATGATTTTGCCACTTTTTCTTCTGTTTCGCCTTCCGCAACACGAGCATCAAATAACGCCTTGTATTTCGCAAGAATAATAGCTTGATCTTTTGGATTTAATGCTTTTAAATAAATTTTCAGCTCAATAATAAAATGTTCTTTATTCATTCCGCTCCCTCTTTCTACACGATTCATTTCTCATCTTAAACTATAATTTCTTTTTGAGCGAATAACAAGAGGAATTAAAAAAATCAGACTAAGGTAAAGAAGCATCTACAACTAAAGTCGCAGTTTTTTTCCGAGTAGTAACAAGAGAGGAAATCCATGTTAAAAAACATTACTTCTTTACAATCTAGTTACAGTAATATGAAATTTTGTTGAAGTGTTTTTAATTCGCTAGAAAAAAAGGTATACTTGTTATAATAACAAAACTAAAAAATTACATTTACATATAAGTTAAAAAAGGAAAGTTGGGGACGTATCAATGAAGAAAGAATCAATGTCACGTATCGAAAGAAGGAAAGCACAACAAAGAAAGAAAACGCCAGTACAATGGAAGAAAAGCACTACTTTATTCAGCTCGGCGTTAATTGTTTCATCTGTAGGAACGCCCGTTGCGTTACTACCAGTGACTGCTGAGGCAACAGAAGAGCAGCCAACAAATGCGGAAGTTGCCCAAGCACCTACTACGGAAACTGGCTTAGTAGAGACACCAACAACAGAAACTACGCCAGGAACTACGGAACAACCGACAACGGATTCGTCAACAACGACTGAATCGACAACTGAATCATCAAAAGAAACACCAACAACACCAAGTACCGAGCAACCAACAGTTGATTCAACTACACCTGTGGAATCAGGAACGACTGATTCTTCAGTAGCAGAAATCACGCCAGTAGCTCCTTCAACAACCGAGTCTGAAGCAGCGCCTGCGGTTACACCCGATGATGAAGTAAAAGTACCAGAAGCTAGAGTAGCTTCTGCGCAAACTTTTTCAGCGTTATCACCGACGCAAAGTCCTTCAGAATTTATTGCCGAGTTAGCACGTTGTGCACAACCTATTGCGCAAGCCAATGATTTATATGCATCAGTGATGATGGCTCAAGCAATCGTTGAAAGTGGTTGGGGAGCAAGTACGCTATCTAAGGCACCAAACTATAACTTATTTGGGATTAAAGGCAGCTACAATGGACAATCTGTCTATATGGATACATGGGAATATTTAAACGGCAAATGGTTAGTGAAAAAAGAACCTTTCCGTAAATATCCTTCTTACATGGAATCATTCCAAGATAATGCGCACGTGCTAAAAACAACTTCTTTCCAAGCGGGCGTTTACTATTATGCTGGGGCTTGGAAAAGCAATACAAGTTCGTACCGCGATGCAACTGCTTGGTTAACAGGTCGTTATGCGACAGATCCTAGCTACAATGCTAAATTAAATAATGTCATTACCGCATATAACTTAACTCAATATGATACACCATCTTCTGGTGGAAATACTGGGGGCGGAACAGTTAATCCAGGAACAGGCGGCTCGAACAATCAATCAGGAACGAACACGTACTATACTGTAAAATCAGGAGATACCTTGAATAAAATTGCCGCGCAATATGGTGTGAGCGTTGCTAATTTACGCTCATGGAACGGCATCTCTGGCGATTTAATTTTCGTTGGTCAAAAACTTATCGTGAAAAAAGGTGCTTCAGGTAACACTGGTGGCTCAGGCAGCGGTGGTTCTAACAATAATCAATCAGGAACGAACACGTACTATACTGTAAAATCAGGGGATACCTTGAATAAAATTGCCGCCCAATATGGCGTGAGCGTTGCTAATTTACGCTCATGGAATGGCATCTCTGGCGATTTAATTTTCGTTGGTCAAAAACTCATCGTGAAAAAAGGTACTTCAGGTAACACTGGTAGCTCAAACAACGGTGGCTCTAACAATAATCAATCAGGAACGAATACGTACTACACAATTAAATCAGGCGATACCTTGAACAAAATTGCCGCGCAATATGGCGTGAGTGTTGCTAATTTACGCTCATGGAATGGCATTTCTGGCGACTTAATCTTCGCTGGTCAAAAAATTATTGTGAAAAAAGGTACTTCAGGTAACACCGGCGGCTCAAGCAATGGTGGTTCTAACAATAATCAATCAGGAACGAATACGTACTACACGATTAAATCAGGCGATACCTTGAACAAAATTTCTGCACAATTCGGTGTTAGTGTGGCTAACTTACAAGCCTGGAATAACATCAGCGGTAGTTTGATTTTTGCTGGTCAAAAGATTATCGTGAAAAAAGGCGCCAACTCAGGTTCAACGAATACGAACAAGCCTACGAATAATGGTGGCGGTGCGACAACATCCTACACGATTAAATCAGGCGATACGTTGAATAAAATTTCTGCACAGTTTGGCGTGAGTGTTGCTAATCTACGTTCATGGAACGGGATCAAAGGCGATTTAATTTTTGCTGGTCAAACAATCATCGTGAAAAAAGGCGCTTCTGCAGGTGGCAATGCTTCTTCAACAAATAGTGCATCAGGCAAACGCCATACAGTTAAAAGCGGTGATTCACTTTGGGGCTTATCAATGCAATACGGAATCAGCATCCAAAAAATCAAACAATTAAATGGCTTAAGCGGGGATACAATTTATATTGGTCAAACTTTAAAAGTTGGTTAATTTAAGATTGAAAAAAATAGCTATCTTTGGTAACATGAGTCTTATAATAGAAAAAAACAATGAGAAGGAATAGTAGAAAGAACCATGTGATAGAGAGCGTATGGCTGGTGGAAATACGTACAGAAGCTTTTGAACTCGCCTTTAAGTTACTTTTTTGAACAAACCAAGTAGGAAAAGTCGGTGACGATCGTTAAGACGTTTGAGGTTAAGGTGACGGTGACTGACCGTTTCTTTGACGAATTTAGGTGGTACCACGTTGCATTTGTATGTTCACGTCCTATAGGAATTTTTCCTATAGGACTTTTTTTTATCACTAAGTGGCTAGTTTAAGTCAGAATAGTGACAATGGCTGCAGGTGGCAAATTTTAAGAATGAAAAATTTTATATTACTAGGAGGAATAACATGAGCTACAATCACAAAGAAATTGAGAAAAAATGGCAAAAATATTGGGCTAAGAACAATTGTTTCAATACATTGGACGACCCAAATAAAGAAAAATTTTATGCACTAGATATGTTTCCTTATCCATCTGGACAAGGCTTACACGTAGGTCACCCGGAAGGCTATACAGCAACCGATATTCTTTCACGTATGAAACGTGCGCAAGGCTATAATGTGTTGCATCCAATGGGCTGGGATGCGTTTGGTTTGCCAGCAGAGCAATATGCGTTAGATACAGGAAATGACCCAGCTGAATTTACTAAGAAAAATATCGAAACATTCCGTCGCCAAATTAATTCACTAGGATTCAGCTATGATTGGAATCGTGAAATTAATACCACTGATCCTGAATATTACAAATGGACACAATGGATATTTACAAAATTATATGAAAAAGGGTTAGCTTATGAAGCAGAAGTTGCGGTTAACTGGGTACCTGAACTAGGAACTGTTATTTCAAATGAAGAAGTCATTGATGGAAAAAGTGAACGTGGCGGTTATGATGTGGTTCGCCGACCAATGCGTCAATGGATGCTGAAAATTACTGCTTATGCAGATCGCTTATTAGAAGATTTAGAGCTTGTTGATTGGCCAGAAAGTATTAAAGATATGCAACGAAATTGGATTGGACGTTCTGAAGGAGCCAATGTGACCTTTAAAGTCGCTGGCACAGAAGAAAGTTTCACGGTGTTTACAACCCGTCCTGATACCTTGTTTGGTGCAACCTATACTGTTCTAGCTCCTGAACTAGAACTAGTGAAAAAAATTACGACACCTGAACAAACAGCAGCTGTAGAAGCATATATTGAAGAAACCTCAAAAAAATCTGATTTAAATAGAACGGATTTAGCAAAAGAAAAAACAGGTGTTTTCACAGGTGCGTATGCGATAAATCCAGTCAATGGCCAAGAAATTCCAATTTGGATTGGCGATTATGTTTTAGCAAGCTATGGCACAGGCGCAATCATGGCGGTCCCAGCGCATGATGAACGGGATTACGAATTTGCGAAAACATTTGGCATTGATATCCTACCAGTAATCGCAGGTGGCGACATTACAACAGAAGCCTATACAGGGGATGGACCGCATATCAATTCTGATTTCTTAAATGGATTAAACAAAGCAGAAGCCATCGCTAAAATGAATGAGTGGCTAGAAGAAAATCACGTAGGGAAAAAAGAAGTATCTTATCGTTTACGTGACTGGTTATTCTCTCGTCAACGCTACTGGGGTGAACCAATTCCTGTAATCCATTGGGAAGATGGAACAACCACAACGGTTCCTGAATCTGAGTTACCTCTACGTTTACCAGTAACATCGGATATTCGCCCAAGTGGAACTGGGGAATCGCCATTAGCAAACATTGATGAATGGGTCAATGTCGTCGACCCTGAAACTGGTATGAAGGGAAAACGTGAAACGAATACTATGCCACAATGGGCTGGAAGCTCTTGGTATTACTTACGATTCATTGATCCTCATAATAAAAATGAAATTGCTGATTTTGAAAAATTAAAACGTTGGTTACCAGTTGATATCTATATTGGTGGTGCCGAACATGCGGTGTTGCATTTACTTTATGCTCGTTTTTGGCATAAATTCTTATATGATATTGGTGTGGTTCCTACCAAAGAACCTTTCCAAAAATTATACAACCAAGGTATGATTTTAGGAGAAAACAACGAAAAAATGTCTAAATCACGTGGCAATGTTGTAAATCCCGATGATGTGGTGGCTAAATATGGTGCGGATACATTACGTCTTTATGAAATGTTCATGGGCCCATTAGATGCTTCCATTGCTTGGAATGAAAATGGCTTAGAAGGAAGTCGTAAATTCTTAGATCGCGTTTGGCGTCTGATTGTTGATGAAGAAGGCAAAATGCGTGACCGAATTACCACAATTAATGATGGCCGTTTAACGAAAGTTTATCACCAAACGGTTAAAAAAGTGACAGAAGATATGGCAAACTTGCACTTTAATACAGCGATTTCTCAATTAATGGTTTTTGTGAATGAAGCCAATAAAGTGGATGCCTTACCTTATGAATATGTGGAAGGATTTGTCCAATTACTTGCGCCAATCGCGCCACATATTGGTGAAGAACTATGGCAAATTTTAGGTAACGAGGAAAGTTTAACTTATGTCCCTTGGCCAACCTATGATGAAGCAGCCTTAGTAGAAGATGAAGTGGAAGTAGTTTTCCAAGTGAACGGAAAATTACGTGGCAAACAAAATGTCGCTCGTGGGTTAAGCAAAGAAGAATTAGAACAAATTGCAATGAACCATGAAGCTGTTAAAGAATTTATTGAAGGAAAAACAGTGCGCAAAGTGATTGCTGTTCCAGATAAATTAGTAAATATTGTTGCAAATTAAGTTATATGTTTTTATTAAAAAAAGAGCCGGACGTATCAAAACGTCAGGCTCTTTTTAAGGTTGTTTTGTTTTACCTTTTTGATTCATATGTTCTTTACATGTGATTGTTATAACCGAAAGCAAGGCGATGAAGAGAAAAAAGTAACCAAGCGGCGTACAGAAAAAGGCGGGTTCTTTTAAAAGTCCATCGCTAGATAATGTTGATCCAACTAAAATAGAGATCATAAATAATAAAAGACTAATCAAGCCAAGAAATAAGCTAATACGATATTTTTTCAACTTCAGTTCCTCCTTTAATGAACTATCACTAAGATAAATCAAAAAGGTTAACTTTTTTTTAGGCAACTGTTAAAACTTAGATAAGAAATCTATTTTCTAAGTTTGTCGTTGTTGGTAATTGGTTAAGATCATACGTGAAAAGGGACCGACAATCAGCAATTGATAAGGAAGGGCAACAATAAAGTTCAGGCCCCAAGCTTGGAAATACGCACTTAGTGACAACGTCTGGCCTTCCATTAATAAGCCAAATAAAGACATACAAGTCACCATGCCGATAATCATGAAACTCGAAATGGTCAAAATAAGTAATAGCCGTTTTTCTTTATTAAAGGGTAAAGAAAAAGCGATTTTCTTAGCTAAGACACCAACGATGAAAACGTCTAAAATAAAAGCAACGATAAATCCAGGAAGCAAACCTTTTGATAAGGCGTACAATGAAAATTCTCCATGCAATGATAAATTATAGGTGCTCATTCCGAAAAACATCAGAAAGCACATTAACGTAGTAAAAAGCATTCCTTCTTTTTTATTAGTAGGCATTTTTTTCTCCTTTCATTTATTGAGAGTAATGATTGTTCTAGGCAGAAAAGGACAAATTCTCTCGACTTTTACTAGTGTAGCAAAAATAAAAGTTCTTCATAAGTTAGAATTTGCTAAGAATTTGATTCAAATAAAAAGGTGTACTAAGTCAGCAGTACACCTTTTTATTCGTTATTTAGTTTATTTTTGTGTTATTTGTAACGTCCTCTCCAAACCATTTTTGAGAAATTTTACTAAGGGTGCCATCTTTTCGTAACGTTTCAAAGGCAGTATTGATTTTTTGGACTAATTGATTGTCTGATTTGCGGACGCCCACAGCAAAATCTTCATTGTCATAGCCGACATGAGAAATAGTATAGTTTTTTAAATTATCTTCGTGGGAAAGATAGTAGTTGGCGTAGACGCGATCAATTAGGAGCCCATCAATTCGGCCAGATTTTAAATCTAAGAAAGCTTCATTAAAGCCGTCATATAAAATAGGCGTTTGGTCTTTAACAAATTTTTTCAAAACGTCGGGCTGACTTTCGAAGCCATCATAGCCAGAAGAGCCGTTTTGAACCCCTAAAATTTTGCCTTGCATGTCGCTCGCTGTTGCAATGTTTTTTTCTTTTAAAGAAACAAGTACTTGATCGTTCGTCATGTAAGGTTGTGTGAATTGAACTTTTTCGGCCCGCTCGCTCGTTTTAGTGTAGCCATTCCAAATAAGATCAATGGTTTGATTTTGTAATTCTGTTTCTTTCATAGACCAATCAATCGGTTGGAAGTCAACGGAAATGCCATAAAGTTTAAAAACCGCTTTGGCTAAGTCGACATCAAAGCCGACAATTTTGCCTGATTTATCTTGAAAACCCATGGGCACAAAGGAGTCATCTAAGCCAATAATAATCCGTTTTTCTTCGTTAATCCGTGTCCATTGATCTTCGTTGCTTTTTCTTTTACCACAACCTGCAAATAGGAGTAAACTACAACAGATAACCAGCAAGGCTAAAGAATATTTCTTTTTCATCATAAACTCCTTTCTATTGGACGGGGGCAACCGTCAAAAGGTTGTCTGCAATTTTTTCAGCGAAAGCCATATCGTGGGTCACGACAATCTGTGTCATGCCTTGTTTCCGTAAATCTAAAATAACTTCTTCCACTTGTTGGCGTAAAGCTGGATCTAGCGCGCTCGTTGGTTCATCGTACCCAAGAACTTTTGGCTTCATTGCTAAGGCACGAGCAAGTGCAACTCGTTGTTTTTGTCCACCAGAAAGTTGATATGGATAGAGTTTTTCTTTACCAGCCAAGCCCAATTTTTCCAGTAATTCTAAAGCTTCTTGCTGACTTTTTGCTTTTTCTTCTTTTAGTACTAATGTAGGTGCTAAGGTAATATTTTCTAAAACTGATAAGTGAGGGAAAAGTTGGAAATCCTGGAAAACGACCCCAACCACTTGATCGGCATTGTCCATTTCAGCAGGATTGAAAGGAACACCATCCAACAAAAGCTCACCAGAATCAATGGTTTCTAAACCAGCCAAACAACGAAGTAAAGTGGTTTTTCCGCCGCCTGAAGGACCAACAATCGTTAAAATTTTACCATCTGGAATTTCTAAATTTAAGTGATCAATAATGGTCCGGTTGTCAAAATGTTTGGTTAAATTTTTAATAGTTAACATGGTAGAGTCCTCCTATTTATAATATTGATAGAATTTTTCAATTTTCTTAGAAGCAACAGTCAAAATTGCCGTAAAGAGTAAATAAATCACTCCCACTAAAGCTAATGGCACTAATGTAACATCGCGGCTCATCGCAATTTTACCAGCACGTAAAAGATCGCCTAAGCCAAGAACATAAATAAGAGAAGTATCCTTGACCAAATTGATAATTTCATTTCCTACGGAAGGCAGCACGATTTTAACAACTTGTGGCAAAATAATCCGAGTGACTGTTTGAAAACGTGTTAAACGTAAAACCTTAGCAGCTTCATATTGACCTTGGGGAATTGCTTGAATCCCCCCGCGGAAAATTTCAGCAAAGTACGCAGCATAATTTAAAATAAATGCGAATAAGGCCGCATCGTAACGTTCAAAGACAATACCAATTAATGGTAAGCCGTAAAAAACAAAAATTAATTGTAACAATAGCGGAGTGCCGCGCATTAACCAAATGTAGAGGTTAATTAAGTAACGTAAAGGTTTAAACGAACTTTGTAAAATAAAGGCAATGATAATCCCCAGTGGAATCGAGCCAAGGAGCGTAAAGAAAAAGACTTTCAGTGTCATGCCAGCTCCGCTAACTAAAGCAGGTAAAATTTCTAAAATATAATCCATCATTTTTTCCTCCAACAATTTTTATTAAAAAACAAAAAAGCCTCTTGGCTGTGAGCCAAGAGGACGAATCGCATTCGTGGTGCCACCTCAATTTACTTATCTTTCACAAGATAAGCCTTATGTAGTTGCGTTGACAACTACTCTCTGTTAACGATAGAGTCACCGGTTTTTCTTACTAAAGGATTCAGAAAAACATCTTTTAGGTGTGAGTAAAGAAGAATCCATCTTTTTCTTTCAGCCAATGAAAAAGTCTCTGTAAAGGAAGAGCTAAATTACTATGTCCTAAGCCTTGATTGTAAGTATGAAATTGTTCGAACGGAACAGAAAACCTGTTGCTTTTCTAGCGTATCCCATTGAGCACATAGAAAAGGGGACAACAGACAGGAGCGGTTAAGGCATTCTCTCAGTTTGAAAAGCGCATCTAAAAAACAAAAAAGTCCTTTGGCTGACTAGCCAAAGGACGAATAATCAATTATCGTGGTTCCACCTTAGTTTATTCGTGTTTCGCAACACGAACCTTATGAAGTTCATAACTTCGCCTGTTAACGAGTGGTCCCGGACTTTCCTACTAAGGGTTCAAAAAGTCAACTCCCAGATGTGGTTCACTGTTTCTTTACGTCTTTTTCCACCAACCAAAGACTCTCTTCACTAAAGGAAACAGTTACTCTTCTGTTCTCTGTTTTTCAATACTGTACCACCAGAAAAAATATCTGTCAACTCTTATTCTTAAAAAAATATTTTTCTTTCAAAAAGTAAGTGCTGAAAAAGGACAAATGTATGGAAAATCATGTAAAATGTAGGTAAGTTGTTTGAACAGAAGGAGGAGTTTTGGTATGAAACAGAAAAAGTGGTTAATCGGACTTGTTGCACTAGGCTTGGTTTTAGCAGCATGTGGAAGTGGCGGTTCGAAAACGACCTCGAATGAAGCAGCTACACAGAAAATTAACGTCGCATCTGGTGGTGAACTCTCGACATTAGACAGCGCTCATTATACAGATGTCTATAGTTCCGATATGATTGGTCAAGTAGTTGAAGGCTTGTATCGACAAGATAAAAACGGAGATCCTGAGCTAGCTATGGCGAAAGCAGAGCCACAAGTTAGTGAAGACGGGTTAGTCTATACATTCAAGTTACGAGAGGCAAAATGGACAAACGGGGATCCAGTTAAAGCAGGGGATTTTGTAGTTGCGTTTAGAAACGTGGTCGATCCAGCATACGGTTCAAGTAGCAGTAATCAAATGGATATTTTTAAAAATGGGCGTGCGGTGCGGGAAGGACAAGCCACGATGGAAGAATTTGGTGTCAAAGCAATCGATGACCAGACACTAGAACTAACATTGGAAAATCCAATTCCTTATTTAGCCCAAGTCTTAGTTGGAACACCTTTTATGCCTAAAAATGAAGCCTTTGCCAAAGAAAAAGGTACTGCCTATGGGACTTCTGCAGATAATTTTGTTGGCAATGGACCATTTGTAATTTCAGGTTGGGATGGCAATTCCGAAACTTGGAAATTGAAGAAGAATGATCATTATTGGGATAAAGAACACGTAAAATTGAATGAAATTGATGTTCAAGTAGTGAAAGAAATTGGCACAGGAGCCAATCTTTTTGATAATGGCGACTTAGATTACACTGTTTTAGCAGATACTTATGCACTTCAGTATAAAGAGTCAAAACAAGCGCATTTTGTACCTAAAGCCATGGTGGGTTATTTAAGCCCCAATCATCGCCGTGAAATCACCGGCAACGAACATGTTCGAAAAGCTTTTTTACAAGCGATTGATAAAGAAACTTTTGCAAAAGAAATTTTAGGAGATGGCTCGACAGCTTTAAATGGTTTTGTACCAGCTAATTTTGCAAAAAATCCAGATACAGGTGAAGATTTCCGCAAAGAAAATGGTGATTTATTACCATATAATATTAAAGAAGCCCAAGCTAACTGGACCAAAGCGAAAGAAGAGTTGGGCAAAGATAAAATTGAATTGGAACTAATCTCAGCGGACTCAGCGATTGCCAAGAAAACCATTGAATTTGTTCAAGGGCAATTGCAACAAAATTTACCAGGTTTAACAATCAAATTAAAATCATTGCCTTTGCAAAATCGTTTGGATTTACAAACAGCAGGTAATTACGATTTAGCCTTTGGAACATGGACACCTGACTATGCTGATCCCATTAATTTTTTAGAATTTTATGACTCGAAAAGTGGCTTAAATACTTCTGGTTATAACGATTCGGCGTATGATGCGGGTCTCCAAAAAGTTAGAAAAGATTACGCCAATGAACCTGAAAAACGCTGGAATGAATTACTAAGTTTAGAAAAAACATTAATTGAAAAAGATGCCGGTGTTTTACCCTTATTCCAAGGAGCCATTGGTTACTTGAAATCAGATCGCTTACAAGGTTTGCAAGTATTTTCTTTTGGTCGCACAGTATCCTATCGTTTAGCTTATGTAGAAGAATAAATTGACTTCTGAAAAGTCCTATCTTTTGAAAAAGTCTGCTTTCTGTTTTATCCTTAAAGTAGGAAAATTAACTAAAAAAATCAACTATGAAAGGTAGGTTTTTCAAATGTTTAGCTTTCTATGGGCATTAATTGTCGGAGGAATTATTGGCGCAATTGCTGGCGCAATTTTAGGAAAAGACGTGCCAGGTGGCATTATTGGAAATATTATCGTGGGCTTTTTAGGGAGTTGGGTAGCATCACTCTTGTTGCCTTCTTTAGGACCAGTCATCGGCGGTTTTCCGATTATCTCAGCGTTGCTAGGAGCGATTATCTGTATCGCTATTTACTCTTTTATTGTAAACCGCAAGGCGTAAAATTGTATCAAAATGATATCTTGAAAAGCATCATAAAACTTGTGAAGGTTGATCAAACCATTACTTTTGATGTCTTTTCTCTCATATTTTAAGTCTATGACAAAAATCTCTTTGGATTTTTGTCATAGACTCTTTTTTTTTAAAATATTTATTATGAGAATTTCCTGCGTTAGACTGCTTATTTTTCATTTATTATTCATTTTTGATAATGGAAGTTTTGTTGGATAAAGTGAATAGCTCAAGGTTCAACAAAAATAAAGAAAAAATTAATATGTTAAGTTTGGGGAAGGTGAAATGCTGCTCTCATAATACGCCGTTTTATTCATTAAACGATAGTTGAAAAAAATAAGTGCCCTTGTTATTCTTTGAATTAAACTAATGGGGGCGAAAAGCATGGAATCGTTAAAAAGTAATCTTTTTTTGACCAGAGAAGCATATTTGGAAGCTTTTGAAACAATCATGACACCTTTAAAAACGGCTATTTTAACATCAGAAAAACCTGGCGTAAATTTTGGGTCCAGTGGTGCTGTCTATGATCAGCAACATGCTGAAATGGAAGCGCTCATTCGACCATTATGGGGAATTGGACCGTATTGGGTTACTTGTAAAGATGATGTTTTAAGAGATGCTTATGTGGAAAAATTAATCGCAGGAACTGATCCGTCATCCCCAGACTATTGGGGCGATATTGTTGATTATGATCAATATATTGTGGAAGCAGCAGCATTATCTTTAACTTTATTGCTTCATAAGACATATTTTTGGTCCTGTTTTTCTGAGAAACAGCAAGAAAATATCATGGTTTGGTTAAATAAGGCACTTGGTTGTAAAATTCCTAAAAATAATTGGACGTTTTTCAAAGTGCTCATTCGTTTAGCACTCGAGGGATGTGGACAAGTGATTAACCAAACGGAACTAGAGGAAGAATTGGCGTTGATTGAACGCATGTATTTAGGTGATGGTTGGTATATGGATGGTAAAACTACGCAAAGAGATTATTATATTTCGTTTGCTTTTCATTATTATAGTTTGATTTATGTCAAATTTATGCGAGAAAGAGATCCTGTTCGTGCGAAACGTTTTACAGAACGAGCCGTTATGTTCGCGCAGGACTATCTGTACTATTTTGATGAGGAGGGCGAAGCGTTACCTTACGGACGTAGTCAAACGTATCGGTTTGCTCAAGGAGCGTTTTTCGCAGCTTTGATATTTGCAGAAGTAGAGGCGTTACCTTGGGGACAAATAAAAACGCTGTTAGCAAAACATTTACACTGTTGGATGCAACAGACTATTTTCACTTATGATGGTCGGTTGTCCATTGGCTATCATTACGAAAATTTAGTAATGGCAGAAGGTTATAATGCACCAGGCTCTCCGTATTGGGCTTTTAAAACATTTTTGTTGCTCGCAGTGGATCAAGACCATCCGTTTTGGCGTGCTGAACCGCTGGCGATAAAACGAGAAGAAAAGCGTTTGATAGAAAAGGGAAACATGTTATTAATCCATCCTAAAATGAAAACGCATGTCCTCGGCTATCCTGCAGGACTATGGCTTGAAAATCAAGCGCATGCTGCGGCTAAATATAGTAAATTTGTCTATTCTAGCCGCTTTGGTTTTAGCGTTCCCAAAGCTGAAACGTGTTATGAGGAGGGGGCTTTTGATAACGTACTGGCTGTTTCTCGTGATGGTGAATATTTTCGTGTTAAAGGGAAAGTTCATGATTTTTATTTAACAGAGGAGCAAGTTTATTATAAATGGCTACCTTTTCAAGAAGTAGAAATTGAAACAACCATTTATCCTTTTGGAGAATGGCATGTTAGAGTACATGAAATAGTGACATCGGTTCCATTAAAAGTGCGCGAAGGAGGATTCAGTCTACCGTTACTTGGAAAATTTTCAGAAAAAGAACTTGGTAAAGAGTGGGCTAGAGTCGATTCAGGAGAATTGGGTTCGCAAATAGTTGCAATTGAAGGGTATGACCACGCAGGTATTCTTCAACCTGAACCCAATACATCGTTGTTTTTCCCAAGAACAAGTTTACCTTATTTGCAAAAAGAGCTACCAATAGGAACGCATCGCCTGATTTGTTTGGTAGGCGGTGTGACAAGGGAGGAATAAAAAATGATAAAAATCGAATTGAAAAATAAAGACAATCAGATTATTACTGGCCGAATCGATCACGAGAAGCCAGAAGCGCCATTCATGGCGGAGGGAGACACGTTAGCGGTATTAGCAATTAAACAGTACCTTTATCAAGTTGGCGATAAAATTGTAGTGACTTATACAGGGGCTACCCCTTATTTGATGGTTCAATTAGATGAAACTTTGGCTCCTTCATTGATTTATTTGAAAGAAAAAGTTTGGGAATATCAAATTCCATTAGAAGAATCTGCTCGAAAAGCTTTTGTTGATACGGCCTTTCATTCAGCAAGGCACCAAATAATGGTTCGACAAGCGCACACGTTTGAAAAAGACAATTATCAAAATCTTTCTATGAATACACATGACCAAAAAGAATATTCAGGAGCCTATCCCCATGCGTATGCAAACGTTGAAACGAGAGACGATGCTGTTTTCTTTGCGAAAAATGCTATTGATTCTAAGTTTGGTAACCTTTCTCATGGCTCGTATCCATTTGCTTCTTGGGGAATTAACCAACAAAAGGAGGCACAGTTAACGATTGACTTTGGCAGGCCTGTAGAAACGGACTGGATCCGCTTGCTATTTCGGGCGGATTACCCACATGATAGCTATTGGGAGGAAGTCACTTTAGCTTTTTCAGATGGAGAGGAACGAGTAGTTGCCACAACGAATACCGCCTGTTTTCAAGAAATAAAGTTCCCAATGAAAACAACACAAACTTTGACATTAAAATGCTTACGAAAAGCGCTGGACTCTTCTCCATTTCCAGCGTTGACCCAAATTGAAGTATTCGGTCGGAATAAATAACAAGAGGTCGGGACAGAACCGTTTAGCTCCGAGAAATAAGAAGAAATTTCCGAAAATTGATCTTTGATTTTTGGAGAATTTCGGCTTATTTCCGAAGGAGTTGGTTCTTTTCCCGCCGTTTATCAGTTTTTGAGCGTGGAGCAAAAATCCAAAGTGATTTTTGTCCCACGCTCTTGTTTTTAAGATAAATAATCAAGAAAGGTCGCTTTTTATTTTCTTTTACGTTATAATACAATAAGTTAATATGTTAACAAGTTAAGGAGTGATGGAGATGTGTAGTCAAGAAAATAAACAAAGACTGATCTCTCTAGGAGAAAATGTCACAGATGAATGGATTCAAACGCAATTAAATGAATGCGTTTCAAAAATTGCTAAAAATATGCAGCGTTTCGGAACACAGTTTCCTTCAGCTTGTGCTACGAATGGTCGATATCGTCTCAAAGCTAACGATGATTGGACCAATGGCTTTTGGACAGGCATGCTTTGGCTGGCATATGAGTGGTCTCACCAAGAAAAATTTCGTTTACTGGCAATGGAAAATATTGACAGCTTTCAACAACGATTAGAGGAGCATTTTGTTTTGGACCACCATGACATTGGTTTTTTATATAGTCTATCGGCGGGTGCTGGGTATAAAATTACCGGTGATGAGCGCTGTAAACAAGAAGTGCTAGCTGCCGCTGAAGTATTGTCAGCACGATTCCAAGAAAATGGCTCCTTCATCCAAGCGTGGGGCCATTATGGTGATCCCAAAGAATATCGATTAATTATCGACTCATTAATGAATTTACCGCTTTTATTTGAAGCAACTAAATTATCTGGAAATAGGGTTTATGAGGAAATTGCCTCACGTCACTATCATACGTTAATGAAAACGGTGATTAAATCCGATGCGACAACTTATCATACCTATTATTTTGATCCAGAAACAGGCAAACCAAAACATGGAGCTACGCATCAAGGACATAGTGATACTTCCATTTGGGCACGAGGCCAAAGTTGGGCAATTTTAGGGATTCCCCTAAACGAAACATTTCTCCATTCCCAACCATTTCCAGAAATGTATCCACAAATAGTGGAGGTTTTTCTAGCTCATTTGCCAGCAGATTTAATTCCCTATTGGGATTTTGATTTTAATGACCAAATGCCATCTGACAAAGATAGCTCGGCACTGGCAATTGCGACATGTGGTTTATTGGAAGCAGACAAACTACAGGCTTTTCCTCAAGCAAAAGAGCTTGCCAAAGGAATGATTTATCAATTAGGAGAATATTATCGTACGAAAAATGATTCCGAAAATGAAGGACTGCTACTCCATGGTGTTTACGCACATGCAGAAGGAAAAGGGATTGATGAACCCAACTTATGGGGCGATTATTTTTACATGGAAGCCTTAATACGTTTAGCAAAACCATCATGGCAAAGATACTGGTAAAGGGGAAAAATGATGCAAACGTTTGAGATTAAAGAAGACTTTTTATTAAATGGACAACCAATAAAAATTATTAGCGGGGCGATTCATTACTTTCGAATGACACCTAGACAATGGGAAGATAGCCTCTATAATCTGAAAGCTTTAGGAGCTAATACAGTAGAAACCTACATTCCTTGGAATATTCATGAACCAGAAGAAGGCGTATACGATTTTGAAGGAATGAAAAACATTGAAGCATTTGTCCGCTTGGCAGAAAAACTGAATTTACTAGTTATTCTGCGTCCTTCGGCTTATATTTGTGCAGAATGGGAGTTTGGTGGCTTACCAGCATGGCTTTTGAAAGAAAAAGGCGTACGATTACGTTCGACAGATCCTATTTTTATGACTAAAGTTCGTAACTATTTTCAAGTATTATTGCCTAAACTAGCACCGCTGCAGATAACACAAGGTGGACCAGTGATCATGATGCAGGTTGAAAATGAATATGGGTCCTATGGCATGGAGAAAGCGTACTTGCGACAAACCAGGCAGATAATGGAAGAACTGGGGATTGAGGTTCCTCTTTTTACATCTGATGGCGCTTGGGAAGAGGTTTTGGATGCGGGGACGTTAATTGAAGAGGATGTTTTTGTGACAGGAAATTTTGGTAGTCATTCGAAAGAAAATGCTGCCGTTTTGAAAAAATTTATGACTCGTCATGGTAAAAAATGGCCGTTGATGTGCATGGAATACTGGGATGGGTGGTTCAATCGTTGGGGCGAACCAGTGATTCAGCGAGAAGGTACCGACTTGGCGAAGGAAGTAAAAGATATGCTGACAGTGGGTTCTTTAAATCTCTATATGTTTCATGGAGGAACAAATTTCGGCTTTTATAACGGGTGTTCGGCGCGAGGTGCAAAAGATTTACCTCAAGTCACTAGCTATGATTATGATGCTTTATTAACAGAAGCAGGAGAACCAACAGAAAAATATTATGCCGTTCAAAAAGCAATTAAAGAAGTATGTCCAGAAGTTTGGCAAGCACAACCACGCACGAAAAAACTGGGGAATTTAGGAAGCTTTCCAGTAACTGCTAGCGTATCCTTATTCGCAGTAAAAGATCAAATGATGACACCGAAGACCACCGCGTATCCATTAAGTATGGAAGAAGCTGGCTCAGGCTATGGCTACTTGCTTTATTCGTTTGATTTAAAAAATTATCATCATGAAAATAAACTAAAAGTGGTCGAGGCCAGTGATCGTTTACACATTTATGTAGATGGAGATTTAGCTGCTACCCAATATCAAGAGACAGTGGGAGAAGAGCTACTGATTTCAGGGCAAACTGAAAAAGACACACTTGCGTTAGATATCTTAGTGGAAAATTTAGGTCGCGTTAATTATGGCTTTAAATTAAATAATCCGACACAAAGTAAAGGAATTCGAGGTGGAGTGATGCAAGACATTCATTTTCACCAAGGCTATCAACACTATCCCTTAACTTTTTCACAAGAGCAATTAGCCAAGATTGATTACACAGCTGGAAAAAATCCATTGCAGCCTTCATTTTATCAAGTAACATTTGAATTAGAACAGCTAGCAGACACGTATATTGACTGTCGAGGCTACGGCAAAGGATTCGTTGTGGTCAATGGTCATCATCTAGGTCGTTATTGGGAAATAGGACCCATTCATTCGCTGTATTGTCCCAAAGAATTTTTACAGCAAGGACAAAATGAAGTAGTAATTTTTGAAACAGAGGGAATTGACATTGAGTACTTGAAATTTACGAATCAAGTAATCATAGATTAAAAAAATAGAAGTAGAAGCTGAAATTTATTCGGCTTCTACTTCTATTTTGGTTTTGAAATATTTCCAATGTTTATAACTAATAATATATTCAGCAACACTACCATCTGCGAGATAGGAATGTTTAACTTGTTTAACAGCGGGTTCACGAAAACTTAATTGAAGTAAGTTCAATAACTCAGCATCTTCGGGAAAGACAATTTCATTTGTTTCTACAGAAGCCAACGAGAAGAGGTCTACTGAAAAATCTTTACGGACTCGTTCATACACACTTGCATAAGCTGTGAGGTCCTTTGAGAGCGGCTCTTTAACAAGCTTTTTGGGAAGATGTGTGATATGTACGAGAAAGGGTGTATCTTCAGAATAGCGTACACGCTTGATTCTATAATAAGAAGCGTTAGCTGGTAAGCCTAATTCCTTTAAAATTTCGGCTTGATTATCTTCTTCAATTGAAAGGACTTTAACTTTTTCAGAGTCTAAAGAATGCAACTCGATATCAGAAAATTTTACATTTTGAGAAACTTTTGATTTCGAAACAAAGGTCCCTTTTCCTTGGATACGATACAAGTAACCTGCACTGGTCAGCTCATTCAGTGCTTTGACAGCTGTGATAGAACTAACAGCATATTTTCGTTTAATATCGGCTTCAGAATAAAATTTATCACCAGGAATAAAGGTATGATTTTTTATTTCACGTAAAAGGTCTTGTTTAATTTGTTCATATTTAGGTAACATGCGATTGCCTCCATTCTAGTAATCGAATGAATTAAGCATAACATGTTAACTAGCCTTTAGCAAACACTTTGAAAAAGAGGAAAGACAATTTTTATTTAAAGAATTCAAAAAAATAAATTCAATATATTAAGATATTAGGTTTACGGATAACTTAGTATGTGTTATAGTAAGTTCGTAGAGAACATAACATGTTAAGTAGGGTCACCTACATCTAGGGAGGGAAATTCGTGGAAAACATTGTACTAATTAGTCATGGTAGCATGGCTGAAGGCGTCAAAGTTAGCTTAGAAATGATCGTTGGTCGGCAAGAACACGTGCATACAGTCTCATTACGACCAGATAGCGACAATCTTCAATTTGAGAAAGAGCTAAATGAAAAAATGAAAGCCCTTAACGGTACGACACTGATTATTGCTGATTTACTAGGAGGAACGCCATGTAACGTGGCAACTAAGAATTATTTGAACGTTGACGGAGTGGAAATTATTGCAGGGATGACGCTCTCTGTTGTGATTGAAGCAGTGGTTAATCAACAGGCTTCGATTAAAGAATTAGTTTGTTTAGCACAAGAAAATATTGTTGATGTAAAAGCTGGGATGAATCAAGCAGAACAAGAGATTTCAGAAGCCAGCAAAGAAAAAGAGTTAAGTAACTATAGTCAATATGCTGGAAAAGAAAATATTGTAAACACACGGATTGATGAACGGTTAATTCATGGACAAGTAGCGGGAATTTGGTCGACAAGTCTTAGTACACAGCGAATAATTGTAGCCAATGATGAGGCGGCTACAGATCCTTTACAAAAATCATCTTTGAGAATGGCAGCGCCTTCTTCGATGCGTTTATCTGTTCTTGGAGTAGAGGCTGCCGCTAAAAATATTCAATCAGGAAAATATGGTAAACAGCGTTTATTTTTATTATTTAAAAATCCGAAAGATGTGCTCCGCTTTATCGAAGCGCAAGGACCTATCAAAACTGTAAATGTTGGGAATATGAGTTACAAAGAAGGAGCACGCGAAGTAACAAAAAGTATTCAAGTTTTACCAGAAGAAGAACAAATTTTTGAAACAATCGCTTCAAAAGGCGTCACTGTGACAGCCCAATTAGTTCCAAACGATCCAGTCGTTGATTTTATGAAAAAATTACGCGGCTAAAACTGTCAGACTAAGAAAGAATATTTTTAAATTTAGGAGGAAATTTCAATGCATTTAGCAGCGTATCAAATTATTTTAATTACTATTTATGCGTTTATTGCTATTAATGACTCACTTATTTCAAATACGTTGACGCAACCAGCTATTGCTGGAATGATTTCTGGAATGATTATGGGAGATTTAAAAACTGGTTTAATGGTTGGCGGCACTCTTCAATTAATGCGTTTAGGAATTGCTGCTTTTGGTGGAGCATCGGTACCTGATTATTTCACAGGGGCTGTTTTAGGAACCGCTTTCGCTGTAATCTCTGGAAAAGGAGCGGAGTATGGCATTGGTTTAGCTGTTCCTGTTTCTCTGTTGATGTTGCAACTAGATGTAGTCGCCCGTTTTTGTAATGTCTTTTTACTTCATAGTGTCGATAAAGCGATTGATAAGATGCAAGTAAAACGGATTCCACGCTTAGTTTTATCTGGTTCTGTTCTGTGGGGACTGTCTCGTGCCATTCCGATTTTATTAATGTTATTAGCGGGGGATGCTGTAGTAACAACGATTACCGATAACATGCCAGAATGGCTAATGACGGGCTTAAAAACAGCTGGAGGAGTATTACCTGTTGTCGGTGTAGGGATTTTATTACGTTACTTGCCAACGAAGCAATATATCCCCTATTTACTATTAGGCTTTTTCTTAGCGGCTTATTTAAAAGTTCCAATGTTAGGTGTTTCGATAGTTGGGATGGTAGCAGCGATGCTTGTATTTAAACGTGATGGGGCAAAAAGCACGACACAAGCAACAACAGGAAATGGTGATTTTGAAGGAGGATATGACGGCGATGAGTAAGCATAAACTGACAAAAAAAGAATTAAATGCAATTAGCTGGCGTTATATTTTAGGAAGCCAATTAAACTGGAACTATGAACGTATGATGAGTTCAGGATATTTATACGGCATCTTACCTGTTTTAAAAAAATTCTATGGTCATGATGAAGCACAATTTCAAGATATGATGCGCACACACAATCAATTTTTTAACACCAATGCTATTTTTGGGAATTTAATTATGGGGATTGATGTTGCGATTGAAGAGCAAGATGGCTATAAAGCGAAAGAAACAATTATTGCGCTAAAAACAGCTCTGATGGGTTCTTTGGCAGGCGTTGGGGACTCTTTATTCCACGTTATTTGGGGGACGATTTTCGGCTCTGTTGCAGGGACACTGGCTCAAAATGGTTCGGTGGTGGGCTGTGTTATTTGGATTATTGCAAATATTGCACTATTGTTTGGTCGGGCCGCGCTCTTACCACTTGGTTATAAGCAAGGGGTCAAACTAGTGACGACCTTAAAAGACAAGTTATCTGCCTTTACGAATGCAGCAACTGTTCTTGGTGTGACTGTGATTGGTGCCTTAATTCCTTCAGTTATCAAGGCGACAGTTCCTTTTGTTTATAAAAAGAACGGGGTCGAATTAGTTATTCAAGATACGTTAGATGCGATTCTGCCTTCCTTAGTTCCAATCTTACTTGTTCTTTTGACTTATTGGATGTTAGGTCAAAAGAAATTAAATTCCACACGAGTGATTTGGATTATTTTAATTTTATCGATTGTTTTGAGTGCCTTTGGTATTTTGGCGTAAAAAGTATATTAAGTGATTTTCAGAGAGTCGGAGAGTGTAGAAAGTATTTTTCTTCACTCTTTTTCTCTAATTTGGATGTAAGCGTTTTACGTTAATTTTTTAGGAGGAGAAAGAATGAAAAACAGGAAAATATGGGTAATGCTGGTCGGACTGTTTACTGCTTTGACGAGTGGATTTATGGGAACCACTCTTACTTTTGCAGAAGAAAACGAAGCGAGCCAAACGATTGAGCAACCCTCTTACATTTCAGATTTCCCCAATCAAGTTGGGCATTGGCAAGATTTGGTGGGAACAGCAGAAAAAAAGAATGATTCTGCTGGTTTATGGATCGCAAACACGAAGCAAGGGACAAACCTAGAATCTGTCTCTATCAATCTTGATGCACGTGAACAATCTTCAGGAGATCTTGAACTAACCTTTTTATATGAAGGGCAAAGTAACTTCGGATTGGTTTTTCGCGGAGATAAACAAAAGACGAGTCAATGGCAATCTTTTGCTTATAATCGTGACGGCCGCTGGCAATTAGGACAACCAGGCGGTAAATGGCTAACTAATATTCCGGGACCAACATTACTAAGTGGCCAACAATATAAACTGCTGGTTCGCTATGACGGGAAAAAAATTCAGACATTCCTGAATGATCAATTATTTTATGAAAATGAAGAGGTTCATTATCCTGATGGTACGTCCATTAATGATGACTGGATGGGAGCTGTAGGAATTAGACTATTTGGTAATCTATCAAAGCTGAATATCATTTCTATGAAAAGTGGCTCCGTTGGTAGCATTCCTGTTATCGATTCATCTGCAGAATACCGAGAATTAAAAGAAAAATGGCGAAATCAGCTTGTTTCAAAAGAATATGATTCAACTAACCAAGCGCTTGTAGACTATGTCCAAAAAATCTTCAATGAAGCAACAGAACTCGATCAAACGATGAATAAAGAGCCGAACCGCAGCTATTTATGGCCACTAGAGCCTGGCAATACGCCATCGGCTGATTTAACGACTCAATTTACCAAATTGCAAAAATTAGCGTTAGCCTATGGAACGAAGGGGAGTACGCTTTACCAAGATGACAAATTGGCAGCAACCATTATTGATGGCTTAGATTTTATGGTAACGCAAAAAGGATATGATGGGAAAAAGTACCATGGAAATTGGTGGGACTGGCAAATTGGTGTGCCACAGAAGTTTCTTAATATTCTAATGATTTTAGAGGATAAAGTTTCTCCAGAAAAGCAACAAATCTATACAAATGCGCTGAGCAGTTATGTCCCAGATCCGTTTAAACAGTTGTATACAAAACCACAAGGAACGTTTGTGGATTTAGCTTTTATCCCAAATTTTGTGACATCAGGAGCGAACCGAACGGACTTAGCTTTAACTGTTTTGGGGTTAGGAATTTTACAAAAGGATAGCGGGAAAATTAACCAAGCATCCAGTAGTATCGTCGATGTATTTAAATTAGTCACAAAAGGTGATGGTTTTTACCAAGATGGTTCTTTTATCCAGCACAATAACATTCCTTATACAGGTTCGTATGGCAATGTTTTGGTGAAAGGGATTGGACAAATTTTGGCCATTACAGCAGATTCATCTTTTCAAATGGATGCAACTCTTGTGACAGAATTTGTTGAAAATGTTGATCGTGCCTTTCTTCCTTTGATTTATAAAGGTGAAATGCTACCAACTGTGAATGGCCGTTCCATCTCAAGAGCCCCAGCAGTTGGAAAAACAGGCTATGGCTCAACTACCATGTATAATTTATTAATTGTGGCTAAATTTGCTCCTAATAATTATCAAAAGAAATTTCAAGAAGCCGTTAAATATTGGATGAAGGAGAACCCAGATTATTATTTGACAAATGCTCGTGATTTTAATGATTTACAGATGACTATGCAACTTTTAACTAATCCAGAAATTACGGGAGGGCAACTTCCTTTTACAGGCACGAAACTTTATGCTTCGATGGATCGATTTGTCCAACGCACACCTAGTTATATGTTTGGGCTAGGCTTGTATTCAAAGCGCACTGCATCTTTTGAAGCAGGGAATAAAGAAAATAAACGTGGCTGGCACACTGGTGACGGAATGATGTACGTATATAATGATGACGAGGTTCAATTTAATTCCAGCTATTGGCCAACTGTAGATCCCTATCGACTACCAGGAACAACTGTAGATACCATTTCTTTGGCAGATGAAGTTTCAGCATTTACAACAATCACATCGAAAGAGCAATGGGTTGGTGGAGTAACATCAGAAAATCAGGCAGTAGTAGGGATGGCTCTTAATAAAGACGGGACCAAAAATAATGGGAAACTTTTACCTATGAACCTACAAGCTAAAAAATCTTGGTTTGTATTAAATGGGCAAATTATCGCATTAGGCGCAGGAATTAAAGGGGATACAGAGGCTTCGATTGAGACAGTTGTTGATAATCGTTTGTTAAATGATGCGTATCAGTATCAAGTGCTATCAAATATTGGGGAGATTCATGAGAAAAATGAAACGAGTAAAAAACAATGGTTATTACTAAAGTCGGATCATTCCAATGCTAATATGGGTTATTATTTTCCAGAAGAAACAACGGTAAATGTTAAAAGTGAAACTAGAAAAGGAACCTATAAAGCAATTAATGAAGCATTTCCAAGTGATAAAGAATATGTAGGTGATTATCGAACATTTACGATTCAACATGGTCAACACCCAACGAACGAGCATTATGCTTATGTAGTTTTACCAGGAATCGATGAAACTGATTTAAAAACATATGCTGCCAAAAAAACAGTAGAAGTTCTCTCAAATACAGAAGAAATTCAAGCAGTTAAGCAAGAAGAAGAAGGCTATCTTGGGGTTAACATTTGGTCAGAAACTGGCGGTACAATAGCAGGGATTACCTCAAATAAAGCTATTTCTTTAATGAGAAAGACACAACAACACCAAAAAACGTATACTTTCTCTGATCCCACACAAACAACTAAGACACTGACTTTAAAAATACCAAAAGATTACAGCAGAGTAATTAGTCAAAGTGACGGAATCACTTATGATGATGCAACAGAAACCTTTACTATTAATTTTGAAAATGCTGCAGGAAGTAGTAAACAAATTATTGTAGAATAACTAAAAGAAATTAAAGTAGCCTCAAATTCCAGTTTTAATCGGAATTTGAGGCTACTTTGTTGAAATTATTTAAGATTCTAACATTTCTGCAGGTAATAAAATCGTTTCACGATGGCCATCATCAAAAGCAAAAATTCGCGACGGATATGCCGTAGAATAACTAAATGGTAAGTCGATTGCCATTTCTACTGAACTATTTTCCTGAGAAAAATGGACAGTCACTTTGCCATTATTGTTCAACAAATCAAAGTGAAGTAAATCGTTTAAAGGGATAACCCCTTTTAGATTTAAGTCAATAATCAACCAAATACTATCAATTAAGCCACTAGGTAAGCTGGAAACAACACCTAATGAAGCATAGCGGCTACGGTCACTATCAAAACGTTCAAACATATGGATGACCTCCTTTTTGTTTACTTACTTTTAGTATACTGCAAATTTAAAAAAAAGAAATTGTTTCGTTTGAAAATATTGCGTAGATTAGCAAAAATTTAATATTCCTCTGTAGCTTCCTAGCTTTGCAGGTGTCATCATTTATGTGAAGAAATCACGACATGCAGTAAAAAGAAAATGGGACGTACGTTGTTTCAACGTACATCCCATTTCTAAAACTTAAGAGAATCAGCTGAACAAAAGTGTACTCTTTATTCGGCTAATTCTGGTTCAGTCGTTTCAGCAGCTGTTCCTTCTTCTTCTTCAGGAGCAGTTTGTGCTTCAACAATAGCAACTAGTTGTTCTTCTGGATCAGTTAAAATTTCATAGTCTTTGTGTTCAGGTAAATCAGCGATTGTAAGAGCATCACCAATTTCTAAGTTTGTAATATCTACTTCAATTGATTCTGGCAATTTGTCTGGTGTGGCTGCCACTAAAACAGTGTACAAGTTTTGAGCTAAGGTACCCCCAGCTTTCACACCTGCAGATTCACCAATTAATTGAACTTCTGCTTCGACTTCTGTTGTTTCTTTCATATTTACAGATAAGAATTCAACATGAAGCATTTGACCAGTAAAGGTATCTAACTGTGCTTTCGACATTAATGTGTTGATGTTTTTGCCATCAACTGTCATTTTAATAACGGTGTTAGCACCATGTTCGCGTAAAATTTTTGATAAGTCTTTTTCTTCAAAATAGATTGGTGTACTTTCAATTTGGTAACCGTAAACAATGGCAGGTACTTTCCCTTCGTGACGTAGCTGATTTCTTAGTGAACGTGGACGGATAGCTCTTTCTTTAACTTCTAATTGTACTGACATAACCTAATTCCTCCTTGAAATAATGAGTGATTTGGTTAAACTCAGAAACAAAACATAATGGAAAAAAGAAACTCTTTTTTCAGTTGTTCTTGTCTAGAAAAATGCTAACAATAATCAAAAAATCCCCACAAATATTGCCAGGCAACACTCATGGGAATGGTTCATTGTTATCGTTGTTCTCTCCCAGGTCATTACGCTGTTTTTGAGAAACCTTTATTTACTTTACTTATTAACCGTAACACTTATATTTTTATACGTCAAGGAATTACCTTTTTCTACTTTTCATCTTTAACGGATTCCACTATACTAATACCAGAATGGAGCGGAACAATGCGATTAGATAAATTACTAGAAGAACTTCAGTTTGGATCACGCAAAACGGTGAAACGAATAATCAGAGGCAAGCAGGTCACTGTGGATGGCATCGTGACATTAAATGAAAGCCAAAACGTCGATGCGCAATTACAAATGATTAAAGTAAAAGGACAATTAATTTCGCATAAGACCCATGTGTACTATATGTTGAATAAGCCAAAAGGTGTGGTTAGCGCTGTCTCAGATGCATCTAAAAAAACAGTTATTGATTTGATTGCGCCACAAGACAGACGCCCTGGTCTTTATCCAGTGGGCAGACTCGATGGCGATACGGAAGGGTTACTTCTATTAACAGATAATGGACAATTAGGGTATCAATTAATTCGGCCAAATAAAGAAGTAGCGAAATGTTATGAAGTGAAAGTCAATGGTTTGGTCTCTGCAGAAGATTGTGCTAAATTTAAAGATGGGATTGTTTTGCAAGGAGGCATTCAATGTAAGCCAGCAAAAATAACTGTTCTTGCAGCGACTGAAACGGAGAGTCATGTTTTCCTGACTATTCAAGAAGGAAAATTTCACCAAGTGAAAAAAATGTTTTTATCTGTGGGGAAAAAAGTGACTGCTTTAAAACGTCAAACTATGGGGCCGTTGCGGCTAGATCCGCAATTACCTTTAGGTGCTTATCGTTCATTAACAAGAGAAGAGTTACAATTGCTATTGCCTTATTTTTTTATTGAAAAACAACAAACAAGCAAAGCGTTACCGAGTAATTTGAAAAGAGAAGAGGAACGGAAATGAAAACATTGCTTTTTGATGTTGATGATACATTGTTAGATTTTAAATTGGCTGAAAAGAAGGCGCTCCATGCCTTATTTGAAGAAGAAAATGTACCATTTACATCTGAAGTCGAGTCAACATACCACCGAATTAATCAAGGATTATGGCGTTCATTTGAAGAAGGAAAAATAACAAAAGATGTTCTCCTTGATACACGGTTTGGTTTATTGTTTGACGCGTTTAATCGAGAAGTTGATAGCGTTAAAATGGGAGAAAACTACCGAGAATATTTAAGTCAAGGACATGACTTGCTTGGCAATAGTCAACGTATCTTGGAAAAATTAGCACCCCATTATGATTTATATATTGTGACAAACGGAGTGGCAAAAACACAGTATCGTCGGTTGGAAGATTCGAAATTAATGCCTTATTTTAAAGATATTTTTGTTTCAGAAGAAGTGGGTTATCAAAAACCGATGAAAGAGTATTTTGATTTTGTTTTTGAATGGATTCCTAATTTTAGTAGAGAAAAAACAATGATTATTGGCGATTCTTTGCATTCAGATATTCAAGGAGGCCAACAAGCGAAAATTCAAACTGTTTGGCTCAATCCGACCTCCGCTCCAGCAACACCAACAATTCAACCCAATTATACGATTCAACAGCTAGATGAGTTGTTACCAATTCTTGGGCATTAAAAAAACAACATTTCCTGTACAGGAAATGTTGTTTTTTAACTTAAATGTAACCGTAAGCGAACCATATCTTTTAAAGGCAAGCCGTTTTCCATAATGGGCTCATCATAATGATGGATAAAAAAATCTGGTTCAATATGTGTCATTCGAAAACCGACTTTTTGGTAGAGATATAGTTGTTGAAAGCCTGTGCTCCCAGTCCCAATCTCCAAGTAATCATACTTTTCTTTTTTTGCAAAATCAATGGCAAAATGTAATAACTCTTGTCCGATGCCCCGCCCTCGGCTTTCTTCTGAGACAGCGATGTTTACGATTTCCAATGTCCGTGGGTGAGTCGGCAACAGGACTAAAATTCCTTGAAGTTCTTCAGTCTGATAGTCAAAGCAAATGCCGCGGGTAATGTAATCTGCCACCATTTTTTTTGAGGGATCTGCCTCATAAAGAAGAGCGTAATGCGCAGTTGTAAGTGCTTCTTTTTTGACTTTTTTAATCATAGGTAGGATTCTCCTTTTATTGATAAGTATACTGTAATTGAAAGAAGTGTGGGCAGATTTTTCATAAGAAGATAAAAATCACATGAAAAGTCTTGGAAAAGGTCTGGCATTCTTCAGAGTTTTCATTATAATAGTAAAAGACAATGAAGTTTTTGAAAAGAAAGAGGTTTATACATGAAAGATAGTCAGCCAATTATCATTGGTGTTACTGGCGGATCAGGAAGCGGAAAAACCAGTGTTAGCCGTGCGATTTTTAATAATTTTCCCGATCATTCAATTATGATGTTAGAACAGGATTCTTATTATAAAGATCAGAGCCATTTGAGTTTTGAAGAACGTTTAAATACCAATTATGATCATCCTTTTGCGTTTGATACAGATTTATTGATTCAACATGTTGAACAACTGTTAAACTATCAAGCCATTGAAAAGCCAGTTTATGACTACGTTGCGCATACAAGAAGTACAGAAACGGTGATCCAAGAACCGAAAGAAGTAATTATTCTTGAAGGGATTTTAATTTTAGAAGATCGCCGCTTAAGGGATTTAATGGATATTAAAGTGTATGTGGATACAGATGATGACATCCGTATTATTCGTCGAATCAAGCGTGATATGGAAGAACGTGGCCGTACGTTGGATTCTGTGATTGAACAATATTTGACAGTCGTCAAGCCCATGTATCACCAATTTATTGAACCTACGAAACGTTATGCAGATATCATTGTGCCAGAAGGTGGCGAAAACCACGTCGCTATTGATTTAATTAATACAAAAGTGGATAGTATTTTAACAAAAATGTAATAGTTAGCTTAAATAGCCGTCTCTATATCAGAGTCGACTGTTTAAGCTTTTTTTGACTTTTAAAGGGTGGTTTTATCAAATATTTTAAGGGATAGCTAAAAAGTTGAAAATATTGCAAGAAACAATATGCTATAATTTTTTAAAGGAAAAGGAGGGAAGGGAATCTGAATGATAAAAAGAGGTGAGGTTTTTTATGCGAATCTCTCACCAGTTGTTGGTTCTGAACAAGGTGGGATTCGACCTGTCCTGATTATTCAAAATAACAAAGGTAACTTATTTAGTCCAACGTTGATTGTTGCACCGATTACCCGTAACGTAAGCAAGCGGCTGCAACCAACGCAAGTCCTCATCGAAATTCCCCATAACGAGTGCAGGACGCCATCACTTATTTTGTTAGAACAAATTCGAACATTGGATAAAGAACGAATGCTACACAAGGTTTGTCAACTTTCTCGTGAAGAGATGGAACAGGTCAATCAAGCTTTAAAAGTTAGCGTTGGTATCCGTTAATTTACATATAAAGAAATCGTTTTGGGGAAACGGTTTCTTTTTTTTGTTGAAATGGTTTCCAAATATTCGTTTTTCTCGTATAGTGAAAGAGGAGGCGATCACATGGATAAAATTCGTTATGGAATTATGAGTACTGCCCAAATTGTCCCAAGATTTGTAGCAGGGCTTCGAGAAAGCGCGCAAGCTGAAGTGCGCGGGATTGCATCAAGGCGTTTAGAGAATGCTCAAAAAATGGCTAAAGAATTAGCGATTCCGGTGGCTTATGGCAGTTATGAAGAGTTATGTAAGGATGAAACAATTGATATTATTTATATTCCCACCTACAATCAAGGACATTACTCAGCAGCTAAGCTTGCGTTATCACAAGGAAAACCCGTCCTACTGGAAAAACCATTTACATTAAATGCTGCTGAAGCAGAAGAACTCTTCGCAATCGCACAGGAGCAAGGGGTTTTTCTAATGGAAGCTCAGAAGTCTGTCTTTTTACCAATTACCCAAAAAGTAAAGGCGACAATTCAAGAAGGGAGATTGGGAGAGATTTTATGGGTTCAGTCAGTTACTGCCTATCCCAATGTGGACCATATTCCCTGGTTTTACTCGAGAGAAGCGGGTGGTGGAGCGCTTCATGGCTCAGGAAGTTATCCATTACAATACTTACAATACGTATTAGGGAAAGAGATTCAAACTGTTACGGGAACCGCAACGTATCAGCAAGGGGCGACGGATAGTCAATGTAATTTAGCTTTGAAATTTGCTGAAGGGACGCTGGGCAATATTTTTATTAATGTTGGTTTAAAGATACCTAGTGAAATGACCATTTGTGGTACAAAAGGGCAAATCGTTATTCCTAATTTCTGGAAAACAGATTGTGCTTATTATACAGATGCTCAAGGCAACACTGTCAAATGGTCTGAACAATTCACTAGTGAATTTACCTATGAAATCAATCATGTGAATCAATGTTTACAAGATAAAAAGTTAACTAGCCCCGTAATGACGAAGGAATTAACGATAGCAACCGTTAAAATTGTTGAAAGTTTTTATCAAGAATGGTTTGATAACAAATAATTACCATCACTTGCTATCCAAACTATTCTGTGTTAAAGTGTGTTTTATGCGACGAGTTGACTCAATCAGATAGCTTCGGCTATTCCGTTTTGACGGCTAGTGATTGTCAAACACAACGACACCAGATAGTACGGCTATCAGTTACCGGATTTGTAACGTGTCGGACAGAATACTTTTGTGGAGAAGGTCTCTGTCTATTTATGCAAATAAATAGTGTGGTATCCCTTAACAGTTACTACTGTTAAGGGATTTTTTTGTATGAAAAGAGAAGTGTTGCACTTTTATAAGTGCAACTTTTTTGTGTTGTGGAACAGATAAAATAACGCTATAGTTTTAAGTGTAAAGGGAAAAGAAAAGAGGTGACAAGGCATGACCGTGTTGTTGTCCAAAAGAGCGATAAATATTTTATTGATGCTTTTGGATTTGGAAGGGAGTATTACCACGCAAGAATTAGCTGAGAACTTTACTGTCAGCGTTCGAACAATTAAGTATGATTTAGAAGATATTCGTGCTTGGTTTGAACAGCACGATGAGACACTTTATTCAAAACGAAATAAGGGAATCTGGCTAGATTTACCTGACTCTAAACGCTTACTGTTAAAAAATGAAATTATCGATGTCGATCGATTTGAAACCTATCCTGATCAAAAAAGACGAGTCAATGTATTGATTTTTCAGCTATTGTCAGTCAAAGGTTACTTAACGGCACAGCAGCTAGCAGATGAATTATTAGTGAGTCGAAACACAATTGTCAGTGATTTGGAACAGGTCGAACGGTTGCTGCAAGCATATGATTTAACCTTAATTCGCCAAGCACGGCAAGGGTTTACAATCAGTGGTGAAGAAAGCAATGTACGATTACTGATGGAATTTATCACTCAAAAAGAACTTACAGAATACGATATTTACCAAATTATGAACTATGTGACAAAGACAAAAGGGGCTGAAAAGATCCCTAAAATTAAATTTGGGTCAGGGACATTGTTTCAAGGTTGTTATCGTAGTGCATTGAAAAAAATGCGAAATTTAATTAATCCACTCGATCAAAATCAATTTGATTATGCCGAAATATTATCTATTACGTTGAGAGTGGCAATTGCCGCAGCACGTATGCAGATGGCACATACAATTGGGACTTACCGAGTGTTATCACAAAAAACACGCTTTGAACAACGGAACGAAGTACCACTTTTACTTTTACAAGAGGTGTTTGAACGTTATGACTTGCCTTTATTAGCGGATGAATATTTTTATATTTATAGTGATTTATTCGGAACCCATCAACGGCAAGATATGGTTCAATTAACAAAGCGAGTGATTGAAAGCGTTTCAAAAGAGCTGAATTATCCTTTTGTAAATGATCGCCAATTATTTACGAACTTGTTTGCACACCTGTCCTTACGTTTTACAAAGAAACATTTATTTATTAATGAATACAATCCGTTTTCTGAAGAAATCAAAGGAAAACACCCAGCGTTATTTTTAGCTATTCAAAGTGCCTGTAAACAATTAATTCAACGTTCTGTTTTGTTAGTCAACGATTCTTTCTGCGCATATATTGCGTTGCATTTTTTGGCAGCTCAGGAACGACAACAGCAGGAAGCTAAAGTTGTTAGGATTGTGTATGTTTGCTCGACGGGCTTAGGTGTGACCAGTTTAATTGAACAAAAAATTTTAGAGGAAGTACCAAACGTTGAACTCGCAGGATTTGCTTCTGTTTTAAATGCAACTGAAGTGATTCAAGCAGAAAAGCCCGATTTGGTATTGAGTATTTTCCCAATTGAAGAAATGACATACCCATTTATTAAAGTTAGTCCATTGTTGACGGACACAGACTTAAGTTTGATTCGGGAAGAGGTCGATAAAATTTTATTAGGGAAACGTCAAGGAAAAGGTACCGCTCGCTCCACGAAATCTGATGTAATTGAAAAAAATGAACGGATACAAAGCCAAGATTTATTAGTAAAAGCGTATATTATTTATGAAGAGTTAAAACGAATGTTTCAAACAAAGTTACTGAGCGAATATCAAGAAGCCTTTTTACTTCACGTTTTATTAATGACACATCGGATTACGTTTAATAAACAATACGAAGAGATTCCTTGTAATAGAGAAGTATCTCATGAACGGCAAGAAGAAATTCGGCAAATTGAATGTTTATTTGCTAAAAATGAGTTACCTGTCAATCATGCTGAAATTTCAGCATTACTTAATTATTTAGAACAACCAAAGGAGGAAGAGGATGGAACTAGCAATGGAAGCACAGGAGATCATTCGACAAAGTGCTGAACCAGAAAAGCTACAATCGATTATCAAACAAACCAGTGCGCGATTAGCAGAAGCACAAATTGAACCAACGGAATTACAGTGGACGATTTTGATTAACCATCTCAATGAGATGCTGAATCGTTCAAGAGAAGGAACGACATTAGCTGGTGTTGATCGGACGTTATTTACGGAACTAACACCAGAAACGTTGAAAATTGCACAAGAAACAACAGAAGCAATTGGTCAGTTATCAGAAGATGAATGGTATGTTTTAGCTGTTCATTTTGAAGTTGCTAAACAAAACAATTAATAGGAGGAAAAGTTATGATTACAGTAGTTATCGCAGATCGTTTAGGAAAAGGACAAAATGTTGCAAAAGGAGTGGAGCAAGCCGGTGGTCGCGCGGTTGTTGTTCCAGGAATGGGCGCTGATATGCGTTTAGGAGATGTGATGCAACAAGAAAAGGCTGATTTAGGCATTTCTTTCTGTGGCAGTGGTGGTGCAGGGGCGTTAACGGCTGCTACTAAATACGGGTATCCCGAAAGACATGGCATGCGATCAATCGAAGAAGGGGTAACAGCAATTAACGATGGGAAAACTGTTCTTGGATTTGGTTTTATGGATCAGGAAGAACTTGGTAAACGAGTAACTGAAGCATTTATTAAGAAACACGGAGCATAGAAAGTAGTAACTTAGAAAGGAGCGGTAATTATGGATGCCACAAAACGGTCAACACAAACCGTGATTGTTTCTGGAAAAGGTAATAAGAAGAATGAAGCTTTTGCAAGTGCATTGAATGATGTTTCAAAAAAAGTATTAAAAGAAACAACAGAGGTCCTCATCCGGATTGAACCGAAAGAAGTAACTATTCGTCAGGCAAAAGAACAAGTTTATACAGAAAAATTTCTGTTCTTCTTCTTTCCTAGAAAGAGAGTGATTTATCATGTCGAACTAGCTGTAGAAGTGGAAATCCAAGCCATTGCAGTCGAAGAAGTTGATTTTTTAACGGAAACAATTAAAGAACCGAACGCAGTAGTAGTTCCGTTTCTTTCAAAAAGAGGCGTATAAAGGGAGGAAGAAGGAATGGAATTTGTAATCATTTTGCTGAAGTCATTGCTTATTGGTGGTTTACTAGGTTTTGCAGCTGGCGCAGGCGCTGCTCGGATGTTTCATGCACCACAAACGCAAGGGTTAGGGGCATTTAGAACATTAGGAGAAATGAACGCGGCACAAGGAGATCCAGCATCACACTTTTCTTTTGGTTTAGGTTTTTTCTTTAATGCTTGGGCTTCGGCCGTCGGAGCAGGGGCCTTTACACAAGATGTGACCCACCGGATTGTGCCTAACTGGGCTGCAGCAATTTTATTGGTAAAGGATAAAGATGTCACTAAAACGATGCATAATCCCAAAAAAATGGGGATTGTCGGGGCCTTTGTAGGAATGGCGACTGTGGCTTTCTTAAATAGTACAGCTGCAGCAATTCCAGAATCGCTACAAGTAACAGCAGTTGCGGTGTTGGTACCTGCAGCAACGATTTTAATCAATACTGTGATGCCTGTTTTATTCTGGCTAGCGGCTTTAGATGCAGGAAAACGGACGGGTTTCTGGGGAACATTATTTGGCGGATTATCTCAATTAGTCATGGGCAATGCTGTCCCAGGAGTTGTATTAGGGATCTTAATCGGTAAAGGTGTCGATGATTTAGGGTGGACCCGAATGACACGCGGCATGCTTGGTGCCATTATCTTATTATTTATTTTAAGTGGCTTCTTCCGAGGGTTCGACTTAGAAATGATCGAAAGTTTCCGCTTGTCTATTCCTCAATGGTTAAATAATTTACACAATGTCTTCACCGTTAAATAGAAAAAAGGAGGTCTCATAGATGGAACAGCAAGAAAAAAATGAATGGGCACAACAAGAACAAGAAATTCAAGAAGGTTTAAAAGGCAAAAGTTTTTGGTATGCTGATTGGGGCTTTCCCATTTTAGTCGGGATTATGTCAGCGGCAATTTTTGCAGGAACACATATGTATGTAGTTTATGGTGTGGGCGCCTTTAATGAAGTTTCAATTGTTGCGATGCTAAAAGCTGGTTTAGATGGTGGTTCTTATGGCGCTGCCGCAGCATTTGGTGCAAGTTTCCTGTTTGCACGAATTTTAGAAGGTTCTTTAGTCGGGATTTTAGATTTAGGTGGCTCAATTTTAACGGGGATCGGGATTGGCGTACCTGCAATTTTCCTCAGCATGGGTATTAAAGCACCTGTAGAAAACTTTGGCTTAGCACTTTTAACAGGTGCGCTACTAGGGTTAGCAGTTGGTGACGTAATTGTGTTGATTCGGAAATTTACTATCAATCAAGGAAATTCCACTTTTGGTGCGGATGTGATGATGGGTGCTGGTAATGCCTCAGGACGTTTCTTAGGTCCATTAATTATTTTGAGTGCGGCGGGAGCTTCGATTCCTATTGGGATTGGTGCCACATTAGGCGCTTTAGGTTTTTACATTTGGAAAAAGCCAATCGCTGGGGGCGCAATTTTAGGCGCAATGATTTTTGGTGCAATATTCCCGGTTTCTTTATAATCAGAAAAAGCCTTTTGTTTTGCACTTTCTCTGTCATGAATAAGAATAAGCGTTTACATTATAACGTTACTATGTTATTATAAATGCGAAATAATTATTATTTTTATTAGTTGAACGGAGGAATTAACAAATGAATGGTTTTGTACAGTGGATGGAAGTTAAGTTAATGCCGATTGCGAATAAATTTGGTTCGCAACGCCATATGACAGCGATTAGAAAAGGATTAATTGCAACGATGCCTTTAACAATTGTGGGCTCATTCTTTACAATTTTTCAAAATATTCCAATTGAGGCATACACAAAATTGATTGAACCTTATCAAGCAATTTTAGATATTCCTTCCCGCTATACGATGGGGTTACTTGCACTTTATGCAACATTTGGGATTGCTTCATCATTGGCCAAAAGTTATAAGCTTGACTCTTTGACGTGCGGAATTTTAGCATTAATGGCCTTTTTAGTAACAGCGGCACCACCAACACGTGTCTTTGAAGATGTTGACAACGTCATTACAGCAGGGCGCTATATTAATTTAGCAAATTTAGGTTCAGCTTCTTTATTTGGTGCGATTGTAACAGCGCTGTTATCTGTTGAAATTTATCGCTTCTTTATTGAAAAAGATATTATGATTAAGATGCCAGATGGCGTACCGCCTGAAGTGTCAAATTCATTTATTGCGTTAATTCCAGGAGCAGTTATTCTTTTATTATTCTGGGTTATTCGCCACGTAATTGGTTTTGATTTGAATGGTTTCTTGAGTACGTTATTAATGCCACTTAAAGGTATCCTTGCTGGTAACAGTTTATTTGGCGGCTTACTAACAGTCTTCTTAATCTGTTTCTTCTGGGTTTTAGGGATTCATGGTCCAGCGATTATGGGCCCAGTTATTCGTCCTTTCTGGGATATGTCGATTGCAGAAAACCTTGAAGCTTTTACCAATGGCGCAAACGTTCATCAGTTACCTAATATTTTTACAGAACAGTTTTTACAATGGTTTATCTGGATTGGTGGCGCTGGAACTACGCTTTCTTTAGTTGTTTTAATGATGTTTTCTAAATCAACGTATCTGAAAAGTCTTGGCCGTTTATCGTTCTTACCAGGCTTGTTTAATATTAATGAACCAGTTATTTTCGGAACGCCTATCGTAATGAATCCTATTTTAGGTATTCCGTTTATCGTGGCACCGTTAATTACCACAACGTTATCTTATTTCTTAACAGTCGCTAATATAATTCCGATGATGGCTGCACGTTTAGCGTTTGCAATTCCAGCACCAATTGCTGCTTGGATGAGTACCAATTGGAGTTTTTCGGCCGCAGTATTAGTGATTGTTAACTTCTTAATTACAATGGCTATCTACTATCCATTTTTCAAAGTTTATGAAAAACAACAATTGGATAAAGAAGCAGAAGAATTAGCAGCTGAACAAGCAGCGAAAAATTAAAAAATGTTAGGGCGGGTGTTCTGATATGAATATCCTGCCCCTTCTAAGTCAGAGAAGAAAGTCAGGAGCGTATAAGATGATTATTTGGTTCATTTTCTTTTTTATCGTTAGTCAAATTATTATAGAAAAAGGGCAGTTGCCTACTGTTGTTTATCAATTTGGTTTGGTAAAGACGTTGGTTTTTACGGCAGTTTGTATTACTCTTTCCATGATAATTGGCGGATTTCTAAATCAACCAGTATTGCTCGTTGGCTCTACAACAATCCTGTGTAGCTCGGTGATTGCTTGGAAATTTCGAAATAAATTTGAAAATAGCGGAGTGTGAGAACGAAGATGAAAAGAGCATTAGGTGTATCAGTTTATCCAGATCATAGTGATATCAATCAAGATAAAGCGTATTTAAAAAAAGCCAGCGAATGTGGGTTTACTCGAATTTTTATGAGTATGTTAGAAGTGACCGATGGCAAAGAAGCAGTTCAGAAAAAATTTAAAGAATTAATTAGTTATGCGAAAAATTTAGGATTTGAAACAATTTTAGATGTCGTTCCAAGTATCTTTGATGAATTGGAAATTTCATATGATGATTTGACTTTTTTCAGCGAATTAGGAGCTGATGGGATTCGGTTGGATACAGGTTTTGATGGAAATAAAGAAGCCATGTTGACGTTTAATCCATTCGGCGTGGCTATTGAGTTGAATATGAGTAATGATGTCGCTTATCTTGATAACATTTTGACGTATGAAGCGAATCGATCTTTTTTATATGGTTGTCATAACTTTTATCCACAAGCGGGAACTGCATTGCCGTATGATTTCTTTGAAAAATGTAGCATCCGTTTTAAAAAGGAAGGTATTCGGACAGCTGCTTTTATTTCATCTCAGGTAGGTGAAATTGGTCCTTGGGATGTGAATGATGGGCTACCTACTTTAGAAATGCATAGACAGTTGCCAGTCACTGTTCAAGCTAAACATTTATTTGCAACAAATTTAATTGATGATGTTGTTATTGGAAATGCTTATGCTTCCAACGAAGAATTAGAAGCATTGGGTCAGTTGAATCGTTATCAAACAGAATTGACCATTGTTTTTGAAGAAGCGACTTCTGAAATTGAAAAAGAAATCGTAACAAAAAATCAACATTTTCGCCGTGGAGATATCACTCAGCAGATGATTCGTTCCACAGAAGTGCGTAAAAAATATAAAAATGAAGCTAATCCCCCACATGATAATCAAGCAATGCTACAACCTGGAGATGTTGTTGTGGGAAATGATGCATTTGGAAAATACAAAAATGAATTACAAGTCGTTTTAGAACCACATCAAGACTCACGCAAAAATCGAGTAGGGCGTATTATAGAAGAAGAACTTGTATTATTAGAATTCATTAAGCCTTGGACAAAATTTAGATTTATAGAAAAGTAGGGAAGAATATGGACTACGATTTACTTATAAAAAATGGACAGACAGTAGATGGTATGCCTGTTGAAATTGCAATTAAAGAGGAAAAAATAGCTGCTGTTGCAGCAACTATTTTAGGTTCTGCAAAAGAAACTATCCACTTAGAACCAGGTACTTATGTATCCGCAGGCTGGATAGATAATCACGTTCATTGTTTTGAAAAAATGGCTCTTTATTATGATTATCCAGATGAAATTGGGGTCAAAAAGGGTGTTACGACAGTGATTGATGCTGGGACAACAGGTGCTGAAAACATTCATGAATTTTATGACTTAGCGCAGCAAGCAAAAACAAATGTTTTTGGATTAGTCAATATTTCTAAATGGGGCATCGTTGCTCAGGACGAACTCGCAGATTTAAGTAAAGTACAAGCGAGTTTAGTCAAAAAAGCGATTCAAGAATTACCAGATTTTGTTGTAGGGATTAAAGCCCGTATGAGTAGGACCGTTATTGGCGATAACGGCATTACGCCTTTAGAATTGGCCAAACAGATTCAGCAAGAAAACCAAGAAATTCCCTTAATGGTTCACATTGGATCAGCACCGCCTCATTTAGATGAAATTTTAACCTTGATGGAAAAAGGGGATGTCCTAACCCATTGTTTTAATGGGAAAGAAAATGGTATCTTAGACCAAGCAACGGATAAAATAAAAGACTTCGCTTGGCAAGCGTACAACAAAGGGGTCGTATTTGATATCGGGCATGGTACGGATAGTTTCAATTTTCACGTAGCTGAAACAGCGTTGCGCGAGGGAATGAAAGCTGCATCAATTAGCACAGATATCTACATCCGTAACCGAGAAAATGGTCCTGTTTATGATTTAGCCACAACGATGGAAAAACTCCGTGTGGTCGGCTATGATTGGCCAGAAATTATTGAAAAGGTAACCAAGGCTCCTGCTGAGAATTTCCATTTAACGCAAAAAGGCACGTTGGAAATAGGTAAAGATGCTGATTTAACGATTTTCACGATTCAAGCAGAAGAAAAAACATTGACTGATTCTAATGGATTGACACGAGTAGCCAAAGAGCAAATTCGCCCAATCAAAACAATTATTGGAGGACAAATCTATGACAATTAGTTACGAAAAATTCCACTTAAAAGAAGTCATTAATGCTTCTGGCAAGATGACCATTCTAGGTGTCTCCAAAGTTTCGGAGGCAGTCCTAGAAGCTCAACGATTCGGCGGCGAACATTTCTTTGAAATGAGTGAACTTAGTGTGCAAACAGGGGCCTTTTTAGCCAACTTGTTGAAGGTAGAAGATGCCCAAATCGTTTCCTCGGCTTCGGCGGGGATTGCCCAATCGGTGGCTGCCTTGATTGGAAAAGGCAGCTTGTACCACGCGTATCATCCCTATTCAGAAAAGATCGAACAGCGGGAGATTGTTTTACCTAAAGGGCACAACGTGGACTACGGCACGCCTGTAGAAGTTATGGTAGCGCAAGGCGGCGGCCAAGTGGTGGAAGCTGGCTACGCCAACATGTGCAGTCCAGAACACGTGGAAATGATGATTTCTGAAAAAACAGCGGCCATTCTATACATCAAAAGCCATCATACCGTGCAAAAAAGTATGCTGACGGTGGCCGAAGCGGCCAAAGTGGCGCAACGCCACAAGGTGCCGCTAATTGTTGACGCGGCAGCAGAAGAAGATCTTTTCAAATACACCGAAGCAGGCGCTGATTTGGTGATTTACAGCGGCGCCAAAGCCATTGAAGGGCCAAGTGCCGGTTTAGTGGTCGGGAAAAAAGAATACATTGACTGGGTGCGCCTGCAAGGCAAAGGCATTGGTCGAGCAATGAAAATTGGCAAAGACAATATCCTAGGCTTTACGCAAGCAGTGGAAGAATACTTGGCGCATGGCAGTGAATCAGGGGCTTCGATGCAAGAACGCTTAAAACCGTTTGTTGAAGCCATCAACAGCTTGTCATATTTAACCGCCAAAATTGTCCAAGATGGCGCTGGACGAGACATTTATCGCGCCAGTGTCAAAGTGGACGGCAGAAAAACTGCCAAGGAAGTCATCCAAGCATTAAAAGCAGAAAGTCCAGCTATTTATACGCGAGAATATCAAGCCAACAATGGCATCATTGAATTTGACATTCGTTCTGTCAATCAAGAAGAAATGAACAAAATCGTGCAACGATTACAAGAAATTATGGATACAAAGGAGAAATAAGCCATGTCATTAAAACCTAATTATTTAGAAGAACGCATTTGTTTAAACGTTTTAGCCAATTCAGTAGAAAATGCCCAAGCCTGTTATGAAGCAGCAGAAGGGCATGTTGTGTTAGGCGTCCTTTCAAAAAACTATGAAACCGATGAAGCAGCCATTGACGATATGAAAAAATACCAAGCAGCAACCAACAACGCTTTATCTGTCGGCTTAGGAGCTGGTGATCCAAATCAAAGTCAAATGGTGGCTCGCTTATCAGAAGTTCTACAACCGCAACACGTGAACCAAGTCTTCACAGGTATCGGCGCTTCGCGGGCCTTACTGCGTCAAGACGAAACAGTGATTAATGGCTTGGTTTCACCCACAGGCAAAGTTGGCTATGTCAACATTGCGACAGGTCCGTTAAGCTCGGGTGCGCCAGCGGCGGAAGTACCTATCGAAACCGCCATCAAATTGTTGAAAGACATGGGGGGCAGTTCCATTAAATATTTCCCGATGAAAGGCTTGGCTCACAAAGAAGAATACCAAGCAGTAGCAGCAGCTTGTGCCAAGTATGACTTTTATTTAGAGCCAACAGGAGGCATTGATTTAGAAAACTTTGAAGAAATTGTTCAGATTGCGGTGGATGCCGGCGTTAAAAAAATCATTCCTCATGTCTACAGCTCAATTATCGATCAAGAAACAGGGGACACTAGAACAGAAGACGTGAAAACGTTACTAACCATGATGAAAAACACATTGAATAAGTAGGTGGCAAAGATGAAAATTGCTGCGTTTGGTGAAGTCATGCTTCGTTTCACTCCGCCAGAGTATCTAATGTTAGAACAAACAGAGCAGTTAAGAATGAACTTTGTAGGGACTGGCGTAAATCTCTTAGCAAATTTGGCTCATTTTCAACTAGAAACAGCATTGATTACGAAATTACCTGCCAATCGTCTTGGTGAAGCTGGCAAAGCAGCGCTAAGGAAGTTAGGAATTTCAGATCAATGGGTAGGAGAAAAGGGCGATCATATTGGTAGTTTTTTTGCAGAAATGGGTTATGGAATCCGACCCACACAAGTAACTTATCAAAATCGCCATCAGAGTGCTTTTGGCATCAGCGAGGCGAAGGACTACGATTTTGAGGCCTTTTTAGCGGAAGTAGATATGGTGCATATTTGTGGTATTTCGTTAAGTTTAACTGAAAAAACTCGTGATGCTGCTTTGATACTTGCTCAAAAGGCGCATGCCTGTCAAAAGAAAGTTTGTTTTGATTTTAATTATCGACCTAGTTTGAATACAGCAAATAGCGCACTCTTTATGCGTCAACAGTACGAACGCATTTTACCTTATTGTGATATTGTTTTTGGCAGTCGACGTGATTTGGTCGAGCTATTAGGTTTCATTCCGCGAGAAGATTTAGAAGGTGAGGCACAAGAAACTGAACTGATTCAGCGTTTCATGTCTCAATACAATTTGGAATGGTTTGCTGGGACAACGAGAAGTCATTCCCAAAATCAAAACTACTTAAGTGGGTATTTATATACCCAAAATGAGTACCAACAGAGTGAAAAAAGACCGCTTCTTAATCTTGATCGAATTGGCGCTGGCGATGCTTATGCGGCGGGGATTTTATATGGCTATAGCCAAAATTGGTCGTTAGAAAAGGCAGTTACCTTTGCCACAGTCAATGGGGTCCTTGCACATACGATTCAAGGAGATATTCCTTTGACAACGGTCAAACAAGTGAATCACGTTCTTGAGCATCCGAATCTTGATTTAATTCGTTAAAGAAGAAAACCAGAAGAAAAGTCGCGTGTGGCTTTTCTTCTGGTCTTTTTTTCATTATAATTAAAAGAAACAGATTGCAAAGGAGGCAGCAGGATGAGTGTTGCACATCTTTTAACAGTTTTAGAAAACGATGAATTTATTGAACGGATTCAAAAACGACCAGAAGCGTTCATTGGAACGACTGGCTTAGTCGGCTTAGAGAATTTACTTGTTCAGACAATTAACGGTTTATTAGAGTTTTTCATTGAAAAGAATCAAGGGAAAATTGCTATACAGTTATCGCGTCAACAAATCTCTTTTCAGGTATCTTCCACACGACCGCTTGTTTTTGAACAAAAGCAAGTCGATTTAGAACCACCTTTTCTGTATTTATCTGTTTTACAAGCCTTCTCAAAACAAGTAGGAATCAGTATCGATCAAGAAAAACAGCGGACTATTTTTATTTACCATCAAGGGCAATTGAAAAAACGATTATTATTACCTATTGAAGAAACCCAGGAACGAATTGAAGTCTTGTTTTGGCCAGATACGCAAATTTTTGGTACAGAATCGCTTTCTTATATGCGTGTTTTACAACAATGTCAACAGATTGCCATGTTGAATCCAGGCTTAAAGATTCTCTTAACACAAGAAGAGGAACAAAAAAATCTTTGTTATTACCCTAAAGGTTTAAGTAATTATTTATTTGAAAAAGATAACCCATTAACTAGAAAAGCCGCACCGATTATTCAAGCCAAGCAAACAGAATTGGCCCTTGTTCAATTTATTTTGAGTAAAAATCATGCACCGCAAGTGCAAAAAACATTTGTTAATGGGCATTATCCTAGTCTTGGTGGAACCCACTATGAGGGTTTTCTTGATGGCGTAGTGGCCGCCTTTAATCAATTTTTAGAGGAGCAACATTACTCATTATCTGTGACAGCAGATAGTTTTTTAGCAGAATTTGATTTTGTTTTAGCCATTACGATACCAAAGCCCCGCTACACTGATGCAACGAAAACCATTTTAAGAAATACAGAGTTATATGAAGTGGTTAAAGAAGTCGTTTTTGACGAATTACAACACTACTTTCAACGTCATCCCAAATGGTTAGAGCAAGGAAGAAGCGAGGGAAATGAATGAAAATTTTTGTCGATGGCGATGGTTCACCTGTGAAAGAGACGGTTATTGAAGTCGCTGTAGAGAAAGCTTTGGATGTGGTGATTGTTACTAGTGTAGATCATTATTCCTTAAAAGATTATCCAGAAAATGTCTCTTTTGTGTATGTTGATAAAGGAGCGGATGCTGCTGATTTTAAAATTGTGCAGTTAATAAAAAAAGGGGATCTTTTAATTACACAAGATTATGGCTTAGCTTCCTTGGTTTTGCCAAAAGGAGTGTCAGTTTTACATCAACTAGGTTATCAATATACGAAAGAAAATATTGATGGCTTGTTAGAACAACGCTATTTTAGTGGCCAAATTCGGCGAAAAGGTGGCCGAACGAAAGGACCTAAACCTTTTACAGACCAAGATAGAACAACGTTTAAACAAGCCCTTATTGAGCTGGTGGAACGGAGTCTTTAGCAAGGAAAAGGCAAGCAAAGAATTTTTCCTTCACTAAATTTGCTTCTATTATGAAACTGGGTTTTATGCTAAAATAAGTAAGGATAATTTGAAAAATAATTTTTTCTAAAAGACAGGAAAGAAACTAGGAGGACAAGCATTTGAAGATTATTTTGTTGTATGGCGGCAGAAGTGAAGAGCACGATGTGTCTGTTTTGTCTGCATATTCCGTTTTAAATGCAATCTATTATAAATATTATCAAGTACAGTTAGTCTTTATTAGTAAAGATGGTCAATGGGTAAAAGGCCCTCTCTTATCTGAACGACCACAAAATAAAGAAGTTTTACATTTAACTTGGGCACAAACACCTGAAGAAACAGGCGAATTTTCAGGAAAACGAATCAGTCCTTCGGAAATTTATGAAGAAGAAGCGATTGTTTTCCCTGTTTTACATGGGCCAAATGGTGAAGATGGAACAATTCAAGGATTCATGGAAACCATTAATATGCCTTATGTAGGCGCGGGTGTCTTAGCTAGTGCTAACGCAATGGACAAAATCATGACGAAATATCTTTTACAAACTGTTGGCATTCCACAAGTACCATTCGTGCCAGTTTTAAGAAGTGACTGGAAAGGAAATCCAAAAGAAGTCTTTGAAAAATGTGAAGGTTCTTTAATTTATCCGGTCTTTGTTAAACCTGCCAATATGGGTTCTAGTGTCGGAATTAGCAAAGCGGAAAATCGTGAAGAATTGCAAGAAGCATTGGAAGAAGCTTTCCGTTATGATGCCCGAGCAATTGTTGAACAAGGGATTGAAGCACGTGAAATTGAAGTAGCCATTTTAGGAAATGAAGATGTCCGTACGACTTTACCTGGTGAAGTGGTGAAAGATGTCGCTTTCTATGATTATGATGCAAAATACATCAATAACACGATTGAAATGCAAATCCCAGCGCATGTTCCAGAAGAAGTAGCTCATCAAGCGCAAGAATACGCTAAAAAAGCGTATATTATGTTAGATGGAAGTGGCTTAAGTCGCTGTGATTTCTTCTTAACAAGCAAAAACGAATTATTCCTGAATGAATTGAACACCATGCCTGGTTTTACTGACTTTAGTATGTATCCTTTACTGTGGGAAAATATGGGCTTGAAATACAGTGATTTAATTGAGGAACTGATTCAGTTAGCTTTGAATCGTTTTAAACAACGCCAAGAATTTTATAATAACTAAGAAGAAAAAATCACACAAGACTGGGACATGACAAGACTTTGGCATGTCCCAGTCCCTGTGTCAGAGGAGCAAAACATAATGAAATTAACCTTCTGGGAAGTAGCGCAAGCGGTTGAAGCCAGTAATGATTGGCAACAATGGCCTGATTTTCCTTTAACAGGCATTGAATTTGATAGTCGTAAAATTGTGAAAGGAAACCTTTTTGTTCCTTTACAAGGTGAAAATGATGGTCATCGTTTTATTGAGAGTGCCATGGCTAATGGCTGTCAGGCCGCTTTTTGGGGACAGGATTTAGTCGATGCACCGCAACAATTGCCTGTTTTGCATGTTACTGATCCACTGGTTGCTATGCAAAAATTAGCTACCTATTATTTAAATAAAATGCAACCGAATGTCATCGCTGTGACTGGCAGTAATGGAAAAACCACCACTAAAGATTTAATTGCTGCTGTGTTATCTGAAAAGTTTGTGACTTACAAAACGCAAGGCAATTACAATAATCAAATTGGCTTACCCTATACTATTTTACACATGCCTGATGAAACAGAAAAACTGATTTTAGAAATGGGCATGGATCACGCTCAGGAAATTTCTTTCCTTTCCAATCTGGCTCAGCCAGAAGTTGCTGCCATCACAATGATTGGCGAAGCCCATGTGGAAAATTTAGGCTCACGAGCAGGCATTGCACAAGCAAAAATGGAAATCGTAGATGGTTTAGCCAAAGACGGTAGTTTATTTGTGCCAAGCGATGAACCTTTGCTAGAACCATTGGTGGAAAAAGTCACGCAACAAGTGATTACTTTTGGTTTTAGCCAGGAAAGTCAACTTCAAGGAATCGTCACAAATGAAGCCAAAGAGCAAACCTCATTCAAAATCAGTGATACACAAATGACGTTTACGATTCCAGTGCCAGGAACCTATAATGTCACCAATGCATTAATCGCAATTGGCATTGGTCGTTATTTCCAATTAACGGATAGTGAGATTCAAAAAGGGTTGGCTACAGCGGAACTAACAAAGAATCGGACAGAATGGCTGAAAGCAGCGAATGGTGCCGAAATTTTAAGTGACGTGTACAATGCCAATCCGACAGCTATGGGTCTTGTTCTGGACAGTTTTAGCAAAATGTCCAAAGTAGGAAAACGAATTGCTGTTTTAGGAGACATGCTAGAATTAGGTCCTGATTCTGCTGCCATGCATCAAGCAATGGCGCAGCATTTAGCCCCAGATGCGATTGAAGAAGTCTTTTTATATGGTTCTGAAATGGCTTATTTAGCTGATAAATTGCAAGAAACCTATACACCAGCTAACATTCATTCTTTTAAAAAAGAAGAAAAAAATGAGTTGATTGAAGCTGTCAAAAAAGTTTTACAGCCAGAAGATATGGTGGTTTTAAAGGGAAGTAACGGGATGGGACTTCGTGAAGTCATCGATGCACTTTTGGAAAAGTAAATAAGTTTCATAAAACTTGCTGAAAATAGGATTCTATGATAGAATGACCTATTGCCGGAAGATGACGAGAAAAATTGAATCGTAGTAAATAAAATAGATCTATTTCTATGTTTAATAATAAATGTGAAGCTGAACGACCGCGTTTGGCTTTTCTAATGCCATAAGGTGAATTTTTCGGTGAAATCAGGAAAGAAGAAATAGTTGGCACACTATAATGGATTTCTTTTTAACAACTGAAAGTGAAGACACCTGAAACTAGGAAGAAATCGTTCTTTCCGAAACAAAATCTAGGAGGATATCATTTGAAATTTAAAGAACTTGGTTTAGCGCCAGAATTATTATCAGCGGTAGAACGCGCAGGCTTCGAGGAAGCAACCCCTATTCAATCAGAAACAATTCCGTTAGCGTTAGCAGGAAAAGACGTAATCGGACAAGCACAAACAGGAACAGGGAAAACCGCTGCTTTTGGCTTACCAATGCTTAACAAAATTGACGCAGACAACCGCGTTATTCAAGGATTAGTCATTGCACCAACCCGTGAGTTGGCTATCCAAACACAAGAAGAGTTATTCCGTTTAGGCCGCGATAAAAAGATTCGCGTCCAAGCCGTTTACGGTGGGGCTGATATCGGTCGCCAAATCCGTGGACTAAAAGATCGTCCACATATCGTTGTAGGTACACCAGGACGTTTACTAGACCATATTAATCGTCGTACCTTGAAATTAGAAACTGTTGAAACATTAGTTTTAGACGAAGCAGATGAAATGTTAAACATGGGCTTCTTGGAAGACATTGAAAAAATCATCTCACAAGTGCCAGAACAACGTCAAACACTTCTATTTTCAGCAACTATGCCGCCAGCAATCAAGAATATTGGCGTGAAATTCATGAAACAACCAGAACATGTGAAGATTAAAGCCAAAGAAATGACGGCTGATTTAATTGATCAATATTATGTACGTTCAAAAGACTTTGAAAAATTTGACATTATGACACGTTTACTAGACGTGCAAACCCCAGAATTGACCATTGTTTTTGGTCGGACAAAACGCCGTGTTGATGAACTTGCCCGCGGGTTAGAAGCGCGTGGTTACAAAGCAGAAGGCATCCATGGCGACCTATCACAACAAAAACGGATGAGCGTTTTACGTTCATTCAAAAATGGTAACTTAGATATCTTAGTGGCAACAGATGTAGCAGCACGTGGGTTAGATATTTCAGGTGTCACCCATGTCTATAACTACGATATTCCACAAGATCCAGAAAGTTATGTTCACCGTATTGGTCGGACAGGTCGTGCTGGTAAAGGTGGTATGTCTGTGACGTTTGTAACACCAAACGAAATGGGTTACTTACATGTCATCGAAAACCTAACGAAAAAACGGATGACACCATTACGTCCACCAACCGAAAAAGAAGCATTTAAAGGACAATTAAGTGCAGCTGTTGAAACCATCGAAAGTGATATAGAAGAAAATGGTTTAGACAAATATCTAGAATCTGCTGAAGCGTTATTAGAAAAATATTCAGCGACAGACTTAGCTGCGTTATTATTAAAAACAGTAGCGAAAGATCCAGCAGATGCGGTTCCTGTAAAAATTACCCCAGAACGACCATTGCCTTCAAATAAAAAAGGCTTTAACAAAAATGGCCGTGGTGGTGGCGGTGGTAACAACCGTAATCGCAACCGTGGTGGCAATGGTAAAGGTGGCAGCTATCGTGGCAACAAAAACCATAAAGATGGCGACCGTAATTACAAAAATAGCGACCGCAAAAATAAAGATCAACGTGGCGGCAAACGTCATAACGATAAAAAACGTGGTTTCGTCATTCGCGAAAACGCCAAATAATCAAAAGAGCGAGTGTTCCGTCTATGAACGGAACACTCGCTCTTTTTTGGTAGATAATCGTTAAATAGAAAAACTTAAAAAAAGTAAAAAAGGCATCAAAATGATATAGAAAAAGAAAAACGCCAAAATTATCCAAGTTTTCAACGGGGAAGTTAGATTGAAGAGTTTCATTTTTTGTTGTAGCAAATGAATGGTTACGATCCAAACCAGTTGCAAGAGAAAAAATAGGCTGGGATTTTTAAAGAAGATTGGAAATATGTAGAGCAACAAAGTAAAAATAAATAGGGCGCAACGAAGTAACTTTTTTTGCCGAGAAGTTAAAGTCATACATTTTTCTCCTTTTTCTTTTTATTCTCCCATAAGTAGCCAAAATTTTATATAAAATATCAGAACATCCGCTTAGTTTCCTGATTTTTTCCGATACTTCTTAGTTGTTGTCTTACTTTTATAAAAATTCAGAAAAATTTTATAAAAATGTAAATAGGAAGAAAACGTATGGTACTTCAATTTGTGTGAGGATCTTGTAAAACATTCTTTATTTTTTTAGCGAATCAGTGGAAAAATTTTGAAATTTTGTTAAAATGGAAGGTAATTCGGAGTAACTATATTAAATAGGAAGTAAGGCGGAAAATGATAAAGGGAATTGGTATTGACGCAGTAGAATTAAGTCGGATAAAACCGATTGTTGAAAAACAAGGATCATTTATTCAACGGGTTTTAACACCTAACGAATTGACCCTTTTTGAAAAGTTATCTACAAAACGTCAAATAGAATTTTTAGCTGGTCGTTTTGCTTGTAAAGAAGCGTTCTCTAAAGCATGGGGCACAGGGATTGGTAAAGTTGGTTTACAAGATATTGAGGTGCTGACTGAAAAAACAGGTGCACCATACGTAGCAAACTCGCCCCATAATGGTAAAGTGTTTGTCTCGATTACGCACACAGATACTATGGCGATTGCACAAATTGTTTTAGAAAGCGAATAATAGAAGCAACGAAGAAAGAAGGATGTACAATGGTCGTTGGATGGCATCGTCCTACACGGTTACATATCGATACGCAAGCAATTACTGAAAATGTCCAAAAGGAATGTCAACGTTTGCCAGAAGGAACCGCTTTATTTGCGGTTGTAAAAGCGAACGGCTATGGGCATGGCGCCGTAGAATCCGCTAAAGCGGCGAAAAAAGGTGGCGCGACAGGTTTTTGTGTCGCCTTATTGGATGAAGCAATTGAATTGAGAGAAGCAGGTGTTCAGGACCCCATTTTAATTTTGAGTGTGGTAGACTTAGCTTATGTGCCTTTGTTGATTCAATATGATTTGTCTGTAACGGTAGCTACACAAGAATGGTTAGAAGCTGCTCTTCAACAACTAACGCCTGAGAGTAACACGCCATTACGTGTTCACTTAAAAGTCGATACTGGCATGGGACGGATTGGCTTTTTAACCCCGGAAGAGACTAAGCAAGCAGTGCGGTTTGTTCAATCCCACAAAGAATTTTTATGGGAAGGGATTTTTACTCATTTTTCAACAGCTGATGAAATCGATACAAGCTATTTTGAAAAACAAGCAGGGCGTTTTAAGGCTGTTCTAGCAGTTTTAGAAGAGTTACCACGGTATGTCCATGTTAGCAATAGTGCGACAGCGTTATGGCATCCTGATGTGCCAGGAAACATGATTCGCTATGGAGTAGCCATGTATGGATTGAACCCTTCAGGTAATAAGCTGGCCCCAAGCTATGCGTTAAAGCCGGCCTTACGGTTGACCAGTGAACTTATCCATGTAAAACGCTTAGCGGCTGGTGAAGGGATTGGCTATGGCGAAACCTACGTAACTGAAGCTGAAGAATGGATTGGGACAGTGCCAATCGGCTATGCAGATGGCTGGTTGCGTCATCTCCAAGGATTTACAGTGCTCGTGAATGGTAAGCGTTGCGAAATCGTCGGACGAGTGTGTATGGATCAATGTATGATTCGTTTAGCAGAAGAAGTTCCTGTCGGCTCAGTCGTTACATTAGTTGGAAAAGATGGCAATGAAGAAAATACGTTACAAATGGTAGCCGAAAAATTAGAAACCATTCATTATGAAGTTGCATGTACTTTCTCACAAAGAATCCCCAGAGAATATAACTAGATAGGAGGTTCCACTATGGTCAAACGCGGAGATATTTATTTTGCAGACCTTTCCCCAGTAGTGGGCTCGGAACAAGGTGGCGTCAGACCTGTCCTTGTTGTCCAAAATAACTTAGGTAATCATTTTAGCCCAACGATTATCGTTGCGGCGATCACAGCCAAAATGGCAAAGCCAAAATTGCCAACACATATCGGGATTAATTCTGATGAAACAGGCATTGAAAAAGATTCAGTGATTCTTTTAGAGCAGATTCGAACAATCGATAAGGGTCGCTTGAAAGAAAAAGTTTGTCATTTGAGACTTGATATTATGGAAGAAGTTGATCGTGCCTTAGGCATCAGTGTTGGACTTAGTAGCGATTCAGCCCCAGCAAAAGCAAATTCAGCTACATAAAGAACGATAGCTACTATGAAATCAACAAAGACTAATTGGATTTTTTTAAAAGCGACTGATCTAGTTCGGTTCGCTAAACATAGTTTGAGTAAAAGCGAGAGAGATGGCCAAGTGGCATCTCTCTTTTTTTGTTTTATATTTTAAAAATTAAAATATAAATATAAAATATAAAATTTTATCATTGTGTTTTAAAAAAAGTTGTTGGCAAGGCTCAAACGGAATGTTACAATCAATACTATATAGAGTTTTTAAAGAGCGTAACAGGTGATTTTACAAGTTTTGATTGTCGAGCGATGACATAAAGGAGATTATATTTGTATGATGATTGTTGTACTTTTAATGAGTAGTTGCTTATTTTTATTTGTAAGCTATCAATTGTATTTGCGATTACTTGTCGAAAAACTGGATTCAGAGGACCGGACATTAAAGAGGAAAATAAATTTCTATAAGTATCAGAAAAATAGTCGTTTAATGATTTATTTATTGTTTAGTGTTTGTCTACTTAGCGTATTATTGTTAGGAATTGTTTATACATATTATCAATTAAATCAACGAAATATCCGCATTGAACAACGGATCGAGCGTTTGGCACAAGGCCAAGCTACTCAAGGTGACAAAATAAAAAAACAAGCGATTAAAAAAACAGCCTTAAATCAGTTTCCCTGGAAGCAAGCTGTTTCGGCAGAATCGGCCGCTGTCTTGACTAATTATGAATTACAATTAGCGCGTGAATGGCGTCCTTACCTCGGAGAGACGAGCATCACAATAATTAGAAGTGAAAAAACACAAACCTTGACACTCTCTGTTTTTTCAGTCGGCTTAAGTTACCATGAATTTCAAACAGGCCAAGACAATATTGTAGCACTTATTGCAGCGTTGAATTCAGTCAAAGAAATCACCATGATTGATTTTAATTTTACTTATCGAGATCAAGAGCAAACCCTTGTCAAATCCATTGATACGTATGCTCGTGAGACGTTGGAAACAAATTTGGAGCCTGTCGTGATTAGTTAAAAGGATGAGAGAAAGGACATAGATATGACAAAAAGACGTTTAATTAAAAAAATTAAAGATATTTCGGATGATACGCTTGAAAAAGAAGTCTTTTTTCAGCCAGGATTCGAACCAGAAAAAATAATTAGCGGAATCAAACCGGAACAACAGGAAAAAGAAATGGCGACCTTAAGAGAAAGGCTCGCCTACTATCAGAAAAAAGAAACAGCCTTTAAAAAACTTCAAGAAGAAAATGAGCAATTAAAGAACCAACAAGAAACGGAAAAACAAGCATTAGAAGAAAAAAATCAGGCATTACTTGAAACACTAAATCAAAAAGAACATGAAATTTTTGAATTGGAAGAGCAACTGGAAACAAACAGTGAAACCACGACAGAGGCTACTACTCTTCAAACAAATCTGCAAAATGCAGAAAAACAATTAACCACTGTACATAATCAAATGGAACGTTTAGAAAGTGAATTAACGCAGCAAGTGGCAGAATTAGAAAAAGAATCGGCTGAACAGCAACAACATATCCAGACATTACACAACCAGTTAGCAGAAGAAAAAGGAAAGTTGGAGAAAAAAGGAGATATTACAGGAATGGAAAAGCAAGTAGAAACGTTAACGACAGAATTAGAAGAAAGCACAACGACTCAACAAGCATTGCAGGAACAAATTGAAAAACTAACTGTACAATTACAAAAAGTAGAAGCCGAAAAACAAACCTTACAAGAGGCTGCCCAACAAGAAGTGATTGTGAAACAGCGCATGGAGGAGTTAAAGAATGAGCTTCAAAATAGTTTACAGCAAAAAAATGAAGCAGAAGTAAAACTAGGTCGACTACAAGGTGTCAATGACAAACATCTTGCTGAAAAGCAAGTTTACGAAGGAGAATTAGCTGCTCTAAGAAAAGAAGTAGAGGCCAAAGAAGACAATTTAGAACAAGTTCAAAAAGAATTGAAGACACTACAAGCCGTTTCAAAAAATATTGAACCGAGTAGTGAGCAGTTAACAGAACTGCTACGCGCAAAACAGCAAATTAACGATTTATTAATGAAAAATCAGCAATTACAAGAAGAGGCTTTAAAATCGCAACAAGAAATTGGCGAAGTGATGGTTTCTGCCAAAAAAGAAGCCAATCGGATTGTTAATGAAGCGAAAGTAGAAGCAAAACATCTAATCAATTCTGCAGAATTAGAAATGTTAAATATTGGTAACCGAGCGAAAAGTATTTCGAATGAAGTCGAAGCATCAAAAGTAGAAGTACTTGAGATTTATCGCGAATTAGAGGAACGTTTAACTAAACTGACACGTCTTGAACAAGATAACTATTAATAAAATGGTCAGTAAAAAGTTAATGGGAGCAAGTAAACTACATTGTCTTGGGGTCCTTTTTTTAGCTGTTACATTAAGTAGCTCCGCAGAAAGATTACAGGCTGCTGCTGTCTCAAAGGAAGAGCAGTCGCTAAGGCAACCGCTTATCAGGAAAAACATAGTAACAGAGAAGAGCGAATATCTTGTAGAAGCAAATCAAAGTATTTGGGAGCTGGCACAAGATGCGCAGAAACCATTGAATCAGTTTATGAAGGAAAACCAGTTACGTAGTAGTTATAAAAAAAAAGGAACGCAATTAGTCAAATAGAAAAAAGGAGTAAAGAAAGGAAAAGTTTATTTAAGAAGCTTTTCCTTTTAAGAAAACGATGGAAGAATGGATAAAGCCCGTTATGCGAACAATTCGCCACATTAAGCGCGCCTTCTTGAAGCAAAAGTTGCCTGCGACATATCAGCTAAAAAAGCAAAAGGCTAACACAGCAATGGAATATTTGCTTGAGCAAACAGATAACCATCAATCAATAAGAGGACCGAAAAGAAAAATGACCGCTGAAGAGATTAAAAAAAAGCGGCAAGCCTACCAAAAGAAACAACGCATCCAAGTCGTTAAATTTTTTATGCCAGCTATTCTTTTCGCCATTTTTGTGTTCTTTTTTGTGTTAAAGACATCTAGCTACCCAATTGCTGGGCAATCCATGAAGCCGACACTTAACGCTGGGGAACGAGTCTTAGTACAACGGACGAAGCAAGTAACAAGGTACGATGTGATTGCATTTAAAGCACCGCTAGCTAGCAGAGGTACGTACGTCAAGCGAATTATCGGGGGTCCTGGTGATCGAATTTGGGTAAACGAGACAAAACTTTATCTTTCGGAAGAACCTATAGCAAGCGATAATGAGGCACTGCCTGAGAATGCCAGTCGTTTTGACTTATCAGAAAAAGCGGCAGCCCAACTTCGCCTGTTTCAGAAGATTCCAGCTGGTCATTACTTTGTCTTAGGGGACAATCGTACGCATTCAAGTGATAGTCGTACGTTCGGCTTTGTCGAGATACAAGCGATTGAAGGAATCGTGGTGTTTAAAATGGCGCCGTTTAAGGAAATAGGGAAAGTAAAATAAAAAGCTTAAGTCAGCCATCTGAGAGTAGGGCACTTAAGCTTTTTTTATTAGAGATTATTTGCCCAATAACAATTGAATGATTTTTTCAATTGATTGTAGGTCGTAACGATTACTAATATCCGAAAAAATATAGTAATGGTCATACTGGGCAACGAGCTGTTCATTATTGGTATTCATTAAAAGCAAATCATAATGGTTTTCTGCGTTGTAAGGCTCAATTTTCAGCGGATATTTTCCAGCGATACTCTGTTGTATTTTTTGTGCTACCAACTCGCTATAAGCACTGCTCAGTGAGTGATAAACACCAATCGTTATTTTTTTTTCATTTAATTCAGCAATGTGATTCAAAATAAGTGTATAATTAATTTCAGTAAATTGATTTTGGTACTTAGAAGCAGTGGCTTTTGTGGCAAAGTTCGTTGTAGCGATCTCCACTAATTCGTAAACTTCACTTTCGCTAAAAGGATGACGTAAGACTTTCAAAAGTGACTGAATTGTCCAATAATCAAAGGGTAAAATAAATCCTGAAAAATAATAGAGTTGCGCATGTAATTGGAAAAGTAAATTTTCAATATAAAGTAGCCGAATAGGCAGCACGTAATGGGATAAATAACCACGTGCTTTAAGGTACGTTAAAATGACCCGGTTCATTTCGTTAAGATACGTTTTTTCAATTCGTTGTTGTTTTGCTAAACGAAAGGCGAAAGCAGCATTCGCAGAATAATTATGCATGGAACAAAAAAAGTCATAAAACATATAGGCTTCGTTGATTGTATATGGACGGTCGATTCTTTTCATATATGTATGTATAGATAAATTAATTTCTTCAAATAAAGGTCGATCGAGTTGGACATCATGTGGACTAATCGTTGGCAGGGGTTCTAAAACCATGCGACGAAAAGAAATTTTCATCCAAAGTTTAATTTGGAGAATTTCTGTATGGTCAAAGGTAATTCTGGGGATTTCTTGTAATATCTCGATTAATCCTAGGTATTGATTGGCCAGTTCTTTTTCTAAATCTGTTTTTTCTTCAAAGATAAACCAGAAAAAATTAAAAAAGAAAAAGCGAATTTGTTTTTCTTCGCCGACAAGTTTTCCTCGTTTGATACGTAAATTAAACTCATTGAGTAAGTCATTTAATTCAACAATTTTTCGATAATAGGTAGCAGAGCTAATGGCATAATTCTGTTGGAAATACCCGCCATTTATTTCATTTTTATGGAAGAGTTGCTGGACCATGTGAAACTTAATAGATTTATCTAAGAACAACATGATCATTGCTTTCATGGAAAAGGTTGGTGCTTTGTTTAGATAAAGGGTATCACCTAATGCAGTCACGGTGAGGCTTTCTTGAAGTTGCTCTTCTTTCAAAAATTGCTCTAAAAAAGAAAGGTATTCATTCAATGTTGGTAAACTAATATTGAAAAAATCTACTAATTCATTTCGTGTCGCTCGGCCTTTATTATTATATAGGAACAATAAAATATCATTCATATAATCATAAGGCTTTTCTAAAAAATCTCGTTTTAGCATCGTTACTCACCTCTCTTTTAAGAATACTGTATATATGATAAAATGGCAATAAACAACTGATAAAAAGATTGTTTTTTGAAGTGTTTTTTATTATCGTTGAGAAAAAGAAATAAAAAGAAAAAACAAAGTATTTAAATGACAACAAAATAATTAAAATGAAGGAGCGACAGAACATGAACAGCGTAGTGAACTTTAGAGATATTGGAGGATTTCCAACGCAACAAGGTACATCCGTCAAGACAGGGCATTTTTTTCGGAGTGGTGAACTCGTCAATATTGCACAAGCGGATCAACAGAAACTGGTAGAGGACTATCAAATTAAACGAATCTATGATTTTAGAAGTGCAGCGGAAACGCAAGAACGACCAGATGATTCAATTCAAGGAACCAACTATTTACATATAGATATTTTGGCCGATATTCAGGCGCAGACTGCTTCATTAGAAGGAATGCTTAAAACGGTTGGTTCACCCGATGCAGCAATGGACATGGCTTATAAGGAAATGGTTCTTTCCAATTCGGGGCGCAAAGGTTACCAAACATTTTTTGAAAACTTTTTAAGTTATCCACAAGAAGCTATTTTATTTCATTGTTTCGCAGGAAAAGATCGAACAGGAATCGGCGCAGCCTTGATATTAAGTGCTTTAGGTGTGGAACATTCTTATATTTTAGAAGATTATTTAAAGACGAATGAGCAAAGAAAAACCGCTAACGAGCAAATTATTGCGCAATATCAAGCAAATGGAACGCCTCCAGCAGAAATTCAACAATTAGAAACGCTGCTTTATGTGAAAAAAGAGTACTTAGCGACCGCTTTACAGGCGATTGAAAAAGAATTTGGTTCGGTAGAGGGCTATTTAAAAGAGGGACTCGGCTTACCTTTATCCGCCAAAAAAGACATGCTAAGTCTGTACACAAAATCATAGATCCTAAAAAAAGGACTATCCTTTCTAAAAAAGAAGTTTTATAATAGAAAAGAATCTGTTTGTAAGGAGGGATAGGGAATGAAAGAAGGACAAGAACAATTCTTAACGTTCATACTAGATCGAACAAAAGAAGATAAAAAAGAAAAAATGCAAGCGCTACTTGCAGAAATGTTTGAACGCCAACAAACAGGCAAATTAGATAAAATGTACTTGATGACAAAAGCACCAAAACTTTTGGCTTATTTAAAACCAGAAGCCATTGATGAAGTTAAACAAGTCGTTTCGGAATTTTCTAAAAATATGAAATAAACAAACTTAGCTTGAACTTACGACATTTTAAAAATGTGTCGTAACATTCAAGCTTTTGTTTGTTATTCTCTTGTATTTTATGCTAAAGTTATTCAGGCACAAAAAAAAGCAGGTGATTTTATGAAACATATAAAAAATACATGGGAACTATTTATTTTAGATTGGAAAAGAATTTTTAAAAACCCAGTAGCAACATTTTTGATTGTTGCCTTAATGATTATTCCATCATTATATGCATGGTTTAACATTAAAGCACTATGGGATCCGTATTCAAATACAGGAGAGTTACCAATAGCGGTCTATAGTGATGACCAAACAGCAACTTTTCAAGATAAATCGGTCAATATTGGTGATGAAGTCTTGAAAAACTTGAAGAAAAACAAGCAATTAGGTTGGCGTTTTGTTGATTCGAAAAAGGAATTAGACAAAGGGGTCCAATCAGGAAAATATTTTGCCGGGATTTATTTACCTAAAGATTTTTCCAAAGATTTGCTAAGTTTTACTTCTGGTGATATCAATAAACCTAAAATTGAATACTCAATTAACGAAAAAATTAATGCAATTGCACCGAAAATTACGTCAAAAGGCGCTTCTTCCATTCAGTCACAAATTTCGGAAGAATTCATTAAAACGGCAAGTAGTACGTTAATTAAAACATTCAATGATATTGGCTATGATATTGATAAAAACATGGTTAGCATTCAAAAAGTTAAGAGCATGATTTTAGATACAGATGCCAACATTGGAACCATTGATACGTACGCAAAACAAGTCACAGACTTACATGGTAAGATGCCTGAGCTAAAAGAAAAATTAGCGAAAGCCAACGATGCGATGAAATATTTACCTGAAGTTGATGCTTTAGGAGAGAAGATTGTTGAGCTAAATGGCAAAATGCCAAGCATCAAAGAACAAGCTAGTGTTATTTTGACGTTACAAGAAAAAATTCCAGAAATTCAAAACGCTGGCCGACAAATTGCTATGATTGATGAAGACTTTGCTTCTGTGGAACAAACAATGAGCGAAGGAATCCAAGAAGCAAAACAAGGATTAGAAATCATTCAACAAGTCCAAACGGCGTTACCAGATATTCGTAAACTAGGTGATCAAGCCAATGATTTAGGGAATGTCACATTAGATGGCGCCAATAAATTGCAAGAGGCGTTACCAAGCATTACGAATAGCGTTGAAGTGACTTTGAAATCTATCCAGCAAGTTGCTACAACAACAACTTCTGTAGTCGCGACTATTCGTCAAGCGTTAGATGATGGACAGTTAACGCCAGAAGAAAAACAACATATTAATGAAGTAGTACAAGATTTCACAACTAATATCCAACGGCAACAGCAAGCAATTAACGACATTATTGCGTTTATGAAACAACTCCAAGAAAATGCTGGTAATCATGACTTAGATGGTGCGATTGCTCAATTAAGCCATGTAAATGATTTATTAACAGATTTTAGCAATCGCTTGAATCAATTAAATGCTTTAGTCCAAGCGGGTGATATCTCTGGAGTACAAAATTATTTAAATGAGATTGACGAAATGGCAACTAATATTTCTAGTATTGTGGGCAGTGTTGATGTAAACGGAATTAGTAATACCGTTTCAACCATTTTAAACAAACTAACTAGTACCATCCAAAACGCTCAAGGTCAACTAAACAAAGCGCAACAAATTGACTTTGAAGGGTTATTGAGTTCAACAAGTCAAACGGTCACTAATGCGATTTCTTTATTAGAAAAATATCAAGCCGAAATGCCGGCAATTAAACAAGAAATTCATGATGCGAATACGATGTTGAATGGCAATATGGAAACCATTGTCAATGGCATTAATCGTGGTGCTGATTTGTATAAAAACGATTTACCAGTCATTCAAGACAAAGTCAGCAAAGCGGCAGCCTTTATGCAAAATGACTATCCAGGTATCCGAAAAGATTTAACGAATACCTTGAAAACAGTCAATGAGAAAATGCCAGATGTTGAAGCGGCCTTAGACAAAGCCAACGAGCTGATTATTAATGATTGGCCAAATATCAAAACAGGATTACACAAAGCAGCGAATGCAATCCGTAAAGGTGAAAAAGAAGTTGATTTAGGCGAAATTCTTAAATTACTAAAATTAGATGCCAATAAAGAAAGTGACTTCTTTACACAACCAGTTGAAGTCAAAGAACATGCTGTTTATCCGATTGCTAATAATGGTTCGGCAAGTACGCCATTCTATACAGCTTTGTGTTTATGGGTTGGCGCTGTGTTATTCTCAAGTGTTGCGACAACGGATGTTTATCTCGAAGGAAAAGATAAAAAACGCTTCTCTAAACGGGAACAATTTTCAGCACGGATGTTTACCTTCATTGTCATGGGGATTGGTCAAGCACTGATTGTAACCTTAGGTAATTATTTTGCGTTAGGCGTAGATGTTCGTAATCCAGCGTATAGCGTCTGGTTTGCGGTATTGATTGCCATTACGTTTATGATAATGGTTTATGTGCTTGTTGCTCTCTTTGGCAATGTAGGGAAAGGAATTGCGATAATAATCTTGGTACTATCCATCTCTGGTGGGGGTGGGAACTACCCAATTCAAGTCTCAGGTAAATTCTTCCAAATGATTAATCCGTTCTTGCCGTTTACGCATGCCGTGAACTTGCTAAGGGAATCAGCAGGAGGCATTTACTGGCCAAATGCTTGGTTTGCCATTTGGATTATGGTGGGGATTTCAGTCGTCTTTAGTATTGGCGGCGCAATTCTTTATCCACATCTGGAACACAGATCGAAAAAATTTGCGGCTTTAGCACAAAAGAGCCATTTATTCCATTAAAAAACAAAAAGCTGAAAACATCTCTAGCGTTTTCGGCTTTTTGTTTTTCTTTATTTTCAAGGCAACCCTAACAAAGAAGTTTTGGGGGCTCTTGCTTTTGACTTTTTGGCAATGCTAAATAATAAAATCTCCCTCAGAAAGTGAGGTTTTTTGTGTACAAATGTATAAAAAGGTTTTATAGTATTTTTTTAAGAAATAAAAAGTGGGTAGGGGTTGTAAAATGATTCAAGCATTGCTTCAACGATATGAGAAAAAAATTGAACGTCGTAAATTGGAAAAACGAACAGCATTCGGTGCTTTTGCCGGGCGGATTGGGCTTGTTTCTAATTTATTTTTATTCGTTAGTAAATTTATGATTGGCTTGCTTTCAGGTAGTGTTTCAATCATGGCAGATGCCATTAATAGCTTGTCCGATACTATTTCTTCAGTTTTAACATTAGTCGGTTTTTATATTGCTGGTAAGCCAGCGGATAAAGAACATCCCTATGGCCATGAACGTTTTGAATATATTAGTGGAATGCTTGTATCATTAGTGATTACGTTTATTGGGTTTGAGTTTCTAACGACCTCCGTTGATCGTATCCTGCATCCAGAATCAATCAAGGTGACCCCCATTTTATTTGCTGTTTTAGCTTTGTCAATTGGGATTAAAATTTGGCAAGGGCTGTTTTACAAAAAAGTATCAGCAAAAATTGATTCTCAAGCATTAGTTGCTTCTGCTAAGGACAGCTTCAATGATGTTTATACTACATTAGCTGTTTTGGTTTCTGCATTTATTGAAGGCGTCACTGGTTTGCGAATTGATGGATATATTGGTTTTTTAATTGCTGCATATATTATTTATAGTGGGCTGCAGTTAATTCGCGAATTTATTAATGAGTTGATGGGCATGCGTCCGAGCCAAACAGAAATTGATGAAATGAAGAATGTCTTATCAAAAATAGAAACAATTGTAGGATATCACGATTTACTGATTCATAATTATGGTCCCAGCCAAACGTTTGCGTCTGTTCACATTGAAATTGATGATCGCTGGGATTTAAATAAAGCCCATCAGACAATCGATGCGATTGAAGCGAAGTTTAAAGAAGAATTAGATGTTAACCTTGTTTGTCATATTGATCCAGTGAATTTGTATGACCCAACACAACAATTTGTTCATCAAACAATCAAAAAGATTATTCGTTCTTTTGATGCGTCTTTAAAAGTCCATGATATCCGCTTAGTTACCCATGGCGAAGAGCCGAAGATTTTGTTCGACTTGGTTTTGCCTACAGAATCAAAATTATCTGAATTTGAACTGGGTGTGGAAATTCAGCGGCAAGTTTATGAAAAAATTGGTCGTTATAAAGTGGAAATTACCTTCGATCATACGTACTTGTTACAATAAAAGGGAATAATTAACTAAGTTTTCAAGCGAGAGCCAAAAGGTCAAATAGACTTTTAGCTCTCGCTTTTTTGTTTAGAGAATGCAAATGCTTTTGTTATCTGGATTCTCTTGATAAGATAAAGGAAGCGAGGGACTTTAAATGAGTGTCTGATTAAAAAAAGATGGTGATTTTTTTATCTTTTTCAGTAACAAAAATCAATTGACTTTTCATTGTGAGAAGCGTAGCATATGGATTTGTTTGATAAAAAATAATGAAAAAAGTGAGCGGGTCACTCTAGAGAAAAGGAGTAGAAAAAAATGGCGGATTTAAAACGACTGTTCATTGGGAAACCATTGAAATCAGCCGAAAATGATGAACATAAATTAAGCAGATTTGCAGCGCTTGCGTTGTTATCTTCTGATGCACTTTCATCCATTGCGTATGGTACAGAACAAATAGTGGTGGTTCTGGTTACTTTGTCGGCGGCTGCGATTTGGTATTCATTGCCAATTGCTGCATTTGTTATTATTTTACTTATTTCTTTAACATTGTCGTACCGACAAATTATTCATGCGTATCCGCATGGCGGCGGCGCATACGTTGTTAGTAGTGAAAACCTCGGCAGAAATGCCGGTTTATTGGCTGGTGGTTCGTTGTTAGTCGATTATATGCTAACAGTAGCCGTTTCAGTTTCAGCGGGTGCAGAGGCGATTATATCAGCGATTCCAGCGTTATATGGTCATCAAGTAGCAATTTCTATTGGGATTGTGATATTGATTACCTTAATGAACTTGAGGGGCCTGAGAGAATCAGCTTCGTTCTTAATGTTGCCAGTGTATAGTTTTATCGCAATTATTACCTTACTGATTGTTGTTGGGCTATTTAAAATTGTGACTGGCGCACAGCCATTGAATGCGACAGCTTTACCAGGAGCCGTGGTTCCAGGAATTTCTATTGCCTTAGTTTTACGGGCGTTTTCATCTGGTTCTTCTTCCTTAACAGGGGTTGAAGCAATCAGTAATGCAGTGCCATTCTTTAAGAAACCACGAGCAAAAAATGCTGCTGGGACGTTAGCGTTAATGGCAACGATTTTAGGGTTCTTCTTCGTGGGGATTACGTTTATTAACTATTGGTATGGGATTGTGCCCAAAGAAGAAGTGACAGTTCTTTCACAAATTGGGAAAGCGGTCTTTGGTCAAAATATTTTATATTATTTATTACAGTTTGCGACAGCCTTAATTTTAGCGGTTGCCGCTAACACAGGATTCTCAGCCTTTCCAGTTTTGGCTTATAACTTAGCCAAAGATAAGTTTATGCCGCATATGTATATGGATCGTGGCGACCGTTTAGGCTATTCAAATGGTATTTTAACTTTAGCTGCTGGTTCCATTGTTTTATTATTGATTTTCCAAGGTTCCACAGAACGTTTAATCCCATTGTATTCAATTGGTGTGTTTATTCCGTTTGCTTTGTCTCAATCGGGCATGGTTGTAAAATGGCGAAAAGAAACTAAAAATTGGTTGCCAAAATCAATTGCTAATATTGTCGGCGCCTTTATCTCTTTCGCGATTATCGCCATTTTGTTTATTTATCGATTAGGGGACATCTGGCCGTTCTTTATTATTATGCCGGTGTTGATTTATGCATTTTATCGGGTCAATACTCACTATAAAAATGTGGCGGAACAGCTACGTTTAGAAGATGGGGCACAGTTGCATGAGTTTGACGGGAATACAGTTATTGTTTTAGTAGGGAACGTAACCAAGGCAAATGTCGGCGCCTTGAACTATGCGCGTTCCATTGGTGATTATGTTGTTGCTATGCATGTCTCAATGGATGAAAATGTTGAGAAGGAAAAAGAAATTCAGGAAGAGTTTAAAAAACACTTCCCGGACGTTCGTCTATCAATTGTCCATTCTTCGTATCGTTCACTGCAAAATCCTATCTTACGTTATGTTGATTTGGTTAGTAAAAATGCCACGAAGCATAACTACAGTACAACAGTTTTAGTACCACAATTTGTACCAAATAAACGTTGGCAAAATATTTTGCATAACCAAACAAGTTTACGCTTGCGGATTCGTTTAGCGTGGCGGGAAAATATTATTGTGGCTACCTATAGTTATCACTTGAAAAAATAAAAAAAAAGTCTGCCATCTTTTGATGGCAGATTTTTTTATTGACGTAATTGTTTTTGATAAATTCTAGCGCAAGACTGCTCTTCAGTGGTTACCATTGTCAAAAATTCCCAGTCATATCTTTCATAAAAAGTAGTATGGTCTGTAAGCAGATAAAGCTTTTTAAATCCAGAATTAGCAAGAAAATCACCAACTGTTGTTAAAAGAATTCCTGCTAAGCCTTGGTGACGAAATGTTGGTTCGACATACAATGCACAAAGGTTTGGCGTAAGGTCTGCACGATTGTGGAAGTCATTATCAATTACGCCCACGCCTGCAACGATGTCCTGCTGTTTATTCAAGCAGACCCACCAATGTGGTACGTGGTTTTCGCTAGTTAGCATTTCCTGCATACTTCCTTGATACGCTTCAGCGGGGATTTGCCACTTTTGGCTAAACCATTGAGCAGCTGACGGAATTAAGTGTGGTTGTTGGTTTAAATCGATAATAGTATAGTTAGACATTATTGATCTCCTAGATAAAAGAACAGATCCCATTGAAAAGAAACAATGTTGGATCTGCTCTGTATTTTTTATTAATTGGAATGTTTGCTAGCTGGGTCTAAACGCCGTTCAATAATCCCTAGAACCCAATCTGTGATAATCGCCATAAAGGCCGTTGGTAAGGCACCGACTAAAATGATAGAAGCACCATCTGTGGCATTGGTTCCACGAATAATAATATCCCCTAAACCACCAGCTCCAACGAAAGCACCAATCGCAGTAATCCCGATTGCGACGACTAACGCATTTCGAATACCTGCCATGATTACTGAAACAGATAAAGGTAACTCGACCATATAAAGAAGTTGTACTTTTGTCATACCCATTCCTTTACCAACATCTAAAATATTGCGATCCACTTGAATCATGCCAGTGTACGTATTCTTGATGATTGGTAGGAGAGAATAAAGGAAGACCGTTACAACCACCGTGTTGACGCCTAAGCCCATTCCCAACATTAAAATCGAAAGCATTGCCAAAGCTGGTACTGTTTGGATAATGTTCGCTAAACGGATAATCCAGTTGGCTAAGCTACGTTTACGTGAAATCATAATCCCAATAGGAATCCCGACAATTGCAGCAAAGATTACGCCATAAATCGAAATTAAAAAGTGACGTAAAAATTGTTGAAAGACGTAGCCGCCATTTTGTTGGAAATAGTAGATAAATTGTTGGAATAAATTCATATTATTCATCTGTTACTCCCCCTCAAAATAGTTATTTTCTTTTAAGAAACGTTCGGCTACGACAGCAGGTTCAATTAAATCATTATCTGCTTGATAGTTCAATTCTTGCATTTTTTTGGTAGAAATTTTACCATCTAAGCGATTTAAGACATCTTTAATTTCCGGCGTTTCTTTTAATAATTTGTCACTAACCACAGGAGCGGCATCATAAGGCGGGAAGAAGCGCTTGTCATCTTTTAACATGACTAAATCGTAACTACCAATCCGGCCATCTGTTGAGTAACCTAAGATAACGTCCATTTTTCCAGCGTTGACTGCATCGTACACCAAGCCAATTTGCATTGGTAAAATAGATTTAAATTGGAAGTTGTATTCCTTTTTAAAGCCTTCATAACCGTCGCCTTCACGTGTGATCCACGCAGTATCGACACCAGCAACTAATTTGTCTGCGACTTTCCCTAAATCACTGACTGTTTTTAAATTGTATTTCTCAGCCGTTTCTTTTGTAACTAAGAATACATAAGTATTTTCAAATCCATATGAAGGGAACCAAGTTTGTTGATAACGTTTTTCAAATTCTGATTGAACTAGGTTAAACGCTTTTTTAGGGTCTTTTTCCGCTGGTAAACCAAGCGTAGTAGTCACGTCAGTACCAGTATAACGAGCTGCAGAAATTGAGGCATCTCCGTTTAACATTGCTTGGTGATTTATGGTAGTAGTGGCTAAGTTGTTAATCACATTTGTTTTTTTATCTGTGTAATGCTCAACCATATCCGCTACAATGCTCCCTAAAATCTGCGCTTCTGAAGTAATCCCACCTGTAATGGCAACAGTGTTATCATCAGAAGTTGAAGCGAGACCAGGTAAAGAACAACCTGCCAATAAAAGTAAACTGCTTAAGAAGAGTAAGCTTAACTTGAGTTTCTTTTTCATCATTATTCGCCCTCCCTTAAAGCTTTTGGCGTTAAACGATTTTCTAATAATCCAAGAAGAACATCTGCTAAAAGCGCTAAAATAGTTACCGGAATAGTCCCGCCAAAGATTAATTCTGGCTGATAGTTATTTAATCCACTGAAAATCATATCACCAAGACCACCTGCACCAATATAAGAAGCCAGTGTAGCCCAAGCAATGACATAGACAGCAGCTAAACGAATGCCGGCCATAATTGTTGGCATGGCAATGGGTAATTCAACACTAAAAATAGACTGTAAATTGGTCATGCCCATGCCTTTAGCAACATCTCGGTAATTTTCATCGACATTTTTCATTCCGATATACGTGTTTCTTAAAATAGGTAGAAGGGAATAGATGAATAGCGCGATAATAGCGGGTGTTTTGCCGACACCAAAAATTGGAATCATCAAAGCTAATAAAGCCAACGAAGGAACCGTTTGTAAGGCACTTGTTAAACCAATGACAATATTGGCTACTTTGGGCAAACGTGTTAACCAAACGCCAACGGGTACAGCGATAGCGACCCCTAATAAAAGTGCAAAGAATGAAATATAAATATGTTCAATACTTTTTGAAATCATTTCTGATCCATATTCTTGAAAGAAGCTACTCATTGCTTACGCCTCCTCTTTATCAGTTTCGGACTCGCTTTGTTTTGCTTCTACAGCTTCACTAATCGTTGTTTCATCGCCCCAGATAACATCATAAACAATGTCAACAAGGGAAGCACGTGTTAAGATGCCCACCACTCGTTTTTGTTCATCAACGACTGGCACATATTTTAAGCCGCGTTTTAAGATTCTTTGTAAAGCATCACGTAAAAGAGCGGTTTTTTGAACAAAGAAGACATCTTTATTCAAGATATCACCAACACTAGAAGCTTTGCCACGTTGCTGATCTAATGTTTCAACATCGATAAAGCCTTTAAGCACATGGGAATTATCAACAACTAATAAGGTATCAACCCGTTTTTCACGCATCAATTTAATCGCTTCTTGTAAAGATTTTTCCGGCGTGATAGTAATAGCGGAATTTAACATGACTTCATCAACAGTGGTGAAATCAGGTTTGGCTTGTAATAAGCGATCTTCTCCGATGAGTTCTTCTACAAATTCATTGGCTGGATGACGTAAAATATTATCTGGTGTGTCAAATTGAATTACTTTGCCTTCGCTCATAATGGCAATTTTATTTGCTAATTTCAACGCTTCATCCATATCATGAGTAACAAAGACAATAGTTTTTCCTAAACGTTCTTGCAAATCTTTCACTAAATCTTGTAATGAATCACGGGTGATAGGATCTAAAGCACCAAAAGGTTCATCCATTAGAATAATATCTTGATTGGCAGCTAAAGCCCGCACAACGCCGATTCTTTGTTGTTGTCCCCCAGAAAGTTCATTGGGATAGCGGTCTAACATTTCTCGTGGTAACTCAACCAAATCAATCATTTTTTCGGCTATCTTATTGCGTTCTTCCACAGGTACTTTTAATAATTTAGGCACTAAAACGATATTTTCACGAATGGTCATGTGAGGCATCAAGCCGATATTTTGAATGACATAGCCAATTTGGCGACGTAGCTCTACAGGATTGATTTTTTGAATATCTTGGCCATCAATTAAAATTTTTCCTTTTGAAGGGTCGGTCATGCGGTTAAGCATCCGCATTGATGTTGTTTTTCCACTACCACTTGTTCCGATGAAGCAGATAAATTCACCTTTATCGAAAGACAAATTAATGTCATCAACGGCGACTTTTCCGCCTTTATAAAATTTTGATACATGCTGAAATTCTATCAACTTACTCACCTCAACTAAATATTTTGAAAATGTATCTTATTACTAGTATGCTATAAAAATGCGATTTCGACAAATGTAATCTATTTTTAATGGGAAAAAGAAGGCGGTAAAATTTTTTTAATTCGTTCTAAAAAAAAGAAAAGATAACTATTGTTTAGTAAAAGTTATCTGAACGAAACAAGATGTTAAAAAGAGTATTCTGAGAAGGAAGAAAAGCCGCTATAACAAAGAAAAGTGTCCTTTGTAGCAAGTTGACGGGAGCTGAGTTTTTCATTAGAATGGAAAGAGAACAAGGGAATAAAATAAAAAAAGGCGCTTCATGATTTAGCGGCAACTAAATCACGAAGCCTTGAATAGTCACCTGTGCAAGTGGACCATCAAGTTGCCCGTTCAATCAATGGAAACCATTGATCACTTTTATTTTACTGAATTTTTGAAAAAATTACCAGTTTTTTTAAGAAGTAAGAAGTGGAAGAACGAAGGATGCTTTTTATGGAATGTGCAATGACGTTCAGAAAAATCTGAAGGTCATTTTTTATTCTCTTGTTCAAACATTCAAACATAGGGGAAGAGAGACGGACGTAATTTTGTCACCGATTATTACGTCCGTCTTCCGTTGTTTTCTAAAGCGTTGGTTACATGTCTTTGTAGAGGTTGGCTTCGATTGCAGTCCGTTTTGGTTCTAAAAAAGGCGGTAAAGCCAACGTTTCCCCTAAATGTTCCAGAGGCTCATCCAATGTAAAACCAGGAGTCAAAGTAGCAAATTCAACCCGATTTCCGCCTGGTTCACGAATGTATAAACTTTTAAAATATCCACGACTTACATACATTTCAATTTCCCAGCCTTGTGCTAAAGCGCGCGTGTGTAGTTCTTGTAATGCTTCATCATCAGCCACAGAAAAAGCAATATGATCCATACTGCCACGCCCCATTCGGCTTGTTTTATCCGACGTTGTTTGATGAACAGAAAAGCTTTCCGTCTCACTTAAAATAATCGTATTGCCAACTGCTTGCCAACCAAGAAATGTTTCAAAAAAGGCCAAGGTTTTTTCAGAATCTGGCACATGAAATTCAGTAGAGGCCAAACCGATAATTTGAACCGCTGCTGGAATGTCGTTAGAAACAACGAGTGTTTCTTTTAATGGATTTTCAGGAACTTCTGTCAGGATAATATGCGTATCATCTGGATCACTGAAATGTAGGCTCTTTTCTTTTTTGTTAAATGGAATTTTGTTTTCTGTTAAACGTTGTTCCCAAAAGGAAAGGCTGTTTTGAGGGATTTTTAAGCCAATCGTGGCTAAATAATTTTTTTCTTCATAGCGGTTGCCTAATAAGGGCACGATAAAAAAAGTTACTAAGCTTCCCGGTGTGCCTTGATAATCGCCATAAAAATAATGAGGCATGCGATTGTTGTCTTGATTTACGGTATTTTTGACAAAGCGTAAGCCTAACAATTTTGTATAGAATGATTGGTTTTCTTGACCATGACGCGCTAATAGTGAAACATGATGAAATTGAGCATGCATTTTGAGTTCCTCCTCTAAATAACTATGTATACTTACTTAAAGTAAGTATAGTGCTTCTGACATTTTTTGACAACTATTTAGTTTGATTCAGAAGGCTGACATAGCCAGAAACAAGAAAAAGTGTTAGAATAACCAAGATAAAAACTAGTAGAAAGAGTGACGGAAATGCTAAGTACAGAAGATTTTGATTTTGATTTACCAGAAGAATTAATTGCTCAAACCCCACTAAAAGATCGCGCTAGTTCACGATTATTAGTTGTAAATAAAGAAACAGGGGACATGGAGGATAAACATTTCCATGATATTCTTGATGAATTACAGCCTGGGGATGCATTAGTCATGAATAATACACGGGTACTGCCGGCCCGTTTATATGGAGAAAAACCTGAAACAGGCGGTCATTTGGAAGTTTTACTTTTAACAAATACAGAAGGCGATACATGGGAAACCTTGATTAAACCCGCGAAACGTGCAAAAGTCGGCACGGAAATTCAATTTGGCGATGGTCGCCTAAAAGCGGTGGTTAAAGAAGAGTTGGAACATGGTGGTCGAATCATTGAATTTAAATATGATGGTATTTTCTTAGAAATTTTAGAATCGTTAGGAGAAATGCCATTGCCGCCATATATCAAAGAACGTCTAGATGACCCAGATCGTTATCAAACGGTTTATGCTGAAGAAAATGGTTCAGCTGCAGCACCAACAGCGGGTTTGCATTTTACAAAAGAACTATTAGAAGAGATCAAAGCAAAAGGTGTTCATCTCGTTTATTTAACTTTACATGTCGGTTTAGGAACATTCCGTCCCGTGAGCGTTGATAATATAGAAGAACATCATATGCATAGCGAATTCTATCGTTTAACTGAAGAAGCGGCTAAGCAATTAAATGAAGTGCGCCAAGCAGGCGGTCGGATTGTTGCCGTTGGAACAACTTCTATTCGTACGTTGGAAACAATTGGCACAAAATTTAATGGTGAAATCCAGGCTGACAGTGGCTGGACCGATATTTTTATCACACCAGGGTATCAATTTAAAGTCGTAGAGGCTTTTTCAACGAACTTCCATTTACCAAAATCTACGTTAGTGATGCTTGTGAGTGCCTTTGCAGGAAAAGACTTAACATTGGCTGCTTACCAACATGCTATTGAGGAAAAATATCGTTTCTTTAGTTTTGGCGATGCAATGTTTATTAAATAAGCGACACTTTGTGAGCAGAATACTTGGGATTGAAACAAAAATATATTATGATAAACACGTGATTTTTGGAATCACAGTAAAGGTGTGCTTTATTTTTTCTTCCCCTGTAAATAATAAAGTTAGAAACCAAAACGCTACTAGAGCAAAAATGCTTAGTAGACAATCTTAGAATAAAAAGAACGACGCAACCACGGTTGCGCCGTTCTTTTTTTATGTAAGAAAAGATTAATTATTGAAACAACAATACGAAGAAGTACTTTCTTCGTATTGCCGGTACTAAGTTGTACCTCGGCAACTCCAAGTACAATCAGAAAAATTGTCTTGTTAAGTACAGCTTATACTGTTTAGGCTTCTTGTTCTACATCGTCATTCAGTGTTTCTTTGAAGGTGAACACATCATCAATGGTTACGCCAAAGACGTTCGCGATGTCATGCGCAAGAAGTAATGAAGGATTGTACTTGTTTCGTTCCAGTTGAATAATTGTTTGTCGAGAGACACCGACTCGATTGGCCAAATCTTGCTGGGTCATACGAGCCATAGCACGATAAACATGAATTGAACTTTCAAACGAAGATTTTTTCTTTTTTCGCATAGCATTCCCTCCTTTAAAAGAAGATAAAATAGAATGTGCACCTTGAATATAACACATATGATTATTTGATACAAATATATTTTATTGCCTAAAAGAAAAAACCGAGCTTAAATTTAAGCTCGGCCTTGTTAACGGGAAGACATCAATTGGTTGAATAAGTGTTTACATTTCGCGATACATGTAAAGCAAAAGGTGAACGTGATGTGGTGAAACTAAAACCTTGTTTTCATACAGTTTCGACGCTTGGATGGTGGATAACTTGCGTTAGGTGATAACAGATAGGGTAAATGCTTTATAGAAACTCCATCCTTCTATAACCTTTCCCTATTTTCCGATACGAGTTATCACTAACAATTACTCTACACGTATTGTTTACAGGTGAATCTTGCAATTCTAACAACTTTGAGTTTACCGATTTTTATCTACTGAGAAAATCTTCAACCAATTGATTTGCATGTCCTCCTTACACTTAAAGAATAGCACTTTTTGGAAGCGTTTGCAAGTTATAGCACTTATTAATAAGATTAAATATAATATTTTTCTGGTTATTTTATAACATGTAAAATAAATAATCATGCGAACCAAATAACATTGTATTTTTTTGTTGTTTTTGTGTTGAATATATAGAAATAAACTATTTTTTATCAGACAAAATGAAAAAAATGTCCATTGCTTTTTGGCTGAATTCGTTTCCTTTTTCATAAAATTCCCATAATCAAATAGAAACATTGCTGTAGCAACAACGAAAATACCAGTTTTTTCTGGACATATGAGAGAACGCTAAGCCAAAGATGAAAAAAGTTGCGTGTTCAAAAAAAATCATGTTATATTTAATAGAGACACTATTATATAGGAAGAAAAAATTAGAGGGGGAATAGGATGGAAGCTTACAAGCAAACTGTCGATACTGTCACAAAAGAAGTTTCAGTCAATACTGAAACTGGTTTAACACAACAAGAGGCCCAACAACGGCTGAAAGAAAATGGCCGCAATCAATTTGAAGAGGCTAAGAAGGATTCTGTGTTAAAGAAATTTATTCACAGTTTATCTGATTTTACAACGATTATTTTATTAGTTGCTGCGGCAATTTCGTTTTATACAGCAATCGTAACAGAACATGGCGAATATTTTGAAGGAATCTTAATTATTGCAATTGTGATTATCAATGCTGTTTTAGCCATTGTTCAAGAAGGAAATGCTGAAAAATCTCTGGCGGCTTTACAAGACATGAACAAGCAAAGTAGTGCAGTCTTACGAGATGGCAAGGTAATCGAAGTCGATGCTGAAGAACTAGTAGTAGGAGATGTTCTAGTTCTTGAAGCTGGTTCAATGATTACAGCCGATGCACGACTTATTCAAGCTTCTCAAATGCGCGTAGAAGAGTCAGCACTAACAGGTGAAAGTGAACCTGTTGAAAAAGATCCTACATACGTGGGGCATGACGATGATGGCTTAGGAGATCAAATAAATATGATTTTCAAAGGCTGTACCGTTGTGAATGGCCGCGGACGAGCAGTAGTAACTGCAACAGGAATGAATACGGAAATGGGTAAAATTGCTGGGTTACTGAATAACAGCGATCAGCAAAAAACACCATTACAAAAACGCTTGAATCAATTAGGCAAACGTATTAGTTTGTTAGCCTTAGGGGCTGCAGCAATTGTTTTCATTATTGGTGAACTGCAAGGAGAACCGCTTCTTGAAATGTTTATGACAGCCGTTTCCTTAGCGGTGGCAGCTGTACCAGAAACACTAACCGTGATTGTAACGTTAACCTTAGCATATGGTGTTCAAAAAATGGCTAAGAAACATGCGATTATTCGTCGATTGCCAGCAGTAGAAACGCTAGGAACTGCGAATGTTATCTGTTCTGATAAGACAGGAACACTGACACAAAATAAAATGCGTGTCCGCCGAGTATGGCATCGTGGTGATGAAGTAACGGATACGGAAGATGCCATGACCGATGAAGCCATGGAAGTATTGAAAATGGCTGCCTTATGTACAGATGTTATTGTGGAAAAAGAAGGCGATGAACTAACTGTTACAGGGAATCCGACAGAAGCGGCAATTGTTCGTGCTGTCGAAGAAAATTATCATACGAAAGAAGAACTTGAAGAAAAATATCCTCGTATTGGTGAAATTCCCTTTGATTCAGAACGAAAAATGATGACTACGGTCCATCAATGGGGGAAAAAGTACATCTCAATTACTAAAGGAGCCTTTGATGTGTTACTACCACGTTTTGGTTTCGGAGATGTCGATCAAGCGGCTATTGTTAATGATCGTTTCGGAAAACGAGCGTTACGAGTTATTGCTGTCGGTTATGCCGTATATGATGAACCACCCAAGGAAATTACATCAGAGGCTTTAGAAAAAAATCTTCGCTTGTTAGGCTTAATTGGCATGATTGATCCACCACGTCCAGAAAGTAAGGGCGCCATTGCTCGTGCGAAAAAAGCTGGAATTAAAACAGTCATGATTACTGGTGATCACGTGGTAACAGCCAGTGCAATTGCTAAAGAATTAGGAATTTTAAAAGATAAAAGTGAAGCCTTATCTGGTTCAGAACTGAAAAAAATGAGTGATGAAGAATTAGATAAACGGGTTAAAGATTTATCCGTTTATGCACGTGTAACCCCTGAAGATAAAATTCGAATTGTTCAATCATGGCAACGTTCTGGCGCTGTTGTAGCAATGACCGGAGATGGCGTGAATGATGCGCCAGCCTTGAAAGCTAGTGATGTCGGTTGCGCAATGGGGATTACTGGAACAGATGTGGCCCAAGGTGCTTCAGATATGATTTTGACGGACGATAACTTTGCAACTATTGTTGATGCAGTGGCGCAAGGACGTGCCGTGTACCGAAATATTCGTAAAGCCATTAACTTCTTATTAAGCTGTAATATTTCTGAGATTTTTATTGTTTTAATTGCCATGTTACTTGGTTGGGGTGCGCCATTTACTGCAGTTCAACTGTTGTTTGTTAACGTGGTCGCGGATGGGTTACCTGGTTTTGCATTAGGAAAAGAACCAGCGGAAAAAGGAATTATGGATGAGGCACCAATCCCTAAAAACGAAGGGATTTTTGCACGAGGCTTATGGCAAAAGATTGGGATTAATGCAGCAGTGTTCACAGTCATTACTTTGTTTGGTTTTTACCTAGGTGCCTTTGTACCAGGTGTTTCAGCCTATGTTTCAAACAGCTATGAAGTTGGACAAACAGTGGCATTTTTAATCTTAGCTTATTCCTCTATCTTACATGTCTTTAATGTTCGTAGTGCGAACTCTGTTTTCCGTGTAAAATTATCAAGCAACAAGTCGCTCTTTGAAATGGTCGTTTTAGCATTACTAATTACCACAACCATTGCTTTATTACCATTCACACAAGAACTATTTGGATTAGTGCATATTAGTTTAAATCATTGGATGTTAGCAATTTTCCTATCCTTTGTGCCAATTTTCGTCAATGAAATGATTAAGTTCCATTTCTCTGAAGTCGAAGAGGAAGAAGAAGTGATTTAAATTTAACAGGAATAAAAGGAGCTACTTTTGTTCAGGGAATTATCTTAATAGTTAGCAAGTGGGGCAGCAGTCGTTTCGACTGCTGCCCCACTTATTTTTGATTTTCCTTTTTTCAAAATAGGTGGGTTTCTTATCTAAGATGAACATTCTCTAATAAAAAGACTTGCTAAACGATTTAAAACGTATTATAGTGAGTAGCATCGTTAGTCAAAAAGCGCTTTTTGACTAATGAAAAAGATATATAAAACGTTATATAATAAAGAGTTTTAAAAGTTTTTATGGAGCTGTTGGTTAAACTAAACGAAGTCATTTCTTTTGTAGGAGGAAAGTATTGTGTTACACAAAGCAGAGGGGTTTGATCGTCGGAAATTTACGATGGCAGGGATCTTAGTTGCCATGGGCGTTGTCTATGGAGATATTGGAACGAGCCCTTTATATGTAATGAAAGCCATTGTAGGAGATAATGGTGGCTTGGCACGGGTCTCTGAATCGTTTATTTTAGGTTCGGTCTCATTAATTTTTTGGACATTGACTATCTTAACCACGATTAAATATGTAGTTATTGCTTTAAATGCTGATAACCATGGAGAAGGTGGGATTTTCTCTCTTTATACATTGGTTCGTAAAAAAAGTAAGTATTTGATTATTCCCGCAATGATTGGCGGTGCCGCTTTACTGGCTGATGGCGTTTTGACCCCAGCTGTGACAGTGACGACAGCGATCGAAGGCTTACGGGGGATTCCAGCATTTTTTGAACGTTTTGGCAATGACCAAACGATTATAGTGGTTATTACGTTGACGATTATTTTAATTCTTTTTTCTGTTCAACGATTTGGAACAGAATTGGTCGGGAAAGCTTTTGGGCCGATTATGTTCTTGTGGTTTACTTTTTTAGGCATCATTGGTTTAATGAATTTTAGCCAAGATTGGACGGTTATTCGTGCATTAAATCCATATTATGCTTTGCAATTACTAGTCAGTCCAGAAAATAAATTAGGTCTATTTATTTTAGGGAATATTTTCTTGGCTACAACTGGTGCTGAAGCTTTATATTCTGATTTAGGGCATGTAGGAAAAATGAATATCCGCATTAGCTGGCCGTATATTAAGATTTGTTTGATTCTTAATTATTTAGGGCAAGCTGCGTGGTTGTTAACGGTCAAAGAAAACCCTGAAATGCAGGCATTAGCTGAAATTAACCCATTTTTCCAAATGATTCCACGAGGTATTCTCATATTTGGCGTTGTTTTTGCAACAATCGCCGCAGTGATTGCTTCGCAAGCGTTAATATCAGGTTCGTATACTTTAGTTTCTGAAGCGATTAAATTGAAGTTATTACCAAGACTTAAAATTATTTATCCTGGGAGCAATATCGGTCAAATGTATATTCCAGCGGTAAATTTAATTTTGTGGTTAGCTTGTTCAGCAATCGTGCTGGCTTTTAGAACATCGACACACATGGAAGCTGCGTATGGTCTATCGATTACGATTACGATGTTAATGACAACCATTTTATTGTTGTTTTATCTTTTGGATAAAATTCCAGCTTGGTCTGCGTATCTAATTTCCTTGTTCTTTGCTGCCATTGAAGTTGTCTTTTTCTTTTCAAGTGCTGCGAAGTTTTTCCATGGTGGATATGTTGCTGTGGGAATGGCAGTCTTCTTGTTATGCATCATGATTATTTGGGAACGCGGTAACGAGATTAAGGAAGCTACGGCGGAACAAGTGTCGTTGGAAAAATATGTACCACAACTTAAAGCTTTGAAAGAAGATACATCTGTACCAATGTATCAAACCAACGTGGTCTTTTTAACCTCCGATCGAGTGGACGGCGAAATTAATCGTAATATTATTTATTCGATTTTGGACAAACAGCCAAAACGAGCGAATGTTTATTGGTTTGTTAATGTTCAGGTAACAGATGAACCCTTTACTCAAGAGTATTCTGTTGATATGTTAGGGACTGATTTTATTGTGCAAGTTCAGCTATATTTAGGCTTCCATATTTCTCAAGAAGTGAATGTATATTTAAGACAAATTGTTCATGACTTGATGAAAACAGGCCGCTTGCCAAAACAGCCGCAACGTTATTCATTAACGCCAGGGAGAGAAGTTGGCGATTTCCAATTTGTATTAATTCAAGAAGAATTATCTAACGTTTCTGAACTGAAAAAATGGGATCGACAAATTATGCAGGCAAAATTAGCTATCAAAAACTTAACTACCTCTCCTGAAAGTTGGTTTGGCTTGGAATACAGTGAAGTCAAATATGAATCCGTTCCTTTAATCATTGGTCCACAACGGAAAACGCACTTAGTCGAACGAAAGAATCGTTCATAAATAGAAGAAATTTAACTAAAAGATTGAGCCTAAGTCCTTGAGATACATGGCTCAATCTTTTTTGTAGAATCAGAGTAAATACTGTAATTCCACAAAGAATTCATTTAAAAGCGTTTGGTCTTTAAAGGAATTCATCCGCTTAAAGATGGCCAGTAAGACTTCTTTTTGTGGCTTAGTTAATTGATCTACTTTTAACAAAGGAAGAAAAGCGATAATCAGAGAATAATCCAATTCTGGATTTTGAGAATGTGTAAATAATTCATGGAGTTCTGACAAAATAAACGGATGATAATAAGATTGGTCAGACTGTTCTTCTGCAGTTGTTGGTTCATAAATAGAAATACTCTCTTGGGAATGAGAGGGGGCTTCTACTGTTAAAGGAAAAGCATAAAAGGACTGCTGTAACTTTTGCGCTTGAATCATAATTTTTAAGGAATCGTGATAGGATAGCTGTTCTTCAGATAAACGTCCCATCAACTGAGTAAAAAAAGGTGGTTTTAGCAGTTGTTTATTTTGAAAATTTTCTTTTAATAGCTGGCGCACAAATCGATCAAAATCACCATAAAGTAGCCAATCTACTGTTGTATCGCAGGCTTTAGCGATTTTTTTTAAGTATCGTTTATTGGGTAAATTCAAACCTAGTTCCCAGTTACTAATTGTACTTCCACTAGATAAACCAATTTTATTGGCTAAATAACGTAAAGTGTACTTCTTCTTTTTTCGAGCTTCACGCATGCGCGCCCCGACTTGCTTTGTAGTAATTTTCATTGAAACACTCCTTTTGTAATAAATATGAGGATAAGGTGTTCTTAAAATATACATACGCAAAATTCGGCTCTTTTTTTTTCTAAACTAAAAAAAGTAATTATTTCTAACAATTTTCATCTTGTGCTATGCTTAAGATGAAAATACTTAAGAAGAGAAGGGATCATATGTCAGCAAAACATAATCATGAACAACACCAGGAAAAACAGCCAACAATGTCCCACGATAAAATGAATCACATGAATCATGACATGGCGCATGAACAAATGGCTATGTCACACCAACATGAAGGAATGAAGGGAATGAATCATTCAATGCATATGGGGAATTTTAAACAAAAATTCTGGCTGTCATTGATTTTAGCTATTCCGATTATTGTTCTTTCACCAATGATGGGTTTTCAATTACCTTTTCAATTTACTTTTCCAGGTTCTGATTGGTTGGTCTTAATTTTAGCAACTGTGCTATTTTTTTATGGTGGACAACCATTTTTAAGTGGCGCTAGAATGGAATTACAGCAAAAGAGTCCAGCAATGATGACGTTAATTGCGATGGGGATTTCGGTATCATATTTTTACAGCTTATATGCGTTTTACATGAATCATTTTACGAATCAGGCCCACGTGATGGACTTTTTCTGGGAATTAGCCACTCTGATTGTTATTATGCTTTTAGGCCATTGGATTGAAATGAATGCTATTTCTAATGCTGGTGATGCCTTGAAAAAAATGGCTGAACTGTTGCCTGACACAGTCAAGCGAATGACTGAACATGGGGAAGAAGAAATTCCTTTGCAAGATGTCCAAGAAGGCGATCGCTTGATTGTCCGTTCGGGAGATAAAATTCCGACAGATGGTAAAATTTTGAAAGGAAGCACAACAGTCGACGAATCGATGGTTACAGGGGAATCAAAAACAGTAGAAAAAAACATTGGTGACTCCGTGATTGGTGGAGCTGTCAATGGCAACGGAATGATTGAAATTTCGGTAACTGGCACGGGTGAAAATAGTTACCTCTCAAAAGTTATGGAGATGGTTAAACAAGCGCAATCGGAAAAATCAAAACTAGAATCCATTTCAGACCGTGTAGCCAAGTGGTTATTCTATATTGCCTTATTCGTAGGTGTGTTAGCATTTATCGGTTGGTTACTCGTAACGAAAGATTTGTCTCTAGCATTTGAACGAATGGTTACAGTTTTTATTATTGCCTGTCCCCATGCGTTAGGCTTAGCAATTCCTTTAGTGATTGCTAGAAGTACCTCCATTGCTGCTAAAAATGGCTTACTTTTAAAAAATCGGAATGCATTAGAACAAGCCAATAAGGTTGAATATGTGTTGCTGGATAAAACTGGAACTTTAACAGAAGGACAATTTACAGTTACTGGCTTAGAATTAATGAGTAAGCAGTTTACTAGAGAAGAAGCACTTAAATATATTGGGGCATTGGAAAAAAATGCAAATCATCCGTTGGCAATTGGGATCATGAACTATTTAAATAAACAAGCCGTTCAACCTTATGAAGCCCATAATCTGCAAGCTTTATCAGGCGTAGGACTGGTTGCTACTGTTCAAAACCAAGAAGTCAAAATAGTCAATGAAAAAGAAGTTGCACGGTTACAGTTAACCTTCGATGAAACAATTAAAACAAACTATCAAGAGCAAGGAAATACCTTGAGCTATTTAATCATCGCTGGTCAATTAGTCGCACTGCTTGCTTTAGGAGATAAAGTCAAACCAGAAGCTAAAACATTTATTGCAGAGTTACAAGCGCAAGGAATTACGCCAGTCATGTTAACAGGGGATAATCAAACAGCCGCCAGTGCAGTTGCTAATTATTTAGGAATGAAGGAATACTACGCAGAGCTCTTACCAGAAGATAAAGAAAAAATTGTGCAACAATATCTTACTGAGGGACATCAGGTCATGATGGTAGGAGACGGTATTAACGATGCACCAAGTTTAGCCCGTGCTTCAATCGGCATTGCGATAGGCGCTGGTACAGATGTAGCGATTGATTCGGCAGATGTTGTACTGACGGATAGTGATCCTAAAGATATTTTAAGGTTCTTAGATTTAGCCAAACAAACACGACGTAAAATGATCCAAAATCTTTGGTGGGGAGCTGGGTACAATATTGTCGCCATTCCTTTAGCGGCTGGGGTTCTTGCACCAATTGGGATTGTTTTAAATCCAGCTGTAGGTGCTGTCTTGATGTCATTAAGTACAATTATTGTAGCAGCAAATGCTATGACACTGCATATTTCAAAAAAATAATTCGATATAATTGTAGAGAGCGGAAAGTAATCAATACTTTTTGTTCTCTATTTTTTTCTTCTTAAAAAAATTTTTGCCTTATTTGACGTATTCTTATAACAAGGGAGTGAAAGGGGACGATATATGGATTTCAAGGAATTATTGTCTTTTGAACATAAAAATATGTTGGAATTGTTGGATTTACTGCAACAAGAGCAGACATTTTCTGTTTTGATGGCTGCAGAAAAACTAAAGGTGAGCGACAAAACCATCCATTGTTACATTCAACGTTTTGAAAAAAAGCAGGAAACGTTTAAGATAGAAGGGCTTTGTAAGATTTATACAACGACCAAAGGAATTGTAAAATATCGTGAATTATGCGTTTGTGGCTTGGCTCGGTTTAGACAAAAATTTTGTTATTTTATTCCCGAATTTTATATTTTACGTTGTCTAATTGAAGAGCGAATCAATTATGCACAATTGACCCAGGTATTGGGATTACAGGAATCAACTCTTCGGAAGAAACTTTCTAATATTCGACGTTGGCTAGTTAATTTTGATATTATTGTACGTCAAAAACATTACGATTTAACTGGCAATGAATGGCAAATTCGACAGTTAATCCTTTGTTTTTATTTGTTTTTTCAAGAAAGCTGTCTAGAAGAAAACAGAGAAATGACTCGGAAAATCATTACCTTTTTTGAGTTGGATTTAAATGTAGCACAACAGAATCATCTTAGTTGGCTAATTTATATTTGGGAGAAACGATATAGAGGCGGGCATGAAATTTCAGTGCCAAATGCTAATTTATTTCAACAAACAAGTGCTTTTTTTTATTTATTTCGTGTGGAAGTGTTGAGCACTTCTTTTATGTCTCTTAAAGAACAAAAAGCGTTATTTGTGATTCTTGAAGCACATTTTGGTGGTTGTTTTGGCAAGAGAGCGCGAAAGTATTTTATTCATGAGCAAATGAAAATAGAAAGTTTATGCTTAAAAACAGCTATTTTTATTATGAAAGAAATTAGGAGAAATTTTACACAACATCATTTTAATTATCAAGAAATTCATTTATGTCGATTTTTAAGTACGCATATGAATAGTTTATTAGACGGACAAGCATGGTTGCCAGCTCATAAACAGGAACAAACACTCGCTGTACGTTATCATCAAACTTGGCACAGATTACAGAAACTAATTAGGCTTTTAAAACGCCTATACCCAGCCTTTACTTCAGTAAAAGAACGGGAATTGACGAGTTGCTATTTTTATCACATCCTAGATTTATTTAACCCGATTTTATATGAAAAAAAATATATTATTTGCCTATTGACGGACTTTCCTCCAGAAAAGGAACAAGCGTTGGGGCAATCTATAAAAAGCTATTTCAGTGAAAAAAAGAATATTACAATTATTCATGGAAAACCAGCGTATCAACTTCACCAAGCACACCTCTTAATTGTCAATCATTTGTTTCAGATGAACGTAGCGCTTTCTTCTGAGACAGTTGTTTATTTGCCAGAGGAATTATCTCCTGCTTTTTTTGAAAAAGTCGAAGCGAATCTATCGTAAGAAGTCCAATTTTGTCTAAATAGTGTTAAAATGAAGAAGTAAGAGGAATGGATGAGGAGGATATTAAAATGAAACAACTGCAATTTGGTACAAGTGACGAAACAGTTTCTTCGGTTATCTTAGGATGTATGCGCTTAAATGGTGCTGAAAATCCTCAACAGGTAATTGAAACTGCTTATGATCATGGCATTACATTTTTTGATCACGCCGACATTTATGGTGGCGGCGACTGCGAAACCATTTTTGGTAAGGCCTTAAAAGAAAGTACCATTCGTCGTGAAGATATTTTTATACAAACGAAATGTGGGATTCGTCAGGGCTTTTTTGACTTTTCAAAAGCACATATTTTAGAAGCGGTCGAAGGGAGTTTACAGCGTTTAGGTGTAGATTCAGTCGATGCATTATTGTTGCATCGTCCAGATACTTTAGTGGAACCAGAAGAAGTAGCTGAAGCTTTTCATTTATTAGAAAAACAAGGGAAAGTTCGCTATTTTGGTGTAAGTAACCAAACGCCAGGACAAATTGAACTTTTAAAAACAGCTGTTAAACAACCGTTATTAGCCAATCAATTACAATTTGGCATCAAGCATACTGGCATGGTGGATCAAGGCTTACAAACAAATATGGAAATATCAGGAAGCATTGATTATGATCATGGTATTTTAGATTATTCACGGTTGAAACAAATGACTATTCAAGCATGGTCACCGTACCAATATGGTTATTTTGAAGGTGTCTTTATTGGAAATGAAAAATTCCCTGAGTTAAATCAAAAATTAAGCGAATTGGCTGAAAAATATCAAACAACGCCAACTGGTTTAGCCAGCAGCTGGATTCTGCGCCACCCTGCTAATATGCAAGTCATCGCAGGAAGTATGAATCTTGGTAGAATTGAAGAAATTGCTAAAGCAGCAGACAGTGTGATTAGTCGCGAAGATTGGTACGATATTTATCGTGCAGCGGGAAATGTTTTGCCGTAAAAAGATTCTCATACTTGTGAAGATTCAGCGTGTATTGCTGATTGATTTTGGTATTTGATATAGTTGTCACTAAGGAACTATGTCAAATACCTTTTTCTTTCATTCTGCAATCGCCGTCTACTGCAAATTCTGTAGTTTTTTGTTAAAATAGAAAGGAAACTAGTTTGCTAAAGATGAGGGGAAAAAAATGACCAAAAAAAAATTATTACTCGTTGATGGAAACAGTGTAGCCTTTCGTGCATTTTTTGCGCTACATAACTCATTAGAACGATTCAAAAATAAGAACGGCTTGCATACAAATGCTATTTATGCGTTTAACAATATGTTTGAAAATGTAATGCAAAAAGAAATGCCTACTCATGTTTTAGTCGCTTTTGATGCAGGGAAAACCACATTCAGAACAGAATTTTATTCAGAATATAAAGCCGGACGTTCAAAAACACCGGGGGAATTTAAAGAACAAATGCCGTATATTCGTGAACTTTTAGAAGGTTTAGGCGTAAAATATTATGAACTACCTAACTATGAAGCAGATGATATTATTGGTACATTAGCCAACAAAGTTGATAAAGATGAATTTGATGTTGTCGTGTTATCAGGGGACCGAGATTTGACACAATTAGCGACGGACACTGTCAAAGTAGATATCACTGTTAAAGGAGTTAGCGATATTGAATCATATACGCCTGAGCATATTGCTGAAAAATATGATGGGTTAACGCCTAAGCAAATTATTGATATGAAAGGGTTGGCTGGCGACACGTCGGATAACATTCCAGGTGTAACGAAAATCGGTGAGAAAACCGCGATTAAGCTGTTAAAACAATATGGCTCAGTTGAAGGGGTTTATGAGAATATCGATGAAATGAAAAAAAGCAAAATGAAAGAAAACTTGATTAATGATAAAGAGCAAGCCTTTCTTTCTAAACGTTTAGCGACAATTGAAGTCAATGCACCAGTCGAAGTCAATGTGGAAGACTTGGCATATGAAGGGAAAAACTTAGAAAAATTGGTTCCTTTTTATAAAGAAATGGACTTTAAACAATTTTTAGCTAAGTTGGACATTACAGAAGAACCTGTTGAAATGGAAGATATTTTATTTGAAGTAGTCGAAGATCAGTTAACCAATGAAATGTTTACAGACGATATGGCTCTTTATGTTGAGATGATGGAAGATAACTATCATACGTCACCGATTGTCGGCCTTGCTTGGGGCAACAACAAGAAGATTTATACCACGAATAATTTAGCTGTTTTTGAAAGTCAGCCATTTATTGACTGGTTGATGGATGAGACACGTAAAAAAAATGTCTACGATGCAAAACGGACGTACGTTGCACTAAATCGCTATGTAGGAAAAATGACAGGGATTGCCTTTGATGTTTTATTGGCTGCTTATTTACTTGATACCAATGACAATAACGCTGATATTGAAGGTGTAGCACAACATTACGGATATGATGCGATTCAATCTGATGAAGCCATTTATGGAAAAGGGGCCAAAAAAGGCTTGCCAGAGGACGAAGAAGTTTTCTTTGGTCATTTAGCACGTAAGATTAAAGCAATTCAATTTTTAACAAGCAAATTAGATAGCGAATTAACAGAAAAAAATCAAGCTGATTTATTCTATAAAATGGAATTACCACTTTCTCGTATTTTAGGCGATATGGAAATAACTGGTATCCGTGTTGATGCCACACGCTTAAAAGAAATGCAAGTAGAATTTTCAGAACGCTTGAAAGAAATCGAAGAAAAAATCTATGCAGAAGCTGGCGAAGAATTTAATTTGAATTCACCTAAACAATTAGGCGTTATTTTATTTGAAAAAATGGGCTTACCTGTGATCAAAAAGACGAAAACTGGCTATTCAACAGCGGTAGATGTTTTAGAACAACTAAAAGAACAAGCACCAATTGTGGCAGATATTTTAACTTATCGTCAAATTGCCAAAATTCAATCGACCTATGTTGAAGGACTCTTAAAAGTAATTCAGCCAGATAATAAAATTCATACTCGGTATGTACAAACACTGACCCAAACAGGACGATTAAGCTCAGTAGATCCCAATTTACAAAACATTCCTATCCGTTTAGAAGAAGGCCGAAAAATTAGAGAAGCGTTCGTACCAAGAGAGGATAATTGGTTGATTTTCTCTTCTGATTACTCTCAAATTGAGTTACGTGTGCTCGCACATATTTCTAATGATGAGCATTTAAAAGAAGCGTTTGTGGAAGGACAAGATATCCATGCCAGCACTGCAATGCGAGTTTTCGGTGTTGAAAAAGCAGAAGATGTCACACCTAACATGCGTCGTCAAGCTAAAGCGGTGAATTTTGGAATTGTCTATGGTATCAGTGATTATGGCTTGTCCCAAAACTTAGGCATTACTAGAAAGCAAGCGCAACAATATATTGACACCTATTTTGAAAAATATCCAGGCGTGAAACAGTACATGGAAGAGATTGTCCGCGATGCCAAAGACAAAGGCTATGTGGAAACATTGTATCATCGCCGTCGTTATTTAAGTGATATTAATTCAAGAAACTTTAATCTACGTTCGTTCGCTGAACGTACAGCGATTAATACACCGATTCAGGGAAGTGCCGCAGATATTTTAAAAATTGCGATGATTGAAATGGCGCGTCGTTTAAAAGAAGAAAAATTACAAGCAACAATGTTATTACAAGTGCACGATGAATTAGTTTTTGAAGTACCAGAATCAGAATTAGAACAATTAAATCAACTCGTCAAAGAAGTGATGGAGCACGCAGTTTCCTTACATGTGCCACTTATCACCGATAGCAGTTGGGGAAAAACGTGGTATGAAGCAAAATAATAGCTTACCCATTAAGAACGATGAATAAAATAAGGATAAGTAGGATCTGGACGTTGATATCTAAGCGTTCAGACCTCTTTATATAAAGGAGCAAAAATAATGCCAGAATTACCAGAAGTAGAAACAGTGCGAAAAGGACTTGAAAAACTTGTTGTAGGAAAAACCATTCAAGAAGTCATTGTTTTTTGGCCAAGAATTATTGAATCACCAGAAGTTGATGTATTTCAAGGTCAATTAGCTGGTCAAACGATTGAAGGGATTGAGCGAAGAGGAAAATTTCTGATTTTTAAATTGTCTGATAATGATATGATTTCTCACTTACGGATGGAAGGAAAATATGAGTTTCATCAGGCTGATGATGAAATTGCCAAACATACCCATGTAATGTTTACTTTTACAGATGGCACGCAATTACGTTATTTAGATGTACGGAAATTTGGGCGTATGACATTGGTTCCTAAGAATCAAGGTCATCAATATAAAGGAATTTTAGCTTTGGGGCCAGAGCCAACACCAGACGTTTTCCAATTAGCTACTTTTCAACAAGGCTTGAAAAAGCATCATAAAGCAATTAAGCCATTGCTGTTAGATCAAAAGCTAGTGACGGGCTTGGGGAATATTTATGTAGATGAAGCACTTTGGCAAGCGCAAATCCATCCAGAGCAACCAGCAGATTCCTTAAAACCTGCGGAAGTTGCTACGTTGTATCAAGCAATCATTGACGTCTTGGCACGCGCTGTTGAAGCAGGTGGAACCACCATCCGCACCTATCTAAACGCGTTAGGAGAAGCAGGGACTTTTCAAGTAGCGTTGAATGTCTATGGGCAAACAGGCTTACCTTGCAATCGTTGTGGTACGCCAATTGTTAAAACAAAAGTGGCACAACGTGGTACGCATTATTGTCCACAATGCCAACAATTGAAAGGTCGTCGATTGAAATGACAAAAGTTTTAGGCATTACAGGAGGGATTGCGACAGGTAAAAGTACGGTTGTTGCTCTTTTTAAAAAAGCAGGTTATCCAATTGTTGACGGCGACATTATCGCCCGCGAAATTGTTGCAAAAGGGCAACCAGCCTTAGCCGCAATCGTTGAAACTTTCGGACCAGAAATAGTATTAACAACTGGTGAATTGGATCGGAAAAAATTAGGACAATTAATTTTCGCTAGTCCTCAAAAAAGAGAGCTGTTAAATGAAACGCTGAAACCTTTTTTAAGAAAAGAAATTTTACGTCAAATTGAAGAAGCTAAAAAGAAAGCCTCCCTGGTTATTGTTGATATTCCTCTGCTTTATGAAGCTCATTATGAGGCGATTATGGATCAAGTTGCTGTGGTATATGTACCAGAAAAGATTCAAAAAGAGCGTCTGATGGCCCGAAACCAATTAACAGAAGAAGAAGCGCAACAACGAATTGCTAGCCAATGGCCGATTGAAATGAAAAAAGAACGAGCAGATATCGTGTTTGATAACCAAGGAACTAGAGAAGAAACGGAACAACAAGTGAAGAAGTGGCTAGAGGAACAAACTGGAAAGAAGTGAATATTTTTTAAATGGCGTAAAATGTTTTGAAAATTTCAGAAAAAACAGTGAAAGTCTTTGTTTTTATTAAAGAATGGCAAAGATTCAACTAAGAACCAGTTCTAAAGACCTAGTAATAGCGCAATTTCATGTTATAATATAGGCAACAAAAATTATACAGAATAGAAGAGGTGAACATTATGCGTTGTCCAAGATGTCATCATAATAATTCCCGTGTTATTGATAGCCGTCAAGCAGATGATGGACGTGCAATTCGCCGTCGTCGTGAATGTGAAAATTGCAGTTATCGGTTCACTACATTTGAAAGAATTGAAGCGGCGCCATTACTTGTAATCAAGAAAAATGGGGATCGTGAAGAATTTAATCGTGATAAAATTTTGCGTGGGCTCATTCGCTCTGCGGAAAAAAGACCCGTTGCTATGGAACAAATGGTTCAAATTGTCGATAATGTTGAAAATCGAGTGCGTAGTTTAGGGGAAAATGAAGTCTCTACAACGCTTATCGGTGAATATGTGATGGAAGATTTAGTCAATCTAGATGAAATTGCCTACATCCGCTTTGCGAGTGTTTATCGACAATTCAAAGATATGAGCGTGTTTTTGAAAGAGTTACAGGACATTGTCGACAAAGCAAAATCTTCTTCTCCTGACTCAGAAAATTAAAAAGGAGGTCTTTCTTTGAAAGGAAATCGGCAAAGAATCCAACCAAAAAATATTTTTCAAGCGGTTATTGATTCACCGCTTTCTGATCAAGAGAAAGAGGTTTTAACCTTTTTATATCAACCAATTGTCGGCGCCAATGCGTTTAGTTTATATTGGCTTTTGTTATCTGAAACAACAGACTCAGAGGAGAATGGCTCGCTGTTTCATGCAGATTTAATTAGTTTGCTGGACTTGAGTTGTCAACAATTAGAAGAAGCTTGCTACAAATTAGAAGGCATTGGGTTGCTAGAAACGTATAAAAAAACAGATCGGGAATTAGGAGATTGTTATTTATATTATTTAAAAGCACCTGAAACAGCCGCTCGTTTTTTTAAAGATGAAGTGTTAGCTTTAGTGTTATTTAACCGGGTTGGACAACGGAAATTTGATCAATTAGTGCAAAAGTTCCAACCGCATCCTACTAAAACAGAGGGCTATCAAAATGTTTCCGCTAGCTTTCAAGAGGTTTATGCCTTTAAAGAAGAACAAATTGTTTCCGAAGCGAACCGATTGACAACGATTCAAGAAACTTTTTCTCAAAAAGAAAAATCGAAGAAAATTTCTGTATCAACGGATTCTTTTGATTGGCACTATTTTGTGGAAGGTTTGCACCGTTTAGGTTTACAACTGCCTGAAGATGAGGCTAGTTTTCAAGAAGAAGTCTATGTTTTTCATCAATTATATGGCATCAATGAGTTAGATATGGTAGACTTTGCTTCGAAATCATTTGACTATTATACAAGTCGAATTTTGCCTAAGGAATTAGTGCGAACGATTCATCAAGCGTTTGATCCTGATAAAAAACCACAACCAACAAACGTAGTGACAAACAAGCAAGCACAATTGACGGTGGAAGAGCAACAAACGTATCGATATAACACATTAAAAATGAATGGTTTTTCTGAACTGGATATTCAAATGATTATGGATAGTGAAAAGAATCCGCCTATTCAATATTTAGAAGCTTTAAAAAATAGTCGAGGCGGCTATACGACACCACAAGAACGTTCATTAGTGAAATATTTGGTTGCCAAATCAGGCTTACCGACTAGTGTGATTAATATTTTGATTAACTATGTTTACAACATTCAACAACAACCGACTTTAAAAGCGGAGTATGTGAATCGAATTGCGAATGAATGGGGACAAAGTGGCATTCATTCACCAGAAAAAGCAATTGAACATGTCAGAGAATTGGCAAAACAAAGCCAAACCAAACAAAAACAGCGACAACAAAATTATTCAGGGAAACGCCAAACTGTTCGACAAGAGCGATTGCCAGAATGGGCAGATCAGCCAAACGATGAAACAAAACTTTCCCCAGAAGAACAAGCCGAGTTAGATCGACAAATTCAAGAATTTTTAAACCAAGGAGGTGACCAATGATGGAAGACGTAGGAAAAGAAATGTCAAAAATTATCCAGAAGCGTGACATCAATGAACGATATGAAGAGCTGGTTAACGAAGTATTGAAAGATCAAGATGTTCAAGCCTTTATACAAGCAAACCGAGAGCGTTTAAGCGATGAAGATATTCGTAAAAGTTATGCTAAGCTGTATGAATTTGTTCAAGAAAAAAAGAAATTTCAATTAAACGATCCAGCAATGATTGCTCCAGGCTATGAGCCAAGATTAATGTTGAATTTTCATTACATTGATGTAACGTATGTCCCAACGGCTGATTTAATCGCCCGTCAGAAGGAAGAAGAAATTCGTAATCGAGTAAGGGCAATGGACATGCCAAAAGATGTCCGAGAAGCAAATTTACGAGATTTCGATCCATCTTCTCAAGGTCGAGCCAAAGCGTTAGCAGAAGCAATGCAATTTTTAAGAGAATATCCTGCGACACCAAAAGAATTTCATAAAGGGATCTATTTACAAGGTCCCTTCGGTGTAGGAAAATCTTTCTTATTAGGTGCGATGGCTAATGCTTTAGCAGAACGTGGATTTACTACGACAATTGTTCATTTTCCAACATTTACAGTAGAAATGAAGCAAGCCATTGGTCGCGATCAAGTTGGTGAAAAGCTCGATGCAGTAAAAAAATCCCCTATATTAATGATTGATGACATTGGTGCGGAATCCATGACTAGTTGGATTCGTGACGACGTTTTAAGCGTAATCTTGCAATACCGAATGCAAGAACAATTAGTTACTTTTTTCTCTTCCAATCTAGATTTAAAAGCTTTAGAAGAGCATTTAACCGTGACGCAACGAGGAGAACAAGAGCCGCTAAAAGCCAGACGAATTATGGAACGTGTGCGTTATCTGTCAAAAGAGATTACGATGACAGGAAATGATCGACGAAACGGTTAAAGCAATCCTTTTATTTTTATGGATTGCTTTTTTTCTTGCGTTTGAAGAGGTAGCGTAAGTTTCGCAAAAACAAGTACTTTTGTGTACACTGACAATAAAGAAGTGAGGAAAAGAGGCGTAACAATGAAGAGAAAACTTTGGATTTTTATTGGGGTATTCGTGGTGCTTCTGGGAGGATATTTTCTTTTGTTTAGAGAAAAATCCTATAAAGTAGAGGTGGAAAAAGTGAATCCAAAAATTCAACGCTTAATGTCGACAGACAAACAACATTTTTTAACAAAACATGAATTTCACACAAAAGAAACCGCTGAACGCAAAGATTTGTTGAAGTTTTTTATTGAAACCCGGCTCAAAACAGACGGCGGTTTTTTAACCAATTATTTACCAGATGCTGAACGCAAAGATGTCGCCACAGGACATGAGTTGCTAAGTGAGTCTTCGGGTCTATATTTGCGTAATTTAGCTTTTGATACGCAGGGACGTTTTGATAATTTTTACAAGCAGACGAAAGACACCTTTTACGACGGTGTCCAATTTAGTTACCGAATTGACGAGCAAGGCAATAAGTACAATGTCAATGCCTCGATTGATGATTTACGGATCATTCGTTCATTAATTGAAGCAGGGGGGCATTTTAAAACAGATCAGTACAATCAAGAAATTAAAAAATTAGGCAAGAGTTTTATGAAAACCTCTATGAAAGATAATATTCTAATTGATTTTTACGATAGTAAATCAAAACAACAGTCTTCAGAAACTTCTTTGTTTTATATTGACTTAATTACGCTGGGTTATCTATACAAAGAATTTGGGATTTCAGCAGACTACTTGCAGTATCATTACCAATTAATAGATGATGGCTATATTTCTGATGATTTACCTCTTTATCAAACGAAGTTTAATCATCAAACAAATAAATACGAAAACAACGGAACACTTAATATTATTGAATCTTTATTAACGATTGTCCATTTAAGTGAAGTGGGTATGGCGAAGCAGACTAGTATTGATTTTGTGCGAAAACAAGTTCAGCAAGGAACGCTTTTTAACTCGTATGATTTAAATGGATCGCCCGTGGATAAAAATCAATCTGCAGCTAGTTATGCGATAGCGGCTTTAATTGGTGTTGCCGAAAATGACAAAGAGTTGTATCGTGCGGCAATTACAGTACTTAATAATTTTCAAATTATGGATTCAAGCAGTCCGATTTATGGAGGATTTGGTGATAAAGTTACGAAACAAGTCTATTCCTATAATAACTTAATGGCTCTTTTGGCCTATGATTTCTAGATGAGGTGAAAGCATGGAAAAGATCAAAAAATACATGAACTCGGCTTTTGAATGGTTGAGTCGTTATATTTCTCCAAGTCTTTTGGCCGTTTTAGGGATTGGGTTAGTGACAAGCATTTTGTTATTTGTTTATCCGATTAATGGCTTGGGAGATAATGGCGAGTATTTTCGTGTGTTAAATTCAAATAGTCTTTATCGTGTCAATGGTGATAGCTACGACAATGTGGCCTATTTTGTTAAGGACTTTTCGATTATGCGTTATTTTAATGAAACAACGACGCACTTTGTTTCCACTCAACAATTTTTCATCACCATTGCCATTTGGCTTAATAAACTTTTTTATAGTCAAACACTTTTCGATATTCGTTTCTTAGGTTTCGTTTATCTTAGTTGTTTTTTAGTGTCAATTTATATTCTGGTACGAGGCTTAACCGAAGGCGTATCTTTGAAAAAAAGTTATCTTATCTCCTTGTTGGTTATTTTCATCTTGGGGGATACCTCCTATACGATTTATTTTAATTCCTTTTATACAGAAGCGACGAGTTTTTTACTTTCTGTGAGTGTCTTAGCATTTTCAGTCTATTTTTATCGGGTGACGAAACCACGAACTTGGCTCAGAAGAATAGTTTTAGTTATCTTGGCACAAGCAGTAGTACTTTTAATAGGAACAACACGCCAAGAATATTTGCTGATTATTGGCGTAATTATTGCTGGATTAGGATTTTTTGTCTACTTGTCACAACGTTACCAACGATTGTCAATGACGGCCTTTTTAATTGCGTTGATTGGTTTTACAACGTTAGCAGCTTTTATCGTTCCTAACGATATCTATGAACGTGATGTCTACCACAGTATGACGCGCGGTGTAATGAAGGATAGTAAGGTTCCAGATAAACGGATGTCAGAGGGCGGAATCAACCCGCAATATGGGTTGCAAAAGGGACGTTCCTACTTTGAAGAATACAGTCCTGTATCACCAACTTCTGAACAAATGAAAAAAGATTTTTTTGATAAAACGAGTTTTGGATGGGTGTTATTGAATTATTTAAATTATCCATCTGAATTATGGCAAGGACTGAATTCAGCGGTCCCAAATGTTTACTTAGTAAAGCCTAATAATGTGGGGAATTTTGAGAAAACGACGGGGCGTGCACCGCTGGAACAATCTAAATTTTTTATGGTGTATAACCGTATTAAAGCCAGTTTTTTCCCTAAAAACTTTGCTTTCTATCTATTATTAGGCGTGATTCTGTTTGGTTTATATGGCGTTGGTTTATACAGAGGACTCAAGAGAAACGAACCCAGATTAGTTTTTCGCTTCTTTTTAATGACAGGGATCTATCTTAATTTATTAGTTGTTTTCATTTCAACAATTATTATTGATGGGGATAGTGACTTAGTACGTCATTTGTTTTTAGTCTCAGTATTTTTAGATTTTCTCTTGTTACAAATTGTTTCTGATGTTATTGGTAAACGAATGTGGCAAGATACAACACCACAAGTCATTGGGGAGGTAGAGGGAATTGAAAAATAAACAATATCTTATTGGCTGGGTGTGTTTCTTACTCTTTTTCGTTTTTTTTGGCTTTGCCAAACCGGCGCTGGCTGCACCAAGTAAACATGTCTTACTTGTCTATGACAGCTTGAATATTGCTGGGAAAAAAGAAAATGATGTGGATGCTTTACAACGAGTGTTGACGAGTTTTGGAGTAGAAGTTCAGAGCGTGGCGGTGTCAGACTATGTGCCTGGAGAATTGCTAAATGATGGCTATGACAGTTTGATTTCTATGGTGAATTGGCCTGAACAAGCCGGCGTTATTGCCTCTGATTTTCTAGCAGATCGAGTTCATTTTAAAGGCAAACAATTACACATTGGTCGAAACATGCGTGACGATGAAAAACAATATTTTAGCGGTACATGGAAAGAATTAAGTCATCGTCAATATCGGTTAGAAGATGAAAAAAACCGCTTTTCTCAAGTATTGCCTTTTCAAGATCAATCAGTTGTGCTGGAAAATACGCAAGGTCAGAAAGTTGGCCGATTAAAAACACAAGAATTAGCACCAGAAGAATATCCATTTGGTGTAATTGAGAATGGGCATGCTTTTCTACCAATGTTTGAACGCAAAGGCGCTGTTTTTTTAGAAAGCTTGGACGTGATTAGTCAATGGCTGGAAAGTGAAAAAATGTCACGGCCGTTTTTGACGATTTCTGATTTTAACCCGTTAAGAGATATGTCTGTGGCAACCTATTTGCAAGAAGAATTAGTTAAAACCACGTATCCTTATATTTTATCCAGTACGAGCGTTTCACAAAACAATACGATTTTACCTTATAAACTATTTACGAATGCGTTACGTGCGTTTGCTTCGACGGGGGTTATTTTCTTAGAAACACCGGTCGTTAACAATGTTGATTTAAATGACCAACGTGCCTTGAAACAATTGATGGAGCAGCAGATTAGTTTATTGGTCGACAGACATGTCTATCCAGTAGGCATTTCTGCTCCAGGATACTGGAATCAAGACCTTCAATACCAAGAGGATGGTCTAGCAATTAGTGATACAGTGATTCTAAGAGAAAATCCGCCGATTGAACGCGTTTTTTATCGGAACCAAACGGGAGAATCAATCACTTATAAGAATGCTTTGTTTGATTTACCGTATGATTATTTATCGGGGATTGAATGGACGGATAAAGATAATCCGAATGACTATCGATTTCCAATGCCGACCACCATTAGTTTTTCATTCCCAAATTCTAAAAAAGAAGTGGATCATCTAATTCAAGAAGTCAAGGAAGCACCAATAGTGTTTAGTGTTTCAGAAGCGGATCAACATTTCACTGTTCAAACACAAACGCAGAAAATCGAATTTCGGAATAATCGGTTCTTCTTAAACAATCAAATTGTCAATGGTTTGGCTGATACAGGGGCCTCAACAGTTGAAAAACAACGATTTACAGGCTTATTTTCATTCTTTTTCAGTATTACAAACAATATTTTGATTGGCGTTGTCACGCTGACTTTAATCATCCTGATTATTTTGTTTATGATTGGACGAAAGAATTATCGGTCGAAATATATTAATAAGGAGGAAGACAAATGACCATTGCTGACATTGTAATGTTAACAGCAACTATCATTATTTGGAGTCTACTAATTGTAAATATTCTCTTAGTTATTTTTGGCTATGTTTATTATTTAAAAACAGATCCTGTCGCACCACCACCTGTAGAGGACGAAGACGCGCCGTTTGTTTCAATTATGGTGCCGGCCCATAATGAAGGAATTGTCATTGTGCGAACAGTTGAAGCGTTATTGAATTTTAATTATCCGCAAGATCGCTATGAAATTATTGTGATTAATGACAACTCAAGTGATAATAGTGCCGAGCTTTTAGCTAACGTCCAAAAAAAGGCGGTTAATCGAAATTTGCAGATTATTAATACAGACAATATAACAGGTGGTAAAGGTAAGTCTAATGCCTTAAACATTGGTTTCAAGCAAGCCAAGGGGGACGTGATTGCCATTTATGATGCGGACAATACACCTGAACCGAATGCACTCCGTTATTTAGTTGGAGAGTTAATCGCTAGTGAGGAATACGGCGCGGTTATTGGTAAATTTAGAACGAGAAATCGCAATGCAAGCTTGTTGACACGCTTTATTAATATCGAGACACTGGCCTTTCAATGGATGGCACAAGCCGGTCGTTTTCAATTATTTAAGTTATGCACGATTCCTGGCACAAATTTCATTGTTCGTCGTAGTATTATTGAAGCCATTGGCGGCTGGGATGACAAAGCGTTAGCCGAAGATACAGAAATCAGTTTCCGCATCTATATGATGGGCTATAAAATTAAGTTTCAACCAAAAGCAGTGACGTGGGAGCAAGAGCCACAAACTTTGTCAGTTTGGTTCCGACAACGGACGCGATGGGTCAAAGGCAATATTTATGTCATTGTTAAAAATGCTAAATTATTGTTTAATCCTAAAGCGAGTCGGATCCGTTTTGATATTTTATATTTCTTGTCCATTTATTTTCTCTTAATGACATCGCTCGTTTTGTCAGACATCATGTTAGTTTTATCAATGTCTGGTTACTTAACAACGACCCTGCAAGGATTTAGCAATTCCTTGTGGTTGTTAGCGATTTTGTTATTTATTTTCAGTACTTTTGTCAGTATTACGACCGAAAAAGGCGAAATGACTTTAGAGAATATCTTAATTATTGCCTTGATGTATATTACATACAGTCAGATGTGGCTAGTAGTCGCCGCTTATGGCATGGTGATGTATATTAAAGAAAATGTTTTTCATAAACAAACACAAACAAAATGGTACAAAACAGAACGATTTAAATAAGGAGGAAACGTGCAATGAAACAAAAAACAGTCACTTTAATAGGGTTGTTCTTTCTGGCAATTCTGATTGGTGTCGCAAGTCCGACCGTATACGCCGAAAACAAAGAACAAGACAACCATACCTTTACACAACCTTTTCAAAATAAAACAATCTCTTTAACAGGTACTTCTGTCCGTAGCACCATGTATTTTACAAAAATTGATTATTGGGACGTAAAAAAAGCATCATTCAATATGACCTACCAAATCACACAATTAAAAAATAATCAGACCTCAGATTTAACTGTGGCAGTTAATGGTGTGAAGTTTTATTCTTGGCGTCCTGAAAATACGACTGGTATTCAACAAAAGACGATTGAAATCCCTTTGGAACTGATTAAAGAGACAAATACATTGACTGTTGAGGGCCAAATTATTAATCAGGCAGGAAACGACATGTATAATTTAATTGAAACTCCAGCAAATTGGTTAACGATGTATGAAGGATCTAACGTAAACTTCCAATACGATTTACAATTACCAGAGAATACAATTCATTCTTTTTATAATCATTTTGTGGGAGCAGACACGATTGCAAATAAACACAGTGTTATTTTGACACCAGAAAATGCATCGGAAAAAGAATTAGCTGCAGCGACCCATGCGTTAGCTGGTGCTGCTCGTTTGATTACTACCTCAGAAGAATTGTTGCCAATGGCTTCTTTGAACAAAGAACAGTCAGCACCCTATCAGTTGATTATTGCCAGCTATGATAAATTACCAGATCAGTATAAAAGTCAAATTGATAGCAAATGTGTGGAGGACCAGGCTGTCTTAAAATTTTTCAATCAATCAGATAAGCATGTTTTAGTAGCTACTTCTAAAGATGAGGACTTACTTGTTCGTGCAGGACGTTATTTAGCAAACTATGAATTAATGACCCAAACAGATAAAGAAGAGACAACAGTTGATGAGAATACCGATACGTTTAGTTCAACTTTAGAATTTGATGGAAATTATCCATTAACCTCAACGGGGGACAAGCTAGAAGGGGCCTATCACCAAGAACAAACGTACTTTGTCAATTTACCAGTGGATCGAAACAATGCCAATGGAAGTCGCGTGCATTTACATTTTAAATACGCTGAAAACTTAGATTTTGATTCTTCTTTAGTGACGGTTTACGCCAATGATAAACCAATTGGCAGCAAGAAATTAAGCGCTGCTCGTGCAAACGGTGATGAATTAAATCTCGAATTTCCAAAGAACTTAGAAATTGCTGATAGTTTTGTTTTAAAAGTTGCTTTTGATTTGAATGTTAAATCACCAGAAGTTTTACGAAATGGTCAGACTCCATGGGCCTTTATTGAAAATAATTCGAATGCGTTTATTCAAACAGAAGAACTGAATGACATATTATTTAACAACTATCCGAACATTTTTATCAGAAGCCGTTCTTTTGCTGATTTAGCGATTTTATTACCAGAAAAAATGGACGACAACTATTTTAAAGTGTTGACCAATTTATTTAACTTAATTGGTAATTATGCCGAAAGTAATGTCGGTGAGATTACGTATTATAAAAAAGCGCCTAAAAATGCGGCATTAGAAAATCATAACTTGATTATTTTTGGTACGCCTAAGGATAATCCGATGATTCGTAAGTTAAACGATCAGTTATATTTCCATTATGATAAGGACTTCACACGTTTTGTTTCAAACGAGAAACTGAGCATTGAAAAAGATTATGGTAAACAAATCGGTACGGCGCAGTTAATGTTTTCTCCATATAATGCGAAAGCCGCGGCGTTAATCTTAACGGGAGCTAAATCACAAGGTGTCTTTTTAGCCTCTACACAAGTGAATACAGAGAAGAATACTTCTATGTACAAAGGAGATGCCATTGTGGTCGATCCGAACTATCGTCGCTATGATTATCGTTTCAAAAAACGTGTAAGCAACGTTAGCAACGAATCATTAGGTAAACGAATTGTCAATAATCATAAATTAATGATTTATCTATTTGTCTTCTTAATTGGTATGACCATTATTGGATTAAGTGCGTTCTTCATCGTGAAGAAGAATTTGAAAGGTGGGGAATAGAGTGAATCAAAAACGAGTGACCTTACTTTTGGATTTAACTTTGTTGGTAGGAATTGTTTTGGTTGTCGGCACAACCATCTTTATGGCCTTAGGAACGAATGATTTCTTTGTGGACTTAAGTTGTCTATTAATTTCAGTTATCTTAATTATTGTTACCTATTTTGTAGGAATTACAGCGGGGTTAACATTTTCGCTTATATTTATTTTTCTACAATTGACTTATGTTGTATATCAGTATGTCTATCATGATTTGTTTAGCTATGGCTCATTATTTTGGCTAATCATGCCGCCGCTCTACTGTTTAACAATCTATGCAGTGACTTATCAAATTCGTACGATTGAAGAAGAAAATATTCGCTTACGTAAAGAAACTTCACGGTTAAATGCGTTAGATGCAGTAACTAATTTAAGAACAGCAAAAATGTATGAAGAAGGATTCAATTTATTTTCTGACATTTCTACACGTTATGAAGCGCCGTTATATTTAGTCGTGATCCGAGTGGCCTATTGGGAAAGTATTCGTAACTTATTAAGTCCTGAACAAAAGAATGAATTGCTACAAATCGTGACAGCGGCGATTAAAGAGACAACGGACGATCGCTTCTTACCATACTTTATCGACGGCACACCGCCAACTTGGGCGTTATTAATTTTCCGCGATGGGGATGACGGATACACTACTAGAAAAGAATTCAAACAACAAGCTCAAGAGAAATTTGCCCATTCTGAAACCTTAAGGAATATTACTTTGACATTACAAGTTTCCTATACCAAATATGATCCTGCCGAATTTAACAACGCTTCAGAATTTTTAGGGGATGGAATTAATTCTCTTCAATATGATGTTTAAAAAGGAGGCAAACAAATGACTGAAAAAATTGCTGTTTTTACAGGGAATTTAGCAGAGGCTGGTGTATTAAATGAGACGCAGCCATTGTCAATGCGATTACATTTAGAAAATATCCAAGCAGAAAGTAATCCAGAATCTATTGTGCCCTTATTTTCTCATGGGGTAATTTTAAACATACTTGTTGAACAGTTAGAGGAAAGTATCCCACTGTCTCACTTGAAAAAAGGGACCAAAGTCCGTTTCACAGTCGTGGGCTTGCCACCGATGACTATGTCGATTCCACCGCATGTTGGTGGGCAAGCGATTGAATTGATAGAAGAAATCTAAAAAGCTTCTGCATTAGCTATGATTATTAGCTAATGCAGAAGCTTTTTTATTCAAAGGTCATTCTTTCAATTCGATCGAACGCTTCCTTTAATAAATCTAAATTTTGTGTTGCGGCTAAACGAATGTACTCATCGCCCGTTGTTTCACCAAATGCTTTTCCAGGAATCACTAATACCTGTGTCTCTTTTAAAAGATTTTCCACAAAAGGAACGGAAGTTAGTCCAGTTTTTTGAATATTAATGAAGGCGTAAATACTTCCTTTGACTGGATGAAGCGAAAGGAAAGGGATCTTTGCTACTCGTTGGGCCACATACTCTAAACGTGTTTGGAACACTTCAACGATTGGGTCTACAAATTCGTCAAAATGTTGTAACGCATAGATTCCTGCTTGCTGTGACAACGTAGGCGCAGAATACGTAACGCCTTCATTAATTAATTTGGCTACTTCGTTAATATAGTCTGGGGCAATCATATAACCAATACGCCAACCAGTCATTGCAAAGGCTTTTGAAAAGCTACCAAAAGTGATAGTATTTTCTGGAGCAAACGTAGCCATGGGAGTAAACGTTTCTTGGAAACAAAAGGCTTCATAAACTTCATCTGAAAGAATGTATAAGTTGTGTTCAATCGCTACCTGTGCGATTTCTCTGAAAGTTTCTTCAGAGAAAACAGCGCCTGTTGGGTTATTCGGTGAATTAAGAATAATCGCTTTGGTTTTAGGCGTGATTTTTTCTTTCAAAAGAGCTACATCAATTTGGAAACCATCTTCTTCATAGGTTGGTAAAAAGACCGGAACGCCATCTGCTAAAAGGACTTGGTCTTTATAAGGAGAGAAATAAGGTTCATGAATAATCACTTCATCTCCAGGATTTAGAATCACTTGTAAGGCAAGGTACATTCCGTGCAGAGCGCCAACTGTGGCCCGGACTTGATTCGGTTGAAAAGATAATTGATAATGTGACTGATAAAACTGAATGACCGCCTCAATGAATGCCTTGCTACCATCAGAAGCGGTATATTTTGTATGCCCATTTTTGGCATCGTTAGCTGCTTGTTCGATAATCCGCTCATCGGTAATTAAGTCAGGGTCACCAATCGATAAATCGATTAAATTTGGGGTCTTTTTCGCCAATGTTGCAATATCCATGAGTAAATTTTCAGTAGGTTGTTGGTAACGTGTTGCGATATTCTTGCGATCCATACCAGGTGCTCCTTTTTATAAAACTTTTCTTAGAAAATCTTGTGTTCTTGGGTTTTGTGGCGCATCAAAAATTTCTTCAGGTGTGCCTTCTTCTTGAATGATTCCTGCATCCATAAAAATGACACGGTCCGCAACTTCTTTTGCGAAGCCCATTTCGTGGGTAACCACCACCATTGTCATCCCTTCAATAGCTAAATTTTTCATAACGGATAGCACTTCGCCCACCATTTCAGGGTCTAAGGCAGAAGTTGGTTCATCGAACAGCATCACGTCAGGGCGCATGGCTAAAGCACGAGCAATCGCTACCCGTTGTTGTTGCCCACCAGAAAGTTGAGCGGGATAATTTTCTTTTTTATCTGATAAACCAACTTGTTCCAGTAAAGAAAGAGCATGTTCTGTGGCTTCAGCAGCGGCTTCTTTTTTTACTTTAACAGGACTAATCGTTAAGTTTTCCAAGACATTTTTATGCGGGAAAAGATTGAAATTTTGGAATACCATTCCCATTTTTTGACGAAGTTGATCAATGTTGGTATTTTTATCTAATAAATTTTTTCCTTCAAATTCAACGCTGCCACCAGTTGGTGTTTCTAATAAGTTCAGGCAACGTAAAAAAGTACTTTTACCACTGCCAGAAGGGCCAATAATTACGACAACTTCACCAGCTTCAATTTCTAAGTCAATTCCTTTAAGTACTTCATTTTTTCCAAATGTTTTCTGTAAGTTTTTAATGTTAATCACTAGTACTCATTCTCCTTTCAGCAACACCTAATAGACGCGAGATAGTAAAGGTTAGGACGAAATAAATCAACGATACAATTAAGTAAGGTAGGAAGGGTTTAAAACTTGCTCCTTGAACGTTGCCAGCTTGGAAAATTAGTTCTGAAACACCAATGACTGAAACAACGGAAGATTCTTTAATTACTGTAACAAATTCATTGCCTAACGCTGGTAAAATATTTTTAATAGCTTGTGGGAAAATGATGTATCGCATTGCTTGGTTTTGATTCATTCCCAAAGAACGAGCAGCTTCCAATTGTCCTTTATTAACTGCCTGAATACCAGCACGAATAATTTCTGCTACATATGCACCACTGTTTAAAGAAAGGGCAATACAACCAGCTGCTACTTTTGATAAGTCTAAACCAAGAACGCCTGTCCCGAAATAGACAATAAAAATTTGAACAAGCAAAGGAGTGCCACGAACATATTCAATATAAGCAATGGCAATGCCACGTAAAATTTTGGAATTGGCTAACTTCATTAAGGCAAGTAAGGCCCCTAAAATGGCACCAAACAAAACACCAATGAAAGCTAGGAAAATGGTATAGCCTGCACCGTTAAGGTAGAACTTTCCATACTTTTGTAAAAAGCTTTGATCTTTTTGGAACATTAATTGATTGGCTTCTTTTTTATAACCGTCCATTAATTTTTGATCATTAATTTGTTTAATAGAGGCATTTACTTTCTCCGTCAAAACGGGCGCATCTTTAGGAAAAGCAACGGCAGTATCTTTTGAGCCTTTTTCAAAGGTAACATCAGCAAAAGCTAAATCCTCATTTTGAGAAACATAGGCTTCGCCAACCGGTTCTTCCATAACGACTGCATCTAATTTATTATTTTTTAGATTCATAATTAAATCTGGAATTTTTTGAAGAGAAGTAGGGACAGCACCGGTTAATTCGGTTTTAATTAATTCTTCTTGTGTCGTTTGCTTTTGGGCACCTGCACGAACGCCTTCGAAATCTTTAGTGGAATGAAATTTATCTTTGTCTTCTTTCCGAACAATGACTCTTTGTTGAACGTTCATATATGGTTGAGAAAAAGCTACTTCTTTTAATCGTTCAGGCGTTGGCGACATGCCAGAGATGACCATGTCAATCTTGCCAGTTTTTAAGGCCCCTAACAGAGCATCGAAGCCTAGTTCTTCGATTTTTAATTTAACGCCTAAATCGTCGGCAATTTTTTGAGCAATAGAAATATCAAAACCGACAATTTTATCTTCACCATCTACTTTTGCATGAAATTCATAAGGGGCATAGTCTGCGGATAAGCCGACAACTAGTTCTCCCTTTTGGATGATTTTGTCATAGACTGGATCGGTTTCGGCTGCAAAAGTTTCTTTAATAGGTAATAATGAGAGCAACAAGAATAAAATTGGTAAAATCGTCTGTAGCCATTTTTTACATTTGGTCATTTGCGTAAACTCCTTTTTGTATTATTTTTATAAATATTCAAAAAAAGCGAATAAATGTATAAAAATTTATTGTGTTATGATGTGGTTTATCATATCATAGAATATGTAAAAGGAAAAGTAGTAGAGTTGAAAAAATACAACTTTTTCAAAAAAATTTTCAAAAGTCAAAAATGAAGGGGATTTTCAAGATGGAACAATCATTAATTGTGAGAGGGACACCACAAGAGTATCTTTGCGAAATTGGTTCGTGGGAATTATTAGAAGGACAACTATTATGCAGAAATATTCATCGTGTATTCATTTTACACGGGACTGAGTCATGGCAAGCGGCAAAACCGTATTTTCCGACGTTTCAAAAAGTAACAGCTGTTTTTGAAAACTATGGAGGTGTTTGTACAGATCAACGTGTGCAAGAGTTAGAAGCGCAAGTGCTGGACAATCATTTAGAGGCCATCGTCGCTGTTGGTGGAGGAAAAGTGGCCGATTTGGGCAAAGCCTTAGCACACAAAATGGCGTTACCGGTAATTATTTTACCCACTTTAGCAGCTACTTGTGCACCGTGCACGCCATTGAGCGTAATGTATCGAGAAGATGGAGCAATGGAGCGGTATGACGTTTTTCCGCAAGCAAACGCTTTGGTGTTGGTAGAACCAAGAGTGTTATTGCATTCGCCTCGGTCCTTAATGGTGGCAGGTATTGGGGATACATTAGCTAAATGGTACGAAGCAGATGCGATTATTTCGCAGTTAGATGTCCAAGTGTTACCTATTCAAGTTTCTCATTTTGCCGCGGAAAAATGTCGCGATATTTTGTTAAATGAAAGTATCAATGCTTTAAAAGCGATGGAAGAGCAGCAATTAAATCAATCGTTTATTGATGTCATCGAAACGAATTTAATTATTGGTGGAATGGTGGGTGGCTTTGGCGATGATTATGGTCGGACAGCGGGTGCCCATTCCATTCATGATGCACTAACTTTGCTGCCAGCTAGCCATCGACAATTGCATGGAAACAAAGTGGCGTATGGTGTGTTTGTTCAATTAGCCATTGAAGAGAAATGGCAAGAAATCGCTGAATTGATTCCTTTCTATCACCAACTAGGTTTGCCTATTTCTTTAAAAGAAATGGAGATGGACTTAACTGAAGCCGAGTATCAAGAAGTAGCAGAACGTGCTTGTATAGAAGGCGAAACGATTCATTATATGAAACAAAAAATTACCCCTGAAATTGTGAAAACAGCGATGCAAGATTTAGAAAAATATACAGCGACAAAATAAGTGCCAAACAGCAACTAGCTCATTTGAATTATTTGAACTAGTTGCTGTTTTTTAAGGATCCTTTTTTGAAAAAAGAAACCTTGAGAAATCCTTGCAAATTCAATAAAAAAAAAGTATGATGATGGGAGGACAAATTATAGTAGAAAGTAGGGAAATGAATGACGGAACCAGCCATTCGTTATCGTTTAATCAAAAAAGATAAACACACAGGTGCGCGTTTAGGTGAATTAATTACTCCTCACGGCACATTTCCAACACCAATGTTTATGCCGGTAGGTACACTTGCGACAGTTAAAACAATGTCACCAGAAGAATTAAAAGAAATGGGTGCCGGTGTTATTTTAAGTAATACTTACCATTTATGGTTACGCCCAGGTGAAGATTTAGTCGAAGAAGCAGGTGGTTTACACAAATTTATGAACTGGGATCAACCTATTTTAACTGATTCAGGTGGCTTCCAAGTCTTTTCATTAAGTGATATGCGGAAAATCGAAGAAGAAGGTGTGCATTTTAGAAATCATTTAAATGGTTCAAAAATGTTCCTTTCTCCAGAAAAAGCGATCAATATTCAAAATAAATTAGGATCAGATATTATGATGAGCTTTGATGAATGTCCACCATTTGATGAAAGCTATGAGTATGTCAAACGCTCGATTGAACGGACTTCTCGTTGGGCTGAGCGTGGCTTAAAAGCCCATGCGAATCCTGATAGACAGGGATTATTCGGTATTGTTCAAGGTGCGGGATTTGAAGATTTACGTCGTCAAAGTGCTAAAGATTTAGTGAGTATGGATTTTCCTGGCTATTCGATTGGTGGCTTATCTGTTGGTGAGTCTAAGGAAGAAATGAACCGAGTCTTAGACTTTACGACACCGTTAATTCCTGAAAATAAACCACGTTACTTAATGGGTGTGGGTGCCCCTGATTCATTAATTGATGGAGTGATTCGTGGGATTGACATGTTTGATTGTGTGCTACCAACACGTATTGCGCGCAATGGTACTTGTATGACTTCACAAGGTCGCTTGGTTGTTAAAAATGCCCAATATGCAAGAGATTTTCGTCCGCTTGATGAAAAATGTGATTGTTATGTTTGTCGTAATTATACGCGGGCCTATATTCGTCATTTGATTAAATGTGATGAAACATTTGGAATCCGTTTAACATCGTATCATAATTTATACTTCTTGTTAGACTTAATGAAAAATGTCCGTCAAGCAATTATGGACGACAATTTATTAGAATTCCGACAAGCGTTTTTTGAAGAATATGGCTTTAATAAAGCGAATGCAAAAAGTTTCTAAAAATTAGAGGAAAAAACTAGTTCTTCAAGCATTTTTTTGATACAGTTAGTAGTGTGAATAATGCAGAGTGAGGTGAAACAAATGGGTGGCGGATTTACAATGATTTTTACATTAGTCCTTTTAGGAGGAATGATGTTTTTCATGACACGTTCTCAAAAGAAACAACAGCAAGAACGTCAAAAACAACTAAACGCAATGAAAACTGGCGATAGTGTTGTCACAATTGGTGGTTTACATGGTGTTTTAAGTGAAATCAACGAAAAAACAGTTTTAATCGATTGCGAAGGTATTGTCTTAGAATTTGACCGTGCAGCAATTCGAACTGTAACACCTGGAACTGCCGTTACAAATGATTCAGCAGTAACTAGTGTACCAGTCACAGAAGTTGAAGAGACAGTCACAGAAGAAGTAACTGAAGTTCCTGAAACATCAGATCCTTCAAAAGAAAAGAAAGACTAAACGAATCAACTAATTCATTTAATGGTTAGAGAGAGCGGAACAGGCTTTTCAAAGGCGAAACTGTGACCAGTAGTCACACGAGAAAGCCAATAAGAAGAGATAATTCCTATTCCGCTCGTGTCGTTTATCTTAAAATGTAGGACTAGGAAGGTAGGTCATTTGGACTTACGTCCTAAGTCCTTTTTAACTATTAAGTTTACAAAAAAGGTTCCTTTTTATAGTGTTGGAAGATAGTTAAAAAGTGAGCAATCTTTCGCTTGGTTGGAAGGAGAAGAGCCCATGACAAAGGAAAAATTAAGTTGGTTACAACAAAAAATGCTCAATAAAAGTATTAAAAAGAAGTGCCAAAATTTTCGTGAACTAGGTTATTCTTCCATCAACGAAGAAGATTTATTGACTTATTTACTCACCTATCGTTGGAAAAAACAAACCCATTTATCTGTCAAAGACTGTCGCAAAGACATTCAGAAGGTTAAGCCGAATGAATTTTTTGACTATCAACAATTATTGGCACAGACATCAAAAAATCCTTTAAGGGACTGGCATGATATTGAAGACTTATTCTAGAAAAAAGAATAGGTCTTTTTTTTGAGATAAAAAAAATTATAAATAGTTGTGAAAAAAATCACAAAAACTATTTACAAGATTCGTTTTATGTTGTATGATGTGAATGTGAAATAGTTAACAAAGTTTTTTTAAAATGAAACTCTTAGGAGGATGAACATGGTTAAAACAGTAAAAAAAGAAAAGACAGAAACAGTTGATGTTTCATCAATGATTGATGAATTAGCAACAAAAGCGAATGTCGCTTTAAAAGCAATGGAAGATTTTACACAAGAACAAGTAGATCACATTGTCCATCAAATGGCGATGGCGGCGTTAGACCAACATATGCCTTTAGCAAAAATGGCTGTCGAAGAAACTGGCCGTGGAATCTATGAAGATAAAGCAATCAAAAATATGTATGCATCTGAATACATTTGGAATAATATTAAACATGATAAAACAGTGGGTGTAATTAACAAAGACGAACAAACCGGTTTAATGGAAATTGCTGAGCCAGTTGGCGTGGTATGTGGGGTCACACCAACAACAAACCCAACGTCAACAACTATTTTTAAATCACTAATTGCCTTAAAAACAAGAAATCCAATTGTTTTTGCTTTCCATCCTAGCGCACAAAAATGTTCGGCAGAAGCGGCACGTATTGTACGGGATGCGGCGATTGCAGCAGGTGCACCAGAAAATTGTATTCAATGGATTGAACAACCATCGATTGATGCAACATCTGCTTTGATGAATCATCCAGGGATTGCCATTGTTTTAGCAACTGGTGGCGCAGGCATGGTAAAATCTGCGTACTCAACAGGTAAACCAGCACTAGGCGTTGGTCCTGGGAACGTACCAGCTTATATTGAAAAAACGGCTAAAGTAAAACGTGCGGTTAATGATTTAATTGTTTCAAAATCATTTGATAATGGAATGATTTGTGCTTCTGAGCAAGCGGTCATTGTGGATAAAGAAATTTATGCTTCTGTCAAAGCTGAGTTTGAAGCACACAATGTTTACTTCGTGAAACCGAATGAATTACAAAAACTAGAAGATGCAGTGATGAATGAAGGCAAATACGCAGTAAATCCAGCGATTGTCGGTAACTCTGCAGAAAAAATTGCTGAATTAGCAGGAATTAGCGTACCAAAAGGCACAAAAATTTTAGTCGCTGAATTAGAAGGTGCAGGTCCAGAATATCCATTATCAAGAGAAAAATTATCGCCAGTTTTAGCAATGATGAAATCAAACAATGCAGAGCATGCTTTTGAACTATGTGAAGCGATGTTAAACTTAGGTGGTTTAGGACATACAGCAGTAATTCATACAGAAGATGAAGAGTTACAAGTTGCTTTTGGTTTACGTATGAAAGCTTGTCGTATTTTAGTGAATACTCCATCAGCAGAAGGCGGTATCGGTAACATTTATAACGAAATGATTCCATCTTTAACACTTGGTTGTGGTTCATACGGGAAAAACTCTGTTTCTAAAAACGTATCAGCCATTAACTTAATTAATATTAAAACGGTAGCGAAACGGAGAAATAATATGCAATGGTTTAAATTACCTCCAAAAATTTTCTTTGAAAAAAATTCTTTACAATATCTACAAAAAATGGAAAATGTTGAACGTGTCATGTTAGTTTGTGACCCAGGTATGGTTCAATTTGGCTATGCAGATATCGTACGTAAAGAGCTACAAAAACGTAAAAATGATGTGAAAATCGAAGTATTTTCTGATGTTGAACCAAACCCATCAACAAATACTGTTTATGCAGGTACCAAAATGATGGTTGATTTCCAACCAGATACAGTGATTGCCTTGGGTGGCGGTTCTGCAATGGATGCGGCGAAAGGCATGTGGATGTTCTATGAACACCCAGATACAGAGTTCTTTGGTGCAAAACAAAAATTCTTAGATATCCGCAAACGGACATATAAAATTGCCAAACCAGAAAAAACACAATTTGTTTGTATCCCAACTACTTCAGGAACTGGTTCAGAAGTTACACCATTTGCCGTTATTACTGATAGTGAAACACACGTGAAATATCCGTTAGCAGACTATGCGTTAACACCAGATGTAGCGATTGTTGATCCACAGTTCGTAATGTCTGTGCCAGCTTCAGTCACTGCAGATACAGGTATGGATGTTTTAACACATGCTATTGAATCTTATGTTTCCGTGATGGCTTCAGATTACACACGTGGTTTAAGTTTACAAGCAATCAAGTTAGTTTTCGATCATTTAGAAAATTCAGTGAAACGTCCAGATATGGAATCTCGCGAAAAAATGCATAATGCATCAACCATGGCAGGGATGGCATTTGCCAATGCATTCTTAGGTATTTGTCACTCTATTGCTCATAAAATTGGTGGGGAATATGGCATTCCACATGGTCGTACAAATGCGATTTTATTACCACATATTATTCGTTACAATGCGAAAGATCCATCAAAACACGCAATGTTCCCTAAATATGATTACTTCCGCGCCGATACTGATTATGCAGACATTGCAAAATTCTTAGGCTTAAAAGGAAATACTACCGCAGAATTAGTAGAAGCTTTAGCAACAGCAGTAGCAGACTTAGGTAAATCAGTCGGAATTGACATGAACTTGAAAGCCCAAGGTGTCTCACAAGAAACATTAGACACAACGGTTGATCGTATGGCAGAACTTGCATATGAAGACCAATGTACAACTGCAAATCCGAAAGAACCATTAATTAGTGAACTAAAACAAATTATCTTAGATGCTTATGTAGGATAAAAGAACTCAAATAAAGAGACCAGAACATTAATGTTCTGGTCTCTTTAACGTTTTGCGAAAACAGTGCTGTCGATACCACGGTTATGACACCAATTAACCAAAACTGGATCGAGGATAAGTGCGGTACTCGTCAATTCTTCTGTCGTCTTTTTTCCTAAAAGAGTATAAAGCATTTTCACTTCTTCTTGCCATTGCTGTACAAGGGCTAGGGTATTTTCTAAACCATTTTTACTCATAAGGGAAGCTAAGATAGTCCCAGCAACTCCCATGCTTTTGGCACCTAAAGCGAGTCCTTTGACAATATCAAGAGAGTTACGCACACCGCCAGAGCCGAGAATAGTTAGTTTCTTTTGCCAATTTTGTGATTCCAGAAGAGAGATGACCGTTGATTGCCCCCAATCATCTAAGAAAGAAAGTTCTCGTTTCTTCCGCCGGGCATTTTCAATTTGTGTAAAACTCGTTCCGCCTTGGCCGCTCACATCCGCTGCTTGAACGCCGATAGAGGTAAGTTTTTCTAAGGTTTCTTGGCTCATGCCAAAGCCAACCTCTTTGACAATGACAGGCACTTCTACGGCCTGTACGATAGCTTCAATCTTGGTTAGCCAATTAGTGAAATCACGATCTCCTTCAGGCATGACCAATTCTTGGGGCACATTTACATGGATTTGTAAGGCATTCGCTTGAAATAAATCAAGCGCTCGCTTTGCTTCTTCCACACCCAAGCCTGCACCAATATTGGCAAAAATGAGTCCATCTGGGTTTTCTTTTCGCATAATTTGATACGTATCCGCTAAACTAGCATCTTTTAACGCTGCCGAAACAGATCCTGTCGCAACTAAGAGGCCAGTTTCTTTGGCAATAATGCCTAATTGCTGATTAATTTCTTTTGCACGCTGACTACCACCTGTCATTGCATTGACATAAAAAGGTTGGGGAAGCTGAAAAGAAAGAAACGAAGTGGAAATATCCACTTCGTTAACAGCGGATTCAGCAAACGATTGGTGAACAAAACGCACACGATCAAAGTCATTACTTTTTTCTTTGTGGAACGCTTTAGCTAATGATAGATGTTCATCTTTTCGATTCATGCTTCTCCTTACACTCCTTTTGACCATAGGTATAGACGTGAAGTGGCAGTGGAGTAATTCCGTCTTTTTCCCAAGCAGTCATTAATGGTAAAATCCCAGATTTTTGGCGGAAAATTACAATCCCACAATCGCCCCCGCCAGCGCCAGAAGATTTCGCAGCTCCTGTATAAGATTCAGCCAAATCACAAAGATTTTTCAAGGCTTCTGTTTCGATTACCACACCAGTCAGTGAAGATAATTCGGCGAGCAATTGGCGATTTTTAGTAATTTGTTTTTGAATAACAGAAATTTTTCCTGTGTTAAAGCCATTAATCATTGTTTCGACACAAAGCCGACTTTTCATTAAGAACTGCTCATAAGCCGCTTGTTTTTCTTCTTTTGATTGATGGACTCGATCAACTAAGTCTGAAGTGGACGCAGGGCTACCTGTCCAACCAATTAGTAAACGTAGTTGTTTCGGTACTTTTAACGGAAAAATCATTAATTCAGGCCAGTCCATTGCTAACAAATCAGTTAATGTTTCAGTGGCTACTTTTTGATTGACCCAATCATGATCGAAGGTTGAAAAGGCAATCCAGCCCCCGTAACAGCTTGCGGCGATATCTCCGCAAGAACCATTTCCTTGAACGGCTAAGTGAGCTAATGCTGATAATTTGAAAATTTCCTCATTTTCCAAACCTAAATCATAAAAAATATTCAAGGCTTTGACAGTTCCAACGGTTACCGCACCGCTTGAACCAAGACCATATTTTCGTCCATTTGAACTATCTAATTCACTCGTCACTTTTAAATGATAAAATGACAATTCTTTGTTTTGCTCTTGCGCATATTTTTCAGTTAGATGAATCGCCGCTAAAACATAATGAAAAGGATTTTCGCGAATATCTAATACAAGCTCACCATTTCGGCGTGTCCAACGAATAGGTAAAGAGCTGTATTGTGCAGATTGAATACTGCCTTCATCTGTTGTTTCTTCGACAGTTACAGTTACGAATTGATCCACAGCAACGATAATGGCAGGGTGGCCAGGTTCAACAACGGCATATTCTCCTGCAATAAATAACTTTCCTGGCGTAGTAACTTCAATCATGCTTATTTATCCATTCCTTTCGTTTCAAACAATTCAATTCCGGGACCAGCAAAAGCTGGGACTAACTGCTCTTTTGAAAAATGTTCACTTAAAAATGTTTTTAATGCTTCTAAGTTTTTCTTTTCGACTAAAACCTTGACATTCGGACCTGCATCCATTGTAAAGTAACAAGGAATTCCTTTGGCCCGTGCTTGGCGAACTAAAGCCATCGCTTGTAAACTGCCTGGGGACCAGTAAGTAAATGGAGGGACAGCGCCTAAGGTTGTTCCATGCATCCTTAACCCATTGGCTTCAATGATTTCTCCTAAACGAGGGAAGTCTTTTGTTTTAATTGCTTCATGAACTTGTGATAAATCTTTTTCCACATTGTCCAACCAACCTTGATAAAAGCTAGAAGTTTCTACTGTTCGTTTCATTCCATCACGGCTGGAAACATCTTTTTCGCCATCATTAATTAAGATAAAGAGCATGGCCAATTCGTTTTCCCAATTATTAGCTGGAATATTTTCAGCAAACGACGTTTCATCAGAGTGGCCTTTGTTCCATTGAGCAAAACCACCAAAAATGCTGCGACAAGCAGAACCTGAACCACGTCGCGCTAAACGTGATAAGTCTTTTGCTGAAAGATTTAATCCTAAGGCTACGTTACAGGCCCCTGCTAAAGCAGCTAGACCACTCGCTGAAGAAGCCAAACCAGCTGCAGTAGGCACAAAATTTTGACTTTCCACTTTTGCAAACCAAGTACAATCGGCTTGTTGACGAACAAGGTTCAAAAATTCTTTGACTTTTTTTGTTTGTTTTTCGTTTTGCAAGGTACCATCTAAAATAAATACATCTTCTGAATAATGGGCATCAAATGTCACAGTTGTTTCTGTGTAAAAGGCATCTAATGTTAATGATAAACTACTATTCATTGGTAAAATGTATTCTTCATTGGCTTTTCCCCAATATTTAATCAGAGCAATATTTGTATGCGCTCGTGCTTTTCCTGAAAGCATTACTTTTTCACCTCTAATGATTGAATCCATGTAGCAACAGCTCCATTTTCTTCTAAAGTCTGTGCAATGGTTTGTGCGGTCTTTTTATTATCTGTTAAGGCAATCATACAGCCACCGCGACCGCCGCCGGTTAATTTTGCTCCTAGAGCGCCATGTTCTAGAGAGAGAGCCACTAGTCGATCCAGCATATCGTTGCTGACGGTTAATTGCTGGAGTTGCTCTTGCGCTAACGTCATTAGCTGACCTAATTTTTGTTTATCATCTTGTAAAATTGCCTGCTTCGCTTCTTTAGTAAAAGAACCTAATTGTTTCATTGTTTCAGCGATTGCTGTGGGATTATTTTGAGCTAGCTGCGCAATGTCTTTCACTGCTTCACGTGTTTGACCTTTAATTCCCGTATCAGCTACTACTAAGTAGGCATTAGATAAATTCATCGAGAAATGTGTGGGCGGAAATCCTCTAGTAAAAAATAAGGGATCAGCGCCGCTTGTTGCTGCGGCATCGATACCACTAGGATTGCCATGAGCAATTTTCTCACTTAAGGAAACAAGCTCAAACAATTCTTGATATGTATAAGCGTAATCAAAATAATCAAAAAGGCTTCGAACGATGGCCACAGCGGTTGCTGCGCTTGAGCCCATTCCTCGTTCAGCGGGAATCGTACTTGTTAAGGTCAAAGTGCCTTTAAATGTATCTTCCTTTAAAAAATGTAAGGTTTGCTGAACAACTTCCTTGATATTTGCTAGCTCTTGGGGCACGTCTTCAAGCAATCCTGTAAAATATGCACAATCAATCTGCATAGTTTTTGCTGGGGTAAAGACGGCTGTGATTTCTGTCGCTTGAAAAGGAAAGGCGATTGCTGGTTCGCCGTAAACAACGGCGTGTTCCCCCATTAAAATAATTTTTCCCGTCGCTTGACCGAGGCCTTGTTTTTTTATATTCATTCACTGACATTCCTTTTGAGTAGAATCGAGTATAGGACAAAAGACGTTCTTGGATTAGAAGAACGTTTGTCATAATCTCTTCATGATTTATAGGAAATGATTCCAAAAGTTTCTCTTGTTCCAAAAAAAGAGATTGCTTAACCTAAGATAGTTTACCTAAAAATAAGGCACAAGTAAAATGGTTCCGTTGGTTTTTCCAAAAAATTAATAACAATTTAATAAGAAAGAACCGACAGAACCAGTTATTCGGCTATTTTTTTAAAATTTTTTTAGGTAATCACCAAACCAAGGGCACTTGCCAAATAAATGGCTTGTTCAGGGGTGACTTTAAGACCTGATAAATAGTTTGGTGAGAAAGTCAAGCGTTCAAAGGTGTTTTGGGAAAAATCCAATCCTTTTAAAGAAGTATTTAACCAATTACTTTCGGTTAAATCGCAAGCTTCTAGAAGGAGTTTCTTCCAGGTGACCTCGAAAAATTCACTTTCGACTAAACGTGTCTGATTAAAGTGAACAAGATTAAAATTTGCAAAACGAAAAGAAGCATAATCGGCTTTGCAATCTTCAAATAGACAATCTTTTAAATAGCTATCTGCAAAATTCGTTCCTGTCAAATTGCAACGAAGGAAAGTCACTCGATGAAAACTGCCAGACAGCCATTCGACGTTAGAAAAATCGCAAGCTTCAAAACGCACATTACTACAATCAAAAGAAGCAAACTGGCCATTTGCTAATGAAAGATGATCGAAAACAGCATCCCGAAATACTAAGTTACGAATTTCTTGATTCGGTAAATCAATCTGCTGATACAAATGATTTTCTAAGATTGCCTCATCTTCTAATTGACAGTTCGTTAATAGAGGAAGTTGTTCTGGTAGATTTGGTGGCAAGGGATAAGTTATTTTCATAAAACGCCTCTTTCTTCTTGTTGATTTTCAAAGGTTTCATCAATTGAGTAGGCCCGATTATAGAAACGTAGCGCAGTTGTGAAAACATAAGCGCCGGCAAAACCAAGTAAACTACCTAACACAATCCCGACTAATCGATAGTTTAAAAGATTACTAATGACTTGCTGTCGTGCAAGATTTGATAATAATAAGGACATCGGGGTAATAAAAAAGCTGGCAATCGCATAGTTTCTGTTAATGAATCCTTCAAAAGCTGCATATAGAATACTAATGATACCGATTGTTTGTAAAGGTGTAAAGGGAATCATTAATAAAATTGCAGAAAGCAACAAACCAAGACTCGTACCTAGAATCCGTTGCACATTTCGCTGCATCACAGAATGTAAATTTTCCCCTTGTAAAATGGCTGCGCAAGTAAATGTCATCCAATAGGCGTTGACTAAATGAAGCGATTGACTTAAATAAGCCGCTAAAAATAAAATGGCCGCATAATGCAAAGCATCTAATAAAGAAGCGGGATCGATATAAAGTCGTTCTTGAAGAGACATCCGTTTTTGAAAAACGTAGGGGCGCTTGTCGATGAAATGAAGCACAATGCCCATGATAATGCCGGTCACTACTCCTAAAAGAACAAAACTGGCCATGATGGGAATCTTATGTAAAGGAAAATTGTTGCTTGTTCCCATTGCGGTTGACATGATAACTAACAAAGCACCAGGCTTCTCAATGCCATACAATCTAAAAAGTAAGCGTGCAAGAAAAGCGACGATGGCAATTGTAATGGGAATCAACCAAGGTACATGGTGACTTAGCATTCCTAAGCTGTTGCCCAGAACAATAAAAAAGCCAACAATATTCAGTCTGCGCAATAATTGGGGCAAAGGAAGCGGCTGATAATAAATAAACGTATAAATGCCCATCGAGCCAAAGGTCCCAATGAGTAAATTATTGGAAAAATAACCAATTAATAATGGAATTGCCATACAAATTGCGACACCAACTAACCGAAATAATTCGTCATTTGCTTTATCAATAGCAAACAAATCCTTTAAAAACGTAGAATTTTTCATATTTTGTCACTCCTTTACTTCCTAATTTACCATAATGTTTAGAAAACTGACAAAAGAATTGCAATAAAAGACAGGAAGAAAAAGAGTGGTTTCTGATAGGAAGAGAAGAAAAATTAAAAAAAGTTAACATTTTGACTTGCAATTTTAATATGAAAAATGTAAGATATATTCCATAGCAATAAATAATTATTAAATTCTGATTTTTCAGAAAATACAGATTGTATTATTTTAGGAGGCAACACTATGAAATTGAAAAAGTCATTAACATTCGGTGTGATTACATTATTTAGCGTAACAACTTTAGCGGCTTGTGGAGGCGGCGGAACGTCAGATAGCTCAAGCGCGTCTGGTGGCGGTAAGGCAAGTGGCGAACAAGTTTTACGTGTCACAGAACAACAAGAAATGCCAACAGCTGATTTATCACTAGCAACAGACAGAATTAGTTTTATTGCATTAAATAATGTATATGAAGGAATTTATCGTTTAGACAAAGATAACAAAGTCCAACCTGCAGGTGCAGCGGAAAAAGCAGAAGTTTCTGAAGATGGACTAACATACAAAATTAAATTAAATAAAGATGCAAAATGGTCAGACGGTAAACCAGTGACTGCGAATGACTATGTTTACGGATGGCAACGAACAGTTGATCCAGCGACAGCTTCTGAATATGCTTATCTGTATGCCTCTGTAAAAAATGGTGATGCCATTGCTAAAGGGGAAAAAGATAAATCAGAATTAGGAATTAAAGCAGTCAGTGATACAGAATTAGAAATCACCTTAGAAAAAGCAACACCATACTTTGATTACTTATTAGCTTTCCCATCATTCTTCCCACAACGTCAAGATATTGTGGAAAAATATGGTAAAAATTATGCATCAAACAGCGAAAGTGCTGTCTACAATGGTCCATTCGTCTTAGACGGCTTTGATGGTCCTGGTACAGATATTGAATGGGCGTTCAAGAAAAATGATCAATATTGGGATAAAGACACAGTACAACTAGACTCTGTTAACGTAAACGTTGTAAAAGAATCACCAACCGCGTTGAACTTGTTCCAAGATGGTCAAACAGATGATATCGTTCTTTCTGGTGAATTAGCCCAACAAATGGCCAATGACCCAGCTTTTGTTAGTCAAAAAGAAGCATCAACACAATATATGGAACTAAATCAACGTGATGAAAAATCACCATTTAGAAATGCAAACTTACGTAAAGCAATTTCTTACTCAATCGACCGTAAAGCGTTAGTTGAATCAATCTTAGGGGATGGTTCTATCGAGCCGAACGGTTTAGTACCAGCAGATATGGCAAAAGACCCAAGTGGCGGCAAAGACTTTGCTAAAGAAGCAGGTAGTCAAATTGAATATGATACGAAAAAAGCTAAAGAATACTGGGAAAAAGCGAAAAAAGAATTGGGGATTTCAACCTTAACAATGGATATTCTTTCTTCAGATGCAGATTCTTCTAAGAAAACAGTTGAATTTGTTCAAGGGTCAATTCAAGATGCTTTAGATGGTGTGAAGGTAACGGTTAGTCCGGTTCCATTCTCCGTTCGTTTAGATCGTTCAAACAAAGGCGACTTTGATGCAGTAATCGGTGGTTGGAGTGCTGACTATGCTGATCCAAGTAGTTTCTTAGACTTATTTGCTTCAGATAACTCATATAACCGTGGACGTTATAACAATCCAGAGTTTGACAAGTTCGTGAAAGCTGCAAGTAGTGCAGATGCGACAGATCCTGAAAAACGTTGGGATGATATGTTAAATGCAGAGAAAACGATTATGGGAGACATGGGTGTGGTACCATTATTCCAAAAATCAGAAGCGCATTTACGTGCTGAAAAAGTCAAAGATGTCGCAGTTCATCCTGCTGGCGCAACGTATGACTACAAATGGGCATACATTTCAGAATAACCTGACAAAAGATCGATAGCAAACAAAAAAGGACCTTTGCCATGGAATAAAAGGCAACGGTCCTCTTGCTATCTTGTCTTAGACCAAGTAAAATAGTAGAAAGCCTAAAGACAGAATCAGTAAGATGCCCCCAGTTTTTAGCCAGAAAGAGCGATGTGCATCGCCAATGACTGAAAGCGGGATAAACTCTTTCGGTTCATTTTTCTTTTTAAAACGAAACGCGTTTTTCATTGAGCGCTGAAAGTTATCGAAAAAGCCAGAGGACATAATCCATAAAGCAATGCCGATAATTAAAAAGAAAAGCGAAACGATAAAGAAGGTATCTGATAATGAGGAGGTAGTGATAGGTTCTTTACTTATTAATAAGTAAAGAAAAATGCCGATACTGGAAATAACGGCTGTAATAATTGGCCATTTAAAAGTTTTCATGTGTTCACCCTATCTATTATTGTGGTCTATCTAGTCATTACTTTAACGAAAATAACTGAGGAAGTCAAAAAAATCTCGGAGGTGTCATTATTGAATAGTTTTGGAAAATATTTTCTTAAACGGATCTTTTTCATGATTATCACTTTGTGGTTAATCGCAACGATTACGTTTTTCTTAATGCAATTATTACCAGGTACGCCTTATACCAACCAAGAAAAACTTAGTCCAGAAACAATCGCTATGTTGAATAAACAATCTGGCTTAGATAAACCAGTGATTGTTCAATACGGAATTTACTTAAAGAACCTGGTAACAGGAGACTTTGGTATTTCATTCCAATTTAAAAACCAACCTGTTGCTAAGTTATTAGCTGGTCGAATTGGGCCGTCCCTTCAACTGGGAGGACAAGCGATTATCTTTGGTACGTTAGTCGGTATTTTATTGGGGATTATCGCAGCGATGCGTCAAAATACTTGGGTAGATACGTTGGCAACATTGTTAGCCATTTTAGGTCGTTCTATTCCAAACTTTGTTTTCGCGGTATTATTACAATACATTTTTGCAATGAAATTAAGAATCTTACCAATTGCTATGTGGAATGGTTTTGCCTACACAATTTTACCAACTATTGCCTTGGCAATGAGTCCAATGGCCGATTCGGCTAGGTTTATTCGAACCGAGATGGTAGAGGTCTTGCATAGTGATTATGTCGAATTAGCCAAAGCAAAAGGCTTGAGTCGCTGGCAAGTTGCATTCCGCCACGGGTTAAGAAACAGTTTAATTCCATTGATTACCTTATTAGGACCTTTAGCCGTTGGTTTAATGACAGGCTCTTTAGTAGTAGAAAATATTTTTGCCATCCCTGGAATTGGGGAACAGTTTGTAAAATCAATTATGACAAACGACTATCCAACAATTATGGCAGTAACTATTTTGTATTCAACAATGTTAGTTGTTGTAATTCTGATTGTTGACTTACTTTATGGTTTAATTGATCCAAGAATTCGCGTATCAGGAGGTGCAAAAGGCTAATGGAAACAGTCAATAAAAATAATCTACCACAAGCGATTAAAGATATTCCGGCAGATGAGTTTCAGCCTCTAAACACTTCAACTCTAAAAGAAAGAGAGCGTATTGCCACACCGTCTTTAAGTTTCTTACAAGACTCATGGCGTCGTTTGAAAAAGAATAAAGCTGCAGTTATCTCAATGAGTTTCTTAGCAGTTATTATCTTTATCTCTATTATTACCATTTGGGTTTCACCACATAACCCAACGAAACAAAATGTTTCTTACATTAACTTACCACCACGAATTCCTGGCTTGGAAAGCGTGAATGGTTTAAATGGTAAAACAACAGTTGCTGGTCAATTAGTTGATAAATATGCACAAGCAAACGTTCCAGATAACGTAAACTTTTATCTAGGAACAGATGGTTTAGGTCGTGATGTCCTAAGTCGTTTATTTATGGGAACACGTATTTCCTTATTAATTGCGTTTATCGCGGCAATTCTAGATATTACGATTGGGGTAACGTATGGACTGATTTCTGGGTTAGTCGGCGGTCGTGTCGATACAGTAATGCAACGTATTTTAGAAGTTCTTTCTGGTATTCCTAACTTAGTTGTTATGATCTTGATGCTAACAGTCTTTGATCCAGGGATTGTTTCGATTGTTTTAGCCATGGTTATTACAAACTGGATATCAATGGCCAGGATTGTGCGAGCCCAGACCATGAAACTAAAAGACCAAGAGTTTGTCATGGCAGCAGAAACATTGGGCGAATCTCGTTGGAAAATTGCTATTAAACATATTTTACCGAATATCTCAAGTGTCATTATTGTCCAAATGATGTTCAGTATCCCATCGGCAATTTTCTTTGAAGCGTTCCTAAGTTTTATTGGGTTAGGCTTACGTCCACCAACCGCATCTTTAGGAACCTTGTTAAACGAAGGATACAAAACTTTCCGTTTCCTTCCATATTTAATGTGGATTCCAGCGGCAACACTTTCAGTTATCATGATTTGTTTCAACTTGTTAGCTGATGGTTTACGTGACGCATTTGATCCTAAGATGAAAGAGTAAGAGTGGTGAATGACTATGGAAAAAGTATTAGAAGTTAAAGACTTAAGAATCTCCTTTGATACATTTGCAGGTAAAGTCAACGCCATTCGTGGTGTGAGTTTTGATCTTTATAAAGGTGAAACGTTAGCCATCGTAGGTGAATCAGGGAGTGGTAAATCTGTTACAACCCGCAGTATTATGCGTTTGTTGAGCAGTAATGCCAATATTGATAACGGGGAAATTTTGTTTAAAGGGCAAGATATTGTTCATAAAACAGAAAAACAAATGCAAGCCATTCGTGGTAAAGAAATCGCAATGATTTTCCAAGATCCGATGACTTCATTAGACCCAACGATGCCAATTGGCAAACAAGTGGCGGAATCATTAATCAAACATAATAAAGTCTCAAAAAAAGAAGGCTTAGCGCAAGCATTAGAATTACTAAAATTAGTCGGCATTCCTAATGCTGAAAAACGTTTGAAAAACTATCCGCACCAATTTTCTGGTGGGCAACGTCAACGGATTGTCATTGCAATTGCTTTAATTTGTTATCCCGAAGTTCTAATTGCAGATGAACCAACTACAGCGTTGGATGTAACCATCCAAGCACAAATTTTAGAGTTATTAAAAGACTTACAAGAAAAAATTAGCACTTCGATTATTTTCATTACCCATGATTTAGGGGTAGTAGCGAACGTGGCTGACCGTGTCGCTGTCATGTACGGTGGACGTCTGGTTGAAGTGGGAACAGCAGAAGAAATTTTCTATAATCCACAACATCCATATACTTGGGGACTTTTAGGGTCAATGCCAACGATGGAAGGAACAGAAGACAAACTTTATGCGATTCCAGGTTCACCTCCAGATTTATTAGATCCACCAACTGGAGATGCCTTCTATCCACGGAATGAGTTTGCTTTAAAAATTGATACAGAAAAAGAACCACCTTATTTTGAAGTATCACCAACCCACAAAGCAGCAACATGGTTATTAGCACCACAAGCACCAAAAGTTACGCCTCCAGCAGAGATTGTTCGTCGTTGGGCAATTTATGCAGAGCGTCAAAAAAATCCAGGAGGTAGTAATTAATGGCAGAAGAGAAAAAAGTCTTATTAGAAGTCACTGGTTTGAAACAGTATTTCAATGTTGGTCGTAAAGACGAAGTAAAAGCCATTGATGACATTAGTTTTCATATTTATGAAGGCGAAACCTTTGGATTAGTTGGCGAATCAGGAAGTGGAAAATCAACAACTGGTCGCAGTGTCATTCGTTTATATGATCCAACTGCTGGTGAAATTCTTTTCGATGGAAAAGACATTAGCAAAATTAAATCAAAAGCGGACATGCAAGCATTCCGCCGCGATGTTCAAATGATCTTCCAAGATCCATATGCTTCATTGAATCCAAGAATGAAAGTCAATGATATTATTGCTGAAGGAATCGATGTCAATGGATTAGCTAAAACACCAAAAGAGCGGGAAGAAAAAGTCAATGAACTTTTAAAAACGGTGGGCTTAAATCCAAGTCACAGTACGCGTTATCCTCATGAGTTTTCTGGTGGGCAACGTCAACGGATCGGGATTGCTCGTGCTTTAGCGGTTAATCCACGTTTCATTATCTGTGATGAGCCAATTTCGGCTTTGGATGTGTCGATTCAAGCTCAAGTAGTAAACTTATTACAAGATTTACAAAAAGAACAAGGCTTAACTTACTTGTTTATCGCACATGACTTATCGATGGTAAAACATATCAGTGACCGAATTGGCGTAATGCACAGTGGGAAATTATTGGAAATGGGCACAAGTGATGATGTCTATAATTTCGGCGTTCATCCTTATACAGAAAGTTTACTTTCTGCGATTCCATTACCAGATCCAGACTATGAACGCACACGTAAACGGATCGTTTACCAGCCTGCAGCGGCAGATGGAAAAGATCGTGAGCTCCGTGAAATTCTCAATGGACACTATGTTTATTGTGCTGAAGACGAAGTTGCAATGTACCGTGAAAAAATTGAAGAGAAGAAAAGAAAAGCTGGTTTATAACCAGCTTCTTTTCTAACTATCTTGGTAGGGTGGTTATGAGATGAAGGCTCTGAAAGCTTATAAATACAGACTTTATCCAACCTCAAAACAAGAAGAGTTTATTCAAAAAACATTTTCTTGTGTTCGCTTGGTGTATAATTTAATGTTACAAGACCGGATTGATATCTACAAAGAGATGCGAAAAAATCCTCAACAAACGTTTAAAATGCCAACGCCAGCTAAATATAAGAAACAATACCCTGTCCTCAGAGAAGTTGATAGTTTAGCCTTGGCAAATGCACAAGTTTATTTGGATCGAGCCTTTAAAAATTTTTATCGGGAAAAAGGGATGGGCTTTCCAAAAAAGAAAAAGAAAGAAACGGTGCATTCCTACACTACGAACAATCAACATGGCACGGTCAAAATTTTGGATAATCGTTATTTGAAGGTACCTAAATTGAAATCTTTAATTAAAATGAAGGTACACCGCCAACCGCTGGGGGAGATAAAATCTGTAACTATTTCTATGAGTGCGAGTCACAATTATTATGTTTCCATTTTATGTGAAGCGCCGATTGAAACGAAAACAAAGCAACAAAAAATGGTGGGAATTTGTAGCAGTAGGGAAAAATTTGCGCTGCTTTCGAATGGTGAAAGCTTCGAAAAAAGCTATTGTTCAAAGCATTTAAAGCAAAAACTACGTCAAGAAGAACGAAAATTAAACAAGCGTAAAATGATTGCTTTAGAAAAAGGTGTCGATCTTTCGCAAGCAAAAAATTATCAAAAACAAAAAATAAAAGTCGCAAAAATTCGCGAAAAAATAGCCAACCAACGAACGGATATTTTAAACAAAATTACAACGGAATTGGTTTCAAGTTACGATGTTATTTGTATTGAAAAAGCCCATCACAGTAATGAACGGCCGCCAAAACATGATCGTTCTGAACTGGCTTGGTCTTTATTTTTAGCTAAACTGTTGTATAAAGCACAATGGTATGGCAAAGAACTCATTTGTATTGAGTCAGAGGAGATAGAAACAGAGTTGTCTTTTTCTGAAAGTACAGAAAATTCAGAGTATCTTAGAAGCCAAAAAATCTTAGAACGTGGCTTGTCTAAACGAGAAACCTTATAAATAGAAGAACTGTAGGGACTACAGGGATCGCCTAGGGGATAGAAAATGTACACCATGTGTTGAACCATTTGTTTCTAGGAAGTCACATTGGGACAGTCCACTAATTATTAATGATCAAAATACGAGTTCAAACGAATCTAGTGCTAGATTCGTTTTTTTTTGAGGAAATATATTGACAACTAGGATAAACTAAGGTAAACTAGTGAAGTTGAGAAATGAAAGCAGAAGCACCCGCTTCTCGCCTTAGTTGAGTATATCGCTGGGCTAGATAAAGTATTCCTTATTTTTTTAAGTAAGGCAGACTGTTGGCGGGTTCTGGATAGGAACCTGTTTTTTTATTGCATTTAGCAAACAAAGCAGACTTCCGTTAGGATTTTCTCTTAAAAATTTTGGAGGTGAATGACCATAGCAAAGGATATGATGGTTAACGACGGCATTCGTGCACGCGAGTTACGTTTGATCGGACAAGATGGTGAACAATTAGGTGTAAAAACCAAAGCAGAAGCATTACAAATCGCTGAATCTGCAAACTTGGATTTAGTACTTGTAGCGCCAGGAGCGAAACCACCAGTTGCGCGAATTATGGATTATGGAAAATTCCGTTTCGAACAACAAAAGAAAGAGCGTGAAGCTCGCAAGAAACAAAAAGTGATCAACGTCAAAGAAGTTCGTTTAAGTCCAACAATTGACGTAAATGACTTCAATACAAAACTTCGTAATGCGCGTAAGTTCTTAGAAAAAGGAGACAAAGTGAAAGCTTCTATCCGTTTCAAAGGCCGTGCCATTACCCATAAAGAGATTGGTCAGAAAGTTCTTGATCGCTTAGCTGAAGAAACTGCGGACATCGCCACAGTGGAACAAAAAGCGAAAATGGACGGACGCAGCATGTTTCTAACGCTGGCACCGAAAAACGACAAGTAAACGAAGAGACCGAGCATTCGGACTTTTGGTAATTTCTACAAGAAGGATATTCGACAGTTGTGACTGTTAGAGTCTTTCACTTGAAGCAAAGATTTTGAGGAGGAAAATTAGTCATGCCAAAACAAAAAACACACCGCGGATTAGCAAAACGTGTAAAACGTACTGGTGGAGGCGGCTTAAAACGTGGCCGTGCCTTTACATCTCACCGTTTCCACGGTAAAACTAAAAAACAACGCCGTCAATTGCGTAAAGCAAGCATGGTTGCAAAAGGCGATTACAAACGTATCCGCCAACAATTAGCAAGAATGAAATAAAACAACTCGGTGACTTTTAGATTACCGTCAAGAGAAACAAGATATTAGGAGGAATTCAACATGGCACGTGTTAAAGGTGGAACAGTAACCCGTAAACGTCGTAAAAAAGTCCTTAAGTTAGCGAAAGGCTACTACGGATCAAAACATACTTTATTTAAATCAGCAAAAGAACAAGTAATGAACTCTTATTACTATGCATTCAGAGACCGTCGTCAAAAGAAACGTGACTTCCGTAAATTATGGATTGCACGTATCAACGCGGCAGCTCGCATGAATGGCTTAAGCTATTCTAAATTAATGCACGGTTTGAAATTGGCAGAGATTGATATCAACCGCAAAATGTTAGCTGACTTAGCCGTTAACGATGCAGCAGCATTTACAGCGTTAGCTGAACAAGCAAAAGACGCTTTAAGCAAATAAGCTTAAATAATCTTTCACACCCTACTCCTTGAGTAGGGTGTTTTTTTAATAACTCCGTTGGTAACTTTCATCTATAAATGAAAAAACTTGTGAGAGCGGAATTTCTTCAGAAAGACTTAACCAATGCTCTTTATTCATATGATAGGCAGGAAAATAGCCAGGTTGGTTCTTTAATAAGGCAATCAATTCAGGCGCAAGTTTAACGGTTAAAATAGTGAGCTGCTTATTCTCGGTAGCGCCGAGCAGTTGTGCATCCAGTGGCATAATTAAAGCAAACCATTTTGCATTTCTAGGATGACGAAAGACGAGATAGTCTGGGTGTTTTTTAAAAGGAAAATCGGGCGTTATATGATAACGTTCTTGGATATAGGCGCTAATAGTTTCTTGAAAAGTCATAGGTTTCTTCCTTTCGTTAAGGCTAGGCATATCTATTTACATCATAGCAAAAATTACATAAAATTACTTCGTTCAAAGGAATGGGAGGAGGGAGCAGATGACATTAATTTCAACAATTTTAGTAACCTTGGTGGCTGTAGAATTTTTCTACATTATGTATTTAGAAACGATTGTACCAACATCTGAGACAACAAGCCGTGTTTTTAAAATGGATAAGCAAGAGTTACAAAGAAAATCAGTCACTACATTGTTTAAAAATCAAGGAATCTATAATGGACTAATCGGTGCAGGACTTATTTATAGTGTCTATTTTGCGCAAGCAACGATGGAGATGACAAAATTTTTATTGATTTATATTATTTTAGTGGCGGCGTACGGTAGCTTAACTAGTGATAAAAAAATCATTTTAACACAAGGCGGTTTAGCTATCGTGGCTTTGATTAGTTTACTTGTTTAGCCATCAGAGTTAATAGAGAGAGACAGTCAAATCGACAGAAAAAACACGGTTGATTTGACTATTTTTTATGGAATTGAGAGAGACAAAATGTGGTATACTTTGTTTATTAGATAGGGAGGAATTAAAAATGCTGAACCAAAAAGAAGTAAAAAAAACCGATTATCCTCAATTAATTTCTCTATGGCGTTCTTCAGTAGAAGCTACCCATTTGTTTTTGAGTCAGGCAGATATTGATAAAATCGAAGTAGTTTTACCTGATTATTTTCAACAAGTTCAATTAAGTATGTGGTTAAATGAAGAACAGAAATGTGTGGGCTTTAGTGGAACAAATCAACAAACGTTGGAAATGTTATTTATTGACCCAGTCTATTTTCGTAAAGGCTATGGTGGAGAAATTATCAAAAAGTTAATAGAGCAAGAATCAATTGTCTTTGTTGATGCCAATAAACAAAATGAAGGGGCTGTGAAGTTCTATCAATCTCAAGGGTTTCAAGTAATTGGTGAATCAAAGGAAGATCCTCAAGGAAATCCGTTTCCTATTTTACATATGAAACGGATATAGAAAAGAGGGAAGAAATCATGCGGGTAATCGTTACTGAATACCAACCAGCCTGGGTGGAACAGTTTGAAGAAGAAGCCCAAGCGTTGAAACAGATTCTAAAGGAAAATTGTCTTAAAGTTGAACATATCGGTAGCACATCTGTGCCTAATTTAGCAGCCAAACCAATTATTGATTTTTTGGTCATTGTTGAAGAAATTGAAAAAGTAGACCTGCTACAAGGGGAATTTGAAAGAATCGGTTATGAATATATGGGGGAATTTGGGCTATCAGGACGTCGTTATTTACGAAAAGGCCCGATAAAAAGAACACATCATGTGCATATTTATCAGTTTGACAATACGCAAGAAATTTTGCGCCATCTTGCTTTTCGAAATTATTTACGAGAAAATCCGGCAATTGCTACAACCTATGGTACATTAAAAAAGCAATTGGCCCAAGCACACCCCGATAGCATTGATAAATATATGGATGGCAAAGATGCGTTCATTAAGAAAATAGAAAAAGAAGCGTTGAAGAAATATTGGGAAAAATAAAAAAAGTTGCTAAAGCTAGCAACTTTTTTTTGGTTCTTTTTTGAAAAAATGATAAAGAAGACCACTTAAAAGAACACCTAGAATAATTCCAATCGCTAAATTATGCGTATAGACGATCACACCCACTGTCACGAGTAAAATAACAATTTCAGTAATTTCAAAAGTTCGGAAAAGCTGCAAACTTTCCCAATCAAAGGTGTCGACTGCCACTGTCATCATGATCCCAATCAATGCAGCTGTAGGAATGGCTACCATCACGGATTTAAAAACAAAAATGAATAGAAGGAGGGTAATACCTGAAATCAAAGTAGAAAGCCGTTTTCGTCCTCCAGATTTAACATTAATGACCGCTTGCCCGATCATCGCACAGCCAGCTTGGCCACCAAAAAAGCCGGTAATTATATTAGCGAGTCCTTGCGCCTTAACTTCTCGTTGGCTATCACTTTGGCTCGCTGTCATTTTGTCCACAATGGGGATCGTCAATAAAGATTCAATTAACCCGACCATTGCTAAGGCAACAGAGCTAGGTAAAATAATCCACAACGTTTCTAAGTTGACGGGTACATTAGGCCAACGGATCGCTGGATGAAACTGACTCATTTCACCAAGATCACCTACCGTTTGCAAATGACCTTTTAAAAAATAGGACAGGATAGTCATGAATAAAATAACAATTAAAGCAGGAGGCACAATTGTAATAAACTTAGGTAATAGATAAATAAGTAAGATACTACAGATAATCATGCCGTAGGACCACAGTGTTTGATGAGGCAATTGTTGTACTTGCGCCATGAAAATTAAAATGGCTAACGCATTGACGAATCCGTACATCACTGTCTTGGGAATAAAGCGCATTAATTTATGGATACCTAAATAACCTAAAATAAATTGTAGAAAGCCTGTTAAAATAGTCGCAGCAAGCATGTATGACAAACCATGTGCTTGAATTAAGCCTGCAAGGACTAAGGCCATTGAGCCAGCAGACGCCGAAACCATTGCCGGACGGCCGCCCGTAAAAGTAATCACAAGTAAAGTAACAGCTGAAGCAAACACTGCAGAAAGCGGGTGAACACCAGCAATAATCGCAAACCCGATTACTTCTGGTAAAATGGCGACAGAAGAAACGAGACCGGCAAAGAGATCATTTCGTTCATTGCCTAACCATTCGCTTTTTTTAATACTAAATAACATCGAAAAACTCCTTTAAGTTAATAAAACCTTATTCATAATAGCATGAATAAGCTGAAATAAAAAAGTTTGACGTGTTAACGTCAAACTTTTTTATTAGAACTGTAACAGTGCCAACAACAAAATGGCTAGGACGAATTGAACAGTTCCTACTGATAAACCATAGATTAAGAAACGTTTGCCTTCTTGGAAAAACTTTTTAAAATCGAGTCGTAACCCGATTGCTGCCAAGGCAGTAATTTCAAACCAAGAACTAAAGAAATGAGCAGTCTCACTGATTACGACGGGGAAATGAATCAAACTATTAAAGACACAGGCAATGAAAAAGCCAACTACATACCAAGGTAGGGCGCTGCTTTTTTTGGTGACTTTTACCAACTCAGCTTCTGATTCTGCCGTCTTACTTTGCTTGAAACGTCCAAATAAATAGACAACTGCTACGAGTAGGACAATCCGCATAATTTTAAAGAGCATCGCAAGTTGAACTGCGTTCTCATTGACCATATTGGCACTGGCGACAACCTGACCAACTGATTGTAAAGTCCCTCCGATTAGTGCGCTACGAGCCAACAAATTGGTACCATAGAGAATCCCACTTAAAATGGGTAAGGTCAACATTAAAACGGTTCCTAATAAGTTTACTAAAGTAATGATTTGGCCTTTTTCTTCCTCATCTGCTTGAATTGCTGGAGCAATCGAAGCAATAGCAGAAGACCCACAAACGGCATTACCACCAGCCATCAATAAAGACATATTATCAGAAAAAGCCAGTTTTTTACCGATCAAATAGGCAAAAATAATGGTCAGCGACATTTGAATGAGAATAAATGCGACACCTTGTAAGCCAATTTGGGCAATCGTTTGAAAGGTCACGGTGGTTCCCAATAAAACAACAGAAAATTCTAGTAATTTACTTTCGGCTACTTTGGTTCCGCGATTTAAATTGGCACCGCGAACAAAGATATTTCCCAAAAAGATTCCTAGTAAAATAGCTATCGTTGCGGCGCCTAAGCTAGGTAACCAGATGGCAAGAAACTTGCTAAGGCAGGCGACAAGGAAAGCTGTTAGCAAGCCGGGAAGAATTTGGAATAAAGATTGGATATAATCATTTTCTGAATTTTTCATTGAAAAAATCTCTCTTTCTTGTTCATTACTTCCAGTATAACGAAATTTTTTACATTTGAGAAATAAATAGTTAAAATAATATTTATAATAAAAAGTTATCGAAAGGATACCTATGTTTAAATTATTAAAGACTTTTCAAATTGTGTATGAGCAAATGAACTTTTCCAAAGCAGCTACCTGCCTATATATCTCACAACCAGCCGTTTCTAATCAAATCAAACAATTAGAAGAAGAATTAGGCTGTTCATTGTTTTTAAGAAATGGTCGACAAGATGTAGTCCCTACTAGGCAAGCAGAAGTCTTGTATAATCGTTTGCTAAATTTAGCTGATGATTGGCAAGAAACATTAACAGCTCTTCATCAGGCGAGATTACCTAAAGAAACTTGCCGAATTGCTGCGTCTAATACTTTTGCAGTTTATTATTTGCCGCAACTGATGCAGCATTTACAGACACAGTATGCAACGATCAATTTTGTTTTAGAAATGAACAATTCAGAAGAAGTAGTGGAAAAAGTTGAAAAACATCAAGTTGATTTTGGCTTTATCGAAAAACCATTAATTACGAAAGGCGCCTCTCGTGAAGAAATTATTCAGGATCAATTGGTTTTAGCTGGGGACCCTGCCAATCAGAATTGGTTGGTACGTGAAAAGGATTCTGGGGTCTTTCATTATACCCAACAGTATTTAGAAGAAAGTAATCAAAGCCCAACACTCATGACGGTTAAAAATAATGAAATGATTGTTAAAATGTTGGAATTGGGCATGGGGCAATCGTTGCTTTCAAGAAAGGCGATTACTGAAAAAATTCCTTTCCAAACGTTAGGTGAAAAGTATTGGCGTTCCTTTTATTTTTTGACACGGGGACATTTAAAATCCTCCTTGCTTCAAGAAGTAAAACAAGCAATTTATCGATTCTATCAGACGGAAATGAATAAATACTAAAACGTTCTCTTTGTTTATTTATCAATCTTTGACTACACTAAAGAAAACGAAGGAGGGAACCACAATGCCTAAATTTTCACCATGTTTATGGTTTAACACACAAGCGGAAGAAGCTACTAACTTCTATACAACAATCTTTGAAAAAGGTGCGATTCTAAGTAAAACGAACTACGTTAATGAGGAGCATCAACCTCAAGGAACATCATTAATGACCATTGAATTTACCTTGGCGAACCAAACAATCATTGGTTTAAATGGCGGACCAGAATTTTCCTTTACGCCAGCTAGTTCATTTTTTGTTGAATGTACAACATTACCACAAACAGAAACGTTGTGGAAAAATTTAACAGCAGATGGACAGATATTGATGCCTTTTGGGGAATATCCTTTTAGTCCTTTATATGGTTGGGTAGTGGACAAATTTGGTGTCTCTTGGCAAGTGTCTTTTTCAGGAAAAGAACAAACAATTGTACCAACCTTTATGTTTGCTAATGAAAAATATGGCGAAGCAGCCAAAGCTCTATCAGAATGGTTGGCGATTTTCGGTCCAGGCGAAATAATTGAAAAAGTTGAATATGAAGATGGGAACATTGCGCAAGCACTTTTCACATTACAGGAGCAACCGTTTCGAGTAATGGATGCACGAGATAAACATGATTTTGATTTTACCATGGCCTTCTCCATTTATATTGATTGTGAAAATCAGGAGGAAATAGATCGGCTATGGCAACAAGTGACTGCTAAAGGGAAAGAATGGCCGTGTGGCTGGATGGAAGATCAATTTGGAGTCAGTTGGCAAACAGGCAATCCTGAACTGAAACGTTATTTATCTGACTCAAATCCAGCTAGAGCAAATGAAGTGACCAAAAAATTGTACCAAATGAAAAAAATAGATTTAAACCAGTTAAAAGAAGTGTATGACAAATATAATCATTAGAAAAACTGAGGTTGTCTGATCCACTACACTTCGTTACGTTGGTATCAATTCCAATACATGGAACATACTAGAGTTGAAGGACTTGTCTTTTAAGGATCAAGACCTTCAACTCTTAAAAAAGGCTCGATTCTTGCGAGTTTCAAAGAAGCCACTTCTATTCTGTTGTTTATCTTAAGGGTTAGGACTCTGCCGATTTTTTTATAAGATTATGCTATAATTAAGAGTAGCAATTATTGAAGGAAAAATGAAAAGTCCAAAATAGGAAGTGGTAAAATGATTGAGTTAATTGTGTTGTTAACAGTTTTTACTTATGGAACAAACTTTGTTTTATATCTTATTTTGAAAAATAAAAAGTCCATGCCAATTGTCGAAAAAGCTTCTATTATATTAGGAATTAATATGTCTGTGTTATTATTAGATGGTATTTTTGCTTTCGTTGGTAAATTCATCATGTTATCAGAATGGGAATTATTAGCGCCTATTTTTGAAATAGTGTAAAAATCATCATAAAGTCCTATATCCAAAAAGAATGAAGTTTGTTAGGATAAGAAAGATGAAAATTTAGAAATAAAAGAGGTGGGATTGCATGGCTAAAATCATGATTGTCGAAGATGAAACAACCATTCGAGAATTAATTAGCGAGGAATTACAAAAATGGCAATTTGAAACGATTGGAACAACCGATTTTAATGATGTATTGGATGATTTTCAAGAGGAGAATCCTCAATTAGTCTTGATGGATATTAATTTACCTGTTTACGATGGGTACTATTGGTGTCAAAAAATTCGTGAAGTTTCTAAAGTACCAATTATTTTTATTTCGAGTCGTAGTACCAATATGGATATGATTATGGCGATGAACATGGGCGCGGATGATTTTGTCACAAAACCGTTCCAGATAGATGTTTTAATTGCTAAAATCAATGCTTTGTTGCGCCGCTCTTATAACTATTCCGATACGGATAGTGAAGTGCTTTCACATAATGGCATTACTTTAAATGTGGACAATGGACGAATGGAAATCAGAGGTGAAATGATCGATTTAAGTAAAAATGAATACCGATTACTGTATCTTTTAATGAAAAAGCACGGAAAAATTTTAACACGTGAAAAACTATTGCGCGCTTTATGGGACGATGAACGTTTTGTGGATGACAATACGCTGACGGTAAATATCAATCGTTTACGAAAAAAAATTGAGCAAGCAGGGATTGCTGGCTATATTGAAACCAAAGTGGGCGTCGGTTATATGGTGCCCTAGATAGGAGTAGACAATGACCATTCTAAAGTATTTAAAAGATCGCTGGTTATTACTAATTGGTTGGTTATTTTTTCTGTTCTTAACTTGTTTTATTTTATGGTTGGCTCCTAATGTCCGCTTAGATTGGACAGTGGTTGGCTATATCTTTTTACTGCAAAGTGTTTTTTTATCGCTATTTTTAACAATTGATTATTATTTAAAACGTAAGTGGTGGCTTTCGTTGGCAACGGAAAAAGAGCCGCCTTCTTTACAAGAATATTTGAATACAGCAGAAAAAGAAGAAGAACTACTTGTCCAAACGTATATTAACGGTTTATTGCAAGAGCACCAACAAACCATGCAGCAAGCAATTAACAACCAACAGGACCAAAAAGATTACATTGACTCTTGGGTTCATGAAATCAAAGTCCCCCTAGCGGCTATCACGTTACTGGTACAATCTGTCGAAGATGATATTCCAGAGAAAAAATATTATCTATTGGAAAATGAGTTAGGTAAAATTGATGAATATGTCGAGCAAGTCCTATATTATGCTAGACTGGACAGCTTTTCTCGAGATTATTTACTCCAAGAATATTCTTTAAAAGAAATTGTGCAATCTGTTGTTCGTACGCAAGCAAATTATTTTATCCAAAAAAGATTGCAATTCTCAATTGAAGGGGAAGATGAAGCGGTTTTAACCGACCGAAAATGGGTCATTTTTATTTTCCGCCAATTATTAAGTAATGCAGTCAAGTATACGCCAGAAGGCGGCACGATTACGGTCCTAATTTCCAAAAATAAACAAGGTATTTATTTATCTTTAAAAGATTCTGGGATTGGCATTCCGATGCAAGATCAACGACGCATTTTCGATAAAGGATTTACTGGTGAAAACGGGCGGAAAAGTGAACAGCATTCGACTGGTCTTGGCCTGTATTTGGCCCATAGCTTAGCGAAAAAGTTAGGTCATGATTTAACAGTCGAATCGACAGAAGGGCAAGGTACGACGATGACATTGTTTTTCCCTTCCCTCAGTTATTATAATGAAGTGAAATAAAAAGTAGGTCTATCAGCAAATTAAAGAGGTGATAGGCCTTTTTTTATTTATTAAAACTTTCTTGCTAACTTCTCTTACTCTTCTTAGTTGTTTAGAAAACGTTTTTATTGTTAGAATGAAATGAAATAAATTTGTTAGGAGAATATTATGAGTTTACTTATCGCTTTAGTGCCCATGATTGCGTGGGGCAGTATTGGTTTAGTCAGCGGTAAAATTGGTGGAAGCGCCAATCAACAAACGTTAGGTATGACAATCGGCGCATTACTATTTTCAATTGTTGTCTTTTTTGTCATCCAGCCTACGTTGACGACAGCCACATTAATTGTTGGATTTATATCTGGTTTATTCTGGAGTTTGGGACAGAATCAACAATTTCATAGCATGAAATATATGGGCGTTTCAGTTGGCTTACCAATTTCAACTGGGATGCAGTTAGTTGTTAATACCGTTGCAGGGGCTGTTTTTTTCCATGAATGGACAAAAACAAAAGACTTTGTTGTGGGCTTTATCGCTTTAGCCTTTTTAGTTTTTGGGGTGTATTTAACAGCTCGACAAGATGATGATAGTCAACCGAAAACCTCAAACAGTATGTTAGATTTTAATAAAGGGATTCGGGCGTTGATTTTCTCAACAGTTGGGTATGGTGTCTATACCATCATTATTAATGCCACTGGTTTAGATCCGTGGGGAATTATTTTGCCACAAAGTATTGGTATGTTAGTGGGGGCTAGTTTCTTTGCCTTCAAAAAAGTCAAAGTTGATCGTTTTGTTTGGATGAATATGACGACGGGTCTGCTTTGGGGCTTAGGAAATATTTGTATGTTATTAACCATGCGTGAAATTGGCTTAGCTATTAGCTTCTCTTTATCACAAATGGGGATTATTATTTCGACTCTTGGGGGCATCTTCCTTTTAGGCGAAAGAAAATCAAAAAAAGAAATGTTTTATGTTATTTTTGGTTGCATTTTTGTTATTCTAGGTGGTATTCTTTTAGGGTATATGAAAGCGTAAATAGTTTATTTACGCTTATTTTTTTTACGGGGGTAAACACATGTCTATTTTCAGAAAAAAAGAAATCACTGTGCCTGTCAATGATAGTGGTGGAATGAAAAAAAATCTTAAGACGATGGACTTAATTTTTCTAGGAATTGGGGCTGTAGTAGGAACAGGGATTTTTGTTGTGACAGGTGTCGCAGCGGAACGCTATGCAGGTCCAGGGCTCGTCTTATCATTTCTGGTAGCAGCAGCCGCGATTATTTTATCTGGTTTATGCTATGCAGAATTTGCATCACGTATTCCGGTCATTGGTGGGCCGTATGCCTACATGTATGTGGTCTTTGGAGAAATTGTGGCTTGGATGACTGGTTGGATGATTATTTGTGAGTTTTTCTTGGCGGTTTCATCCGTTGCTTCAGGTTGGTCAGGCTATGTTCATGGCTTTTTGGATAGCTTAGGTTTTTCTTTACCGCAAGCGTTAAGTGGCGCTTATAATCCAACAAATGGTACATATATTGATTTGATTGCCATGTTGGTCGTTGTAGCCGTAACTTTTTGGGTATCTTTAGAAGCGAAAACAGCGTTACGTTTAAATAACTTAATGGTTTTCGTGAAGTTTGGGATTATTTTATTATTTGTTCTCGTGGGAATCTTTTATGTGAAACCAACGAACTGGCAACCATTTATTCCTTATGGTTTTTCAGGCGTTTTCAGTGGTGCTGCTTTAGTTTTCTTTGCCTTTCTAGGGTTTGATGCGGTCAGCATGGCCGCGGAGGAAGTGAAGAATCCGAAAAAAGATATTCCAAAAGGGATTATTGGTTCCATTATTATTTCAACATTGTTATATATTGTTGTTACGTTAGTTTTAACTGGGATTGTTCCATTTACGGATTTAGGGGTCAAGGATCCGGTGGCTTTTGCGATGCGCTTCATTAATCATGGCGCAATCGCGACAATCATTTCAGTTGGTGCTATTTTAACCTTATTAACAGTGACGATTGCGATGATGTACAGTTTAGCCCGTGTGATTTATGCGATTAGTAAAGATGGATTATTGCCGCAGTTTATGAGCAAAATCGATGAGAAGCGGCACACACCTAAGAATGCAACCTATGTAGCTGGATTTTTAGCAATGGTTTTTGCTGGGATTGTTCCAATGGAGATGTTGGCTGAACTTACAAATATCGTGACACTCTTTTATCTGATGTTTCTCGCTTTAGGAATTATCAAATTACGGACAATGAAAGGAGAACCGCAAGCAGGTGAATTTAAAGTACCACTTGTGCCGGTTCTACCATTAATTTCAATCGTGGTTTGCGCGGCTTTGATGTTCCAATTGTCTTTAGCTACTTGGCAAGTATTTGGCATAGCCGTAGTGATTGGTTTGGCTATTTATTTCTTTTATGGACGACACCATAGTATCGTTCGTTTCGAGACAAAAGAATAAAAATGAACGAAAAAAGAGAGGAATACTTGTCAAATAGACAGGTGTTTCTCTCTTTTCTTTCTGGCATTTTCTTCATTTTCAAGAGAAAACCGACAAGAAATATAGTTTAATAATGTCTAATTATGGTATACTGTTTAGGAGTAAATCCTGAGGGTTTAGGAAAATGACTAAAGGAGGTTTTTTCTGTATGTCACAGAAAGAAACATTTTATATTACCACCCCAATTTATTACCCAAGTGGGAAGTTACATATTGGGAATTCATATACAACAATCGCCTGCGATGCAATGGCCCGTTACAAGCGTTTAATGGGTTTTGATGTATTTTATTTAACAGGTGTGGATGAACATGGCCAAAAAATTGAAAAAAAAGCTGCTGAGTTGAATGTGACACCAAAAGAGTACGTTGATAAAATGGCTGCAGATGTTCAAAAATTATGGAAAACATTAGATATCAGCTATGATAAATTTATTCGGACAACGGATGATTATCACATGGCAGCCGTGCAACAAATTTTTGACCGTTTAGTAGAACAAGGAGATATCTACCTTGGAGAATATGAAGGTTGGTATTCAGTTTCTGATGAAGAATTTTTCACTGAAACACAATTAGCTGAAGTATATCGTGACGATGAAGGCAATGTCATTGGTGGGAAAGCACCAAGTGGTCACGAAGTCGAATTAGTTAAAGAAGAATCCTATTTCTTCCGCATGAGTAAATATGCGGATCGCTTGGTACAATATTACGAAGAACATCCAGAATTTATTCAACCAGAATCTCGTAAAAATGAGATGCTAAATAACTTTATCAAACCAGGATTGGAAGATTTAGCCGTTTCAAGAACGACTTTCTCTTGGGGAATTCCATTAAAAAATGATCCAAAACATGTGGTTTACGTATGGATTGATGCGTTATCAAACTATATTACAGCACTAGGTTATGGTTCAGAAGATGATTCATTATTCCAAAAATATTGGCCTGCGAACGTGCAAATGGTTGGGAAAGAAATCGTGCGTTTCCATACGATTTATTGGCCAATTATGTTAATGGCCTTGGATTTACCATTACCGAAAAAAGTCTTTGGACATGGTTGGTTATTGATGAAAGACGGAAAAATGTCTAAATCTAAAGGAAATGTTGTTTACCCTGAAATGTTAGTAGAACGCTACGGTCTAGATGCGTTACGTTACTATTTATTACGAGCAATTCCATTTGGTAGTGATGGCGTCTTTACACCAGAAGATTTCGTTTCTCGCTTAAATTATGATTTAGCTAATGACTTAGGAAACTTGTTGAATCGAACAATTGCGATGATTAATAAATATTGTGATGGCAAAGTACCAGCCTATGCTTCAAAAGTTACCCCATTTGATAGTGAACTATCGACAACTGCGGCGAATGTTATTGGAAAATATCATGAAGCAATGGAAAAAATGGAATTTAACACGGCCATTGCAGAAATCTGGACGCTAGTTTCTCGTGCCAATAAATATATTGATGAAACAGCGCCTTGGGTATTAGCTAAAGAAGAAGAGAAACGCAACGAATTAGAAAGTGTCATGATCCATTTAGCGGAAAGCTTACGAATTGTGGCAATCTTATTGCAACCAGTCATGACAGAAACACCAGGGAAAATTTTCGAACAATTAGGCTTAGATCCAGAAACAATGAACATGGAAAATATTCATTTTGGTGAGTTCCCAACAGACGTAACAGTAACAAGTAAAGGAACACCTATTTTCCCACGTTTAGAAATTGAAACAGAAGTAACGTATATTCAAAAGAAAATGTCCCAAAGCGAAAGTGCTACAGAAGAGGATATTAAATGGAATCCAGAAGAAACAACGTTGGTTTCAACGAAAGAAAAACAAATTAAGTACGATGATTTCGATAAAGTGGAATTAAAAGTTGCCGAAGTTATTGACTGTAAAAAAGTCAAAGGAGCAGATAAATTATTGCAATTCCGTTTAGATGCTGGAGATGAAAACCATCGTCAAATTCTTTCAGGTATTGCTGAATTTTATCCAGATCCAGCTGCGCTAATTGGCAAAAAAGTAGTCATTGTGGCTAACTTAAAACCAAGAAAAATGCGTGGTCAAATTAGCCAAGGAATGATTCTTTCAGCTGAATCACCAGAAGGGAAACTTCAAATTGTTGAAGCACCAAAAGAAATGCCAAATGGTGCAGGAATTGCATAAAAGCATAAGTAGTAAAGATAAAAGGTGAATTGTAACCTTTTATCTTTACTACTTTTTTTGTATACTAGAAGAAAAGTGATTTGATGTGGGGGAAGTTTGATGGCTTATCATAAATTTAAATTTTATGAGCAACGAAAAAATGATCCTAAATGGCGTCCGTATTATTTAGAAGCTATGAGAGTAAGGGAACAAGCATGGCTAACAGTTCAACGTAGAAAAAGAAGGGCAAGAATTAGAACCTTTTTAGTGGTTGCGATACTGGTTATTTTAGTTTTTCTGTTATTGGCTCATTGGACATATTCACAAACAAATGAACTCTCTTTCTCCAGTTTTATCGACGTCCTAAAATCGAAAATCAACGAATTTTTAAATTAAAAGAATCGAAGAAAAGCCTAGAAAAAATCATTTGCGATTTTTCCTAGGCTTTTCTATTTTAGAGTTTCACTTTTTTAGGTATTCGTTTTTTACCAAAACGGCCTTTCGTTAGGCGACTTGGTAAAATGATCAGTAAGAGTGAAAAAGGGACACTGATAATTTGCCACGTGAGTAAACGGCCTAAGCTATTATTTTTATAGAGCCACTCTAATATAAAATGCAGCCCTAAAATACTTAACAAAGCCAAGCCTGTCAGGAAATAAGGCGTTGATACCCAGTTGGTCGTTTTCAAGAGACTAAAACCTAAAGGAACTAGATAAAAGTAAGCACTTGTTAAAGTAATACGCCAACTTTTCATAACGGTGCCTAAATTAATTATAAAAAAAAGTAAAGATAGGACTAAAGCGAAAGGTGGAAACAAAGCCACTAACGCCGAATAGATGGTTCCCCAGACGAGCATTAAGGGACCTTTAACAATAGCGGCAATAAGTGTAAACAAGCCAATTAGGAGTAACTGCTGTGTCAGTGAGCCAAAGGTTAGCAAGCCAAATAAAATAAGCAGTAGCCAGTGCCAAATGGTTTGGTTTTGTTGTTTTCGCTCAATAGTTACATTTTTTTGGATAGAAGTTTTTAAAAAATTTTCTAAATCAGGTGATTGTTTCACCTTCTCACGCTCCTCTCAACTTAAGAGACAACAAACGAGTAGGACTGCTAATTAAAAAGCAGTACCTACTCGTCTATTATAAGTGGTTTTTCTAAAAATAAAATCCGCCTTAAGTCTCAGTTACCGGGCTGCCAAGTAAGGTGTAAACCATTCAGAAAGTGTGCCGGTATAAGGTAAAACGACCCGTTTCATTCCACGAGAAATAGCAGTATACAGGATTTTTTTATCTCGTTTATTGTCGGAATAACGATTAACATTTGGGTTATGAAGAATTACATTATCAAATTCTAGACCTTTTGCCATATCAATTGATAAAACTTGCAGTGACGGATGTTCTTCCAATGAAAGAGAAGCACTAAGTTCTTTTGTTAATTGTTCTTTTTCTGCAAATGTTTTAGTAATAATGGCGGTGCTTTCTTTCGGATCAAAAGTTGCAATGGAAGTGACGATTGCTTTAAGATAGTCAGACGCAGAGTCACAAGGAATAAATGTCGGCTTTTCTCCATCATGCCGGATGGGCACAATGGTTAATTGCTCTGGTTGAGTGCCTAATGTTTGGAAGAGTCGTGTAATTTCTTTACTTGAACGATAGCTGTTTAATAATTGATAGGTTCCAACAGAACGGCTGGTTTCGTTAACCAATAAATCATGGGCTTCAGAAAATTCAATGGCTGTATTAAAAATGGCTTGATTTTCATCACCAGCTAAAGTAAAACTAGCTTTAGGGAAAAGTGTCAGCAGTAATAATAATTGGGCTTCTGTATAATCTTGGACTTCATCGACTAGGATAAAAGCCATTTGCTGGTTGGCGAGGTTTTCAATAAATGCATGTTTCACCAAAATAAGGGCCACAATTTCATCGGCTGTGAAAACAGCTGTCTCTTTTTGATACGATTTTTCAGTGAATAAAGAATAAAACGTTTCAAAAAAGGCCCATTGATCTAGCCAAGCATCATTTTTAATAGCGGCAGTGATAGAGCGATATTTTTTCTTCAAACGTTTTAAAGCAAAATCAGCCAGATGTTTTTCATTATCTTCGGTAATCACTGTGCCAAAATAACGAACTTGTTCAGCTTCTGTTAAATCTTGGAATTGATCCAACATTTTTTTAGAATGGGCTTGTTTTAATAAGTACCGTGTCCAAAGACTGGTTAATTTTTCTTTTGTGGCTGAAATTCGTTGGCGAATACTCAAGTCAGCTGGTGTTTCTTGATAAAGTTTAAAAATTGTTTCTGAAGTAAATAAGGTCTGCTTTTTAAAAGTTAAAGGACGGAAAAAATGTGGCTGCACAACCGCTTTTTCAGGATTGCTTAAAAGAAACGTTGCAAATTCTTTTGAACGAATAACGTGCTCTTGCTCCGTTGCCTCAGAGCGAGTAATGCGTTCGAAATAGTCCGTTTCTTCTTCCATTGGCCATGCTTCTTTGGTAGTGAAGCGTAAAAATTGTAAAAGAGTCAAATTCAAGGGATTTCGTTCGCCTAAATTCGGTAAAACTTGAGAAATATAATCAATAAATGTTGAATTTGGTGAAAGTAATAAAATATTATCCGCTGTAATTTCTGCTCGATGTTGATAAAGTAAATAAGCAATCCGTTGCATAATCGCAGACGTTTTCCCACTACCAGCAATCCCGTTGACTAGTAGGAGTGGCTGCGTTTCGTCACGAATTATTTGATTTTGTTCTTGTTGAATGGTTGTCGTAATGTCCTTCATATAAGGAGAAGCATCTTCTTCTAAAGAATGCAATAACACATCATCTTGAATCGCAATGGTTGTGTCAAAATAGTTGATTAATTGATCTTTTTCAATAATTAACTGTCTTTTCAAATCAAGTTGTACAGGAATGGTTTGTTGATGTGCCATGTAGGCTGTTTTCCCTAAAACATTGTCATAAAATAACGAAGCAATCGGTGTGCGCCAATCGTGAATGCGCGTTTCTTCTTCTAAAGAAGTAAAATCGTTTACGCCAATATAAAAGTTTTCTGGCTCTTCAGGGCTGTCTTCAAAAGTCACGCCAATTTTGCCAAAATAAGGAACTTGTAATAGGCGTTTCACTTTGTCTAAATTTTTAGCCGTTGCTTCATTTTTTAAGTTCCACTGATCAATTTCACGGTTCTTCATTTCCAACATGGCAAACGTCTCTAGATTATCGGCATAACTATCAAAATTCAGCTTAGAATCGCGACCAAATTCCTCTAGCATATGTTTGCCATCTTTCATTGTGTTCGCCAATTGCTCTTCGTAAACTTTTTTAGCCGCTTGCAGCTCATGATAAACCGTTGTTAAATGCTGTTGTTCATAAATTTTTTCATCGGTCATGGAGATTCCTCCTTTTAATAACATGACTGAATAGTATACGTTACTTTTAGCATAAATGCAAGCGCTGTTTATGAGGAAATGACGAATCTTGTCGCCTAGTCATTCAGATTTTTCAAGAAATATGATAAAGTAGAGAGGAGATAAAGGAGGCAATCATAATGATTTTTGATACACATACACATTTGAATGCAGAACAATTTAATGATGATATTCCAGAAACGATTGCACATGCCCAAGAATTGGGTGTTACAGAGATGGCCGTGGTCGGTTTTGATGAACCAACGATTGAAAAATCTCTTTTACTTAGTCAGGAATATGCCAATATTTATAGTATCATTGGTTGGCATCCAACAGAAGCGGGTAGCTATACGCCAGAGGTTGAACGACGATTACAAGAACAATTAACGTTGCCAAAAATTGTCGCATTAGGTGAAATCGGTCTTGATTATTACTGGATGGAGGATCCTAAAGAGGTGCAAGAAAAAGTCTTTCGCCGTCAAATTGCGATTGCTCGGGAAATGAATTTACCGTTTAGTGTGCATACGAGAGAGGCATTAGAAGATACCTATCGAATTTTAAAAGATGAAAAAATTTCAGATATTGGTGGAATCATGCATAGTTTCAGTGGTGATGCCGAGTGGATGAAGAAATTTTTAGATTTAGGTTTGCATATTTCTTTTAGTGGCGTCGTAACGTTTAAAAAGGCGTTGGATGTTCAAGAAGCGGCGATGGCGGTACCACTTGAACGAATGTTGGTGGAAACAGATGCACCCTATTTAGCCCCTGTTCCTTATCGTGGTAAACGGAATGAACCAGGCTATACACGATACGTAGTGGAAAAAATTGCTGAATTACGACAACTAACCTTTGAAGAAGTGGCAGAACAAACGAGAGTCAACGCTCATCGCTTGTTTCGGATAGATAAATGAAAGAAAAAATGAAAGTTGCAGAAATCATTGTCGTTGAAGGAAAAGACGACACACGCCGCATTCAAGAGGTAGTTGCAGCGGATACGATTGAAACGATTGGCTCTGCTATCAATGATGAAATTTTGACACAAATTGAACACGCACAAGAAACGAGAGGCGTGATTATTTTTACAGATCCAGATTATTCGGGCGAAAAAATTCGTAAAACAATAATGGAAGTCGTTCCTGATGCAAAGCATGCTTTTTTATCAAGAAAAGTCGCAGTGCCTAAAAAAAATGGAGGTAGCCTAGGGGTTGAACATGCTAGTGATGAAGCAATTATTGAAGCCTTAAAAAAAGTCGTAACACCTGTTCAAGCTGATGAAGACTATCAAGAAATTCCTAGACAAACACTAGTTGAATATGGTTTAATAGCGGGAGCAAATGCCAAAAAATACCGTGAATTATTAGGAGATGACCTAAGAATTGGCTATACAAATAGCAAACAGTTAGTCAAACGGTTAAGCATGTTTCGGATTACAGAAGCAGAATTGAAAGAAAGCATGACACGTATTTTAAAAGAACTTGCAAACGAAGAATAACTACATGGAGGAACAAGCGTGACGGACTATAAAGAAATTGCCACACCATCCAGAACCAAAGAAATACTAAAAAAACATGGATTTTCATTTAAAAAGAGTTTAGGTCAAAATTTTTTGACAGAGCCTAATATTTTAAGAAAAATTGTAGAAACAGCGGGAATCAATCAGCAGACAAATGTTGTCGAAGTCGGGCCTGGAATTGGTGCATTAACAGAGCAATTAGCGATGAACGCGGCACAAGTTGTGGCTTTTGAGATTGATGATCGCTTGATTCCTGTCTTAGCGGATACCTTAAGTCGCTATGATAATGTAACAGTGGTACATCAGGATGTTTTAAAAGCTGATTTGGTCGAGACAACCAACCAAGTTTTTCAAGAGAAGTATCCGATTAAAGTGGTAGCGAACCTACCTTACTATATTACTACGCCAATTATGATGCATTTTTTAGAATCTTCTTTAGATGTAGCCGAAATGGTTGTGATGATGCAAAAAGAGGTCGCTGATCGAATTGCTGCTAAACCAGGAACGAAAGCTTATGGCTCATTATCAATTGCTGTCCAATATTTTATGGAAGCAAGTGTCGCCTTTATTGTGCCAAAAACGGTTTTTGTGCCGCAGCCCAATGTTGACTCGGCGATTATTAAATTGACGCGCCGTGCTACACCAGCGGTGACAGTGACCAATGAAAAAGAATTTTTCAAACTAACCAAAGCCAGTTTCCAATTAAGACGTAAAACATTGTGGAATAACTTAACGCATTTTTATGGGAAAGATGAACAAACGGTGGCTTGGCTAAAAGAAAGCCTGGCTGAAGCAGAAATCGATCCTTCTAGACGTGGTGAAACATTGTCTTTAGAAGAATTCGCTCGTTTAAGTAATGCTTTAGAAAAAAATAAACCAGTATAAAAAAGAACTTTCTGTTATTTATGAGAAATAACAGAAAGTTCTTTTATGTGTCTTGACACATTGCGGCTGTTCAGCTACACTTGAGAAAAACAAAAGGTGTCATGACACCTTTAGGAGGCAGTTTTAATGAAAACAAACTCAGTAAAACGTTTAACAATTTCAGCACTTTTAATTGCAATGGGGATTATCATTCCAATGGTTATGCCAAGAATTACCATTGGTCCAGCCAGTTTTACGTTAGCAAGTCACGTCCCAGTTTTTATTGCCATGTTTATTTCTCCAGTGGTGGCAATTGCAGTTAGTCTAGGAACAGGTTTTGGTTTTTTCTTATCCGCAACACCGATTATTGCTTTGCGGGCCTTATCTCATTTGATTTTTGCAGTCATTGGCGCAGTGATTTTACAAAAGCATCCAGAAATTTTAATCAATAAAGAGGGGAAATTCACTTTATTAAATGGGAAATTACAGTTGTTTAACGTGGGAATTGGAGTGATTCATTCCGCTGCCGAGCTAGTGGTTGTTTCTGTATTTTACACAATGGGCAACTTGCCAGGAACCTATTATACAGCCGGCTTCATGTATTCTATTTTTCTTTTGATGGGCGTTGGTGGATTAATTCATAGTTTGGTGGATTTCAGTATTGCCTACTTTTTAGCAAGTACCTTAAGTAAACATGTAGATATTCCAACTTTTACAGAAGCGAAACAACCCAAAGTGATAAAGAAGAAGGTTAAATTAGCATAAAGAGAAACAATCGAGGCATCCGTCATTGTGACGGATGCCTCGAGATTTTTTATTTAATGACTTCTTCTGTTTGAGGGTCGAAGAAATGTCCTTTGTTAATATCAAAAGCTAAGTCAATCATTTCACCAGGATGGTGGAAGTCACGAGCATCTACTTTTGAGATAAACTCTGTATCACCAATTTTTGTATAAAGCATGGATTCAGCCCCTAATAATTCAGAAACAACGACTTCAGATTTAATCACTGCATCTTTCATTGCCGTTAAAGCCACTTGTTCGCTATGAATATCTTCTGGACGAATACCGAAAATTAATTCTTTGCCTTCATAACCATGTTCAACAAGCTCTTTGTTTCTTCCTTCAGGAATTGCTAGTTTTAAGCCATGTTGGTTAGAAATAACCCCATTGTTTAAGGTAACTTTGAAGAAATTCATGGCAGGTGAGCCGATGAACCCAGCTACGAACATATTTTTAGGTGTATTGTAAACTTCTTTTGGTGAACCAATTTGTTGAATAAAGCCATCTTTCATAATTACGATTCGGTCAGCCATGGTCATCGCTTCGGTTTGGTCATGTGTCACATAAATTGTCGTAGTTTCTAAACGTTGGTGTAGTTTAGCGATTTCAGCACGCATGGCTACACGTAATTTTGCATCCAAGTTTGATAAAGGTTCATCCATTAAAAAGACTTTGGCATCACGGACAATTGCCCGGCCAAGTGCAACACGTTGGCGTTGTCCACCAGAAAGCGCCGCAGGTTTACGTTGTAAGTACTCTGTTAAGCCCAGAATATCCGCAGCATTTTCCACCCGTTTTTTAATTTCAGCTTTATCATATTTTCTTAGTTTTAAACCAAAGGCCATGTTATCAAAAACAGTCATATGCGGGTAAAGCGCATAGTTTTGGAAAACCATGGCAATATCACGATCTTTCGGTGCAACGTCATTCATGACTTTGTCCCCAATTGATAATTCACCTTCAGTAATATCTTCTAAGCCAGCAATCATGCGCAATGTTGTTGATTTACCGCAACCAGAAGGTCCGACAAAGACGATAAATTCACGGTCTGTAATTTCTAAGTTAAAATCTGTAACAGAATAATGTTCTGCATTGTCATATTTTTTATACACATTTCTAAGCGCCATTTCCACCATTTGATACGTCACTCTTTTCTTTTTGATTTGTTACTCATAGTTTAAATGAAAACGCTATCTTTCGGCAAGGGAGAGTTGCACAAGAAAAAGAAGACTTTTTCGTCAAGGTGACAAAGGACAAACACTCTCAGCGGATTTATCGCTAAACTTTTGTTATAATATAACAAAGACAGGAGTTGGATAACATGAAAATCGCTTTAATCGCTCATGATCGTAAAAAAACATTAATGATCAAACTAGCAACCGCTTATAAACATATTTTAGAAAAACATGAATTGTATGCGACAGGGACGACAGGCATGAAAGTGATGGAAGCAACTGGCCTACCCGTGCATTGTTTTAAATCGGGGCCATTAGGTGGGGATCAACAGATTGGCGCAATGATATCAGAAGACAACATTGATTTAGTTATTTTTTTAAGAGATCCTCTTTCCGCGCAACCACATGAACCAGATGTGACAGCTTTGATTCGTCTAAGTGATGTCTATGAAATTCCTTTAGCAACCAATATCGGCAGTGCTGAAATTCTTTTGAGAGGTGTCGAGGCGGGGTTTGCGGACTTCCGTGAGGTCATCCATGAAGGGGATCGTCGACCGTTAGCTTTTTAGAGAACCTTAATGGTTATTTTGACTATTTTGTGGTATATTTTATGAGGACTTTTGTCCAAATAAAATAACAGAGTAGGAGACAAAGCGTTAAGTGCTAAAAGGATGGGATGTTGCCTTTTGGACGAAGAACATAAACAGTGTGTTGCTAGAAAGCAAAGGTTCTTACTTTGCTTATCATCAGAACAACACGTTCAGCTTTTTAATGTTCGCGGTTTTGTTTTCGCATTCGCTGCATGGTTCGTCATGTAGCAGCTCTTAGAGGAGATGCTAAAAATGACAAAGAAAAAATTTGGCACAAAATCCATTGCGTTAATGGGCGTACTCATTGCGGTGGTCGTTGTCTTTTCACGCTTTTTTGCGTATGAAACAACGTTTTTAAAAATCAGTTTCACGTTTATTCCAGAATCATTGATTGGAATGATTTTCGGACCTTTTTGGGCTGGAATCGGCACGGCGGTGGCTGATGTGGTAGGAATGCTGCTTTTTCCAAAAGCAGGCTATTTTCCTGGGTTTACTTTAAATGCCTTTTTGGCTGGTGCTATTTATGGTTATTTCTATTATAAGAAAGAAATGACATGGCAACGAGTGATTTTGGCGACATTGTTGGTCACCGTTTTAATTAATATCATTTTAACTCCTTTGTGGTTAAGTTTAATGTATGGAGTCAATCTAGCAAATTTTGCTTGGTGGGTGCCACGCTTAATTAAAACAGTTATTTTCTTTCCTATTCAAGTAATTGCCACTTATTATTTAGGCAATAAAATTCCCTTTAAACGTTTATTTGGAAAACCATTATCTGAATTAGATCAATAAATTTAAAATTAAAAGAGTCACTTTTCATCATCCCAGAAAAGTGACTCTTTTTTATTGTGCTTTTTGATTAAACTGCGCTTCGTAAAGGTCACGATAATAACCCTGTTCTTTTTGCAATAATTCGTCATGGGTGCCAATTTCAACTACTTGACCATTGTCCATAACTAGAATTTTTTCAGCACTTTTGATTGTTGCTAAGCGATGGGCAATAACAAAACTGGTCCGGCCAGTCATCATTTGTAAAAAAGCATCCTGAATTTTTTGCTCGGTCAATGTATCAACTGAACTGGTCGCTTCATCTAAAATAAGCATCGGCGGATTACTAATCATCGTGCGTGCAATAGTCATTAATTGTCGTTGTCCTTCAGAAATTTTAACGCCTTGGGAACCAATCTCGGTATCTAGTCCTTGAGGTAAACGCATGACGAAATCAAAAATATGGGCTTTTTTCATGGCTTCTATAATTTCTTCGTCAGAGGCTTCAGGATTCCCGTACGTTAAATTTTCCCGAATGGAGCTATCGAATAGCCAAGTATCTTGGAGAACCATACCAAAACTTTTTCGTAAGCTATCCCGAGTAATTTGAGTAATGTCGTGAGTATCAACCGTAATTTGACCATGGTCGACCTCGTAAAAGCGCATTAACAAATTCACTAATGTTGATTTACCCGCACCGGTTCGCCCAACAATGGCAATTGTTTCTCCTGGTTCAGCAATTAAATTAAAGTTTTCGATTAAAGGTCGCGTCGGCGTGTAAGAAAAATCAACGTCTTTAAATTCAACACGGCCTCGCGCTTCTTTCAAAACAATTGCGTTCGGGGCATCAGGACGTTCAACTGGTTGATCCATCATATCAAAGGTACGTTCCAATCCAGCTAAGGCGGCTTGGATTTGGTTGGTGATTCCTGAGAGTTCAATAAAAGGTTTAGAAAATTGACTAGAGTAAATGGTGAAACTGGAAATAACACCAACTGTGACTAAAGGATTGCCACTTAAAACTAACAAGCCACCGACTAATCCAATTGATAAGTAAGATAAATGGTCGATAAATCGAGAAAGTGGGTTGGTTAAGGAAGAAGAAAACTGAGCCTTCTGTCCTTTTTCATACAACGTTTGATTCAATGCTTCAAATGTTTCTTGCGTAGCTTGTTCTTGTTGAAAGGCTTTAACAATTTTTTGGTTGCCAACCATTTCTGAAACGAAACCGGAAATTTCACCAACAATCGTTTGTTGTGCAGCAAAGTTTTTTTGTGAAGCTTTTGCAACAAGCCAGTTTACAATAAAAATAATCGGCGTACTGATAAGAACCACTAATGTGAGCAGGGGACTTAGCCGAATCATAAAGAGCAAAGCAACAACGACGGTGGCTATGCCAGAAAATAATTGGTTGAAGACAGCCGAGCAAGCCATTGAAATATTGTCAATATCGTTGGTAAAGCGACTGACGATATTTCCGTGTGACGTTTGGTCATAATAACTTAACGGTAATTGATTTAAATGGGCAAAGGCATCTTTTCTCAGCTGTGTGGTCGATAAATAAGACACGCGATTACCGAGACGTTGAATCAGCCATTGACTTAGAACGGTTACGAGTAAAATCCCTGCTAATAAACCTAAAATTTTGATGAGTTGCGCAGCATTGACTTGTCCTTTACCCACCATTGTATCAACGGATTTACCTATATAATAAGTCATGAGGACAGTCGAAAAACCACTGAGAATTCCTAGGATTAAGGCGCCAATAATTTCTTTTGGATAGCGTAGTAAATACGGCTTAAAACGTGAGAAGGCACCAAAATGAATTTTTTTAGTTTGCATGGGTATCCTCCTCCTGTGACGCAACGATTTCTTGATACTCTTTAGAAGAAGTAAGTAATTCTTCGTGGGTGCCAAGGCCAGCGACTTTTCCACTATCTAGGACTAAAATTTGATTCGCCGTTGCAATCGAACTCACGCGTTGTGAAATTAAAATAACGGTTGTCTCTGCTCGTTCTTTTTGTAAAGCACGACGCAGATTCAAATCTGTTTGATAGTCGAGGGCACTCAAGGAATCATCTAAAATAAGTAAATGCGGTTTCCTAATCAAGGCACGGGCAATGGTCAACCGTTGTCTTTGTCCACCAGAAAAGTTTTTTCCGCCTTCGTTAACAGGCGTGTCTAACCCTTGGTCTAATTGTTCAACAAATTCTTTACATTGGGCGATAGCTAATGCTTCCCAACAGTCTTCATCAGTTGCATTTGGTTTGCCCCATTGTAAGTTTTCTCGAATAGTCCCTGTAAATAAGACGGCAGTTTGTGGAACACTTGCCACTTGTTGGCGTAAAGTAAAGAGCGGCCAATCGCGCACATTTATACCATTAATAAAAAGGTTTCCTGCACTCACATCATAAAATCTGGGAATGAGTTGGGTTAAGGTACTTTTCCCGCTGCCGGTAGGTCCTGTGATGCCGAGAATTGAGCCTTTAGGAATCGTAAAATTGATATTTTCCAAAGCCAAACCGGCCTCTGGTTCATAGCGAAAATCTACATGGTCAAAGGTAATATCACCAAATTGTGGAGATGTTTTTGCTGATTCTGGTGTATCTGTTAACTGGCTTTCTACAGTTAAAACCTCATTGACACGGTTTGCGGAAGCGGCAGCTCGCGTAAAAATTACCACGAGATTAGAAGCAACAATTAAAGCGAGCATCATTTGATTCATATAATTGATCAATGCTAAAACTTCCCCTTGTTGCAGGGAACCGAAAGAAACTTTTAAGCCACTAAAATAAAGTAAAAATAAAATTCCAACATTCATAATCAAAGTGGTTAAAGGCGTTAATAAAGCAGAAACATTCGATACACGAATGTAAATATCGCCTAAATCATCTGAAGCTTTATCAACATGTCGTTGCTCTGTTTCCTTTCTAGCAAACGCACGGATCACACGGACACCGCTTAAATTTTGACTAATTTGACGGTTTAACCGATCCAAATATTCTTGGACTTTTTGATATAAAGGCACAGTCACTTTAATGATAATAAAGAGAATAAGGCTAAAAATTGGTAAAAGTAATAGGAAAAGAAAGCCCATCTGCACGTCAATGTAAAAAGCCATGACCACAGAACCGATACTTAAAAAAGGTGTCCGAATGACCAACCGAATAAACATCGCTAAAGCCAATTGAAGCTGATTGATATCGTTTGTGATCCGGGTGATGAGGGTATCTGTACCAAAACTATTCAATTCTTTGTGTGAAAGCTGATTAATTTTCTTCATTAATTGATTTCTTAGCTCCGTCCCAAAACCTTGCGAAGCGACTGAAGCATAATATTGACAAATCATGACAAAAAATAAACCAACTAACGACATAACAAGCATCCAGAGGGCCATTTCTATGACAGTCTGTCGGTCGTTTTGACGAATACCGACATCGACTAAGTGAGCCATGAATAAGGGCAAGACTAACTCGAAACAAGCTTCTAAAAATTTGAAGACTGGACCGAGGATAATTTGTTTTCGATAATTTTTTGCGTATTTCAATAAACCAAACATAAGATTCCTCCCTTTGCTGCTCTCATTGTAGCCTAATCTTTCAATGAAAGAAAGTTGTTCGCTACATTTTCTCAACTTCTGTTAAAATAGAAGAAAAGAGCAAAGAAGTGGAGTGTGACAGAAACGTGGAAAAAATGAGTCAGGTTATTTTGTTATTTTTTATTTATTCCTTTATCGGCTGGTTATGGGAAACGGTGTATTGTTCATTAAAAGCCAAAAAATTTGTTTATCGAGGATTTTTGGTAGGGCCTTATTGTCCTATTTATGGATTTGGGGTCTTAAGCGTTCTCTATTTTGTGGAACCCTTTGAGAACAATCTCTTGGTATTGTATGTCGGATCGGCTGTTTTAGTGACGATTTTAGAATATGTCACTAGTTATGGCTTGGAAAAACTGTTCCATGCCTCTTGGTGGGATTATCATGATGTACCTTTTAATTTAAACGGTCGCGTGGCTTTACCGGTTTCTCTTTTTTGGGGATTGGGGTGTGTCTTGATTGTCAAAGTTATTCAACCAGAAATCGCCAAAGTTGTCAGCTTTTTACAAGCAACCTTTGGCAACTACTTAGCACTTTGCATAGTGATTGTAATGGGGCTTGACTTAATTTATACGTTGCTGAACATGCAAGGTTTCAAAAAACTTATTACCGAGATGGGCCAAACGTTGGAAACGAACCAACAAGAATTTAAGCAACGGTTGAACACAAAAATGGAAATCGCTACAGCTGATTGGCAGAAGTTAAAAGAACGAACCAAAAAAGAGCATTTCCAAAATCGATTAAATTTCCAACAACGTCGTTTTATTAACAATTACCCAAAACTAACTTTAAAAAACATTAAAAATTCCAAAGAAGTGCGGCATCTCTTAGAAGATTTGAAGAAAAAAGGCCAATAATTAACAAAAAATATTACAAAATATTTCAATCAATGGTCTAATGGGATGAAAAAAAGAAAAATCGTCAAAAGCTAGTTTTTAAGGCGTCTTAAGAAATTCTTAAAGAATTGAGATAGAAATGGACTAATGAATAAACGCAGGATAAAAAAAGAGTTGCATTTAAATTGTAACAAATTGTAACACGATTGAAATAAAACAAGCCCTCCTGACTAGTATAATGAGTAGGTGTTTTAGATAAGTTAGGAAAGGTGTTGGATTTAGTGAAGGTTAAAAAGTTGATACCATTTTTAACAACAATGATGCTTATCAATTTTGGACTTCCAGTCGCTGCGGCAGCAGAATCACTTGATTCGTTGCAAGAAAAAGAAGCGCAAGCGAAACAATCTGGGGAGTTAATTAGTAAAGAAATCAATTCAGCCTTAGACGATGTAAATGCTAAATATGCGGAAATCGAACGTTTAAAAACGCAAATTTCAAAAGCGGAAGATACGTTGAAAACTTCGAAAGAGGAAATAGAAAAAACAGAAAAAAATATTTCTCGTCGTAAAGAAGCTGTTGGCGATCGTATGAAGGATATTCAATTAAATGGCGACCAACGTACTTGGCAAGCCTTATTAGATGCAGAAAATTTATCAGATTTCTTTAATCGGGCCTACGCCATGACCGTTTTACAAAACTTTGAACGGGAAAAGATTGAAAGCTTAACTAGCGAAAAAGAAAAATTAGCTGCATTACAAGAAAAAGTTGAAAATACGCAAACAACTTTAAAACAAAATGAAGAGAAATTACAAGTTGAAGCTTCTTCAATGAATAATAAAGTCTCTGAGTTAAAAGCAAAAATGGCGGATAATGAAGAATTATTGGCTCAAATTTCGACAGACAAACAGAAAGAGCAACAACGCTTAGTCAGCGAAAAAGCAGCAGCTGAGGCACAGAAAAAACGTGCGGCAGAAACTGCCAAAGCAGAAGCAGCGAAGAAACAAGCAGCTGCCGACAAACAAGCGCAAGCAGATGCGGCGGCTAAACTAGAAGCCGAAGCTGCTGAAGAGTCAAGCAGTCAAGCATCAAGCTCTTCTACAAGTACGGAAAGCAGTAGCACTGAATCTTCAAGTTCAGCTAGTTCATCCGAATCGTCATCAACGACAGAATCATCGACAGGCGAATCATCAACACCAGGAACTGGCTCTGGTCGTGTTCTTCAGATGGAATCAACCGCTTATTCTTGGCGCGAAGCTGGTGCAAGTAATCTAAGTGCTACTGGTATTGACTTAAGTAAACAAAGCAATGTAGTTGCAGTCGATCCAAGTGTAATTCCTCTAGGTTCATTAGTGAAAGTCTCTGGTTATGGCTTTGCTATTGCTGGAGATACAGGTGGCGCTATTCAAGGAAATATTATTGATGTTCATTTTGATTCAGTAGACCAATGCCGTCTTTGGGGACGACGTCAGGTTACAGTAGAAATTCAATAATAAATTTGTTATACTAAAGACAAGATAAAAGGAATTGGCTAAGTCAGTAATGATAGTAGCCAGTTCTTTTTTAGTTAAATGTAAAGGAGAATTACAATGATTCGCTCGGCAACAAAAGAAGACGGTCAAGCGATTGCTCGGCTGGTCTTAGTTATTTTAAAAGATATGGAGTTACCAATTTTAGAAGAAGTCTCAGAAGAACAAATGATTGACCTGTTAGCAGAGGCAACGGCGTATCCAACCTATCGCTATGGCTATCAACGAATTTTAGTTTATGAACATGCAGGTGAAGTTGCAGGGATTGCTGTCGGCTATCCTGCGGAAGATGAAAAGATTATTGATGAACCTTTAAGAGAAGTCTTTAAAAAACATGGCTTAGCAGAAGATGTTCGGCTATTTATTGAAGAAGAAACCTTGCCTAATGAATGGTATTTAGACACGATCTCTGTGGATGAACGTTTCCGTGGAATGGGAATTGGTTCTAAGTTATTAGATGCTTTACCTGAAGTAGCCAAAGCTAGCGGGAAGCAAGCCTTGGGTCTAAATGTTGATTTTGACAATCCAGGGGCGAGAAAGTTATACGCAAGTAAAGGCTTTAAAGATGTCACAACAATGACTATTAGTGGTCACTTGTACAATCATATGCAAAAAGAAGTGTAAAAATAACGAAGCTAAAGTCAATCACTTTAGCTTCGTTATTTTTCATTAATCCGTTAAAGGATCAAAATCTAATCCAAAATCATCGGAAGTTTTTTGTTTTTTCTTATTATATAACCAGTAGTCAAGGACAGCTGCTATGCAGATGCACAACGGTGCGTCCTCATCATTGGCAACAGTTAAAACAAAATAGTCGCCTGTACAAAGCATGGTTTTATCCATTGACATAATTTTTTTATGGACTTGATAAATTGAATATTGATGCGCTTTGATATCACCAACAACTGCCCAGTGAAGGCCTTGAACATAATAGAAATCAGCATTCAAATTGAACAGTTTTCGTAGAGTACCCACTTTTTCAAAACGCTGATATAACTCAAATCGTGTACCAAAAGTCCAAGAAACTTGTTTAATACTGGCTAGAATTTCTCCGTTCATTGCATATAAAGAAAGCGCATCTCCTCGTGTGCCCCAGCGCCCCACCAATAGAAAAAGTGAACGGCCTGCTTGGTCTTTCACGATGGTTCGCGTAACTTTTCCTAACTGTTGTTCTTGAATAAAAAATTCAGACACGACACGATCTCCTTTCTATATATAAATGAGTGCTGTAACTGGTAGTGCTTATTACAAATCTTCTCTTATTGCACGCAGGATGGCTTCGCCAACACCATTTTCTAAATTAGTGGCTGTTTCATATTTAGCGTATTCTTTTAATTCCAGTTCGGCATTGCCCATTGCAAAACTTACCCCAGCCCATTGAATCATGCTGACGTCATTTAAATTATCACCAATAGTCATGACTTGTTCAGCGGGAATCCCACGTTCTTTAGCGACGCGCGCAACCGCAATCCCTTTTTGTGCTAGGCGGTGGTTAATTTCAATATTATTAAGAGCAGAAGAGGTAACAACCAAATCATCTAGTTCTTCTACTTCCATCCCAGCAGGACCTAATACTTTCGGCCCATCCATACTGAAGCCAATAATTTTAAGGACTTCAATCGAATCATCTTTTAAAATGTCGTCTAAGCGATCAACATAGGTAATATGCAATAAAGATAGGTGTGCTGAAGCCATGGCAATCGCCACTTTATAAGTTAAATGGGGCATGGATTCTGCAATATGAGCGGCAAAGTTTTCAATTCTTTTTTCTTGATGTTCAGAAAAAATACCTTTATTTGTAGAGATTTCATAGTAAACATTGTGTTGACTCAAAATAGTTAGTACTTCTGTTACTGTTTCTTTTTCGATCCCAGCCGTGAAAAGTGAGTGTCCATCTTTGTCGAACACTTGGGCGCCGTTTAAAGTAATCATGGCGCAGTCAATTCCAGCTTCTTCTAACGCGGGCTTCGCTTCGGTATATGCGCGGCCAGTAGCAACCATAAATTCGATTCCTAAACGTTCCGCTTCGCGAATTGCTGAAGCGTTATCATTTGTGATGCTCATTTTTGCATCTAAAAGTGTTCCATCCATATCTGAAGCAATTAATTTAATCATCGATTCTCTACACCTCATTATCTATTTAAAGCTTACCTATAGTTTACCACGTTTTTCCAAGAGAAAGTACCCAGAAATTTCTTGTCAGGTTTGGAGAAATTCGTTATGCTTAGAGAGCGAAGGAGTGAGCATTATGAAAGAAATTATTCACAATAGTTGGCAAACCGTTTTATCTGCTGAATTTGAAAAACCGTATTATCAAGAATTGCGGGAATTTTTGAAAAAAGAATATCAGACACAAACGATTTATCCAGATATGTATCATTTATTTTCAGCGTTAGAACTAACCCCTTTTGAAGAAGTAAAAGTAGTAATTTTGGGACAAGACCCATATCATGGACCCAATCAAGCACACGGACTAAGTTTCTCTGTCCAGCCAGGTGTGAAAGTGCCGCCATCTCTTGCGAATATTTACAAAGAATTACAAGCTGATTTAGGGTACCAACCCGTCAACCATGGCTTTTTAGAAAGCTGGGCTAAACAAGGCGTGTTATTATTAAATACTGTGTTGACCGTTCGGGCAGGTCAAGCCTATTCCCATCGAGGTAAAGGTTGGGAGCAACTGACAGATGTCATTATCGAAAAGTTGAATGAGCGTGAAAAACCTGTTGTTTTCATTTTATGGGGACGTCCTGCTCAAGAAAAAATTAAAATGATTGATACGACTCGGCATGTGATTATCAAATCGCCACATCCAAGTCCATTGTCAGCGCATCGTGGTTTTTTTGGCTCACGTCCGTTTTCTCAAGCGAATGCCGCTCTAGAAAGCTTAGGGGAAACGCCGATTGATTGGCAACTTCCTGAAACAGTGTAATGTAACAGCGCAAGCTGTTATAGTGTAGAAGAGTTAGTTTGTGAAAAGTTTATCGGATTATTGGTTTTTTTGACTAATACAGCTAGAAAAAACTGTTATTTTCTTTGAGAATAGTGTATGATGGATTTTGTAAATATAAAACTGGAGGGTTTATCGTGGAATTATTCGATAGCTTAAAATTTAAAGTCGTACGCCGTAATATCAAAATTGTTTTCCCTGAAGCAACAGATCCTAGAATCTTAGGTGCTGCTGCCCGCTTAAAATCTGATGAATTAGTAGAACCAATCTTAATTGGTGATCCAACAGATATCGCAAATGCTGCTATGGCTCGTGGAATCAACACATCAAACTTTATTATTATCAATCCAAATGATTATGAAAAATGGGATGAAATGGTCGAAGCATTTGTTGAACGCCGTAATGGAAAAGCTACTAAAGAAGATGCTGAAAAAATCTTAAAAGATGTCAACTATTTCGGTACTATGTTAACTTACATGGGTATTGCTGATGGTATGGTTAGTGGTGCTATCCACTCAACAGGTGATACAGTTCGCCCTGCGTTACAAATTATTAAAACAAAACCAGGCGTGAGCCGTACAAGTGGTGCTTTCTTAATGATTCGTGGTCGTGACCAAGAAAGATATTTATTCTCAGACTGCGCGATTAACGTGAACCCAACTGCACAAGAATTAGCTGAAATTGCTGTTGATAGTGCCAAAACAGCTGAATTATTTGACATTGAACCAAAAGTTTCATTGTTAAGTTTTTCAACAAAAGGTTCTGCAAAAGCACCAGAAGTAACAAAAGTTGCTGAAGCTACAAAAATTGCGCAAGAATTAGCACCTGAATATGCGATTGATGGTGAATTACAATTTGATGCTTCTTATGTATCTTCTGTTGCACAATTAAAAGCGCCTAACTCAAAAGTTGCTGGAGAAGCAACAGTCTTTGTATTCCCAGATTTACAATCAGGAAATATTGGCTACAAAATTGCTCAACGTTTAGGTAACTTTGAAGCAATTGGCCCAATCTTACAAGGATTGAACAAACCAGTTTCTGACTTATCACGTGGTGCAAACGAAGAAGATGTTTATAAATTATCAATCATTACAGCTGCTCAAACATTAATGAACGACTAATTAACTATGTCAAAGCATGATAAATAAGCAAAGTAGAAGTTGAGGTTCCCAGGACACTTGGGCCTCAACTTTATTTTTTTGAAGCTGCCACTAGTCAACTTATTGAATTTTCGGTATACTTTCATACATAGATTCTTGCAGATGGGAGGCAAAAAAATGAACATTGTCCTGAACAATCCATTGGAAACAGAAGCAATTGCTAAAATCATTGGACAAAAGGCACAAGCTGGTGATGTAATTGTCCTGACTGGTGATTTAGGGGCCGGTAAGACGACAATGACGAAAGGGATTGCTTTAGGATTAGGCATTTCCCAAATGATTAAAAGTCCCACCTATACGATTATCCGCGAATATCCACAAGGACGACTTCCGTTATACCATATGGATGTCTATCGTGTTGAAGAGGGTGCGGATGAATTAGGGTTAGATGAGTATTTTGAAGGAGATGGGCTATCCGTTGTAGAATGGGGCAGCTTGATTGAAGAAGAATTGCCAGAAGATTATTTAGAAATTATTTTGAATAAAGATTCTCAAGAAGCTGACAAGAGAGTTCTTGAATTCCGTGGAACTGGTCCATTGGCAGAAGAAAGAATAGCAGAGATTTTACAAGCGTGGGAGGCTCGCGAATATGACTGAACAAACATTTTCTATTCGAGAAGCAGTGCCTACTGATGCGGATCAATTACTATCTGTGATGTCAAAAATTGGGAGTGAAACGCCCTATTTGGTAATGGATGAGCGAGGAATGGCCATGTCGACAACAGAATTGGCTGAAAATCTAGCAACACTCTATGAATCGCCAAATAATGTTTTATTGGTGGCATTAGCGGGAGAAGCGATCATTGGGACCGCTTCTGTGTCTGCTTCTTCTAAAAAGCGGATGGAGCATATTGGTGAAATCGGCATTAGTATTTTAAAAGAGTACTGGGGCTATGGACTGGGCAGTATCCTGATGGAAGAACTTATTCGCTGGGCGCATGAAAGTTATGTTATTCGTCGCTTGGAATTAACGGTACAGGATCGTAATCAACGAGCGATTCATGTCTATAAAAAATTAGGGTTTGAAACAGAAGCAATTATGCCTCGGGGCGCCAAAACAGACCAAGGTGAATTTTTAGATGTTCATTTAATGCGTTTGCTGATTGATTAATTATTGGTTAATAATTTTAATTTCTTAAATAATCGAACGATAATTGCATGAAAAAACAAAATTTTCGCAATTATCGTTTGTTTCATATTTATTTTTCTGATATTTTTGTTATAATTATAGAAGAATTTAACGAAAAAATGAAAATTTATTTTGGGAAGGGATGTAAGAAATGGCAAAGGCAACGAAAATGAATGTTAACTATCGAGAGTCGATCTTGGATCGTGCGTATCGTTTAGAGCTAATAAAAAAAGATGAGTATGCAAAACATCAAGAAAAATTATCATTATTAAATGAAAAATTGTCTGACGGGGAACCAGCTCAATTTGATGCAAAAGAAGAAACGTTTTGGAAAAAAATTTCGCAAAAAGTTATTTTATAAAAGTAATACATACGAATAAGAGCGTACACATAGAAAGAAGCGTAAGCAGTGTTAAACTGCTTACGCTTCTTTTTTAATGAATAGGAATAACTGTTTCACGCTTAATTAATTTGTGAGGAATAACGAGACGGACACCATTCGTCAATTCTTCGTGGATTAATTCATATAATTTTTTCATCGCCATTCGACCTAATTCTGACGTGTCGATGTCAATACTTGTTAGATAAGGATGTGTCAATGTTGAAAAGATTGAGTTGTTAAAACTAATAATGGATAACGTTTCAGGAACTTGATAACCATAGATTTGCGCAAGTTGCATCGTCCGCAAAGCAAAGATATCATCAATCACCACCAACGCCGTGGCATTATTTTGATGAAGAATATCATCGAAAGCCATGTAATCTTCAGGTTTTTCTAACGCAACGCTTGGTAAAACAGTTAATCCTTGCATCATCATTGCTTTTTGATAACCAAAGTAACGTTCAAAGTACAAACTTTCATGCGTTGTATTGGTCACAAATAAAATATTTTTATGGCCGTTTTCAATTAAAAATTCCGTCGCTTGTTTCCCTAATAATTGATTATCATTATCCACGTAAACTATTTCCGTTTCATGTTGGTAAGGTTGACCAATTAAAGTAAAGGGAATGTTGTTTTCGTATAAGTAATCAATGACGGGGTCCTTACTATCTGAATACACAAGAATAAAACCGTCCACTTGTTTTTGAAGATGCATTCTTTTAACGTTTTCCAATAGTACATCAAAACTTTTGGCAGTTGCAATAGCAGTAGTCATATCATAAAGACGGGCTTCCTCATTGATGGCTTCCATAATTTCTAAATAAAATGGATTCCCTAACCGTTCTTTCGAATCTAAAGGAGGTAAAATTACGCCAATGGCACTTGAAATTCGTTTACCCAAATTCCGTGCCGTCATATTTGGCACATAGCCTAAGTCATCCATGACTTTTCGCACTTTCTTTTTTGTCGATTCAGAAATACTTGGATGATCGTTAATGACACGCGAAACGGTTGAGGTTGCAACCCCCGCTTTCTTAGCGACATCTTTTACTGTAATTGCCATTTTTGCCACGCCTTTCTTAGTGATTATAGAAGGTTAAATTGATAAACCGTTTGGTAGGTTTGCTTTTTATTAGCTGGTAATAAAATAGAGCCCCACTGAGGATGATGAACAATGTCTGGATACTCTTGTGGTTCAATTGCTAAGCCATAGTTTGAATGCATAGCTTGTCCATTAATAGAAAAAGGAGCCTCAAAACCAGTCGTAGAAAATAATACCATACTTTGGTTCGTTGTTGCTATCGTCATTTTTCTTCCAGAAGTAGGTTCTTGTAAGCAAAATTGTGGCTGTCTTAAGTCAGAGCCAACTAAGGAGAAAACATCATCTAACCCAGTTGGATAGCGTTGGAGGATTGTTTCGATAGGTGTCAGTTCATTAAAACGTATGGATAGTTCAGAAGCTGGTAAAATCCGTCCAGTAGGCAGCTTATTATCGTCTAATTCTAACATACCTTGACAGTTCAAAGATAGCAAATGTGACAGAATGTCTAACTTTCCATCGCCAGATAAATTAAAGTAGGCGTGGTTTGTAGGATTAAAAAGTGTTTCCTGTTTACTCCGTCCAGTACTGATCATTCGTAAATGATTATCCTCTAGCTGATAAGTGATGGTGGCCTCAATTGGTCCAGGATAGCCAGAAATGGTATCGGTTAAATGAAAAGCAACGCCAATGATATCTTTTTTTTCAAAGGGCTCGACTGTCCAATATTGAAAAGACCACCCCTTTGAGCCACCATGGATATGATGACCGTCGCTATTTTGTTCTAATATTCCATTTTGCCAATGGCCATTACGAATACGTCCAGCAACTGGTCCAACAGTGGCGCCAAAAAAGCTTTGATCCTTTAATACATCTTGATACGAATCATACGATAAAAGGATATTTTCCCAATGATTATTTTTGTTTGGCATAAAAAGTTGATGGAGGCGCGCGCCATAATTGAGAAGAACGACTTCTAAAAAGTCGTTCTTCAAAGTAATTTTCTTTAAGTTTGTGTTTGGAATATCGGTTACGGTGATACGATTATCCTTCATGATCAAGCCACACTTTTTTTAAGTAATCAAACGTTAAAGCGCTCGTCTCTGGCACGATGGGCAACCCTTCGCCTAACTCTTCTTTGCGGCCAACGCCAACAGGTTGCGCTCCACTAGCAAGAATCGCTTGAATCCCAGCTTTGGCATCTTCAATGCCAAGACATTCTGCTGGTGTCAAATCAATTTCTTTCGCAGCTAAAATGAAAATATCTGGAGCGGGTTTGCCTGCCTGAACGTCTGCTGGATTAGCAATGGCATCAAAAAGGGGCGTCAATTGCATTTTTTCTAAAAGGAAAGGCCCATTTTTACTTGCAGAAGCCAAGGCGATTTTAATATTGGCTTCACGTAATTCCGTTAATAAAGAAAGAATTCCTGGATAGACATCTTCAGGCGTAATTGCTTGGATCATTTCCAAGTAATAATCGTTTTTCCGTTGCGCTAACTGGGCAAATTCTTCAGAAGAAAACGTGCCTTCTTTTTTTCCGTATTTTAACAGTAACTGCAGAGAATCTTCACGGCTTACACCTTTCAATTGTTCGTTGAAAACACGGTCAATGGAAATTCCAATTTCGTTTCCTAATTTTTTCCAAGCGTGGTAATGAAATTCTGCTGTATCAGTAATAACGCCATCTAAATCAAACAAAACGCCTTTAAACATGAACTTCTTCCTTTCTAATCGGTAAAACTAATCGATCTTTTAACGTGTATTTTTGATCGTAAACAGTTAATGGAATTGCAGGGCCGTCGAGTAAAGTGAAGGCCACTTGGTCTGCTGCAACTTCAACAAATAGTAAACGATTCCGATAATTAATGTGGAACGAGTAGGCTGTCCATGTCGCTGGTAAAAAGGGTGCAAATTTTAGTTGTTGATGGTCCGTTTTCATTTGGGCAAAACCTTGAACAATCGCTAGCCAACTACCAGTCATTGAGGTAATGTGTAAGCCATCTTCTGTATCATTATTGTAATTATCTAAGTCAAGGCGCGCTGTTCGTTGATACATTTCCACTGCTTTTTCTTCCATGCCTAATTCAGCAGCTAACACAGCATGAATGCTTGGTGAAAGAGAAGATTCATGGACAGTCATTGGTTCGTAAAAGTTAAAGTTCCGGCGTTTTTCTTCTAAAGAAAAGGCGTCATTGAAGAAATAAATTCCTTGAAGAACATCGGCTTGTTTAATGAAACAAGACCGCAAAATTTTATCCCATGACCAATGTTGATTTAAAGGCAGCTCACTAAGTGGTAAATCAGAAACAGGCATTAAATCTTTATCTAAGAAAGTGTCATGTTGTACAAAAATGCCTAATTCATTATCCACTGGGAAGTACATATTTTCTACAATGTCTGCCCATTTAGCTAATTCGTCGTCTGCAATTTTGAGCGTTGTTTCTTCTTGGAATTTTAAATAAGACTCACGGGTGTAACGTAGAACCCACGCAGCGATGGTATTGGTATACCAGTTATTATTGATATTATTTTCATATTCATTTGGCCCCGTTACGCCATGAATCATATATTGTTTATGACGTTGGGAGAAGTGGACCCGATCTGCCCAAAAACGAGCGATTGCTACAAGTACTTCTAGACCAGCATCTTTTAGATAATCTTCGTCTCCTGTATAGTTGACATAATTATAAATCGCATAAGCAATCGCACCATTTCTGTGAATCTCTTCAAAAGTGATTTCCCACTCATTATGACATTCGACACCAGTAAAAGTAACCATTGGGTAAAGCGCACCCTTTAACCCTTGTTGTTGGGCATTATGAATGGCTTGAGGCAATTGATTGTGGCGATATTTCAGTAGATTTTTAGTAACTTCGGGCTTAGCCAACGCCAAGTAAAGTGGGACAGCATATGCTTCAGTATCCCAATATGTGGCACCACCATATTTTTCGCCAGTAAAGCCTTTTGGTCCGATATTTAAACGATCGTCTTCGCCATAGTAGGTTGAGAAAAGTTGGAACAGATTAAAACGAATGCCTTGTTGGGCTTCGTCATCTCCTTCAATAACAACATCAGCTAATTGCCAACGTTTTGCCCAAGCGGCAGCTTGCCCAGCTTTTGCTTCAGGGTACAAGGTAGTCATTTCTGCAAATAATTCGTTTACTCGTGTGATTTGTTGCGTTTCTGGCACATCACGACTGGTAACGACAAGCACTTCTTTTGTGATGGCGGTCGTTTCGCCTTCGTTTAAAGACACCGTCAATTCTGCGGTTAAAGCCAAGGGCTGTTGTGTATATGTAGGCACAACAGAGGCTCCATCAATGAAATGGCGCATGCCTGCAGTCACTGTAAAACGCTCTATTTCAAAGTTGTTAGGAATGGTCTTAGTCGTGACAAAGCCAAGTGTTTCTTGTGTTTCAATAGCTATTTCTTCCCAAAAATGTTCTTCATAATTGCTGTCTTCATTTTGAACATCGCTATCCAATTTTGAGTGAAGAGTGATTGTGCCTGTACCTTCCAGCATTTCAATTGTTAAGTAGATGTAAGCTGCCTCTTTTTTTTCTAAGCTTAAAAAACGTTCAAAAGAGAAGCGCACTTTGTTCTTCGGTGTTTGGATGGTGAATTGCCGAGAAAGAACCCCGTTTTGCATGTCTAATTCTAAAGAAAAATCTTCGTAAGGTGTAGTGGCTAAATCAATTGTTTGTCCATCAATTTGTAAGTCCATTGCGATGAAATTAATTGCGTTAATCACTTTGCCAAAATATTCAGGATAACCATTTTTCCACCAACCAACACGTGTTTTGTCTGGATACCAAACACCTGCTAAATAGGTTCCTTGATGGTGGTCGCCAGAATAGTGTTCTTCAAAATTTCCCCGCATCCCCATATAGCCATTGCCAATGCTCGTTAATGATTCTTGTAAACGTAAATTTTCTTTATCTAAGTGTGTAGTACGGATTTTCCAAGGATCAATTTGGAATAAACGTTTGATTTGTTTCATGAGAATCCCCCTCAGTGATTTTATTGATAGGTCTATCATAAACGCAACCGATTGCATTAGTCAATAGTCAATGCTTAAAAAGTGTAATCTTATGAATAAAAGCTGAAACAAAGGTAGGTTAGAAGGAGCTTTATTTGCTTTATTAAAAGACAAAATAAAAAAGGATTAAGTAGTAGGGAGTTGTTTTCCACAATATTTTTGAAATTAAAGCATTTACAAAAAGGAAACAGGAGTATATAATGGCAACATAACGAAACCGATTGCGTAAGGAGTGGCAGGAATGAAAAAAATGTTTAGTTTTGAGTTTTGGCAAAAATTCGGGAAAGCTTTAATGGTCGTTGTGGCAGTAATGCCCGCAGCGGGTTTAATGATTAGTATTGGGAAATCGCTTCCTTTAATCGATCCTAATTTAGGCTTGTTAGTAACAACAGGCGGAGTTCTGGAGAGTATCGGTTGGGCAATTATTGGCAACTTACATTTACTATTTGCGTTAGCAATAGGTGGCAGTTGGGCCAAAGATCGTGCAGGTGGCGCATTTGCAGCGGGGATTTCTTTTGTTTTAATCAACCGTATTACTGGAGCCATTTTTGGTGTAACAAATGAAATGTTGGCTGATGAACAAGCTTTCACGCATACCTTATTTGGCACCAAGATTATGGTGAAGGGATTCTTTACAAGTGTCTTAGAAGCTCCGGCATTAAATATGGGTGTTTTTGTAGGGATTATTGCTGGTTTTGTCGGTGCGATGGCTTACAACAAGTATTACAATTATCGGAAATTACCAGATGCGCTATCATTTTTTAATGGTAAACGGTTTGTCCCATTTGTCGTTATTTTGTGGTCAACAATTGTCTCAATTGCATTAGCACTTATTTGGCCAAATATTCAAGCGGGAATTAATAATTTTGGGTTATGGATTGCGCAATCTCAAGATAGTGCACCTATTTTAGCGCCATTCTTATATGGAACGTTGGAACGTTTGTTATTACCTTTTGGGTTACATCATATGTTGACGATTCCAATCAACTATACACAATTAGGTGGAACGTATGAAATTTTATCTGGCGCACAAGCTGGAACCCAAGTCTTTGGTCAAGATCCTTTATGGTTGGCTTGGGCAACAGACTTAGTGAATCTTAAAGGCGCTGGTGATATGAGCAAGTATCAGTTTGTCTTAGAAAATTGGACACCAGCTCGATTCAAAGTAGGCCAAATGATTGGTTCTTCAGGGATTTTAATGGGGATGGCTTTGGCGATGTATCGTAATGTCGATGCAGATAAAAAAGCTAAATATAAATCAATGTATTTTTCTGCTGCTTTAGCTGTTTTCTTAACTGGTGTGACAGAGCCGCTAGAATTCATGTTTATGTTTGCTGCAGTGCCGCTTTATGTGATTTATGCCGTGATCCAAGGTGCTGCTTTTGCAATGGCTGATATTTTACCATTGCGTGTGCATTCGTTTGGAAATATTGAATTGTTAACAAGAACACCGCTAGCAATAAAAGCTGGTTTAGGTGGCGATTTAATCAATTTTGTTTTAATGGTCATCATTTTTGGTGCTGTCACTTATTTCTTAGCCAATTTCTTAATTAAAAAATTTAATTACGCAACACCTGGAAGAAATGGAAACTATGACAATGATAACGGCGAAGAAATCGCATCTGGCGCGGCTGGTTCAGGCGTCGTCGATCAGCAAATCGCGCAAATTGTCTACTTACTTGGTGGTAAACAAAATATCAAAGAAGTTGATGCGTGTATGACACGCTTACGTGTCAGTGTAAAGGATCGAGAAAAAGTCGGTTCGGAAGAGGCGTGGAAACGGGCAGGCGCAATGGGCTTGATTGTGAAAGATAATGGCGTTCAAGCCGTTTATGGACCAAAAGCTGATGTTTTAAAATCCGATATTGAAGATTTACTAGCTTCCGGCGTTGACATTCCAGAACCAGTTATAGCAGAAAGTACAGCAGGAGTGCCAACAACGAATTTCTTAGGTAAGAAAAAAGATTTCGTGGCTGTAGCGACAGGGGAAGTTATTCCAATGGCGCAAGTCAATGATCCTGTCTTTTCACAAAAAATGATGGGGGATGGATTTGCAGTTAAGCCTCTAGAAGGAGAGGTGGTGGCACCAATTTCGGGGAAAGTTCTAAGTGTTTTCCCAAGCAAACATGCGATTGGGCTACAAACAGAAGAAGGTATCGAAGTACTTGTCCATATGGGGATTGATACAGTCGAAATGGCAACACCTGCTTTTGAATCTTTTGTTAAAGAAGGACAATCATTGAAAGCTGGGACGAAACTAGCTAAAATGAACTTGGATGTGATTGAACAAGCTGGCAAAGAAACAACGATTATTGTCGCTTTTACAAACAGCGACAAAGTGGAACAAGTAGTTATTCATCAACTAGGAACCACCACTGCGGGGACTGTGATCGGACAGATTGAAATTTAAATGATTAGGTCGGGCACAATCAATAATTGTGCCCGACCTAATAACATGTAAGAGAAGGGGAAAAGATGAATCTTTTAACAATCAATACTCATAGCTGGTTAGAAGAAGAACCATTAAAAAAATTAGAGGAGATTGCCAAGGTGATTTTATCTTCTGAAAGTGAAATAATTGCCTTACAAGAAGTGAATCAGAAAGTCGCTTCCAAGAAAGTGCCGTTAGAACAGTTAACTACTTTTTGTCCCATAGCGACCCAAACGCCAATCCATGAAGATAATTTTGCATATCTAATCGTTCAATATCTAGCTGAAAAAGGCCAACACTATTATTGGAGTTGGGAAATGAGCCACATTGGTTATGCTATTTATGAAGAAGGGAACGCACTACTTTCGAAATGTCCGTTGACTAGTGAAGCTCTCCTTATTTCAGAAAGCCAAGAACCAACGAATTATCGAACAAGAAAAATCTTAGTAGCGGAGACAGAGAGTTCAAAAGGTACGCTTACTGTTGTCTCTGGTCACTTTTCTTGGTGGGAAACACCCTGTACAGGTTTTGCCTATGAATGGCTACAATTAGAGAAATACTTAGCGATGGGGCAACAACCGTTAGTCATTTTAGGCGATTTAAACAACCCAGCTGGTACAACTGGCTATCAATTAGTGGAAAATAGTTACTTGCCGATTCAAGATGCATTTGTTGTAGCGGAAGAGACAAGCGGTGAAGCGACAGTAGAGAAAAAAATAGATGGCTGGGAAGAAAATGAAGCAGCCTTGCGGATTGACTACGCATTTGTTCCAAAACAGTGGCACGTACGAAAATATGAAGTAATTTTTGATGGTAGGAAAACACCGATAGTCAGTGATCATTTTGGCTTACTCATTCAACTAAAATAAGAAAAAGCGCTGAATTTTCAGCGCTTTTTCTTATTTATTCGCTCATGTAATTATTCTTCTCAGTCTTGTTTGGCTAATTCTTGATCCCGAAGGATGGTGGCCTCAATCCCTTTGATGACTGTTGAAATAAACGCATTGTTTTCTAATTCGACAATCCCAGCAACCGTGGTTCCGCCAGGAGAACTGACTTGGTCGATTAAAGTCCAAGGATTCTCTGTGCTATTTGCCAAAGTTTGAGCGCTGCCTAGTACAGCTTGTGTGGCAATTTCTAAGGCTAACTCTTTGTTCATACCATTTTTAACGGCTGCTCGGGCAATCGAATCAATAAATAAGAAAGCATACGCAGGAGTGCTACCTGCAATAGCAGTAAAAATCGAAAAATACTGTTCCTCTAATTCCCAGGCTTGGCCAACTGCTCGAAACAACGATAATACAGTCTGGATGTCTTCAGGGGATGCAAAAGCGTTGCCACAAACAGCTGCTGCACCTGCGCCAATCAATGCATTCATATTTGGCATCACACGAACAAGACGAAGCGGTTGGGTAGTCTCAAACAGTTGATGCAATTCTGCAATAGTCGTACCTGCTGCAATGGAAACAATTAACGGTTGCTTGTCTAAAATTGCTTCTTTTGCTTCAAGTAAAGCTGCTTGAACGAATTGCGGTTTCACCGCTAAAATAACTAAGTCAGCTACTGTAATAGCTTCTTGAGGCGAAGCAACCGCGTGTGCACCAATTTCTTGTGCAAAAGCGGCGGTTTTTTCGACTTGAATATCATAAAAATAAAGGTTTTCTGCGGCAATAAATTGCTTTTTTAGCGCACCTTTGGCAATAGCGGATGCCATATTTCCAGCACCGATAAAACTAATTTTCATAAAAAATTCCTCCTAAAAACTGTTGAATCTCTTTTTTCGTGTTACCATGTATCTAGTATAGAAGGAAACGCCAAAGAAAAAATAGAGGGAGTAAAGTAAAAAGTGTTGGATTATGAGGTGATTAATTGGCAAGCAAAGAAGAGCAATATGCAGCATTTTATCAGTTTTTAGAGACCTTAGATTGTTATTTAACCACTACCAATGCTCTTGAGAATGAAGTAGCGCAATTTAAGGAAAATCCGCATCGAGAAATTGCGGGCTTTATGTTGGCATCTTCGGAAACAATTGACGTTCCGAAAGGATTTATTCGGATGCTCTATTGTTTAGAGCAAGATGGCAATGCTTATTTGGATCAACAAAGGTGTTCGTTTTCGGCTGGCCAAGTCATGATTGTCAATGAGGCCACCTCGGTTAGCTATCAGGGGCAAGGAATGTCTATGATTATATTTTATTTTAAAAAGCACTATTTTCTTGATACGCTCTTAAATCAGCTGGCGGAAGAACCAGTCATGTATCGTTTTTTTACAGAAATTGCTAGCAGTGAATTTGAAAACATTCCTCGATATTTCGTTTTTGCCAGCCAGCCAAATTCGGATGTCCACGTCTATTCGCTATTATTACTGAAACAAATTGTGAAAATGGCCTATTTTAATAATAAAGTGACCAAAGCGGCCTTTGTTTTGCTGGTGGTGGAACTAGGTCAACTGCCTAGAGAAGCTTTAAAGATGCAAGATAATTATTTGTCGAATCATCAACGTGTCGAGGTGATTTTAGCGTATATTGAGCAACAGATTGCGCATGTCACTTTAGCAGAAGTCGCCGCTAAATTTCATTTTCATCCGAATTACTTATCGAATTTTTTAAAAGAAAAAACAAACAAAACGTTTACGGAAATTGTCTTAGCCTACCGAATCCAATTGGCGAAAAACTACTTGAAGCAAACAGATTTATCGATTCAAACGATTGTTGAACGAATCGGCTATCAAGACAAAGCCTTTTTTTATAAACGTTTTAAAGAAGAAATGGGCATGACCCCAAAACAATATCGACAGAAAGAGGGAATGGCAGATGTACGAAGAAGTCTTTGAAGAATTTCAGTTAACTGTAGTAGAATTACCAATCGAATTCGTTGATGATTTGCCTGTCTATCGCGGACACTTAAAAGAATTAACGTTTCTTTCAGCGGAAGCCTCTTCACGAAAAAAACTTTACCAACAGCTTTTACAGGCTTATTTGTTGTATAGAGAAGAGAATCAAGCAGTTGTTGAAGAGGAAGAAATAACCTCCTCATTATTGTCTACAGAACAGTTATTAAAATACTATGATGGTGAAACGTTCGATGGGTTTCAGTTGCCATCAAATGAATAAGAAAGCAGGGGAACAAATGGATACAATGGCAAAAATTAATAAATTTCGTGATGAAAGAAATTGGCGCCCCCACCATAATGAAAAAGATTTGGCGCTCTCAATTTGTTTAGAAGCAGCAGAATTGTTAGAACTTTTTCAATGGAAAACAGCAGAAGAAGGCATCAAACAAGAAGAACGAATCAAAGAAGAATTGGCTGATGTTCTCATTTACTCCTACATGATGGCTGATAATTTAGGGTTTGATTTGGACGAAATTATCGAAGAAAAGTTGAAGAAAAATGCGTTGAAATATCCAGTGCCAGACTAAGAAGCTTGTATTTTGATTACACGCCCCAAAGTTTAGAAAAATATCAGTTTGGGGCGTATCAAAATTGATACTTTTTTAGTTTCAACTAGTTGTATTTGATTTAATCTATTGTCTCGAATAAGTAGATGAATCCTATCTGCGAAGTGGGTGTCGTTTATACTCCTAGTCTTAGCCAACGTTTATTATTTACCCTTGCAATAGCCAGCGCGATGACTGTTAGAACTATAATATACAAGATAATCAATAAATTGTGGTCAAAACTAATTGAGTTTTCTGAGCCTTCTAAAAAATTCTGGACGTTTAGATATAATTCGTTTGAAGCATCAAATATTGCAAAAAAACGTAAAAATCTACCAATTGCAACAAAAAGTACTGTTGTAATCCAATAGAGTATGCTAAAACCGATAGATAAAAGAACGTTAGCAGATAAAAAACTGATCAACGCAACAATTAAAATATACTGAATTGAAATCATCGATAATAAAAAAAACATTTGCAGAATTACAGAAAAATCCATAAAAATAAAGGAAACGATAAATAACAGAACTAGAATACTGCCTAGGGTCTCTACCGTAAGTGTCAAAACTTTTTTTATATAAAAAGTAAGGCTATTGGTATTCATCATACGATAAAATAAAATTGTTTTTCCTGAGTATTCTTTATTAATAAAGAAAGAGACTAGAAACGAAAACATTAGAAAGCCAAATTGTGTAAATACAGTATATGTACTAAATAAGTATTCTCGGTAACTTAACCTAGTTACTTTATCGATGCCAATAGGTAGAATCCATCCCATTGCAAAGATTGCAACGATAATTGCAATTAAAATAATCATTATTTTGTTGGAAATCGTTTTTTTAATTCCAAAATTTCACCCCTCAATATACTTCTGAATAACTTCAGTTTGATTAGTAAAACGAATCATTTTGAAATCTTCAATTAAGTAATAGTTGCCTTTTAAATTTTTTAAATCTGATAAATTGTGTGTGATGTTTAGAATAATTTTTTTAGGATGATTTTTTATATATGCAAGTAGAAATAGATAGATTTCATTAATTGTTTGTTTATCTAAGGCGTTGGTAATTTCATCTAATACAATAATTGATTTATCTTCCAGAAAAAAAGAAAGTAATTTTAGTTTTTGTTTTTGTCCATCACTTAATTGTCCAATTAAGGAAGTTTTAGAAATATTTGTAGCGTGCAAAGAATGAGCCAAGTGTGCGACTGAATCTAAACCAAATATTTTCTCTAGAAGAATAAATAATTCGCAGACTTTTAAATCGTTAGGGACATTAGAAAAGCTTGAAATAATCGTAACATTTTTACTTATTTCAGAAGGGATTAAACCACTTCGGTTTAACAATAAATCCTTAGCAAATTGTGATTTCCCTACACCGTTTTTCCCTAAGATATGATTAATCACCCCTTTTCTAAATGAAACTTTTGTATGTTCTAAAAGTAATTTATTATTTATTTTCAATGTGTAATCATTTAGTTCTAACAACTTAGTCACCTCACACAAACCAACTAATGACTGTTTCAATGACCAATAACAAACTAATTGCTTGTATTAGCTTTACAATCAAGTGATTTTTTCTTTTATTTTCTAATTCATCTACACGGAATAACGTGATTAAAACTTTATAACCATCAGAGTTTAACACAGAAACTAGATTCCATATAAACGCATATGAAAAAAATGAATGAACTGTCGAGTATTTTACTTTTTTAAAATAAGAGATTGATGACCTGAATAAAGTTAATGGTTAGATGATTTCATTTAGATTACCTTTTAGTAAATCAAAGATTATAAAATTCTAATTTTAAGAAGGTATACTAATCGTATCAACTGTTTTGGTAAATGTAAAGGAGATTTTTAGAAAATAACAAGAGAAAGATCACGGGAATATCCAAATAAAATAGAAATGTATGAATAGAAACTTTTTCATTGACTTTCACATGGTGTCAAGGTTTATGATAAGAATATCAATTGAATGAAAAGGAGACTCTATGTATCAAATTGGGCAATTTGCCAAGTTAATGGATATTTCCCCACGGATGCTGCGTCATTATGAAAAAGCAGGAATTTTTGTTCCAAATGAAATTGATAAAAAAACAGGATATCGCTATTATAGCGCACATCAAATTCCTTTATTGAAACAAATTTTACTGTTAAGAGATTCAGGGTTTAAAGTTGAAGAGATGGCGGAAACTTTGAGAAAACTTAAGGATGCTTCTTTTTTGGAAACTATTTTGTTAAGAAAACGAGATCAATCGCGACATTTAATTCAAATGGAGGAGCAAAAGATTAAAAAAATTAATCAACAGTTAGTAGCTTTGAAGGAGGAAAAACAAATGATTAAAGGGACAGAAATCGATTTTATTGTTAGTGATAGCCTTAAGGCGCTTGCCTTATATAAAAAGGTGTTTGAAATAGAGGTAGTAGAAGCAACTGAATACCCTATCGGAATGAATGAAGCGGTTTTTCAACTTTATGGCACGAGGTTTCACATGTTAGATGCCAATGAAGAATATGGTTTAAAATCACCAACCCAAGAACATCCCAATACTATCTGGTTTAATATAACAGTAGAAAATATTGAAGAGACACATCAACTGGCAATGGAAAACGGTTGTCAAGAAGTACAGCCTATTACTGAAATGATGGAAGGAGCGCTCAAAAATTCATTGTTTATTGATCCGTATGGGTACATGTGGATGCTCCACCAAATCTATCAAGAGTTGAGTTTTGATGAGCGGATTGAGATTTTAGAAAACGAGCTGTAAAAATCAATATTCTTGTGTTTGTTTAACTAGTTATCTGAAAAGAACGTAACGTTTGTCAACTAAGCGTTACGTTCTTTTTTATGCGTGTTAACAGAAATTAGTTAAAAAGATAGAAATTTGAACGTCTCCTGAATACTATGATATGCGTTTTGCTTATGGAAATGTGTCTATTGCTAAATTTCTAGCAAGTTCACGTTCTGACAGGCAACTAAAAAAGACCAGTATGTATGCGAATCGTCATGATTGGTGGGTTACAAGCAACGAGGGTTCTTCTGATGATGGCTCCGGTGACAGTTTCGGAGGTGGGAGTTTTGGCGGAGGTGGAGGTACTTCAAGTTGGTAGAAAGTTAAACTAGGTTAGGATGAACTTGGGATAACAAAAGCGCCTCTTAGAAACCAAGGTTTCTAAGAGGCGCTTTTGTTATCGTTACGTCACAGGAGGGATTCGAACCCCCGACCGTCCGCTTAGAAGGCGGATGCTCTATCCTGCTGAGCTACTATGACAATAGTTGTAACACAACAAAGCTAATTATAATGGAAGTAGTGTTAGAAAGTCAATCGGAAATTTAAATAACAGAAGAAGTTTTTTTGGAGAGAGAAAGTGAAGAAAATAGAGAGTTTATATTGACGAGGTTTTCTGGTTCTGTTATTATAGTTAGTGTTGTAATTGTGGTCTCCACAGCTACAACCGCACAGAACAAGTTTTTAAGCATGAGTAATCATCACTTGGGATGGCGAGTCTAAGTCTAGAAGAAGGAGGTGCTGTATAGCATGTACGCAATTATCAAAACTGGTGGTAAACAAGTGAAAGTTGAAGTAGGTCAAGCAATCTACGTTGAAAAATTAAACGTTGAGGCTGGCGAGAAAGTTGTTTTTGACGAAGTTATCTTAGTAGGTGGCGAATCTACAAAAGTTGGTGCGCCAACTGTTGCAGGCGCAACTGTTGAAGGAACTGTTGAAAAACACGGCAAACAAAAGAAAGTCGTGACTTTCCAATACAAACCTAAAAAACACTCTCACCGTAAACAAGGTCACCGTCAACCGTATACAAAAGTTATGATCGAAGCAATCAACGCTTAATCTCTCTTGTTGACAGGAAAGAAGGCCTATCAATGATTAAAGGTTCTTTTAAACGAACAGGCTCCGGCCGAATCGTTTCATTTGAATTAACCGGGCATGCTGAAGCAGGTCCTTATGGCAGCGATGTGGTTTGCGCGGCAGTTTCTGCCTTAGCAATTAGCACAGTCAATGGGATTGATGCCTTAGCAGGTTTTGAACCGATTGTCGAAGTTGAAGATGTAGAAGGTGGCTACCTTTATGTCGAGATGTTAACAACTGTCAATCAGGAACAAAAAAATATTGCCCAAATTCTATTAGAAAATCTTTTATTAGGTTTACAATCAATAGAGAACGAAAATACTGAATTTATTCAAATAAAAACAATCACTGAGAAATAGGAGGTGCAGACTATGTTATTGACTATGAATTTACAATTATTTGCCCATAAAAAAGGTGGCGGTTCTACATCAAACGGCCGTGACTCTGAATCTAAACGATTAGGCGCTAAAAGTGCTGATGGCCAAACAGTTACAGGTGGTTCAATTTTATACCGTCAACGCGGAACTAAAATTTATCCAGGTGTGAACGTTGGAATCGGTGGTGACGATACGTTATTTGCAAAAGTTGACGGTGTGGTACGTTTCGAACGTAAAGGCCGCGACAAAAAACAAGTATCAGTTTATCCAGTAGCTAACTAATACGATTAAAAAGCTGAATCTCCGGATTCAGCTTTTTTTGTCTTGCATAAAGGGTTAGCCGGAAAATAAAGAAACATCTCAAAATAAAAAAAATCTCACATTGGGTTTAACTGCTTGTCTGACAAGGTTAATTGATGATATATTTAATGTAATAACAAGCATGTTATAAAATAATTGAGTCAAAAGAAAGAAGGGTATTATGCAGAAGAATTTTAGTGTAGTAAAGAAGTACGTGAATTTGATTTTGGATATTGTATTAGGGATTTTAGGAGTTTTCTTATTAGTATTTATGGCTAGTTATTTAGTTGACCTCGCTACATATCTCATGAAGCCAATGACGCCGGATAATTTTTCAGTTATCATGCAAGAAATTATTTCATTCTTTATGTTATTTGAGTTTATTATGATGATTCTTCGCTATATTCAAGAAGGACACCATATTCCGATTCGTTATTTGATTTTAATTTGTTTAACCGCAATTTTACGTCAATTAATGGTTGCACATGGCGATGGCTTGCAGACTTTATTGTTATCTTTATCAATTCTTTTACTAGTGCTTGTACTATTTATTCTCGGGTTAAATGGCAGCAAATTTTATACGCTAGGAAAAGCGAAAGTAGAAGAAGATCACGAGCAAGATTTTCATCATTAATCGAACATAATCAAAGACCGTCCAACGTGAGAATTTTTCTCTAACGTGGGGCGGTCTTTTTAATGCATAGTTAAATAGTTAACTCAATCAGTTCAATTGTTGGTAAGACACCAAAGCGTGCGCTGATTTTAGTGGTTCCGATTCCTGGGTGAACAATTAGCGGCGTTTCATCTTCTAAATGATAAAGCCCATGTGTATATTTTTTAGCAAGCTGATTTTTGTAAGTGAAAAAAGGCAAGCGAATCTGTCCGCCGTGACTATGTCCTGCTAAAATGAGGTCAATGTTTTTGTTGACTGCTGAGTCTGCGACATCTGGCTCATGGGTTAGTAGCAGAGTGGGCGTTCCAGTAGGGCGGTTGACTAAAGCTGCAGCTAAGTCGGTTTGTCCATATAACGAATCTTCTAAACCAGCGACGTACAAGGAGATGCGGTGTGAGACAGGCAGTAATTTGCCCGTGTTTTTTAGTACGGTAAAGTCGGCAGCTTCTAAGATTGTTTCGTAAAAATTGGTATCTAACCCGCTATACTCGTGGTTGCCATAAATAGCGAATTTGCCATATGGGGCGTTAATTTTACGGAAAAGTTGACTCACTTCATCCTGAATTTCGATACCGAAACGGGCATAATCATCAAATAAGTCTCCTGTAAAAACGACTATGTCTGGTTGTAATGTATTTGTTTTTTCAACAATCTGTTTTAAGGCCTTCACAGAATAATTCTTTTTTAAATGAATATCAGAGAGTTGAACAATCCGTAAGGTTTTCCCTGATTCTGTTACTTTAATTTGATTTTTGTGTATGACTAAGCAGTTAGGTTCAATAAAAAAACTATAGCTTAAAATGCCGATAATAATGAAAAATAGTGCCAGAAATAAATAAACGTTCATAATTTCCTCCTTGAAGTCGCTAAAGTAGTTTACTACAAAAGTGTTAAGCAAAAAATAAGGAAAGGTAAAATTTTCAGTAAACTTTCTCGATGAAGTTTTTTGGTGATTCATGCTTTTCTGAAGTAAATTTGCTATAATGAAAAATGAGAAAAAAGAAAGAAGGTCGAACCAATGATGGCAAGAGTCGAAAAGCTACGGGAGTTAATGAAAGAAAATAATTTACAAGGATTTTTAGTGACAAGTCCGTATAATTTACGTTATTTAACCAATTTTACTGGGACAACAGGCTTGGCAATGATTACATTAGATAAAGCTTTTTTTGTAACGGATTTTCGTTATACGGAACAAGCTGCGGAACAAGCAACTGGTTTTACTATCGTTAAAAACACAGGACATATTTTTGACGAAGTAGCAGATTTAGCTGAACGTTTGCAATTAGATAATTTAGCTTTTGAAGAAACGCAAGTTAGTTTCGCTGATTATAGCTTATTGGAAGAAATTTTACCATGTGAATTAGTTCCTGTAATGGGTTTGATTGAAGAATTAAGAGAAGTGAAAGATGAAGAAGAAGTAGCGATTATTGAAAAAGCGTGTGCCATCGCGGATCAAGGATTTGCCTTTGTCTTAGAGATGATTAAACCTGGAATGACAGAGATTGAAGTGGCTAATCAATTAGATTTCTTCATGCGGTCAAAAGGAGCCAGTGGTGTTTCTTTTGAGACAATTGTGGCCAGCGGTCTACGTTCAGCGATGCCACATGGCGTTGCTAGCCATAAAGTCATCGAAAAAGGTGAGTTAATCACTTTGGATTTCGGTTGTTATTATGAAGGCTATGTTTCTGATATGACACGGACATTCGCTATTGGTAGTATTCAGCCAAAACTAAAAGAAATTTATGATATTGTTTTAGAAGCACAATTAAAAGTGTTAGCAGAAGCTAAACCTGGGTTGACGGGCATTCAATTAGATGCGATTGCACGGGATCATATTGCTTCCTATGGCTATGGCGATGCGTTTGGCCACAGTACTGGTCATGGCATTGGATTAGAAATTCATGAAGGACCAAATGTTTCATTCCGAGCAGATAAACAGTTTGTACCAGGGAATGTGATTACGGACGAACCTGGAATTTATTTGCCAGGAATTGGTGGCGTGCGTATTGAGGACGATTTATTGATTACTGCTGAAGGTAATCGTGTATTGACACACGCGCCAAAAGAATTAATCATTTTATAAAGGTTGGGAGAACATGGATATTCAAGAGTATCAGCGGTTTATTAGCGCGTTTTATAAAAAACGTAACTGGTATCAATATGATCCGTTTATTCGTTCCAACTTTTTAACAGAAGAAGTCGGCGAAGTTTGTCGGGCCATTCGGACAATTGAAATTGGCCGTGATCGACCGGATGAAACAGTTTTGGCAGATGAAGAGAATCTGGAAAATTTAACGGAAGAGTTAGGCGATGTGTTGGATAATTTATTTATTTTAGCGGATAAATATGACATCTCTTTAGAAATGATTATGCAAAAGCATCGGACGAAACTAATGGAACGTTATCCTGAAGAATAAAGACGTAAAAATAAGAAAGCCAAAATTACTTGGTCTTTCTTATTTTTACGTCTAAAGCCTTGAATTAGAAATTTATGACAAGAAATTATCTGTTCTTTTAGTCAGAACTTAGCTTTTCTGGTAGCGAAATAGGCTAATTAATGATAAACTAAGAACGAGTATTGATAAGCAAAATTTGGACGTTCTTTCACAACTAACTGAAGAAACCAGTGTTGTTTTAATTTTTAAGAATCATCCGTTGCTTAAAAGAGAATCCTTAAGAGACTTAGTGATTCATCAAATAAATCGTTTATTTAACGATTTTGTGCGTAATAGATAAGGAGGACAACCAAATGTCAGAAGAAAAAAATCTTGTAATCAATGCAAACGATTCTTTAGGAGAAATCGTGATCGCTCCTGAAGTCATTGAAGTAATTATCGGAATCGCTGCTTCAAAAGTAGAGGGCGTTTATGGGATGCGCGGCACGTTTGCCAATAATGTGAATGAATTATTAGGCCGTGCAGCACACGGCAAAGGTGTATATTTACGAACAGAAGAAGAAGGCTTAAAAGTCGATATCTATTGTTACTTGAACTACGGTGTTTCTGTGCCAAAAGTTGCATTAGAAATGCAAGACCGTGTGAAACAACAAGTCTTATTTATGACAGATATTGATTTAGTTGAAGTGAATATTCATGTTGTAGCGGTAGTACCTGAAAAAATCCCTCAACCAGACTTAAATGAATTATTCCCAGAAGATGAAGATGGAGAAGAGAATGAGTAAAACAGAATTAACCCGTCACGAGATTCGTGAAAAAGCGCTCCAAGCCCTTTTTCCTTTAGATTTTAATGCTGATTTAACCAAACAAGATGCCATTGATTATGCATTGGCTTATGATAATCGGGAAATCGTCAGTGAAGATGGCGAAGACCTAGTCCCTACGTATTTAGATTTACTTGTCGGCGGTGTGTGTAGCCGCAAAGCAGAACTAGACGAAGTGATTACGAACCATTTAGGTAATAACTGGTCTATGCAACGCTTAGCAAAAATAGATATTGTTATTTTACGTTTAGCTATTTTTGAAATGCTATACGTTTCAGATGTGCCAAACATTGTGGCATTAAATGAAGCCGTTGAGTTAAGTAAAAAATACAGCGACGACCGTTCACGTAAATTTGTTAATGGTGTGTTATCAAATGTAATGAAAGAAATTGATTCAGAGGCGTAAGCTCTGAATCTTTTTTTACTATCTAACTGGTGTTAAGATACTGGGTTATATGCTAAAATAAATACTATTAAAGAAGTAAAGAAACAATAGAGGGAGCGAAGGAATGAGTACAGTAATTAACGGTCGTGAATTAGCAGATCAAATGCAAGCAGAGATTCAAAAAGATGTAGAAAAGATGACACAACAAGGCATCCAACCAGGATTAGTTGTTTTATTAGTTGGGGAAAATCCTGCCAGCCAAACGTATGTGAGAAATAAAGAACGTGCAGCAGCCAAAATTGGCATTCTGTCAAAGGTCGAAAAACTGCCAGAAACTATTTCAGAAGAAGAATTATTGGCTGAGATTGACAAATATAATCAAGATTCACGCTTTCATGGCATTCTTGTACAACTACCTTTGCCAAAACATATTGATGAAGAAAAGATTTTATTAGCGATTGATCCCAAAAAAGATGTAGATGGGTTCCATCCAATGAATTTAGGCCGTTTGTTTGTAGGCAAACCTGAAATGATTCCTTGCACGCCGTATGGAATTATGAAGATGTTTGAAGCCTATGATATTGATTTAACAGGTAAACGTGCGGTGGTTATTGGTCGAAGTAATATTGTTGGCAAGCCAATGGCACAATTATTGTTAATGAAAAATGCGACCGTGACGATTGCCCATTCTAAAACTGAACATTTAGCAGAAGTTGCAAAAGAAGCGGATATTTTAGTTGTAGCAATTGGACGCGGGCATTTTGTCACCAAAGAGTTCGTGAAACCAGGTGCGGTAGTGATTGATGTGGGTATGAATCGCAATCAAGAAGGAAAACTGATTGGTGATGTAGCATTCGATGAAGTTTCTGAAATTGCAAGCTATATCACGCCGGTTCCCAAAGGTGTTGGCCCAATGACGATTACCATGTTAATGTATCAAACAGTCGAGGCAGCAAAAAAACAAAAGTAAGGTGAAAAAATGACGCAACAGTATTTAACAGTAACAGCCTTAACGAAGTATTTAAAACGTAAATTTGATGCAGACCCTTACTTAGGACGTGTCTATTTAACAGGTGAAATTTCGAACTTTCGCTTCCGAGCGAACGCGCATCAGTACTTCAGTTTAAAAGATGACCATGCGAAGATTTCTGCAATTATGTTTAAATCAGCCTTTCAAAAATTGAAGTTTCAACCAAAAGAAGGCATGAAAGTCATGGTGGTGGGGCGGATTTCGCTTTATGAAAACAGCGGCTCCTATCAAATTTATATTGAACATATGGAACCAGATGGTGTAGGTGCACTTTATCAAGCATTGGCAGAATTAAGAGAAAAACTAGGAAAAGAAGGACTTTTTGAAGGGCCTAAACAACAGTTGCCTCGTTATCCCAAACGAATCGCTGTGGTTACAAGTCCTAGTGGTGCTGTTATTCGGGATATCATTACGACAGTCAAAAGACGGTATCCGATTGCACAACTGGTCCTTTTTCCAACCTTGGTCCAAGGCGAGCAGGCGGCGGATGACATTGTGCGGAACATTCAGCGAGCCGATGCGCAAGGCGATTTTGATACGATGATCATCGGCCGTGGCGGTGGTTCAATCGAGGATTTATGGCCATTTAATGAAGAAAAAGTGGCTCGAGCCATTCATGCTGCCACCACACCGATTATTTCATCGGTTGGTCACGAAACAGATGTGACAATTGCCGATATGGTAGCAGATGTTCGTGCGGCAACGCCAACGGCAGCAGCGGAACTAGCGGTACCAGTTTTAAATGAAGAACTATTAAGAATTAGTGAACGGCGTAGTCGTTTAGAACAAAGCTTTTTATATCTCTTACAACAACGAACAGAACGTTTCCAACGACTACAAAACTCTTATGTGTTTAAGCAACCTGAGCGACTTTATGAAGGTCAAACGATTAAATTAGATCGAATGACGCAACGTCTTTTCCAAGCAATGACAACAATTCATCACAAAAAACAACGTCAAGCCCAAGGAATTATCGCTCAATTGCAACAACAGACACCAAAGGGACAATTAAGAGAAAGTCAGCAACAATTGGCATTTTTACAACGAAACTTGCAAACACAAATGACACAATTGTTCCTAAACAAACAAAAGCAATTCACGTCTGCTGTTCAACAACTAGACTTACTCAGCCCACTCAAAATTATGGGTCGAGGATATAGTTATACTACAAAAGAGGACCGTGTCGTTAAAACTGTTACCGAGTTACAGCCAGCAGATCAATTAACGATTCATTATGCTGACGGTACAGTTCAAGCAAACGTCGAAACAATAACAGCGAAAAAAGAGGAGTTTTAACATGCCAGCAAAAGAAAAAACGTTTGAAGAATCATTAAATGCCTTAGAAGAAATCGTTCAGCGCTTAGAACGAGGAGATGTTCCTTTGGAAGAAGCCTTAGCTGCCTTTCAAGAGGGCATGGCATTAAGTAAACAATGTCAAGATACATTGGAAAAAGCGGAAAAAACTTTAACGAAAATGATGACAGAAAACAATGAAGAAATTGTTTTTGAAGAGAGCGAGGAAGCGTAATGACGAATTTTAGTCAACAGCATTTACCGTTGGTTGAAAAAGTCATGGTCGATTTTATCGCAGAATATACTGAAAATGAGCGTTTGAAAGAAGCAATGCTCTACTCAATACACGCAGGTGGCAAACGATTACGCCCGCTATTAGTGTTAACAACAGTGGCCGCTTTTCAAAAAGAGATGGAAACACAAGACTATCAAGTGGCTGCCTCTTTAGAGATGATTCATACGTATTCATTAATTCATGATGATTTACCAGCAATGGACGATGATGATTTACGTCGTGGCAAACCAACCAATCATAAAGTGTTTGGTGAAGCGACTGCCATTTTAGCAGGGGACGGCTTATTAACAGGTGCATTTCAGTTACTTTCTTTGAGTCAATTAGGCTTAAGTGAAAAAGTTTTACTGATGCAACAACTGGCAAAGGCAGCGGGGAATCAAGGCATGGTTGCCGGCCAAATGGGTGATATTGAAGGAGAAAAAGTCAGCTTGACTTTAGAAGAGTTAGCGGCTGTTCATGAAAAGAAAACCGGAGCGCTAATTGAATTCGCCTTAATTGCTGGGGGCGTATTAGCCAATCAAACAGAAGAAGTCATTGGTTTACTGACACAGTTTGCGCATCACTATGGCTTGGCTTTTCAAATTCGTGATGACTTATTAGATGCCACAAGTACAGAAGCAGATTTAGGTAAAAAAGTAGGCCGAGATGAAGCGTTGAATAAAAGTACGTATCCAGCTCTTCTAGGGATTGCTGGCGCGAAAGATGCGCTAACACATCAATTAGCAGAAGGCAGCGCTGTTTTAGAAAAAATCAAAGCAAATGTTCCCAACTTTTCAGAAGAACATTTAGCAAACTTGTTAACTCAGTTACAATTGAGATAGAAAGAAGGCACTTATGAAAAAAGAACGCGTCGATGTCTTGGCGTTTAATCAAGGACTATTTGAAACACGAGAAAAAGCCAAACGCAGCGTGATGGCTGGTTTGGTTTACAATGATAAAAATGAACGTTTAGATAAACCAGGGGAAAAAATTTCTGTGGAGACACCCTTACATACTAAGGGCCAAGTAATGCCTTATGTTTCTCGTGGGGGCTTAAAACTAGAGAAGGCACTAAATGTTTTTGCAATCAACGTTCAAGGCAAAACAATGCTAGATATTGGTTCCTCCACAGGTGGTTTTACCGATGTTGCTTTACAAAATGGGGCTCGTTTGAGTTACGCTTTAGATGTTGGCTATAACCAACTAGCATGGAAAATTCGGCAAGATGAACGCGTGGTGGTAATGGAACGTACCAATTTTCGCTATAGTAAACCCGAAGATTTCACCGAAGGGGTGCCGGATATTGCAACGATTGATGTTTCCTTTATTTCATTACGCTTAATTTTGCCACCTCTTCATGATATTTTGAAAAAAGGTGGTAGTGTGGTGGCGTTAATTAAGCCACAATTCGAAGCTGGCAAAGAGTTTGTTGGGAAAAAAGGAATCGTGCGTGATCCAGAAACCCATCAAATGGTTGTGGAGGAAATTACACGCTTTGCCATGAATAACGGTTATGATGTGAAAAACTTAGATTTTTCACCAATCACTGGTGGCGAAGGAAACATTGAATTTTTGGCACACTTAGTTTCTGTTGAAGGAGAAGGATCCTATCAAGCAACAGAATCCATTGAAGAAGTTGTCGCGCATGCGCATCAAAAATTAGCGGAATGATGAGAAAGGCAGCAAATTTTGTAGACTAAGCAATTAAATAAAAAGGGATCTGAGACAGTCATTAGAAGTATAGCTGTCTCAGGTCCTTTTTTTATTTTATAAATAAATTGGTGAGACATTTAATAATGATAAAAAGGAATTTAAATAAAAATAATCGTTGAAATAGACTTATTGGCTCTTGTTTTATTGTGAGAAAATAACATTTTTAAAACTAATATTTTTTAAATAATAATTAAAAAAACATTATCGATATTATTTAATTTAATTTTAATTTACTGATGTGTTTTTTAATGTTAAACTAAGGATAGTTCTGATCAGACAAACTATTTTAGTAAGACCAAGTAATTGAATAGAGAGGTAAAAAAATGAAAAAAATGAAGTTATTAATTTCTGGTTTTTTTTGTAGCAATCGTTTTGAGTACTAGTGTTGATACATTTGCAGCCTCTAGGTTTCCTGGCATATTATCGAGAGGAATTAATGGAATTAGTTATTGGCTAGGACCAACCGCAACATTTGGTAATACCGATACAGCGATTAGAAATTGGATGTATACTCCGTGGGGGAATCCTTTGTATATTTATAAACAAGGAAATAACTATGGGACATCAATTGATTTTTATTCAACAAAGTTAAATCTGGGAATAGGTGGGGTTACAGATTTTTTTGATGGCAGAGATAGGATGATTGCAACTGGGATGCGAGAAGCTCCGCGAATAAACTACTACTATGCTAAAATTAATTATAATACTATGTATTCACGGGCTTCATCGATGAAGAATGGGACTATTGCTAGACATGAAATTGGGCATGCGCTCGGGATTGCACATTCAAATGGCATTATGATACGTTCTGTAAGTACTAATACAAATCTTGCTGTTGATAAAGCGAATAATGATATCTTAGCAAGAATATATGGGTGGTGAAAAAATGAAAAAAAATCCCATAGTATTTTTGTTAGCGCTTTCTTTATTGGCGTGCGCTTTCTTAATGATTAATTTCGTTAAAGAGAACGAGAAGAAACAAGTTGCTGCTGAAAAAATAACAACAACTTCCACTTCATTAAAGAAAAAAGCTTTGAAAAATAGTATTGATTCTTCAGAAAGAAAATATTATTCATATCTTGATGAAATTGACCAAAGTAAAGTTATTAATCAATCCGGTGGATCGCAACGACTGTTAATGTATAATCCTGAAATCCCAAAAGATATCCAATCTTTGTCAACAAATATTGTTATTGGCAAAGTTCTTTCTTTAGATAAAGCAGACGCGCCTGCTAATGATCCTAGTAGTCCCTATAATGGAGAAATCTATCCATGGACATTTGGGAAAATCCAAGTACTAAAAAATATTCAAGGCGAATTAGCATCTACGATTGAATTTGCGCGACCAGGTGGCATTATGGAAGAAGGGCGAATGTTTTTAAATGATGCGAAAGAAAATGTTGATAAATTGAATCGTGGGCGTGCAACAAGACGAATGGCGCCAATTCAGCAAAGTCGTCAGCTTGTTGAAATACTACAGTATGAAGGAGATTTTTATTTAGAAGCTGGTGAGACCTATTTGTTTTATGTTTATTGGGATAAGGAATGGAATAAGGGGTTAATAATGGGCTATCAATACGGTTCTTTACGTTTAGAAGACGAGCAGCAACCTGCTGAAGAATTAACCCAAAGGAATCGCCGAGCGATTGGCAAAACGTGGAATGTTGTCAATGAATTAACCAAAGAAACGACTAATTTAACTACCTATTTAAAAGATGAATTAGGAATTGAACTTCCAGCAGAATAGAAGTAGAGAATAACAAAAAGTCAGCGGAGCTTCCCTTGCTTTTTGTTATTCTTTTCTTTGTTTAGTCTTTTAAAATGCATAAAAATAAGCTATGATGAGGGCAAGAGTAAACTGAAAAGGAGAGCGGCGCCATGAGAAAGCAAGATAGACACCGTTTAATTACACGTTTATTGACTGAAAAAAATATTCAAAAGCAAGAAGATTTTGTCAACTACTTACAAGAAAAGGGCGTAGCTGTAACACAAGCAACAATTTCTCGCGACATTAAAGATATGAAACTGATCAAAGTTCCATCTGCAGAAGGGGGTTATCGGTATAGCCTTCCATTAGAAACACAAGCTAATACGAGTGCTAAACTTGCAAAGCTTTTAAAAGATGCCTTTGTAGCTGCAGAACAAATGGAAAAATATGTCGTATTACGAACCATTCCTGGCAATGCGGCGGCGTGTGGTAGTTTAATCGAAAAGAATTACCAAGAGAAACTTTTTGCCGTCATCAACGATGATGATAGTGTTCTCATGATTGCGCGAACTGAGGAAGCAGCAGAAAAACTTCATAAAGAGCTGTTAAGCTATCTATAAAGAATGAGGTGAACAAGATGTTACAAGAACTTTCCGTGAAAAATTTTGCGATTATCTCTTCGTTACAATTAGAGTTTCAAATGGGTATGACCGTTTTAACGGGAGAAACGGGTGCGGGGAAATCCATCATTATTGATGCAATGGGATTACTCACAGGCGGACGCGGCTCCAGTGACTATATTCGTCAAGGAGCAAATAAATGCACCTTAGAAGGACTTTTTTCAATGCCGAAAAGTCAAGAATTAAAGCAATTATTAGAAGAATTAGGTATTGAAACAGAAGAAGATTCTTTAGTGATTCAACGAGATATTTCCGCTTCTGGTAAAAATGTTTGCCGTGTCAACGGACGGATTGTCAACATTACTAATTTAAAAAGAATTGGGGAATATTTAGTAGATATTCATGGCCAAAACGAACATCAAGAATTGATGCAAAGTGAACGCCATATTGATATGTTAGATGAATTTGGTGGGAAAAAACTTTTAGCAGTCAAAGAAAAATATACACAGGCGTATCAAGAGTATCGCGCACTCGAAGCCAAAGTCAGAAAGCGACAAAAAAATGAAAAAGAATTTGCCCAAAGAATGGACATGCTTCATTTTCAAAGTGATGAAATTGCTAGTGCACAGTTAGTCGCTGGCGAAGAAGAACAATTGTTAGAAGAACGCAATAAACTGAACAATTTTCAAAAGATTGCTGATGCACTGACGATTAGTTATGCCGCGCTAAATGGTGAAGACGATAGTAGTTTGGATAAAATCGGAACAAGTATGAATGAACTCGCTTCGATTGAATCCCTTGATCCAGAATATAAATCATTGTCAGATACTGTTCAAAATGCTTACTACTTACTACAAGAAGCCAGTGGAGATCTTTCTAGGTTAATTGATGGCTTAGAACTAGACGAAGGTCGCTTGAATGAAGTAGAAAATCGTTTGGAATTAATCCGTCAAATGAAACGTAAATATGGCGATTCAATCGAAACGATTTTATCTTACTATGAAGAAATCACCAAAGAGTTAGCAGAGGCTGATTTTTTGGAAGGTGGTACAGGTGACTTAGAAGCGTTGCTTGCAGAGAAACAACAAGCGGTTCATCAACAAGCGTTAGCTTTACGAAAAGAACGAAAGCGCCTAGCCAAAGAGCTCGAACAACAAATTTTAACCGAATTAAAAGAACTATATTTGGAGCGAACTGAATTTGAAGTCCGCTTTACAGAACTTGAGCATTTACAAGAAAATGGCTTAGACGGAGTAGAATTTTATATTACTACTAACCCAGGGGAACCATTAAAACCGTTAGTTCGGGTGGCTTCTGGCGGAGAACTTTCGCGAGTGATGCTGGCTATGAAAACAATCTTTTCTCAAACGCAAGGGATCACTAGTATTGTTTTTGATGAAGTAGATACAGGAGTCAGTGGCCGAGTAGCACAGGCGATTGCCGATAAAATTTATCAAATTTCAGAAAATTCGCAGGTGTTGTGTATCACGCACTTGCCACAAGTGGCGGCCGTTGCCGATGAACATTATTTTATTGAAAAAGAAATCGTGGCGGGTCGGACAGAAACAAGCGTCCGAATTTTATCTGAAAAAGAGCGAGTAAACGAAATTGCGCGTATGCTCGCAGGAAGTGAAATTACGAAATTAACCATTGAACATGCACAAGAGCTGTTGGCGATGGCGAAAAAATAGCCGCTCTATTTGAGTAAGTAAAAAAAACAGCCCCTTCAATTGATAGAAGGGGCTGTTTTTTTACTTTTAATGTGTGAAAAAGTTCTCCAGTTTAAAGACTAAGAATCGCTGTTAAAACAGTTGAACCTACAATTGCGATCAGCATTAGCCAAACCACGACTTTCGTGATTTTTGAAAAGCGACTTTGTTCTTTGTCGTTCATAAATGACACGTCCTTTTTAATTTCTGCTAATAGTGTACAACCTTTTCCTGAAAACAGCAACCTAAAGTTATAAGAGATTCTTTTTCTTTAAAATTCGAATACTAATTATGCAGATTAAGGTAGTGATGGCAAAAATAATCCAAAAGGAATATTCATGCTCTGCAAAAGGGAGTTTCACATTCATGCCGTAAATTCCTCCGATGATGGTTGGAATGGTCAGGACAATTGTTAAGGATGTTAAAATTTTCATGACATTATTTAAGTTATTTGAAACGATTGCTGAAAAAGTATTACTAATGTTATCAACTAATTTTAGTTGTATTTTAGTCGTATTCAGTCCTTGTTCTAGTTCAATCAGAATATCCCTTAAAAATGGCAAATGTTTTTCTGGATGATTAAAAATTTCAGCGCTATATAAACGTTTTAATACTTTTAAATTATCCGTTAAAGCTGCTTCGAAATAAACTAGACTTTTTTGAATGTCCATAATCTGATACAATTGACTATTTTCTGTGGCTACTTGGAGCTCTCCTTCAAGTTTGTTGGTTTGTTGGATAAGTGCTTGTAAGTTTTTATTGAAGGAAAGGGCCATCTTCCATGAAAGGGCTAAAATTAAGGCCTTCTCAATAGAAAGATCTTGATGGGTGAACGCCTCTTTTTGGATCCCATGAACGATGTCGTTAGGCCCATTGCTAACAGTAATTAGTTTGTTATCGACGGTTGCGATTAAAGCAATCGGCACCGTTTCTACTTGCAGATAGCCACTAGGACTGATACTAGCTTTGGGATAACGAAATAAAAGTAACGTAGGCGTTTGTAATTTTTCGTGGCGGAAACCTTCCACTCGAGCATTTTCTTCATCATCTAAAACGCCGGTAAGATAATCTGTTGGTAAGTGGTATTGATTGACGAGACGCTCGATTTCTTCTTCTGTAGGAGATTCTACCGAAATCCAACTTAGGGCTTCATCGTCTGGTGAACAAGGTTCAAAATAGTCATTTTTCAATAATAAATAATTAATCAAAAGATTCACCCCGAATCAACATTTTTTGTTCTAAATCCATTATAATAGAAGTATGACACAATACGAGAAGAAAAGCTTATAAAAAACATTCAAAAATAAGTGGCCGCGATAGGTGAGGCCTCGTTTTGAAAATGGTTTGATAAGTAATCCGTTTTTTATATGAAAAAGCAAGCAAAAAGGGCTTTTAGCACATATATTTAAACGAAATGAAACATCTGTGTAACGTTGATGAAGTATAGTTATAGCAGGTGGAATGAAAGGATTTGTTGAGAGAATGGTGTCGTTTTCGGCAATAATGTTATTTTGGTATATTTTTCCGGTAATTGTGCTCTTTGCATGCAATTTTCTCGTGTCCACTTTTTCCCTAACGGAACGTTGGAAAATAAAAGCACCGGATTTGGCCATTCCGTTTTTATTCATAGGGATCCATGAGTTATCCAAAGATAGTTATGATGAATCGATTATGCCGTATTTTGTGATTTCTATTTTGTTATTAGGAGTCGCTGTTGCCCTGTTTCAAGCTTATTATTATGGAGAGATTTTATATAGACGATATTTCAAGATGTTTTGGCGGTTGACGTTTTTACTAACGTTTGTGTTGTATGTGTTGCTTATCTTGCTAAATATCAGTCATTATCTACTGTAATAAAGCGTGGAGACAATAGGGGAAATACGCTGTGGGAAAATGTCCCCCACAACTCCCCACTCCGTGGGGTTTTTTTGTTATTTGTGGGGTTATTTTATAAAAAACATAGTAAAAACCTTGTTATAATAACATTTTTTGTTGGGTGATGCTTGTTACATAAAACCCTGTAAATATTACAGAAATTTTAAATAACAGTTAAAAAATAGAAGTTTTTAGATTTATAGTGGTAGAAAGTGGTGGGATGTGGTAGACTTGTTCTATCAAGTGGAAAAGCGGGTGTATTGGCTATGCTTATGGGTGAATACCAACATAATATCGATGCCAAAGGCCGCCTAATCGTTCCATCAAAGTTTCGTGAGGAACTTGGTGAAAAATTTGTGGTAACGAGAGGGATGGATGGCTGTTTATTTGGTTATCCTTTAAATGAATGGTCACAACTTGAAGCAAAACTTCAAGAAATGCCCTTAGCTAAGAAAGATGCACGTACCTTTGTACGATTCTTTTATTCCGCTGCAACAGAATGTGAGATTGATAAGCAAGGTCGTATCAATATTCCGGCGAATTTACGAACACATGCCAGTTTAGAAAAAGGCTGTGTTGTTATCGGCGTCTCTAACCGAATTGAAATTTGGAGTGACGAACGTTGGCATGCATTCTCTGATGAAGCTGAAGAAAACTTTGATGAATTAGCAGAAACAATGATTGATTTTGGATTTTAGGAATGAGGCAAATGATGACTGAAGAATTTCGCCATTACACCGTTCTTTTAAAAGAAACAGTGGATGGATTACAAGTGAAGCCGGATGGCGTATACGTAGATTGCACACTCGGTGGTGCCGGACATAGTGAATACTTACTGACACAATTGAATGAGCACGGTCATTTATATGCCTTTGATCAAGACCAAAAAGCGTTGGCACATGCTAAGACTCGTTTGCAGAAATATGTAGACAAAGGTCAAGTGACCTTCATCAAATCAAATTTTAGAAATATTAAAGAAGAATTGGCAGAACACGGGGTGTTCCATGTTGATGGGATTCTATACGATCTAGGTGTTTCTTCACCACAATTAGATGAAGCGGAACGTGGTTTTAGCTATCATCAAGACGCGCCCTTAGATATGCGCATGGATCAAGACGCACCCTTGACGGCTCGCGAAGTGGTGAATACGTATAGCTATAGTGAGTTAGTAAAAATTTTCTTTCGTTATGGGGAAGAGAAATTTTCGAAACAGATTGCTCGAGAAATTGAACGTGTTCGTGAAAAGCAGCCAATTGAAACAACAGGTGAACTTGTTGAGATTATTAAGACGGCGATTCCAGCTCCAGCAAGACGCAAAGGTGGACATCCTGCAAAACGAATTTTCCAAGCAATTCGCATTGCCGTTAATGATGAATTAGGGGCAGTTGAAGAGTCGCTAGAACAAGCAATTGATTTGCTAGCGAAAAATGGCAGAATCAGTGTGATTACGTTCCATTCGTTAGAAGATCGTATTGTTAAAACAATGTTTAAAGAATACAGTACGGTACAAGATTTGCCACCAGGCATTCCAGTGGTACCAGAAGAATTTCAACCAGAATTAAAAGTAATTACTAGAAAACCAATTTTACCAAGTGACAGTGAGTTATCTGAGAATAATCGTTCACGAAGTGCGAAGTTACGCATTGCCGAAAAAATAAAATCTAGATAGAGAGAGGGGTAGACACATGGCTGAATTGAAGAAAGTAAATGATTTCCATTATGAAGCACCAGAAATGGATCAGCCAACTGTGGCAACAGAGCAAGACAGAAAAATGCAAGAGGAAACACTACCTGTCCCCACTCTATTACCCAAAAAGAAACTAAAAAATGTCTCTTTACTAGAAAAATTAATCGGTGTTGTATTAGTTTGTGCAACGATTGGTATTGCAATTGCGACAATTCAAGTAAGAACGACAATTGTCCAAACCATGAACGATATTACAGAAACACAAGCAGTCATTAAAGAAAAGGAAGATAACGCTTTGAAATTGGAACAAGAAAGAAGCGAACTTTCTAAATCAGATCGAATCAAAGATGTCGCTAAAAAACAAGGACTAGAAAATAACGGCGACAATGTTAGGACTGTTAAATAATGAGTAAAAGACATAAATTTAAACAATTCATGAAAAAGAAAAACTTAAATCCGATGAACAATCGTAAAAAAGTAGGCATCATTTTATTCGCTACGAGTATTGGATTGTTCTTTTTATTTGCCTTTAGAACGACATACATTGTGGCAACAGGCAAAGTAGCCGGTGTATCGCTAAAGGAAAAAACAGCTTCTTTATATGAAGGAAGCCAAGTGGTAAAAGCTAAGCGAGGATCAATTTTAGATCGATATGGTAATCCAATCGCAGAAGATGCTACTTCCTATTCGTTATATGTCGTATTATCAAAAAAATATACGGGACAAAATAATGAAAAGCTATATGCGGAGAAAAAAGACTTCGATGATATTGCTGAAATTTTAGCGAAATATACCAAACTAGACAAAAAAACAGCATTGAAATACTTGAATAATGGGATCCATGAAGATGGGTCAACACAATATCAAGTGGAATTTGGTACGGGTGGTCAAAACATCACCTTGGAAACACGCCAAAAAATTGAAGCAGATTTGAAAAAGAAAAAAATCTCAGGTGTTTATTTCAATGAACATCCAGCCAGATTATATCCCAATGGGCAGTTTGCTTCTCACTTTATTGGCTATACAAAAGCAGCCAATCCAGATGATGATAAAGAAGGCTTAGTAGGCGCGATGGGACTAGAACAGGCCTATAATGATATTTTAAGCGGAACCGATGGCCGTGTGTATTTTGAAAAAGATATTTACGGTAATGCCTTACCAGGAACTGTGGCGGAAGAGAAAAAAGCAGTGGATGGTCAAGATATTTACACAACGCTAGATAGTCGCTTGCAAAATACCTTAGAAGATTTGATGACGCAAGTTAATGAAAAATATGAACCAGTTTCCATGACTGCCATGTTAATGGAAGCAAAAACAGGCGAAATTGTTGCCATGTCTCAACGGCCAACATTTAATCCTGAAACGAAACAAGGATTAGACAATAATGGCACGTGGCAGAACCTATTGGTTGAAAGTCCGTATGAACCTGGCTCAACGCTTAAATTATTTACGTCGGCGGCTGCTATTGAGCAAGGATTGTTTAATCCAAATGAATCATTTAACCGTATAGGTGGTATCACTGTTGGTGACACCACGATTAACGACCATGATGTCGGCAATTTAAAAGACAAAACGTCTTTAACTTATCGTCAAGCTATCTCTTGGTCTAGTAATATCGGAATGGTGAACTTGGAACAACGAATGGGTGGCGACAAGTGGGTCGAATATTTGAAAAAATTTGGGTTTGGTTCAAGCACACATTCAGGTTTAACTTCAGAACACACTGGGAAACTTCCAGATAATAATATTGTTGATCGGGCCAATTCAGCTTTTGGTCAAGGGATTACGGTTACTAATTTCCAAATGATGAAAGGTTTCTCAGCTATTGCAAATGACGGTTCAATGTTGCAACCTCATTACATCAGCAAAATTGTTGACAAAAATACAGGAAAAGAAACGATTACGGAACCACAAATCGTAGGAACCCCAATCAAAGCGCAAACAGCTCAACAGATTCGTACGTACATGATTGATACTGTTGAAGACCCGACTTACGGGATTGCGTATGATATTTATAAAGTGCCAGGCTATCATGTTGCTGCCAAAACAGGAACTGCCCAGATTTCAGATGGTAAAGGGTACGTTGATGGAGCAAGTCAAGTCTTGTCTTCTGTAGTGGAAATGGTCCCAGCGGATAATCCTGAATATGTTTTGTATATTACACTGAGACAAGCAAAATCAGGTTCGCCTTCAGAAGCAATGGCGGCAATTGCAAACCCATTAATGAAATTAGCGTTAGACATTAAAGAGACAGATCCGGAAACAACGAAAGTAGCTTCTGATAAAGTCACAGTTGCTGATTATAAAAACATGACACCAGCGGAAGCGTTGGCCAATGCCAAAGTGAACGGGGTGGATCCTGTGATTATCGGTGATGGTGAAAAAATCAAGAAACAATCAACGCCGGCTGGTCAAACATTAATGCCTAATCAGAAATTGATTTTGATCACAAATGGAACGAACTATATGCCTGATTTAACCGGCTGGTCGAAGAGCGATGTTACCAAGTTTGGCGATCTATTAGGTTTGACTGTCGAGTTTAAAGGTGAAGGCTATGTGACGAAACAAAGTATCGCTGCTGAAACTGAAATTACGGAGAAAAAATTAACCGTGACTTTAGAAGGCACAGAATAATAACGTAGAATAATTAGGAGAGATAACATGGAGTGGACACAGATTTTTATTCCCATAGTGGTGAGTTTTGCCATTACAGTGAGCGTAATGCCACTATTCATTGGCTATTTTCAAATGAAAAAACAAGGGCAGGTTACTCGTGAAGATGGCCCGACTTGGCATAGCGTGAAAACAGGTACCCCTACAATGGGGGGAGTCGTTTTCCTTGTAGCCAGCTTGATTACTTCATTAGCAATGGGGTTGTTTTTCCACCAATTTACGCCGTCTCTACTAATTATTCTATTTATTTTAGTATTATACGGTTTGCTAGGTTATTTAGATGATTTCATTAAAGTCTTTAAAAAACGGAACATGGGCTTGAATTCTCGTCAAAAATTAATTGGTCAAATTTTTGGTGGGTTGGTTTTCTACTTTGTTTATCGAAGTGAAGGCTTTTCAGACACCTTAGATTTGTTTGGAGTAGCAGAAGTTCCGTTAGGTATTTTTTATGGCGTGTTTATTATTTTTTGGTTAGTCGGTTTTTCTAATGCCGTGAATTTGACAGATGGGATTGATGGCTTAGTTGCTGGTTTAGGAACAATTTCATTTGGTACTTATGCAATTATTGCCTGGAAACAACAACAATTTGATGTTGTGATTATCTGCCTAAGTGTGATTGGTGGGCTGATTGGCTTTTTCCCTTATAATAGAAAACCAGCAAAAATCTTCATGGGTGATGTTGGTTCATTAGCATTAGGTGGATTGTTAGCAGCAATTTCAATTATTTTGCATCAAGAATGGACGCTACTTTTAATTGGACTTGTCTACGTTTGTGAAACAGCAAGTGTTATTTTACAAGTTGCTTCATTTAAATTATTTGGTCGACGGATTTTTAAAATGTCACCAATTCATCACCATTTTGAAATGTGTGGTTGGTCTGAATGGAAAATTGATTTTGTCTTTTGGTCTGTCGGTTTAATCTGTTCAGGAATCACATTATGGATTCTTTTCTAATCTATCAAAGGGGAAATTGACAATGAAAAAAATAACAACCTATCAAAACAAAAAAGTGTTGGTTTTAGGACTAGCTAAAAGTGGTGTCAGCGCAGCGAAACTCTTACATGAGTTAGGTGCGCTCGTTACCGTTAATGACGCAAAACAATTTGATCAAAACCCTGACGCCCAAGATTTATTAACCTTGGGTATTCGTGTTGTTACAGGGGGGCATCCAATTGAATTGTTGGATGAAGAATTTGAACTAATCGTTAAAAATCCTGGTATTCCTTATACAAATCCACTTGTGGCAGAAGCACTAACTCGGAAAATTCCTATCATAACTGAGGTGGAATTAGCAGGTCAAATTGCCGAATGTCCAATTGTCGGCATTACGGGCACCAATGGCAAAACAACCACGACCACGATGATTGGTTTATTGCTAAACGCTGACAGAACGGCTGGTGAGGCACGTTTGGCGGGAAATATTGGTTTTCCAGCGAGTACGGTGGCTCAAGAAGCAACAGCCAAGGATGATCTTGTGATGGAACTTTCTAGTTTTCAGTTAATGGGAATTGAGACGTTTCACCCACAAATTGCAGTAATTACAAATATTTTTGAGGCACACTTGGATTATCATGGTTCGCGGAAAGAATATGTTGCTGCAAAATGGGCCATTCAAAAAAACATGACCGCAGAGGACACCTTGATTTTAAATTGGAATCAAGTAGAGCTTCAAACGTTAGCCAAAACCACAGCTGCCAACGTATTGCCTTTTTCAACGAAAGAAGCAGTAGAAGGGGCTTATCTTTTAGATGGGAAATTATATTTCAATGAAGAATATATTATGCCCGCCGATGAGCTAGGGATTCCTGGTAGTCACAATATTGAAAATGCACTCGCAGCGATTTGTGTAGCTAAATTAAAAAATGTATCGAATGCTCAGATTAGACAAACTTTGACAAACTTTTCAGGCGTTCCCCATCGAACGCAATTTGTTGGCGAAGTTCAGCAAAGACGTTTTTATAACGATTCAAAAGCAACCAATATTTTAGCTACAGAGATGGCGTTAAGTGGGTTTGACAACCAAAAACTACTTTTACTTGCGGGTGGCTTGGATCGCGGTAACTCATTTGATGAATTGGTTCCTGCTCTGCTGGGACTCAAAGCAATTGTTTTATTTGGAGAAACTAAAGAAAAATTGGCGGAAGCTGCTAAAAAAGCGAACATTGAAACAATTTTATTTGCTGAAAATGTTCAAACGGCGGTTACCATTGCCTTTGATTATTCGGAAAAAGATGATACTATTTTACTATCACCTGCTTGCGCAAGTTGGGATCAATACCCGAATTTCGAAGTACGCGGGGAAGCCTTTATGCAAGCTGTTCAACAATTAAAAGAAAGTGAAATGTGAGAAAATGAAGATACTAGTAACTGGTGGTGGCACAGGTGGGCATATCTATCCTGCGTTATCCTTCGTCGAACACGTCAAAAAAGAAGCACCTGCAACAGAATTCTTGTATGTGGGAACAGAAAATGGTCTAGAAAGTCAAATTGTGCCAAAGGCGAAAATTCCATTTAAAACGATTAAAATTCAAGGATTCAAGCGTTCGCTAAGTCCTCAAAATTTTAAAACAATTTATTTATTTTTAACAAGCATTAATAAAGCAAAAAAAATTATTCGTGAATTTCAACCAGATGTGGTCATTGGTACAGGCGGTTATGTTTCTGGTGCAGTAGTTTATGCGGCCCACCAATTGAAAATACCGACAATTATTCATGAACAAAATAGTATCCCCGGAATGACAAATAAATTTTTAAGTCGTTATGTGGATAAAATTGCGATTTGTTTTCCAGATGTCGCTAGTTTTTTCCCGAAAGAAAAAACAATTTTAACAGGGAACCCGCGGGGACAAGAAGTCGTAACGGTGGAAAAGTCAGCTATTTTATCAGAGTTTGGCTTGGATCCAGCAAAGAAAACGGTGGTTTTATTTGGCGGAAGTCGTGGCGCCTTGAAAATCAATCAAGCGTTTGAACAGGCCTTTCCTTTGTTTGAAGAGAGAGAGTATCAAGTTTTATACGCTTCAGGAGAAAGATATTATCAGGAACTTCAAGAAAGTCTAAAGCTTTCTGAAAAGAAATTGACAAACATAAGTGTGCAACCGTATATTGATAAAATGGTTGAAGTGATGGCTAATACGGATTTAATGGTGGGACGTGCAGGAGCAACCTCAATTGCGGAGTTCACCGCATTAGGATTACCAGCAATTTTAATTCCGAGTCCTTACGTCACGAATGATCATCAAACGAAAAACGCGCAAAGCTTAGTAAAAGTTGGTGCTGTTGAAATGATTCCAGATGCAGAATTGACCGGCGCTCGTTTAGTTGCGGCAATTGATGATATTTTATTAAACAATGAAAAAAGACAACAGATGGCAACGGCGTCCAAAGGGGAAGGCATCCCAGATGCAAGTGATCGTTTGTATCAAGTTGTGAAAACGTTAGTCTGAGATAGGAGGTGTGGAAGATTAGTAACGAGAACGATATATTCAAAAAAAGAAAACCATTACCTCCAAAAAAATCGGAAGAGTCTCAACCTGAACTGACACCTTGGCAAAAACAAAACCAAGAATATTTGAAGAAGCAAGCGGAAGAAGCTGCTTCAAAAGGTGAAAACGAACAAGCAGAAGTCACCATCACTTTACAAGAACAAAGTCAAGAAGAGCCTCAACAACATCTTCCACAAGAAACAGTGGAAGAAGAGGAGCATTTTGCAGATCGTTTACCGAACGTTAAGAAAACACGGAACAAGCGCTTATATAGGCGTTTAGCCTTTATTTTAACTTGTTTAGGGACAGCCATTTTAGTGGCATTGTATTTTGTTTCGCCTCTTAGTCGATTGAGTGAAGTAACAGTTTCAGGTAACAAAAGTGTGGAGAGTCAAGCGATTATTCAGCAGTCAAAACTTGAAACGGGCAGTGGCTTATGGGAGCAGTATTCAAATAGAAATTATTTTTCTGCAAATATTCAGAAAAAGTTTCCAATTATAAAAAAGGCGAACATTAAGTTAAATGGTATTAATTCATTTAAAATTGATATTCAAGAGTATCAAATTGTCGCTCTTGCTGCGACTAAAGGCGGCTATCATCCGATTTTAGAGAATGGTAAAACTTTGGCGGAAACCACCAAGGCTGCTGAAAGTGGCAAACCAATTTTTGAGAATTTCAAAGAGGATAAATTAATCCCTGAATTAATGGCCTCTTACAACAAATTACCTCAAGAAATTAAACAAGGAATTTCAGAAATTAAATATGCACCATCCAAAACCAATAAAGACTTGATTAATGTCTATATGAATGATGGAAACCGAGTGATTGTTAATATTTCTGATTTAAGTGAGAAAATGGCTTATTATTCACAAGTAGCCGAACAAATGGACAAACCTGGAATCGTTGATATGGAAGTCGGCATTTTTTCTTATCCGTATGAAAAAGAAAGTGAAGAAACGGGCAGTGAAGTTTCCGAAGATTCAGCGGTTGAAAATCAAGAAGTTGTGGACCCAAATGCAGGCGTAGCAACGGATGGAGCGAATAACGGTACGCCGACAAATGGAGAAAATCAAGAAGTGCAACAAGCAGAATAAGTTTTTTACAAAAATGTTTCAAAAATTAACGAACAAATTCGTATAATCTGCTTTCTAAAACCCCCATTTTTATGGTAAAATTGGAAGAAGTGAATAATACTAAAAAAGAGATAGTTAAACGGACGCCTTTGTCCGCTTAGATATTGGAATTAATAGGAGGAGGAATTCCGTTCATGGCAAAAACAGGAATGTATGTAGGCCTCGATATTGGTACAACTTCTGTCAAAGTAGTTGTCGCTGAATATATTGAAGGTCAAATGAACATCATCGGCGTTGGAAATGCAAAATCAGACGGTTTGAATCGAGGGATTGTCGTCGATATTGATCAAACAGTTCAAGCAATCCAACGGGCCGTTCGACAAGCCGAAGAAAAAGCCGGCATTCAAATTAAAAGCGTAAATGTTGGATTACCAGCGAATTTATTAGAAGTAGAAAGCTGTCAAGGAATGATAGCTGTTAGCAGTGAATCAAAAGAAATTACAGATGAGGATGTGCGCAACGTCGCATCTGCAGCTTTGGTTCGTTCAACTCCTCCTGAACGTCAAATTGTTGCAATCTTACCGCAAGACTTTACCGTCGACGGCTTTGAAGGCATCAAAGACCCACGTGGAATGCTTGGCGTTCGCATGGAGATGTTTGGCGTTGTCTATACTGGACCAAAAACAATCATCCATAACATCCGTAAATGTGTTGAAAAAGCTGGCTTAGGAATTAACGAATTAGTGATTACACCGCTTGCTTTAACAGAAACAATTTTAACAGATGGCGAAAAAGACTTTGGAACAATTGTCATTGATATGGGTGGCGGTCAAACAACGACATCTGTTATCCACGACAAACAATTGAAATTTACTCATGTTAACCAAGAAGGCGGCGAGTTCATCACGAAAGATATCTCAATCGTATTGAATACTTCTTTTAACAACGCCGAAGCCTTAAAAATTAATTATGGGGATGCTTATCCAGAAAGAACTTCAGCAAACGAAGAGTTTCCTGTTGATGTTATCGGTAAGTCAGAGCCTGTAAGAGTGGACGAACGTTACCTTTCAGAAATTATTGAAGCGCGTGTGGAACAAATTTTGAGAAAATCAAAAGAAGTTCTGGATGAAATTGATGCGTTTGAATTACCTGGAGGCGTTGTGTTAACTGGTGGCGCCGCTAGTATGCCAGGTATTGTCGATTTGGCGCAAGAGATTTTTGAAGCCAACGTAAAACTATACGTACCAAATCACATGGGCTTACGTAACCCAGTCTTTGCTAATGTCATTAGCATTGTGGAATATTCAGCGCAACTAAACGATATTTATCACATTGCCAAATATGCAATCCCTGGTGAAAAATCGAAACCAGCACAATCAGTCGCTGTCCAACAAGAAGTTCGCTATGACACATATGCTGAACAGCCTCAAGAAGAATACGAAGAATTCAACGAACGTGAGTCTGGTGAAAAAGTGACAGGCAAAATCAAAGACTTCTTCTCGAACATTTTCGACTAATCACACAAACAGGAGGATACGATATCATGGAATTTTCATTAGACAATAACATTAACAACGGTGCAGTCATTAAAGTTATCGGTGTAGGTGGCGGCGGCGGAAACGCTGTAAACCGTATGATCGAAGAAAACGTTAAAGGCGTGGAATTTATCACAGCCAATACAGACGTTCAAGCATTAAAACATTCAAAAGCAGAAACAGTGATTCAATTAGGCCCTAAATACACTCGTGGTTTAGGTGCTGGTTCACAACCTGAAGTTGGCCAAAAAGCTGCAGAAGAAAGTGAACAAGTGATTTCAGAATCATTACAAGGCGCGGATATGATTTTCATTACTGCTGGTATGGGTGGCGGAACTGGTACAGGTGCTGCGCCAGTAGTTGCAAAAATCGCTAAAGAATTAGGCGCTTTAACAGTTGGTGTAGTAACTCGTCCATTTAGTTTTGAAGGTCCAAAGCGTGGTCGTTTTGCCGCTGAAGGAATTGCCTTATTAAAAGAAAACGTTGATACACTATTAATTATCTCAAACAACCGCTTATTAGAAGTCGTTGACAAGAAAACGCCAATGCTTGAAGCATTTAGAGAAGCTGATAATGTATTACGTCAAGGTGTTCAAGGGATTTCAGATTTAATCACTGCACCAGGTTACGTAAACTTGGACTTTGCTGACGTGAAAACAGTGATGGAAAACCAAGGAACAGCTTTAATGGGAATTGGTGTAGCGAGCGGCGAAGAACGCGTAATTGAAGCAACGAAAAAAGCTATTTCTTCACCATTGTTAGAAACATCAATCGATGGTGCGGAACAAGTCTTATTAAACATTACTGGTGGCTTAGATATGACCTTGTTTGAAGCGCAAGATGCTTCAGATATCGTGACAAATGCTGCTTCAGGTGATGTGAACATCATCCTAGGTACATCAATCAACGAAGATTTAGGCGACGAAATTCGTGTAACAGTAATCGCTACAGGTATTGATGAATCAAAAAAGGATAGAAAACCGCACCGTCAAACAAGACAAGCGGTTCAACCAATGCAACAAACAACTCAATCTGTGGAAATGGATCAACCAAAATCACAAGAAGAAGCAAGTGCTTTTGGCGATTGGGATATTCGCAGAGAACAAAATACACGTCCAAAAGTTGATGAATCTTCATTAGAACAAGTAGACAAAAAAGAATTTGACACATTCCACCGTGAAGAACCAAATCACAATGATGACGAATTAAGTACGCCACCATTTTTCCGCAGAAAACGATAAGGAGCATCGATTAGAAATGATAGCTGAAAACTTAACAAATATTAATAATCAACTTCAGCTAGCATGCAAAAGCTCACAGCGCTCTGTTGCTGATGTGACAATGATTGGCGTCACTAAATCAGTAGGAATTGAGGAAGCAGCAGAGCTTGTTCAGCTTGGTGTCCAGAATTTAGCTGAAAACCGAGTAGATAAGTTACTAGAAAAGAAAGCTGGATTGGAAAAATTTAATGATATTCAGTGGCATTTAATTGGTAATTTACAACGTAGGAAGGTAAAATTAATTATTAATGAGATAGATTATTTTCATGCATTAGATAGTCTGAGTCTAGCCAAAGAAATTCAAAAAAGAGCAACGAAAGTTATTCGTTGTTTTGTTGAAGTGAATATAACTGGGGAAGAAAGCAAGCACGGCTTTCGTAAAGAAGACGTCTTACCTTTCATTCAAGAACTTGCTGATTTGGACAAAATTCAAATCGTCGGTCTAATGACTATGGCACCTTTTGGGGCAAGTGAAGAAGTATTACATGCAACATTTAGAGAATTAAAAGAGCTGCAAATGACCGTAAATGAGAAACATTTATCTTTTGCTCCTTGTACAGAACTTAGCATGGGAATGAGTAACGATTTCCCAATCGCAGTTGAAGAAGGTGCAACTTTTATACGAATCGGAACAGCGTTATTCAGAGATGCGTAAAGGAGAGGAATTTATGTCAATTTTTAACAAGGATGCGTTATCGAGCTTTTTTGGCTTATCTGGCGAAGAAGATGATTATTATGATAACTACGAAGAATATGAAGAGCGCAAAGCAGTTAATGAACCACCGCGTCGTGCAGCTCGGCCTAAACCACAACGCCCTGTTCAACAACAGGAAAGTTACAATCAGCCAGCTTATACACAACAAAGTGAGCCTGTAGTTGAAAAACCTTCTGCACGCTATCGTTCTGCTGAAGCGCATCAAGAAAGAGACACACAACAAGCTGCTTACACAGAGAAAAAAGTGGTTTCTATGCGTAGTTCTAATCAATCAGCGACTACGAATACAAGACGAGCACAAGAAAGCACCGCCAATGCAAAAACACATAAAATTACTATTATTGAACCACGTGTGTATTCAGAAGCAATGAGCATTGCGAAACATTTATTTGCTGAAGAAGCTGTGCTAGTTAATTTTACATTAGTAGAAGAAGACCAAGCACGACGCATCGTTGATTTCTTAACTGGTACTGTGTATGCTTTAGACGGAGATATTCAGCGCGTTGGCAATGAAATCTTCTTATGCACACCAGCGAATATGGAAATTGATAGTGCGACAGCACAATCTTTAGCCAACAAACAATTCTTTGATTTCTAAGCCTTAGGGAGGTGTTATTATCGCAACACTGATTACTCTATTATACAAAGGCGTTCAAATCTATTCAGGATTACTAGTGATTTACGCGCTACTTTCATGGTTTCCAGGAGCATATGATTCTGCTTTCGGGCGTTTGCTCTCTAGAATTTGTGAACCATACTTAAGTTTGTTTGACCGTTTGAATTTAAGGATTGGAATGGTTGGATTTAACGTAATGGTAGGGATTATTGTCCTTAACCTAGCAGCGGGTGGCTTAGCAGTCATTTTACGAGCTATTGTTTATTAATAACTTTTAGAAAGGATGATTTATCTATGAACGCAAATGTGTATCAACATTTCCGCAAAGATGAACATCCTTTTATTGACACTGTCGGGGATTGGCTAGAGCAAGTGGAGATGCAATACGCGCCTTATTTGACAGACTTTCTTGATCCTAGACAGGCGTATATTTTGGAAACGTTGATTCGACAAAACAGTGATTTATCGTTTACTTTTTATGGTGGTTATGAGCAAGCAGAACGAAAACGCTGCTTGATTTATCCAGCGTATTACATACCAGAAGAGACAGATTTTGGTGTTGTATTATTTGAAATTATTTATCCATCTAAATTTGCGACATTATCTCATGGGAAAATTTTAGGCACCTTGATGAATGTTGGGGTTCGTAGGGAAGCCTTTGGAGATATTATTTCCGATGGTGATAAGTGGCAGGTTTTTATAGCACAAGAAGTAGCTGGCTTCGTTGTTAACCAAGTCGACAAAATTGGTAAAATTACTGTTCGCTTAGAAGAACGGGATTATACACAAATTTTGATACCGAAGGATGGTTGGCAAGAAGAGCGAACGACTATGAGCTCTTTGCGGCTGGATAGTGTGATTTCCGCCGTATTTAATATTTCAAGGCAGCGATCAAAACAATTGATCGAATCTGGTAAAGTAAAAGTCAATTGGACAGAAACGACACGACCAGATTTTGCTTTAGACTTATTAGATATTGTTTCGATACGGGGATTTGGGCGCCTTCAGATTCAAGAATTAGAAGGAAAAACAAAGAAAGAAAAATTTCGTGTCCTCTTAGGGGTATTGAGAAAATAATCTCGAACTTTTGTTTAAGAAAACCATTTTGGCTGTTCATTCAGACGAAGTTGTGTATAATAAAAAAAGTAAGATATTTGCTATTTCAGGATTAGTATGAGAATGTGTTCATAAGGGGTTTTACAAAAATAATCCAAAGAGGTGAAGGAATATGGCATTAACTCCATTAGATATTCAAAACAAAGACTTCTCAACAAAAATGAGAGGCTATAACCAAGACGATGTAGATGACTTTTTAGATCAAGTCACACGTGATTATGAAGATGCATTACAAAAAAATCGTGAACTTGAGAAATCATTAAAACACGCAGAAGAAAAATTACAATACTTCAATGAATTGAAAGATGCATTGAACCAATCAATTATTGTTGCACAAGATACCGCTGATAAAGTGAAATCAAGTGCCAACAAAGAATCAGAAATGATTATCACTTCGGCAGATAACCAAGCCAAAGAAACCTTGGTAGAAGCTGAACGTAAATCAAATGCAATGATTGCAGATGCTGAAGCGAAATCAACACAAATCTTAGCAGAAGCAATTGAACGTGCTCGCCAATTAGCTGGGGAAACAGAAGACTTGAAGAAGAAAACACGTGTCTTCCATCAACGCTTAAGCTTAATGCTTGAAACTCAATTAGAGCAAGTGAAGAGTGAAGAGTGGGAAGAGATTTTAAAGCCTTTTTCTAGTTATGTCGGAGACAAACATACAGCAGTTAAGGAAATTCTTGATGAACAAGACCTTGACAACGAAAATGAAACTGTTGTAAACTCTGAAGAGAACACAGATGCTGTAGTAGAAAAAAAGCCTGTAATTGAAGTCACTGAAGAAACAATTGAAGAAGAATCAAAATAGATAGAACAGAACGTTTAATGTTTATTCTTAGCAGCGAGTCAATGATAGTGAAAGTTTGACAGACACTGGCATTAAACAGATCCTCTATCCTAGATGCAGTTCTGAACACTTGAGTAGGAATTGCCGGATAATTACCGTTATCAATTTCAGAGAAAGTAGGGGCAACTCTACTTTGAATTTGGGTGGTAACACGAGTACTTCGTCCCTTGGGATGGAGTACTCTTTTTTTATCTACTTTTATCAGCTATCGTTCATCTTTAGTATGAACTAACACAATTAAATCGATAAAATGAAAGCGAGGCAAATGCATATGAAAATGAAAGAAACATTGCAATTAGGAAAAACAGCTTTTCCAATGCGTGGGAACTTGCCAAACCGTGAAGCAGAATGGCAAAAAGACTGGGAAAAAAAAGGCTTATATGAACAACGTCAAAAATTAAACGAAGGAAAACCAACCTTTGTTTTACATGATGGCCCTCCGTATGCAAACGGAAATATTCATTTAGGACATTCTTTGAATAAAATCAGTAAAGATATTATTATTCGTTCAAAATCAATGTCTGGTTTCCGTTCTCCTTATGTGCCTGGTTGGGATACTCATGGTTTACCAATTGAGCAAGTGTTAACCAATAAAGGGGTTAAACGTAAAGAAATGACTGTCGCTGAGTATCGCGAAAAATGTAAAGAGTATGCCTTATCACAAGTCGATAAACAACGTAACGATTTTAAACGTTTAGGTGTGTCAGGCGATTGGGAACATCCATACATTACGTTAGATCCAGAGTATGAAGCAGCAGAAATTCGTGTTTTTGGTAAGATGGCAGAAAAAGGCTATATTTATAAAGGCTTAAAACCAATTTATTGGTCTCCTTCAAGTGAATCTTCTCTAGCAGAAGCAGAAATTGAATACAAAGATGTAAAATCACCTTCTATTTACGTAGCTTTTAATGTGGCCGATGGTAAAGGTCTTTTAGATAACGAGACAGCCTTTGTAATCTGGACGACAACTCCTTGGACATTACCAGCCAACTTAGGTATTTCAGTTAATCCTGATTTTACGTATGTTGAAGTGAAGGCAGACGGTCGTAAATTTGTAATTGCTAAAGATTTATTAGCAACAGTTAAAGAAGCGATTGGTTGGGAAGAAGTAGAAGTCTTGCGAGAATTTTCTGGTGAAAAATTAGATCGTATGACAGCTCAACATCCATTCTATGATCGAACATCACTTGTTATGCTAGGCGACCACGTGACGCTAGATGCCGGGACTGGCTTAGTTCATACCGCACCAGGGCATGGTGAAGATGACTATATCGTTAGCCGTAAATATGATTTACCTGTTATTTCTCCTGTTGACAGCCGTGGGGTCTTTACAGATGAAGCACCTGGTTTTGAAGGAATTTTCTATGACAAAGCGAATCCAATGATTACTGAGTTATTAGAAGAAAAAGGCGCGTTATTAAAGTTAGATTTCTTTACGCATAGTTATCCACATGATTGGCGTACCAAAAAACCAGTTATCTACCGTGCAACGCCACAATGGTTTGCTTCAATCTCTAAATTCCGTCAAGATATTTTAGATGAAGTTGAGAAAGTTGACTGGCTAATTCCTTGGGGAAAAACACGTTTGTATAATATGATTCGTGACCGTGGTGATTGGGTAATCTCTCGTCAAAGAGCGTGGGGTGTACCATTACCGATCTTCTATGCTGAAAATGGGGAAGCCATCATTACGCCAGAAACAATTGAACATGTAGCGAATTTATTTGCAGAACATGGATCAAATATCTGGTTTATGCGTGAAGCAAAAGAGTTACTACCAGCAGGCTTTACACATCCAGGTTCACCAAATGGCGAGTTTACCAAAGAAACAGATATCATGGACGTTTGGTTTGACTCAGGTTCTTCACATGAAGGAGTTTTACGAGAAAGAGAAGAGTTAACTTTCCCAGCAGATATGTATTTAGAAGGTTCTGACCAATATCGTGGTTGGTTTAACTCAAGTATTACAACAAGTGTCGCTATCAATGGAGTAGCGCCTTATAAATCAATTATTTCTCAAGGGATGGTTCTCGATGGCGAAGGCCGTAAGATGAGTAAATCGTTAGGCAATACTATCTTACCTGAAAAAGTTATCAATCAAATGGGGGCAGATATCTTACGCTTGTGGGTAAGTAGTGTTGACGCGGAAGCCGATGTGCGTGTCTCAATGGATATCTTAAACCAAGTATCTGAAGTGTACCGGAAAATCCGTAATACTATGCGTTTCTTGTTAGCGAATACGAGTGATTTTAATCCAGCTGAGCATACTGTAGCTTATGCTGATTTACGTTCTGTAGATAAATACATGACGGTTCGTTTAAATCAAGTCATTCAAGAAATCCGTGAAAATGGTTATGAAAAATATAATTTCATGCATATTTATCGGACAGTTATGAACTTCTTAACTGTGGATCTATCTTCTTTCTATTTAGACTTTGCGAAAGATGTCGTTTATATTGAAGCAGAAAATGATTATCAACGTCGTTGTATGCAGACTGTTTTCTATCAAACATTGGTTTCATTAACAAAATTATTGACACCAATTATTCCACATACAGCGGAAGAAATTTGGAGTTTCTTACAAGAAGAAGAAGAGTATGTGCAATTAGCTGAATTCCCAGGTTACGAAACGTTTACTAATGAAGAAGAATTGATGGATACATGGGCAGCCTTTATGGATTTCCGTGACAATGTCTTAAAAGCGTTGGAAGAAGCTCGTCATTCTAAATTAATCGGTAAATCGTTAGAAGCTAAAGTAACTGTTTATCCAAATGAACAAATTCGTCAATTAATGACAGCTGTTGATGCAGATATTGCTCAATTACTAATTGTTTCCGACTTTGAAGTATCAAAAGAAGTAGCACCTAGTGAAGCTGTTCAATTTGAAGACATGGCTATTTTAGTTGAAAAAGCAGAAGGCGAAACGTGTGACCGTTGTCGTTCCGTTCGTCAAGATGTCGGCTCAGATGAAAAATTACCAACACTTTGTGGCCGTTGTGCACACATTGTTGAAGAAAATTATCCAGAAGCGGTTGCTGAAGGATTCGAATAAACAAGAAAAAAGATCCGCTAGTCGTTAACTAGCGGATCTTTTTTCTTGTTTATTGCTCAAGTTGACCGCGGTCACGGTACCAGTTATCTGGTTGCCATTCCCAAGTAAAGCCATCTTTTTCTAATAAGTCGAAGGCAGCTTGCGGGCCCATTGTGCCAGCGGCATAATTAGGGAAAGAAACGTCTGTTTTATCCCAAGCATGTCGAATAATGTCAACAATGCGCCAAGATTGGGCAACTTCGTCCCAATGAGAGAAGTTTGTACTATCGCCATTTAGGCAGTCTAATAGAAGTTTTTCGTATGCTTCTGGACTATTTTCAGTCATTTCAGCACTTTGACGGAAATCAAGTTTCACTGGAGTTGTATTGAACCCTTGACCGATTTCTTTTCCATTTAAGGTTAATGAAAATCCTTCAGTTGGTTGGATATAGATAGTTAAAACATTCGGTGGTAAATCGGTTTTATCGCATTCTTCACACGTATCATCTTTGAAGACATTAATAGGTACTTGTTTAAAGACGATGTTAATACGTGTGCCTTTTTCAGTTAATCGTTTACCTGTGCGAACATAGAAAGGGACGCCAGACCAACGGAAATTATCAATTAAAAATTTACCAGCAACAAAAGTTTCAGTGGATGAAGTTTCTGCCACATTTGGTTCATCACGATAGGCTGCGAATGTTTGATCAGCTAGCTGACCTTCGCCGTATTGTCCACGCACGAAATTTTGAAGGGCTTCTTCTTCAGAATAAAGGCGGATGGCACGTAAAGCTTTTACTTTTTCAGTCCGAATTTCTTTTTCAGAAAAGGCAACAGGAGGCTCCATAGAAAGCAATGCAACGACTTGTAAAATATGATTTTGAACCATATCTTTTAGTGCGCCACTGTGGTCATAATAGCCGCCACGATCCTCGACACCTAAGCTTTCAGCGAAGGTGATTTGGACATTATCAATGTAACGATTGTTCCATTGTGATTCAAAAATATTATTGGCAAAACGAATGGCTGAAATATTTTGGATCATTTCTTTGCCTAAGTAATGGTCAATTCGGAAAATATCTTGTTCAGGAAATGCAGCACGAATTTCTTCATTTAATTCGTAGGCAGATTCATAATCAGAACCAAATGGCTTTTCGATAATTAGACGATCAAAGCCTTCTTCCGAAATAATATGTTGTGATTTCAAGTGATTAACAATGGTTCCAAAGAATTGAGGGGCCATAGCTAAATAGTAAACATGATTGCCTTCTAAGTGGTATTGTTCATTTAGGCGATCAGATAATTCTTTTAAGGTATTATAATGTTCCGTATCATTCACATTATGTGATTGGTAATAGAAATGACTAGAAAATTCAGTTGCCTCTTCGGCCGTAGGATTTAAGTCTTGAATGGTTTCACGAACGATTTCACGATAGTATTCGTCTGTCCATTCCCGACGTGCGGTACCAATCACCGCAAAACGCTCAGCTAATAATCCTTTTTTATATAAGCGGAACAGGGAAGGATACAATTTACGTTTGGCAAGATCACCTGTCCCCCCGAAAATAGTAAATAATGCTACTTTTTCATTCATTAGTTTTCCTCACTTTCTCTAATCAACGGCTCAACAAAAATTGTGTTTGCTGCTTTAAAGCTGACGGATAGCTCTTTGTTTTCATTATAAATGGTGATCGGTCCTTCATATGCAGCAATTTCTTTAATCGTATATTCTTCTTGAATATTTAAATCAATGGAAACTAAATAATCCAGTAATTCTTTTTCGTCTAAGACACGTGCAATCCGAATTTTTGTGCCAACAGGGTAGTCTGTTAACGTTTGGCGTTTCTCCTCATGAATGGGTTGATTATCTTCGGGAATAACACCACCGTGTGGACAAAATTCTGGATGATTTAAATAATCCGCTAAACGGTTCACAAGCGTCTGTGAAGTAACATGTTCTAAAACTTCTGCCTCTTCGTGCACATCATTCCAAGTGTAATTTAAGTGCTCTACTAAAAAGACTTCCCAGATTCGGTGTTTGCGAATTAACGTACTCGCTTTTTTTAAGCCTTTTTCAGTTAATTGTACCCCTTGATAAGGAGAATGCTCAACCAAATCTTCTTTTACTAACTTTGAAATCATCTCACTAACCGAAGCTGCCGAAACATCGAGTCCAGAAACAATTTGTTTATTATTCACTTTAACTTCGTCGCCACCTAATTCAAAAATTAATTTTAAATAGTCTTCGCGATTTGGTGTCATAGGGGCTCATCCTTTCAAAAAAACATCATCCTAAGTTTATCAGAAAAAGGCGCATTTGACTATTTAATAATATTCAAGTTGTAAGAAAACTTTCTGAATGCTTTTGCAAGGGATGTAAAAAAATAAATCACCCACTGCACATACTTCATTTTATGTGTCGTGGGTGATTTATTAATTGTAAATGGCCCGTTCTAGTGTGTAGGTTTCGTCGTCGGCTTCATCGTAAAGCGTCGCAGGGACACCATTTTCACATTGAATGATTAAATGGTAACCTAACTTGTCTAAGATAACTAAGCGTTTAGGGGTTAATTCAACAAGCAAGGCATGCGTTTGTTTGCCATCAATGAAAACATTGAAAGATGAGGTGATTTCTAAGGTGTGTTGCGTGGCTTTCTTCACGTCTACAAACCACCAATGTCCAGTATAGTTGTGTTGAAGCTCCTGTGGGGAAGGGAGCTGTTTATTTTTTTTCCAGAGGATAGAGCCTGCTAATCCAGTAAGTAAAGATGCACCAACCAAGAAAGTCCAATGTTTTTTCAAAGAAATTCCTCCTAACCTTCATTTTCATTTATTCGTCTTCGTCACCTTTATTATATAGAACTTGTCTAAAATATTCGACTAAATCGCTGAGAATTGACAAATATTTAATGATTGACACAAGATAGTAAAATTGTTGGTTTTGGTCTATACTTTTCCTTGTTTTTTTATGGTATAGTGTGTAAGAAAGGAAGTCTGTGTATGAAGTACCCGAATGTCCAACTTGCTTATTTTATCGAACGACCCAATCGGTTTATTGCACACTGTCGTTTAATGGAAACGAATGCAGAAGTAATCACACATGTCAAAAATACTGGCAGAGGGAAAGAAGTTTTTTTACCAGGTGCTGTTGTGGCGCTTAGTTATCAACCATCGCCTAAAAGAAAAACAGATTACGATTTGATTGCAGTAAAAAAAGGTTCTTTTTGGATTAATATTGATAGCCAAGTACCGAATACATTAGTCAATGAAGCGTTAAAAAATGGTCAAATTGTGCTTCCTGGTTTAGTTGGTACGATCCAAACTGTTAAACGTGAGCAACGATTTGCACATTCAAAATTTGATTTTCTAGTGGAAACGGATGCGGACGAACAAGCTTTTGTCGAAGTGAAAGGCATGACTTTAGAAAATAAAGGCATCGGTGCTTTTCCTGACGCGCCAACACTTCGTGGCTTGAAGCATGTCACTGAACTAATGGCTGCAACTAAAGCGGGTTACCGCTGTTACGTTTTGTTTGTGGTCCAATTTGAAGAAATTAAGCAAGCAACGATTCACCAAGAGATGCAACCTGCCTTTGCTGAAAATGTGGGTGCTGCAATTGATCAAGGTGTGCAAGTCCTTGCTTACAATTGCCACGTAACACCAGCAACGATTGAACTTAAGTCACAGGTAACCTTTGATTTATTACAGGCATTTGATGATCCTAATAAATAACTTGAAGAACTCCTAGCGCATTAAGTCAGGGTAATTACGTGACTTTTGTACGAGAGATTACTATTATAAAGAGAGTAAATAAACAAAAAATGGAGGTTTTTGATTATGATACATTTAGGCGTAATTGGTACCAATTGGATTAGTCATCAATTTGTTGCAGCAGCTTTAGAAACGGGTGCGTACGATTTAACGGCTGTTTATTCTCGGAAACTAGCAACGGCACAAGAATTTGGTTCTCGCTATGGGGATGTGGAATATGCAATTGATTTAGAGACGTTTTTTGGTATTGCACATATGGATACGGTTTATATTGCCTCACCAAATTCATTACATTTTGAACAAGCGAAACAAGCAATTTTAGCGAAAAAAAATGTAATTGTTGAAAAACCAGCTTTTTCAACACCTGATGAGATGGCAGAAATTATTGAATTAGCGAATAAAAATCGTGTGTATTTCTTTGAAGCGGCCCGTAATATTCATGAGCAAAGTTTCCAAAAAATTGCTGAATTATTGCCATTAAAAAACCAAATTTTAGGTGCGAATTTTACGTATATGAAATATTCTTCTCGCTATGATCAAGTATTAGAAGGCAAAGAGCCAAATATTTTTTCTCCTCATTTTTCTGGGGGAGCCTTAGCAGATTTAGGCGTTTATTTAGTTTATGCAGCCTTGGGCTGGTTTGGCGTACCAAACGAAAGCCATTATTTTGCTAGTAAAATTGCGACAGGTGTCGATGGCTTAGGAACAATTATTTTACGATATGATCAGTTTGACGTGACGTTAAACACTGGGAAAATTAGTGATTCTTTTGCGCCATCCGAAATTTACTTTGAAAACGGGACCTTGATTTTAGATAGTGTCAATGCTATTTCTTCGGCTGAGTACCATGATCGCGCACATGAAGAACGTGATGTCTTAGATATTCAAGTAGCCGATAATCCAATGATTGAAGAAGCCCGTGATTTTGCAGCAGTTTTAAATAACCCAACAGATAAGTATTGGGGCACCAAGTATGAAGAATGGGTTGAGCTTGCTCGAAATGTCAATAAAGTAGTCACTGATTTACGTCATAGTGCCGGCATTATTTTTGATGCTGATAAATAAGAATTAAGCGATAGGAAAGGAACAATATGAGATTTTTAGAACAACTTCCAGAGGCTTGGCAAGAACAGTGGCAAGCTTCTGGCTTTAACGAACCATCAACAATTCAAGAAAAAAGTTTTACGCCCCTTCGCGAAGGAGAAAATGTTTTAGGAATTTCGCCGACAGGAACTGGAAAAACACTTGCTTACATGCTGCCTTTACTCTTAACTGTTGAAAAAGGACAGGGAAATCAATTGTTGATTATTGCTCCGTCTCAAGAATTAGCTATGCAAATTGCTGAAGTTGCTCGGACTTGGGCTAAGCCACTTCAATTAACGGTTCAAACGTTAATCGGCGGGGCAAATGTTTCACGCCAGATTGACAAGTTAAAAAAACGTCCCGAAGTGTTAATCGGAACACCAGGTCGAATTTTAGAGTTAATGAAGAATAAAAAAGTCAAAGCTCAGTTGTTAAAAACAATCGTAATGGATGAAGTTGATCAACTTTTCCAAGAGGAAGAGCTAAGTTTAACCAAGCAAATTTTGACACACACACCAACCGAATACCAACTTGTTTTTTATTCAGCGACTGCTGATCGTGTCGTGAATCAAGCGCAATCTTTAAGCCAAAAATTACAGATGATTGATGTGACGGAAGAAGATACTTCAGCAGGTCAAGTCGCCCACTACTTTATTCGGTTAGCACCAAGAAAAAAAGCTGATTACTTACGTCGTTTGGCCCATACAGAAGCATTCAGAAGCATGGTCTTTTTCAATCAAGTTGCTGATTTAGGTGCAGCAGAAGAAAAATTAGTTTATGAGAATGTGCCAGCTATTGGTCTGGCTTCAGATCAAAGTAAACAGTTGCGTAAATTGGCGATCGATCAATTTAAAGCAGAACGAGTGAAGTTGTTATTAACCACGGATATTGCGGCACGGGGCTTAGATTTCACAGGGGTCCCTTACGTCGTAAACGTAGATGTTCCTTTAACCGAAGAGAGCTATATTCATCGTTCTGGTCGCGTTGGCCGGATGGGTGCACAAGGGGCAGTGATTACGTTTATCAACGATGTCACCAAAAGGGATTATCAACGTTTGATGAAACAATTGGCCATTCCTTATCAGGAAATCTTTTTATATGATGGTGCACTTCATGAGCAGCCAAAAGCCAAAGATGAACTAGAAAAAAAGAACGTAGCCAAAGATACGTATTCAGAAAAAAAGAGTACGAAAGAAAGAAAACCAGAAACAGTAAATTCTGTTGTCAAAGAACCACAAGAAACACGCAAAAAGAAGAAAAACAAAAAGAAAAACACGAAAAACAAAGGAGCTCGTAAAGCGAAGAAATAACGCTTTACGAGCTTCAAGCAGAACGTTGTATCGAGGAGGATTCCATGAAATCTCGGAAGGAAGAAATCTTAGCGTTACTTCAAAAAAATGAAACTGGCTTAACGGCAGGAGCGGTAGCAGAACAGTTAATGATTGATCGCAGTAATGCCAGCCGTTATTTAAATGAATTATTCAAAGAAAAGAAAATTACTAGAAGTACTGGACGTCCTGTTATCTATTCAGTGCCAACAATCAATGAAGGAGAACAAGTCCATGTAGATGAGTCCACCTCTGTTAGTTTTGACACATTAGTAGGTGCCAATGATTCTTTAAAAGTGAGTATTCAGCAGGCTAAGGCGGCTATTTTATATCCACCAAGAGGTTTGCATACGATTATTTTTGGGAAAACAGGAACAGGGAAATCTCTTTTTGCTGAATGTATGTACCGTTTTGCCATTGATTCAAAAACCTTAGATGAAGATGCCCCTTTTGTCTCTTTTAATTGTGCTGATTATGCACAAAACCCACAATTATTATTTGGTCATATCTTTGGCGTAAAAAAAGGCGCCTATACTGGTGCGAATGAAGATAGTCCAGGCTTAATGGCAAAAGCAGATGGCGGGATTCTCTTTTTAGATGAAATTCATCGTTTACCGCCAGAAGGTCAAGAAATGCTCTTTACGTTTATTGATAAAGGCGTGTACCGTCCATTAGGAGAAAGTGGCCAAACCTATGAAGCCTCTGTTCAAATTATTGGTGCGACAACGGAATCCTCAGAAAACTTTTTAACCACTTTTAATCGGCGGATTCCGATGTCGATTACATTACCATCTTTAGATGCACGGACGCTAGATGAGCGTTATGCCATCATTTCGTTATTTATTCAGCAAGAGGCAACACGTTTGGGCCAACAAATTGATATCGAACGCGAAGCAGTTTTGGCGTTCATGTTATACGATGCAGAAGGAAATATTGGTCAGGTGAAGCGGGACTTAAAATTAGTTTGTGCTAAGTCATTTCTTTATTATCGGACGCACAATTTAGAACACTTGGTTATCCGTAAACGGGATTTGTCGTTACCTGTCCAAAAAGGATTATTAAAAATTAAAGAAGTACCTGAGCGCTTGGATCAATTTGTCGACAGTAAAAGTAATTATTTATCTTTCCAACCAGGTACCAACAAAATTGTTTGGTCGCAAGATCCAGCTAGAGACATGCAAGTTTACAATGAAATCGAAGAAAAAGTCGCTGATTTGTCTGAAGCTGACTTAGAAAATGTTGATTTAGAAGAATTGATTTCCAAAGATATGAATGCGTATTTTAAAAATTATGTCGAAGAATTAACCCAACATTCTTTACATAAGGAGTTATTACCAGAAGCTATTTGGGACTTAACGAATCGTCTTTATGATATCGCAGAAGAGCGTTTGGAACACACGTACAACGAAACAGCACGCTTTGCCTTTGCGCTTCATTTACAAAGTACGATTGAACGTGTCAAAGAAGGTCACGTGATTGTCCATCCTGATTTAAATAATGTCCGTAAAAATATGAAAAAAGAATTTCAAGTAGCCTTAGATTTATCTTCTATTATTGAAGAAGAGAACAACATAGAGATTCCTTTCGATGAAATTGGCTTTATTAGTATGTTTTTATCTATTAATGTCGGTAAAGAAGAAAGAACTCCAGAAAATAATGTTGGTGTGTTCGTCTTAATGCATGGGGATTCTACTGCCTCAAGTATGTTGAAAACCGCCCAAGAACTTTTAGGAACGTCAATCGGAACAGCGATGAATATGCCGTTAACGATGGAAGTTCAAACAATGTATGAACAATTACGAAATCAAGTAATTACGCAAAAAGAATCGTTAAATAATGGGATTTTATTACTGACGGATATGGGTTCATTAAATTCGTTTGGAAATATGTTGTTTGAAGAAACAGGTATCCGAACGAAGGCGATTACAATGACGAGCACAATGATTGTCTTAGAAGCTATTCGAATGGCAAGCGTGGGACGAAGTTTAGAGGACATTTACCAAAATATTCAACTTTCTTTTGAAAGCGTTGTGAGAGAACAATTTCGCTCTAGTCTGCAAAAACGTCAAAACGTAAAAAAAGCAGTAATCGTGACGTGCTTTACAGGAGAAGGGGTCGCCGCAAAACTATACCAACGAATCTTACCAGTTATTGATGAAACAAAAGTGGAACTGATTCAAATGCAATTTATTGAACGAGAAACGTTTAAAAAGCATATCGACAACTTGATGGAAGAATATGAAATTAAGGCCATTGCGGGAACTGTGGATGTTGAATATCAAAATATTCCCTTCTTTTCCGTCTATGATATTTTTGATGATGAAAAATTAAATGTACTGAAACGGATTGCTAGTGATGAAGTGGCGATTGATACAATTGTTCATTCACTAAGTGGCGTCATTACTTCTGTGGACTCCTTACAAAAATTAATTCTCATGTTACAAAAAACAGTTCATCAAATACAAACAGACATGCATATTATTGTTGAACCAGGGGTGGATGCCGGAATCATGATTCATTTGGCTTTTCTGGTAGATGCTTTAATTAAAGGAGAAGAAGCAAGAACTTTTCCAAACTTAGCGGAATATGTTAAAACACATCGTTTAGAAATCGATGTCGTACGCACGAATTTTATGTTAATTGAACGGGCGTATCGTGTGACGATCCCGGAAGCAGAAGTTGCGCATGTTACCCAAATGTTTTTAGAAAATGAAATTAAAAGTAAACAATAATAAATAAAAAAACATCAAGAAATGAGAAAACGCTCTCTTTTTTCTTGATGTTTTCTTTTTGTAAGTTACACACAATTTCATGTGTGTAAGCGTTTTCTTTTAGTGTGTGCACGCTTTTTTCGATGACAAAAGCTGTTATATCAGTATTTTAATGAGGAAAAAACTTGGCACAATTATTGCTATAAATAAAGTGTATAACGTCATAACTTTTAAGGAGATGAAGAAAAAATGGCAAAAAAAACAATTATGTTAGTTTGTTCCGCAGGAATGAGCACGAGTTTATTAGTAACAAAAATGCAAAAAGCAGCAGAAGATCGTGGCATGGAAGCAGACATCTTTGCAGTATCGGCTTCTGAAGCAGATACAAACTTGGAAAATAAAGAGGTGAATGTTTTACTTTTAGGTCCACAAGTTCGTTTCATGAAAGGGCAATTTGAACAAAAATTACAACCAAAAGGGATTCCTTTAGATGTAATTAACATGGCAGATTATGGCATGATGAATGGCGAAAAAGTTTTAGATCAAGCAATCTCATTAATGGGATAAGGAATTAAAACGTTTAGGAAAAGTGAATAGCAAACAAGGATAGTGCATGTTACCAAAGGTTTTATTTTGTACGCTCGATTCATTCGTTTAATAAGGCTACTGCCTTTTTAATAAATATAAATGGATACAGGAGGAATAAAAATGAACGGATTAATGGCATGGATGGAAAAATATATCTTACCAACTGCCGCAAAAATTGGTGCACAGAAACATCTGGTGGCACTAAGGGATGCTTTTATTGGTACATTACCTGCGACAATGGCTGGATCAGTCGCCGTAATGATTAACGCAATTATTCGAGATCTTCCCCAAGAGTTTGTCTCAACTTATGCGGCAAGTTTGGAAGCAGACAAAGGTATTTTTGCAGTATTGAATGTCATCATTGGGATTAATGGTTTTGTTTGGAATGGTACATTGGCTATCGCTGGTTTGATTTTCGCTTTTTCTTGGGGCTATAACTTAGCGAAAGCATACAATGTGAATGAGCTAGCTGGTGGGATTGTCAGTTTAGCTACCTTAATTTCAGGTGTTGCTTTTGCACCAAATAACACAGCTGAATTAGCTGTGAAAGTGCCAGAAAAGATTGCCAACGCAATTAATGGGGCAGAAATTGGTGCGTCAATTGCTAATAATCAATTGACTGTCAATCCATGGGGTTGGTTAAATCTCAACCATCTAAATGGTAACGCTTTCTTTACAGTGATGATTATGGGCGCTTTATCAACCATTATTTTTTGTAAATTAATGCAAGCGGATTTAACAATAAAAATGCCTGATTCTGTACCACCAGCAGTTTCAAAAGCGTTTGCGGCAATTTTACCAGCAACAATCGCATTGTATGTCGTAGCAATTATTAACTTTACGGTGTCAAAACTTTCAGGCGGTCAATTATTAATTGACTTAATTCAAAAATATATCGCGGAACCGTTCCTTGGCTTATCACAAGGACTAGGTGCTGTGTTAATCGTAACAGTTTTTGTTCAAATTTTCTGGTTCTTTGGTATTCATGGGCCAAACGTTTTGGCACCAGTTCTTGAAGGAATTTGGGGACAAGCACAATTAATCAATATTGATATTTTCCAAAAAGGTTATGAAGGAAAAACAGGAACAGCTGCGGTTTTAGCCGCTATTGACGACGGTAAAGCCTACATGTGGGTCCGTGGTTCGTTTGATGCTTTTGCTTGGTTTGGTGGTTCAGGCGGTACAATTGTCCTAATTATTGCAATCTTGTTATTCTCCAAACGAGCAGATTATTTAACAGTCGGTAAATTATCATTAGGACCTGGGATCTTTAATATCAATGAACCGATTATGTTTGGTTTACCAGTTGTTCTGAATCCAATTATGTTTATTCCATTTGTAATTGCGCCATTAGTTGCTACTACAATTGGCTGGGTTGCAACGTATCTTGGGCTAGTCGCCCCAGTTTCTCAACAAGTCGCATGGGTGACACCGCCGTTGCTATTATCTTTCTTAGCGACAGGTGCTGACTGGCGCGCACCAATCGTAGCGTTGGTATGTATGGTAGTCACTTTCTTGATTTGGACACCGTTTGTTATCGCTGCTAACAAAATGGATCCTGCATTAGGCGAAAGTGAGCAATAGGCAATAAAAACAGCAATTACTTGTATAGAAAGGAGCGAGCGGCATGATTTCGATTGCAAGTGCAATGAAGCAAGAGGAAATTATTACTTTACTAGAGGCATATCAAGGGGAAAATGAAACATTTACTTTTAAAGAAAAGAATGGTATTAAGTTATTTTTTGAAGTTGAAGGAGACCCTGAAACTGCTGCACAAGTTGCAAAACAGCTGATTAAGGAACAACCTTGGGGTGGCGTTTTATATTTCCAAGCAACGGTAGTCTAAAAAGATAGGATGGATGAAAATGATTAGAAATGGATTATTTTTATGTAGTATTGGCTTCTTGATTGTTTTGTATTCGTTGAATCCCAGCTCCTTAAACTATGATTTATTAAGTCTGACAACGGGGATTTTTTTCATTGGACTTGGTGGTTACCTGTTTTTTAAAGGAAAAAAAGTTGCTGAAGAAGAGGCGACAAAGGATGAGGTGAAACGGTAATGGAAATTACGAAAACATTAACTATTTCAGCAGATGAATTTTACACGCAATTAATGAATTCTGTTATTTTTGATATCCGTAAGCAAACAGGCAAAACTCTTACAAGAAAGCAGTTGCGTAAGTTTGAATATATCAAAGAATATAGTAAAAATAGTCGCGCGAAAATAGTTATTGAAGAAGCTGTAGAAAATAAGACCTATCAATTTCGAACATCCACAACTAAAAATGATTTCTCGGTGCGGTATGAGCTCCAGCCAATTGATGAAAAAAGCTGTGAACTGCGTTATACAGAAACAATGGTTTCTTATGGGGCGTTACAAAAACTGAATGATGCAGTATTAGGTATCTTTTTAAGTTATTTTAAAAAGAAACAGTTTTATAAAATGCTTAAAATGATGGAAACTGCTTAAAGGGAAAAAGCGGCTTTTGTCCAGTTGATTCTCTTCAGCTTTAGAAAGTGAGCGATGAGTCGTTTCGACTTATCGCTCACTTTCTTTTGTTGCCCTATTATTTTGGAAACGCACACAAAAAAGCTGTGTGTAATCGTTTTATTTTTAGTGTGTACACGCTTTCTATATCAAGAAATGTTGGCATATCAAGGTTTTTAATATGTTAAAACTTGGCACGCTTCTTGCTTATATAAAGGTGTAAAGCAAAACAAAGAGAATTTAGGAGATGAAGGAAAATGGCAAAAAAAACAATTATGTTAGTTTGTTCCGCAGGAATGAGCACAAGTTTATTAGTAACAAAAATGCAAAAAGCAGCAGAAGATCGTGGCATGGAAGCAGACATCTTTGCAGTATCGGCTTCTGAAGCAGATACAAACTTGGAAAATAAAGAGGTAAATGTTTTATTATTAGGCCCACAAGTTCGTTTCATGAAAGGGCAATTTGAACAAAAATTACAACCAAAAGGGATTCCTTTAGATGTCATTAACATGGCGGACTATGGCATGATGAATGGCGAAAAAGTTTTAGATCAAGCAATTTCATTAATGGGATCATCAAACTAGAGCAGAAAATGGGGTAGAGGTAATGGACGGACAACAGAACTTAGAAGCAATCATGGGTTTAATCATGTATGGCGGAAATGCTAAAAGCGATGCAATGGAAGCGATTGCCGCAGCAAAATCGGGGGATTTTGAATTAGCAGACAAAAAAATTGCAGATGCAGAAGAATCACTTGTACATGCACATCATTCGCAAACAGGAATGTTAACAGAAGAAGCAAAAGGCAATAACATGCAAGTAACATTGTTAACAGTGCACAGTCAAGATCATTTAATGACTGCGATTGCATTTACAGATTTAGCAAAAGAAATTATCGATCTTTATCGTCGTATTGATAACGAGTAATCTCGTTGTCAATGCGTCTTATAAGAAAAACGCGCTTGAGAAAGCGTTAATTAGGAGGAATAACAATGGACGGATTTGTTCAATGGATGGAGAAACACTTTATGCCGAAAGCGTCAGTTATCGCAGCGCAACGGCACTTGGTAGCAATTCGTGACGCGTTTGTCGTAACGATGCCATTAATGATTTTAGGGGCTTTGGCGGTATTAATTAATAATATTCCAATTCCAGGATATGAGGACTTTTTAAACAAAATTTTCCCAATGATGTATAACGATGCACCAATTTGGAAAAGCTTTGGTGGTAACATTTGGAACGGTACATTCGCAATCTTTGCCGTTTTAGTAGCCTTTTTAGTAGCACACAATTTAGTTAAATCTTATGGAAAAGACGGCATTGCAGCCGGTACAGTTTCTGTAGCTTCATTCTTCGCAGTTGGCGGCTTAGAAGGCATGGGCGCAACTGGATTATTTATTGCTTTGATTATTGCACTTATTTCAGGAGAACTATTCCAACGTTTATCTGGCAATCCTAAATTAGTTATCAAAATGCCTGATGGTGTACCACCAGCAGTAGCAAAATCATTTGCGGCATTATTACCAGCAATGATTACAATCAGTTTATTTAGTTTAATTACATCAATTCTATTTGCTTTAGGAATTGACAATATCGTTATTTCATTCTATGAAGCAGTTCAACAACCATTTATGGGACTTGCAAACAGCTACCCATCAGCATTATTGTTAGCTTTCATTACACCATTCTTATGGTTCTTTGGTTTACATGGTGCCAACATGGTTGACCCATTAATGCAAACAATCAACGTACCAGCGATTGATGCGAACATTAAAGCTTTAGAAGCAGGTAAAGCAATTCCTTATATTGTAAACAAACCTTTCTTTGATTCATTTGTAAACTTAGGTGGAACAGGGGCAACATTAGGTCTGTTAATTGCTATCTTTATCGTAGGTCGTCGTAACAAACCATACAAAGTCATTACAAACTTAAGTTTAGCACCAGGACTATTTAATATTAATGAACCAGTCATGTTCGGTTTACCAATTGTTTTAAACCCAATTATGTTTATCCCATTCATTTTAGTCCCAATGGTTCTTGTAACTGTTGCGTATGTGGCGACAGCAACTGGTTTAGTACCAGCTGCAACCTTTATGCCACCTTGGGTAACACCACCAATTATTGGCGGATTTTTAGCAACGAAGAGTATCGCCGGCGGAGTTTTAGCAGCTGTTAACTTATTGATTTCTATTTTGATCTACATGCCTTTCGTAAAAGTAGCAACAGATCAATACTTGAAACAAGAAGCAGCCGCAGAAGCAGCTGAGTAAAAAATCGAAGGATTGAATCGTCCGGACTCTTACGGAGGGTTCAATCCTTTTTTTAATGATTAAATCGTAAAGGAGCAAATAACATGAAATATCAATTTCCAGAAAATTTTTGGTGGGGTTCTGCAGCCAGCGGTCCTCAAACAGAAGGCGTTTTTGAAGGTGATGGTAAAGGTCAAAATATTTGGGATTTTTGGTATCAAGAAGCGCCAGAAAAATTTTTTCAACAAGTCGGTCCAGATAAGACCTCACAATTTTATAAAAAATACCAAGAAGATATTCAGTTAATGAAAGAAACGGGACATAACTCTTTTCGAACATCCATTCAATGGAGCCGTTTAATTCCAGATCCTACAACAGGAAAAGTCAATCAAACAGCAGTTGATTTTTATAATCAAGTCATTGATGATTTATTAGAACGAGGGATTGAGCCCTTTATGAACTTGTATCATTTTGATATGCCGATGGTACTTCAAGAAAAAGGCGGTTGGGAAAGCCGTGAAGTGGTTGATTTGTATGTTGACTTTGCCAAAACCTGTTTTGAATTGTTTGGCGATCGCGTGAAAAAATGGTTTACGCACAATGAACCAATTGTACCAGTTGAAGGTGGTTATCTCTATGGCTGGCATTATCCTGATAAAGTGAATCTAAAAGAAGGGATTCAAGTACTCTATCATGAAGCTTTAGCTAGTGCCAAAGCGATTGCCGTCTATCACTCTATGAACTTATCAGGTGAAATTGGCATTATTTTAAACTTAACGCCGACTTATCCTCGTGATGAGCACAACGAAGCCGATGTAAATGCGGCTAAATTTGTCGATGGTTTCTTTAACCGTTCGTTTTTAGACCCGGCTGTTAAAGGTCATTTTCCAGAAGATATGGTTGCTTGGGCGAAAGCAAATGACTTATTGCCAGAAACAACGCCAGAAGATTTAGCAATAATTGCTGAAAATACTGTGGACTTATTAGGAGTAAACTACTATCAACCACGTCGTGCCAAAGCAAAAGAAACACCTGTTGAAACACGACCAGAAGGCTTACTTCCAGAAGATTTTTATGATGTCTACGATATGCCTGGCAAAAAAATGAATCCTTACCGTGGCTGGGAAATCTACGAAAAAGGTATTTATGATACATTAATGAATTTAAAAGAAAATTATGGCAATATTCGCTGCTACATTTCAGAAAATGGCATGGGCGTAGAAGGAGAAGAACGCTTTGTCAATGAACAAGGAGTCATTGAAGATGATTATCGGATTGAATTCGTGCAAGATCACTTGAAATGGGTGCACCAAGCGATTCAAGAAGGTAGTAATGTTCAAGGATATCATATGTGGACGTGTATGGATAACTGGTCTTGGCTCAATGCCTATAAAAATCGTTATGGCTTCATCGCTGTGGATTTAGATGATGACGCGAAACGGACCATTAAGAAAAGCGGTCGTTGGTTCAAAGAAATGACAGCAAATAACGGCTTTTAGAAAGAGAACCGTTTCTGTGATAAAATGAATTGATACAATGTGCGAGGAGGAAAGAAAATGACAACTAAAAGAGTCAAAAAAATGGGCAAAGAAGAAATGAAAGAGATGTTTGATCTTGTCATCTATGCTTTTAATCAGGAACCCACGGCGGAACGCCAAGAACGTTTTGAAAAATTGTTGTCACATACGCAAAGCTATGGCTTCCTAATTGATGAGCAATTAACAAGTCAAGTGATGGCGACACCTTTTCAAGTGAATTTCCATGGTGTCCGCTATCCCATGGCTGGAATTGGCTATGTGGCTTCTTATCCAGAATATCGTGGTGAAGGCGGCATCTCTGCTATTATGAAAGAAATGTTGGCTGATTTAGCGAAACAAAAGGTTGCCCTTTCTTACTTAGCACCGTTTTCATATCCATTTTATCGTCAATATGGCTATGAACAAACATTTGAACAAGCAGAGTATACAATTAAAACGGAAGATTGGCCACGTGTTAAACGAGTTCCGGGTACCATTAAACGAGTCTCTTGGGCTGACGGTAAAGAGGTCATTAAAGACGTATACCTTGAAAATCAAAGAGCGCACTCTGGTGGTGTGATCCGTGAAACTTGGTGGCTGGATTATACGCTGAATCGTGCAAGTAAACCAAATAATCAAGCGATTTATTATTCGTCAGAAGGGAAAGCAGAAGGCTATGTGATTTATCGGATAGCTGCTGGCACCTTTGAAATCGTAGAATGGAACTATTTAACTAATACAGCTTTTAAAGCTTTAGCTGGGTTTATTGGCTCACATAGTGGTTCCGTTCAATCGTTCCATTGGATTAATGGTTTTGCTGGAAAAGATTTAAATGATTTAATGCCAACGCCAGCAGCTTCTGTAAAAATTTTACCTTACATGATGGCACGAATCGTTGAGTTACAAACATTTCTGGAAAAGTATCCATTTCAATCAGGAGAAAAAGAAACGTATTCTTTAGAGATTGAAGATTCCTATGGGCCATGGAATGAAGGCATTTGGACAATCACAATTGACGAACAAGGAAAAGCAACAGTGACTAAAGGTGCTGCGGAAAAAGAAGGGACTGCTGCTTTGAAAGCAGATATCCAAACGTGGACGCAACTATTCTTGGGCTATCGTTCAGCAGAGACGTTATCTTTTTATGAACGCTTGCAAGGAGACGCAACGACAGCTCAACGTTTAGGCCAACGTTTAGTCAAAGGCATGCCAATTTTAGAAGATTATTTTTAAAAGTGTGTTTATTCGCAAAAAATGACAGAACCTACTATAATAAAAATGTAAAAAGAATTATTTTAGAAAGGTGATGGGGACAATGGCGAAAACGAAACAAGAAAAAGTTGCACGCAATAATAAAATTGGGCAATATATAGCTATTGCGACAGGACTTTATTATTTAGGAAAAATGATTCTTGATCGGCGGCAAAAAAAATAATAGATAAACGAACGACGTGTTTCACTGAAAGAAAGTATCTCGCATAATTATTTATGCAGGATACTTTCTTTTTGTCTATTGACAGATGTAGTGAAGACTTCTAAAATTAAAACAGATTGTTCTCGTAGCTCAGTAGGATAGAGCAACCGCCTCCTAAGCGGTAGGTCGCTGGTTCAATTCCAGTCGGGAACGTAAAAAGGCAAGCAAATTTAGGGGGGAAGACAGATGGCGATTACTATAAATATTTATTATAGTGGGACAAATGGACGTGCAAGAGAATTTGCCAAAGAAATGATTGCCAGCGGAATTGTAGAGGCAATCCGTGCAGAAAAAGGGAATAGTCGCTATGAATACTTTTTTCCAATGGACGATGAAGAAACAGTTCTGCTGATTGATAGTTGGACAGATCAGGAAGCATTAGACAAACACCACGCTTCTCCAATGATGACCCGTATTACGGAACTTAGAGAAAAATATGATTTGCATATGAAAGTAGAAAGATATGTATCAGATGTAACAGACCCCTTGACAAAAGATGCTGCGTTTATAAGAAAATAACCAGAGTACAATCATTGATCTTAAAATTTAGTGCTAGGAACATCAAGCGTTTCGACTGATGTTCCTAGCACTTTTTATCTTGTAAGGATGAATCATTTGTTACACACGTTAAATTAAAGAAGGACCATTTGTTCTTCAGTCACAGCCGGTTCGGTTAAAATTTTGGCTTGGGCAGCTGCGAGTTTCGCAATAGGTACCCGATAAGGTGAGCAAGAGATGTAGTTTAGGCCAAGTGTTTGGAAAAATGTGATGGATTGCGGATCACCACCGACTTCTCCACATACGCCGATACTCATGTTTGGTTTAGTACGACGCGCTTTCTCTACAGCTAATTGAATCAGTTGACCAACACCTGTTTGATCTAGTGATTGAAACGGATCTTGGGTAATGATTTTCTTTTCCCGATACGTATTAATGAATTTACCGATATCATCACGAGAAAAACCATAGGTCATTTGTGTTAAATCATTTGTTCCAAAGCTGAAAAAGTCTGCTTCTTCTGCTAACTGATCCGCAATCAGACAAGCTCTAGGTAGTTCAATCATTGTCCCGATTTCGTAAGGGAAAGGAGTCATTTTATGTTCTTCAAAGAGACCGTCAATCGTTTCTTTTAAAATGCGTTTGAGATAGAGAAGTTCTTCTTTTTCGGCGATTAGAGGAATCATCACTTCTGGATAAACAGTAATTCCTTCTTTGACTAATCGAATGGCACTAGTAAATAAGGCTGTAACTTGCATTTTGTATATTTGTGGTTGGGTCACACCTAAGCGACAACCACGATGGCCCAACATTGGATTGGTTTCTTGTAACCGTTCAATTTGTTTGGCGATGGTCACCGGGAACCGTTGTAGTTGCTTCGCCAATAATTGAATATCATTCTTTTCATGAGGTAAAAACTCATGCATCGGCGGATCTAACAAGCGGACCACCATGGGTTTGTCTTGAACTACTTTCAGCATTTGATAAAAGTCTTCCTGTTGAAAATGAAGAAGTTGCTCCAACGCATAGGTTGCTTCCTTTTCAGACTCTGCTAAAATCAGGCGACGCATTTCCAAGACACGCTCTTCACCGAAAAACATATGCTCTGTTCGCGCTAAACCAATCCCCGCTGCGCCAAAACGGATAGCAGTCTCTAAATCTTGTGTAGTTTCTGCATTGGCACGAACAGTTAAATCAGCATATGCATCTGCCCAAGACAAGAGCTCTTGAAGGTCATCGTTATTATCAGCAGAAATTGTAGGAATTTCGCCAAGATAAATTTCCCCCGTTGAGCCATCGACGGAAATGATTGTTCCTTCTAAGATGACCTGTGGCCCGCAGTGTAGTTGTTTGGCTTCTTCATTGACGGTTAAACTTTCACAACCAGTCACACAGCAAGTTCCCATTCCTCGTGCGACCACAGCGGCATGAGAAGTCATTCCGCCACGACTGGTCACGATTGCTTCGCTTACAACCATGCCTTCAATATCTTCTGGTGAAGTTTCTTGACGAACAAGAATGACTTTCTTTCCTAGATTGGTCAGTTCTTTGGCTTTTTCTGCTGTAAAAACAATTTGGCCACTTGCTGCACCAGGACTAGCAGGAAGTCCCATAGCTAAACGTTCCATGTGTTGTCGTTTCTCTTGATCAAACACGGGATGAATTAATTGATCAATCGTATCAGGTGTCACACGCAACAGTGCTTCTTGTTTAGTAATGCGATTTTCTTTGGCTAAGTCTAAAGCAATTTTAACCGTAGCTGCGGCGGTTCGTTTCCCGTTTCTTGTTTGTAAAATATATAATTTTTCATTTTCAATGGTAAATTCAATATCTTGCATGTCACGATAATGATATTCTAAAAGTTCTGCGTAATGGCGAAAATCTTGATAAACTTTTGGCATAGTCAAACGTAAACGACGAATGGGTTCTGGCGTCCGAATACCAGCCACTACATCTTCTCCTTGCGCGTTCAAAAGAAACTCTCCAAACAGTTGATTTTCCCCTGTGACCGGATTTCTAGTAAAGACAACGCCAGTGCCACTGTCTAGTCCACGATTGCCGAAAACCATTTCTTGAATGTTGACAGCTGTACCTAAATCATGTGCAATATGATGTAAGTTTCGATAAACCACCGCACGTTGATTATTCCATGAATCAAAAACAGCTTTGATTGCTTCAAAAAGTTGTGCGACAGGGTCTTGTGGGAAGACCACATGATATTGTTCGAAAACTTCTTGGTAGCGGACAATCAAGGCGAAATGATCTGCTTCTTGAAAAGCGGTAATTTTTTTGTTTAGCTCTTGTTCCAAGCGCTCTTTTTGTTGGTCAAATAATTCTTTGGGAATGTGATAGACGACGTCTCCAAACATTTGAATAAGTCGGCGATAACAGTCAAAAGCAAAACCAGGAGAGGTTAAGGTCGCAAATTTTTTCACACGTTGATCATTTAAACCTAAATTTAAAATAGTATCCATCATACCAGGCATCGAGAAGGCAGCACCGCTGCGAACGGAAACTAAGAGAATCTCATTGTCCGCGGTAAAAGATTTGCCTGTTTCAGTTTCTAGATTTTTAACCGCTTTCAAAATTTCTGATTGTAAGTGTTCTTCAAAGAAAGTAGCATCTGCCAAATAGTCCATACAGCAACGGGTTGTAATCGTGAATCCTTGTGGAATCGGCAAACCTAAGCGTGTCATTTCTGCCAAGTTTGCCCCTTTACCACCAAGAGTCTCTTTACCTTCATTGTGTGTTTCGTTAAAAGAATAAATAAACTTTTTCATGCGTGACCTCCGTTTAATATGTGTCTTATATGTTCAATAAACATCATAATAGACGGAAATAAGTTTGTCAATAGAAAAAGTTTCTTGTCAATATGTTGAAAAAACAATAAATATGTGTATAATTGTAAGCGAATGCACAATTTGTTTAAGAGGAATTGAGGAGGAAATGATGAAATTAAGTAAACGACAAGAGCAAATTATCGCTGTTGTAAAAGAGCATCAGCCAGTTAGTGGTGAACGCATTTCGGACATACTAGCCGTTTCACGTGCGACATTGCGTTCTGATTTGTCTTTTTTAACACTTTCAGGAATTTTAAAAGCAAGTCCGAAAGTTGGGTATACTTACGAAAGTGATAATATGGAGGCTTTTTTCTTTTTTGATGTTTTTCAAACAAAAGTTCAGGAGATCATGAGTCCACCATTGATGGTTGCCCAAGACACCTCAATTCGAGATGCGATTACCAACTTATTTATGTATGATGTCGGTTCTCTTTATGTCATGGATGAAGCAAAAGAATTATTAGGGGTTTTGTCACGAAAAGATTTATTACGGGCCTCTTTAAATACAAATATTGATGGCACACCTGTTGCTGTTTGTATGACAAGAGTGCCACATGTGAAAACCTGCACACCAGAATTTACTATTCTTGAAGCTGCTGACACTTTGCAAAAATACGAAGTGGATTCTTTGCCAGTCGTTGAAAAAGAAAATCCTAAAAAAGTTATTGGAAAAATTACGAAAACGAAAATTTTAACCTATATTACGCAACAAGCGAAAGAAGCCGCACAAAACAGATAAGGGAGCTTAATTATGAAAAAAGAGATCATTGTTTATACTATTTCCGATTCACTTGGAGAAACATCACAAAAATTGTTAGCTGCAGCAAGCGCACAATATCCAGATATTTCTTTTCTTAATCGATACAATTTTTCTTTTGTCACAACAGAAGAAGAATTATTAGAGATTTTAAAAGATGCCTTAAAAGATAAAGCCTTAGTTGTCAGTACATTAGTCAGTAAACAACTAATCACAGCGGCGAAAGAATTTAGTGAACGAACAGGGTTGTTATATTTAGATTTAATGGCGCCATTTTTTGAATTAATTCAAGCGAAAGCCGGAGTAGATCCTATTGAAGAGCCTGGACGACGCCACCAACTAGATCGTGCCTATTTTGATAAAATCTCAGCGATTGAATTTGCTGTAAAATATGATGATGGCAAAAATCCTCAAGGGTTTCTTGATTCTGATATATTGTTGTTAGGCGTTTCGCGGACCTCAAAAACGCCAGTCAGTATGTATTTAGCGAATCAAGGCTACCGCGTTTCTAACTTACCATTAATTCCAGAAGTTCCATTGCCGCCAATTTTGGAAGAAATGGATCCACAAAAAATGATTGGTTTAGTTTGTTCGCCAGAAACATTAGGACAGATTCGTAGCAGTCGGTTGGCTTCCTTAGGTTTAGGTAATGAGACCAGTTATACCAATGTTGAACGGATTGAACAAGAATTAGCTTATGCTGAAGAAATTTTTGCGAAGTATGGCATCCCAGTGATTGATGTAACCGCAAAATCTGTCGAAGAAACAGCCTTTTTAATTAAAGAAAAACTAGATGAAAGAAATTAAAAAGCTTGGCAACCTCACTAAATTTCAGTGAAGTTGCCAAGCTTTTTATACTTAATTGGGATTCTTTTTGTTAGTCAATATTTTTTTGATCGACAATGAGTAAAGCAATCATCACGTAGACAATCCAGCTACTTTTAGAATAAAGTGTATAGCGGGGTTGCCATTTGCTAGCAAATTTTTCCTTGTATTCGCGTAATCCTTGGAAGGAGTAAATTTCTGAACCAAATTCATAAATTAACGCAGCAATCCGTTCTTGAATAAAACTTTTTCTTGATTGACCAACGTTGGCTAACGGAGCCATCCCTAAATTGAAATAATGAATATTTTCTGTTTTCATATATTCAAATAAATGAATAAATAAGAAATCCATACTTCCAGAAGGGGCTTTTTCTTTATGGTGACGCATCAAGTCGATGGTACCAACTTCATTTGTGTAACTAGGAATGATATTAGCGAAAGAGACCATTTCTCCTTCAGCATTTCGGACAACAGCAATTGGGTTTCTTTGAAGATACGCTTCATCGAAAAATCCTAGTGAAAAGCCTTTTTCTTTTCGATTGTCTAACCAACTATCCGAAATAGCTTTTAATTCGTGCATTTGTTCGGCACTAAAAGGAGGTTGGAGTACGTCAAATGAATAGCCGGCTTTGGTAATTTTATTAAACACTGCGCGGGTACCTTTGAATTTTTTCCCAGACATCGTAAATGTTTCTAGATTAACTAAGGCTTCTTCGCCCATTTTGATAAATTCGTAGCCATATTCGTGTAGTAACATCACGCTGTCCTCATTGGTTTCGTAAAAGACGGGTACATAGCCGAAACGATCTGTTTCTTTAAGGAATGCATCAATCGCCGCAGGAAAATCTTCTTTGTTCCCAGAAGGGTTGCCCATCACAACGCATTTATTATTAATGGTGTTGAATTGTAAAAAGACAGTCGGTTCTTCTTTGGGATATAAGAAAACCTGTTTATCATGAAGAAAGACAAGTTCACTGTCAATATTCCCGCCATAAGTTGTTAAGATATTATGCAAGATACTATCTTCTGGAAACTCACCAACTTGGTGTTTTTTCCCTTGGAGGTAGCGAACAAATAGAAAGTTAAAACTCATAACTAAGAGGATAGCGATAAATCCTGACAACCAGATCCGTTCGGAAGGGAACAAGAAAAATTCCACAAAATGATGACGATGGTGTGGGAAGTTCGGTAAATTATAAACACCAATTACCAGGTATAACAAAGTCAACAAGCCAAAGATAAAGCCATCAATCGTCATCCACTCCCAAGAGTAAACCAGTTGTTCACGGTACAATTCTGATTTTGAAAAAATAACGATAAATAATAAAATAGCTAAATAGAAAATGGAAAACATACTAAAGTCAACAACAAATGAATACAAGATAGCACCAATTAATAAAATAATCGTTGGATAATAGGCTCTTTTAACACGATCAGCAATCCCACGTCCCATAATTAATAATGCAAAGCCTAAGACAATACTCGGAATTTGAATAATAATATGAGAACGGAAGGGGTTAATATCTCTTAACCAATGCACTTGAGTGAAGGCTTCTGGAATAGTGGCTAGGAGCACCATCATAATTCCTGAAAAATAAAGTAAAACCACTTCCAGCTTGTGGGCAATTTCCAAAGTAATTTGTTTTAGCAATTGACGATAATGAGTATCCAACTTTTGGCTTAAGTGTTTTGTAAAGAACAAACAGCCAATTAAGAAAGGAATAATATAATAGAATAAACGATAGAGCAATAACCACAAAACAATAATTTCACGATCAACACCTAAGTTGCTTAGTCCTAAAATCATCATGACATCAAAACTACCTAAAGCCCCTGGAATCATCGAAGCAATCCCAATAATCGAAGCTGCTACATATAAAGGAACAATATCAATTAAAGGAATCGGTACATCTAATAAGTAACCAATACTGATAAAGGTAATTAAAACACCTGTCCATTCTAAAAACGAAGAAACAACTAAAGATAAGCGATTTTTTGCATCGAGGTTACCAAAGGAACTATTTTTTTGGAAATGTAAAATAAGATAAAGTAACGGGAAATAAAGACCGCCACCTAATAACCAAATCCAATATTGCTGTAAATAAGCCATCTTTGGATCAAACTGAACAAGGAAAAAGCAAAGAATACTATAAATAGATAGACCGGATAACACAAAAAGTAAAATATGGGTTAACGCAGGTAAAATTTTCTTTTCCTCTGTTTTATTTCCATAAAATTCAGAACGAAGTCCCATGCTGACCAAACCACCGAATCCACCAATATTATTGATGGTATTGACAATCCAGCTAGATTCAAGGAGTTCCCGTTTTGAGACTTTCAAGTTTAAAATGCGATTTAATGTTAAGTCATAATTTAGCATCGGAGTAACGGAAACTAAACCGATAACCATCATCAATAACAATTTCCATAGCGGAATCTCATCAAAAATCTGTTTTAACTGTTCAAATGAGATCGTTTTACCAATTGATAAAAGTTGGGCAACAACAATAATTGAGACCGCAATAACAAACAGTGTTTTTAGTAATCCTGTATGCGTTTTGATCCAATGAATAATTTGTTTCATTTAGACACCTTCATTTCCTTTAAGAATTTTTCGATTGTTTTATTAAAAATATCTGGTGAGTTTTTGGCAAATAAATGACCCTGTTTATTTACCAAGACCAATTTGCCAGCAGGAATGGCATCAGCAATCGCCCGTGAATGGGAAAGCGCAATTAAATCTCGACTGCCAGTAATAACAAGAGTAGGACAGGGGATGTGTTCTAAATCTTGTTTTGTCAGTCCAGTATCTTCAAATAACAGAGCCACGATAGGGAGCCGTGCGCGCAATTTTTTTGAAAAAAAGGCGCCAATACGACAAAACCAATATTGAAAATAAGTGGCAATCGTTACATATTTTTTCAGACCAGACATGGTGACATTTCCAGAATTTAAGACGAGTTTGTTGACGAAATCAGGATATAAATGGGTAAAAACCATGGCAATATTTGCTCCGTCACTAAAGCCCAATAAATTAATTTTTGTTAAGTGTTCTTGTTGAATAATACCAGCTAAATCTTCTGCCAAAAGCGGAAAAGTTAATTGACTTTGTGTATTGGTGGAACGTCCATGTCCGCGGGTATCCACCGCAATAACTTGATACTCCTTGGAGAAATAAGAAATTTGATAATTAAAAAAAGTATGATCATTGCCATTACCATGAAGTAACACAAGGGGGTAATTTGTTTCTTTGCCAAAAATTTGATAAAAAATTTGACTGCCATCTATTGTTTGAAAATATTTTTCTATTGCCATTCTCCGTCACCTATCTCATCTATAATCAATCGAGTCCTCTCTCATTATAGAGTCTTTTGTCTTTTTTTTGTAATAAAAAACAGAAAATTTTCCGAACAGTTTTGTAAGGTGTTGTAATATAGTGTGATATAGTAGAAGATAGCCACCTAAAAATTAGGCTAGAGGAGGGGAAGTTGATGTCTTTAATCGTTTTAATTGGTGCCCAAGCTGTCGGGAAAATGACCGTTGGCAAGGCTTTAGAAAAGCAGTTAGATGCTAAATTACTATTTAATCATCAAACCATTGACTTATTTGCAAACTATCTTGGGTATACGGAACGTGCATTTCAATTGTCTGATTCCGTTAGAAAGGAACTTTTTCATGCCTTTGTCGAAAATCCAGCCACAAATACAACAAAAAACATTATTTTTACAGTGGTGATTGCTTTTGATCAAGAACAAGATTTTCAATTTTTAGAAGAAATATCAGAAATTTTTCTTAGTAAACATGAAGCCGTCTATTTCGTCGAACTCGTCTCTTCAACAGCAATCCGCCTAGAACGAAATGTTCATCCAGAACGGCTAGAGGCAAAACCTTCAAAACGCGATGTCGACTTTTCTCGAAAAGAATTACTCAATACCTTTAAAGAACATCGATTAGTAAGCCACGAAGGTGAACTAGAAAGTACATTTCCAAATGTAAAAATAACGAAAATAAATAATTCAAACATGACACCAGAAGAAGTAGCAACGAAGATAATTACTACTTTTGGTTTGACATAATGTGAAAGGAACATCGGAATCAATGAAAAAGTTTTTTAAATATCTCGGTAGCTTGATGGTCCTTCTTCTAAGCATAGCTTTAATTTTGATAGGATATTTAACCTTCCGAGAGTTTCGACCACGAGCGGTTGAACCAGTTGCTATAAATAAACAATTTTCAGAACAAACCATCGAAAAACAGCAATCCATTTCTTTAGTCACGTATAACATAGGCTATGCCGGCCTAGGACAAACAGAAGATTTTTTTATGGACGGTGGCAAAACTGTCCAACCAGTTAATAAGGCAATGGTCCAACAGAATTTAACAGGCATTGAAGAAACCTTAAAAGAATTACCAGCGATGATTTACTTATTCCAAGAAGTCGATCGTCGCTCGCAACGTTCTTATGAAGTCAATCAAGAGGAAGAATTACAAAAACAGCTACAGCTGAACAGCGCATTTGCTTATAATTTTAAGGTAGATTATGTGCCCATTCCTTGGCCGCCGATTGGACGAGTAGAAAGTGGTTTATTAACATTATCAAATGAAAAAATAACAGAGGCTAAACGCATTGCTTTACCCAATCCCTTTCGTTGGCCCGTTAGCATTAGTAACTTAAAACGAGCGCTTCTAGAAACGCGCTTTTCAATTAAAGGCACAGACAAAGAATTAGTGGTTTTTAACTTACATTTGGAAGCCTATGACAATGGGGATGGGAAGATTGCTCAAAGCAAAAAGTTAGCTGACGTATTATCCCAAGAATACGCTAAAGGAAACTATGTAATTGCTGGAGGTGACTTTAATCAAGTTTTCAAAGGCAGTCATCGATATCCTGACTTAGGGGAAGCTGGTTGGGTACCAGGAGAAATTGATCCTGCAGACTTACCTAAACATTTTTCACTTGCTTATGATGATCAACAACCGACTGTGCGGGTGCTTAATAAGCCTTACACTGGCTCTTATGAAACATCTCAAGTGTATGTAATTGATGGTTTTATTGTTTCTGATAATGTGGCTGTTCATAGCGTGAAAACAAAGGACGAACAATTTAAATATACAGATCACCAACCTGTGAAGATGGAAGTTGGATTGAAATAGAAAAAGTACAAACGGTGCTCATTGCTTGCACCGTTTGTACTTTTTATTTTATAGATAGCCTTTAGTAATAGAATGAGTGGAATTTAGCATATTTGCTGGTGTTCCTGTAAAAAGAAGCTGTCCGCCTTTTTCTCCACCTTCGGGACCTAGTTCAATCAACCAGTCAGCACTTTTAATCACGTCAATGTGATGTTCTAATAAAATCAAGCTGTTTCCTTCTTCTACCATTCGATTGAAAAGTTGAAGACTTTGTTGGATATCAATTAAGTGTAAACCATCTGTAGGTTCATCCATTAAATAGATAGCTTTTTTTTGGTGAAGTGTGTCTGCTAATTTTACCCTTTGCAATTCGCCACCAGATAATGTTGAGAGCGATTGATTGAGTTTAAGATAGCTTAAGCCAACTTCTAGTAAATTTTTTAATGAAAGAGCAAAAGGCTGGTCTTTGAAAAAATCATAGCCATCTTTAACGCTTAAAGCTAGTACTTCAACGATATTTTTTCCGTTATACAGATAATGAAGCACCTCTTCTTTGTAACGCGTTCCGTGACAGGTTTCGCAAATACTAGTAACATCCTCCATAAAAGACATATCGGAGACAATTATTCCTTTCCCCTTGCAAGTAGGACAGGCGCCTTTGGAATTATAGCTAAATAAAGCTGGACTAACATGATTTTCTTCCGCAAACAGTTTGCGGACCTTATCAAAAATATTGAGATAGGTCATTGGTGTGGATCGTAAATTTGCGGTAATGCTTTTTTGTGAAAGATGAATAATTTCTTGGTTATCAGCCTGGGCTTTTTGATAAATTTCTTCCGCTAATGATGATTTACCTGAACCAGCGACCCCACAAATAACAGTCAAAACTCCTAACGGAACTTCGACAGATAGATTGTTTAAATTATGCAGTGTCGCATGTTCGATTGTTAAAGACTTCCTTACTTTTCTTGGTTGGTCGTTTAAAGGGAGCGGCTCTTGAAGGGCTTGACTAGTCAAGGTTTTGGAGGCTAAAAATGCGTCATACGTTCCTGAAAACTGGACATGGCCACCATTTTCGCCTGCGAAAGGTCCGATATCGATGATAAAATCAGCTTCTCTAATTAATTGTGGATTGTGTTCCACCAGAACCACGGTGTTTCCTTTATTTTTTAAATTGAGCAATGCACGACTGATCCGTTCGATGTCCTTTGGATGTAAGCCAGCACTTGGTTCATCTAAAATATACATAATATCGTTTAAGGCGCTGTTTACATACTTAGCAATTTTAATCCGCTGTGCTTCACCACCAGAAAGTGTTTCAGTTGCTCGTCCTAATGTGAGGTAGGAGAGACCGATATTAATTAATGCTTCTAGACGTACAAGTAGCTCTTCTTGAATATTTTTTATTAAGGAAAGGTCCATCGAACGAATAAAAGAATGTAATTCAGTGAGTGGCATGTCAACAGCATCAGCAATACTTTTCTGATTAATTTTGCAGCTACGAACACGTTCATTGACTCTACTTCCTAAACAATCAGGACATCTTTTTACGGTAACAAAGTGATTAAGGTATTTTTGATGACGTTTGCCTTCGTCTGTATGCAATATGCTACGTTGCATGCGCGGGACGATTCCTTCATACAAAGCTGTATGAGGCCACTCTTTGGGTGGATTAGCTAGTTTTTGTTGTGGAGCATATAAAAATAATGCTAACTCTTCAGGGGAATAGTCCTTGATTTTTTTATCCAAATCAAATAGACCACTATGGGCATAACGCTTCCACCGCCAGTTGCCAACTGTAAATGTGGGGAAATCGATAGACCCTTCGTTTAATGATTTGTCATAATCAACTAGCTGATGAAGATTGATTTCGGTAATCTTTCCTAAGCCATCGCATGTTGGACATTTTCCATCCGGATGATTAAACGAAAAAGTATCTGAATAACCAACAAATGGAGAACCTGCTCGTGAAAACAGCAAACGTAAAAACGTATAAATATCTGTGTACGTTCCCACTGTCGAACGAGAATTACCTGCTACTTTTTTCTGGTCAATGACAATTGCAACAGGAAGATTCTCGATTTTTTCAACTTCTGGACGACCATATTTGGGTAAGTAATTTTGAACAAACGAACTAAATGTATCATTTAGTTCACGACGTGATTCAGCGGCTAATGTGTCAAATACTAAGGAGGACTTTCCTGAACCCGAAAGTCCAGTAACAACAGTTAGTTGCTTTTTAGGGATATTGACAGAGATATTCTTCAAATTATTTTGTGTTGCGTGCTTAATTTCAATCCATTCCATTAAAAAACCTCCGTTTCTATTCTATTTTAGCATATAAAAAGAACCTAGCCTAAAAGTTGAACATGGGAATGTTCAAGAGAACTTTACTTTTTAATCGCTTTCATTTATGCTATAAGTAATACAGATTTTTTAACTGTATTAATAGATAAAGGATGTGACTTATGAAGAAGTCGATTTTGTTCAAAAAGTTAGGGATTATTTTATTAATTAGCCAAACACTGGTAGGGGTACCAATGTTGGCACAAGAAAGTATACTAGAAACAACCGTTCAAACAGAGACGGAATCAGTAACAACAGAAACCAGTCAGACGGTAGCTAACTTGGAATCTGAAACTACTAGCCAAACGGTGATGCAGGAAAAAGAATCCTCTTCGACAATCGCCGAAAGCAGTAGCCGAAATGTGGTTGCAGTAACCACTGAAACCACAAATGAGATACAAAATAGTGATACAGATGGAAAAGCTGTTTCTGCAGAGAATGCTTTTTCAGAAGCAGATTATAAACAAGCAACTGCACTGGAGTTAGCAACTTTAGTAAGAGAAAAAAAGGTGACGAGCGAAGAATTAGTAAAAATTGCGTTGGCCATCACTAAACGTGAAAATCCTACATTAAATGCGGTCATTACTTTACGAGAAGAAGCGGCTTTGACAGAAGCAAAAGCTTTACAAGATACAGGTCAACCATTTCTAGGTGTGCCGCTCTTACTAAAAGGGTTAGGACAATCCTTGAAAGGTGAAAGCAACACGAACGGTTTTGGTTTTCTCCAAGATCAAGTAGCTGGTGGGACATCGACCTTTGTCAAAGCACTACAAAATGCCGGATTCATAATCATTGGTCAAACGAATTATCCAGAATTAGGTTGGAAGAATATTTCAGATTCGAAGTTATATGGTGTTTCCGTCAATCCATGGAATCCTAACCATTATTCAGGTGGTTCTTCAGGCGGAGCGGGTGCTAGTGTCGCCGCGGCATTTGTTCCCATTGCTTCTGGAAGTGATGCTGGTGGCTCTATCCGCATCCCTGCTTCTTGGACAGGCACCGTAGGTTTGAAACCTTCTAGAGGAGTAATCATTGGCAATTCTAATAGTGCAAAAGGTCAAACTGTTCACTTTGGTTTAAGTCGAACCGTGGCGGATACAAATGCATTATTTGAAACCTTATTAACCAAAAAAGATCTTCCTGCGGGACATTTAAGTCAAGCGCAACCCATTGCTTATACAACAGAATCTCCTGCCGGAACGCCTGTAAGTGCCGAAGCAAAAGAGGCGGTCGCTGAAGCTGTTGCTTTTTTAAAAGACCAAGGGTACACATTGGTTGAAGTGAAGCACCCTGTTGATGGGGAACGTCTAATGAAAAATTATTATACTGTAGCTGCTGGCTCAGCAGGAATTGCCGATTTTATGGCGCGGCAGAAATTGAAAAGACCGCTTGAACGAAATGATGTAGAACTGTTAACATGGGCGCTTTTTCAAACAGGAAAAAATATAACGAGTGAAGAGACAACTGCGGCTTGGACAGATATTGCTTTACAAGCACAAGCGATGGACGAATTTTATCAACAGTATCCTATCTTATTAACACCAACGACAGCTGCCACGGCACCTAGTATTGATAATCCGTTACTAAAACCAGAACATGCAGCACAGATGGAAAGAATTGATCAATTGTCACCAGCAGAACAAAAACAATTGATTTATGACCAATGGCTGACGGCGTTCACATATACACCGTTTACACAACAAGCAAATTTATTTGGACATCCAGCATTAAGTGTACCAACTTACGTTTCAAAAGAAGGACTGCCTTTGGGGATTCAATTTAATAGTGCATTAAATGAAGACCGAACATTGCTACAATTAGGTGCTTTATTTGAAAATAACCACAAGATAAATCAACCACATGTAGAAGAACCAGACAAAGACAAAGAGCCAAATGCAAGCGGCGAACCAGATAAAGACAAAGAACCAGATGCAAGTGGCGAACCAGAAAAAGACAAAGAGCCAGATGCAAGTGGCGAACCAGAAAAAGATAAAGACTCAGATGCAAGTGGCAAACCAGATAAAGACAAAGAAACAAAAACAAGTGAAGGACCAATCGAAGGAAAAGATCAAAACCAAAACCAAAACCAAAACCAAAACCAAAACCAAAACCAAAACCAAAACCAAAACCAAAACCAAAACCAAAACCAAAACCAAAACCAAAACCAAAACCAAAACCAAAACCAAAACCAAAACCCAGACAAAGCTGGAAAAACTACTAGTGAGTCATCCTTAGATAATTCGCTGAATTCATCAGCAAATCAGGGAACCAAATCAACAGAAAGTACGCATGCTTTTTCTAATAAAAGTATGATTGGGAAACAAGAACAGCTTCCCAAAAAAGTATTACCAAAAGCAGGTGCAGAAGTACCTAGTACTTTCTGGATTGTTTTAGGAGGAGCTTTCTTAGTAACGAGTGGAACGATTTATATAAGGAAAACTAGAAAACGATAACCAGTGAAGGCTAGAGACAATTTATCCCCAATTGTCTCCAGCCTTTTTTCTTTGGTATACTAAAACCAATAGGAAAATGGAGGCGAAAGTAATGAGGGCGTTTGAGAAGATTCCAGCGTTTCAGCAATGGCAAAAAGTTGAAGCTATTCACCGTGGTTGGTCAACTGATTTAAAGTTTAAAGTTACCAAAAATCAAGAAATCTTTTTATTGCGAATTTTTCAACAAGAAGAGTTATTAGCCAAACAACAAGAATATCAATTTATCAAAAAAGTAGCGGCGTTAGGATTTCCCAGTTCTAAACCTTTTTTATGTGCACCTATTCCTGAAAGTGAACAAGGATACATGTTATTAACGTATCTAGAAGGTGAAGACTTAAGCGATGTTTTACCCGCTCTTTCTCCCAAAAGACAACTGAACTTAGGCGTAGAGGCAGGCCGCTATTTAAACAAAATCCATAAGCTTTTGTTGCCTGAAAGGATTAGTCAAAGAGAGATTGCGCGAAATTTATACGAAAAAAAGCAGAGTCAACTAAATAAGTATAAGGAATCTCAATTTTGTATGCCGTACCAACAGCCAATAATTTCATATTTAGAAAAACAATTACCGTTATTGCAACAACGGCCTGTGGTTTATCAGCATGGAGATTTCCATGTGGGAAATTTTATTTACTTGCCAACTAGGCAGGTCGGTGTGATTGATTTTAATCGATGGGATTTTGGGGATCCTTATGAAGAATTTTACAAGTTACAATTTTTTTCAAGAAATGTTTCGCCATTGTTTGCTTATGGTCAATTACAAGGTTATTTTGCTGGGAAAGTTCCTACCTTATTTTGGCGGTTTCAAAAGCTTTATACTTTTCACGCAGGACTCTATTCTTTAGTTTGGGCACTGAGCTTTGGTGAAAAAGAAATCAGGACTATGGAACAGCAATACCAACAATTACTAGAGGACTATAATTGTGGAGAATTACTAGTTCCCAAATGGTTTTCAACTATCCAAAGCAAGGGATTGAGATTTTAGGTTTATTTCGATAGAATAAAAATAAAAACAGGAGTTTAAGGAATGAAACTAAACGGGATTATTATGATAGCAGTTGTTGGAAGCGTTTTATCTAGCTGTGGTTGGCAAAAATCGAAAGAGGAATCACAGAAAGTACAAACCGTACAAACAAATAATGTAAATACTGAAGAAACAAGAGCAATTTCAGCAACCGAAGTTAGTCAAACCACGGCGTTGGAATTAGAGCAAACAACGCAAACACAAGAATTAACTGAATTAGTTACAGAAGAAGGGACGATTTGGAATCAGCAAAAAGCAAAACAGTTAGGACAATACATGGAAATCTGGGGTCAAGAACGCAATCAGAACTATCAAGCGTACCAACCAGGTCACTCTGTAGCTTTTTACACGATTCAAGTGCCTGATGATTTATTGAGTTATGAACCTAAAATACAACCAGCTATTGGAAACAATCCCATTTGGTTAAATTGGTCAGAAACAGGCAGCGAAGGGGGGTATTGTCTGGTGGCAGTATACTCTGACAGTGCGACACAAGTTGCCCAGAAGCATGTCTATTTATTTACTTTAGTGAATGGTGAAGCCAAAGTTTATGTGAGTAAAGAACAGCCAGCAGAAGAGCAACCTTATTTGTTTTTAAAAGAAACAAGTAATACAGAACTGAAAGAACAATTCACAAACCTTGTGAATAATCTTTAATTTTTTATTTAATCAAAAGGAAAAGAAAATTTATCATTGACAAAGTATCCGCTTTCATTTTATTCTGTAGCTACCCCTTGGGAAAGGGCAAAAGGAAGTTTTGAAAGGGATGGAAAAAATGAAGGAAACAAGTTTAGTAATTATTAAGCCAGATGGCGTTGAACGAAAGTTAGTTGGCAAAATCATTCAACGTTTTGAAGATAAAGGTATTGACTTATTGCACCTTAAATTCGAACGACTAACAGTAGAAACAGTGAAGGAACATTATGAGCATTTAAAAGATGAACTATTTTTCCCTGAATTATTAGCCTATATGACAAGTGGCCCAGTGGTTGTGATGGTCGTTGTAGGGGACAATGTGGTTAAAAAAGTGCGTAAATTAGTTGGAGCAACGAATCCGTTAGATGCTGAAAGTGGCACCTTACGAGCGGATTATGGGTTGTCTGTCACCAAAAATTTAATCCATGCTTCTGATTCTGTTCAATCAGCAAAAATTGAGATGCAACGGTTCTTTGGTTAATCATCAAAAAAGAAGCAATCCTTTATTTTTTATAAAGGATTGCTTCTTTTTTATTAATTGTCAGAATATTCCGCTTAAATGGTTGACATCTGGAGGTAGAAGAGTAGTATAGACTACATACTAAATACTAAATGACCGCGTGTGCTTCAGGAGGATAAAATGATAACAAGTGATGAATTGACAGAAAATCTTAGTCCGTTTGAATTAAGTCTATTTTTAGAGAAGAAATTACATGAAGAAAATCATAATTTAGAAACATTGTTAAATGCAGGGCGAGGCAATCCTAATTGGACGGCGCCAACACCAAGGGAAGCCTTTTTTTTATTAGGTCAATTTGCTACAAAAGAAACGTTAAGAGAGGGGAGCGAACAAACGGCTGGTATGATTCAGCCAAGTTTTGGTAGAACGCAACGCTTCTTAAACTTTTTAGCAGAAAATCCTAGCAAAGGGGCAACCTTCTTACAAGAAATTTGGACAGCAGAGCATAACTATTTTGGGATGGATAAGGAAATGTGGTTAGATGCCATGTTAGACTATGTGATTGGGGATAATTATCCGAATCCTGTTCGTTGCTTGAAGGCGTGTGAACAACCGATTAAAGCATATTTAAATCAAGAATTATTTTCCAGTGAAGCACAACCGTTTGATATTTTTGCCGTTGAAGGTGGTACAGCAGGGATTTGTTACTTGTTTGATACGTTGGCAAATAATTATTTACTAGAAAAAGGTGATCGTATTGCGTTGTTATTACCAACGTTTGCTCCTTATCTAGAAATTCCAGAACTACCACGTTATGATTTTGACGTGGTTAAAATCAAAGCAGAGCAAATGATTATTGATGGAAAAACGACGTATCAATACTCAAACAAGGAAATTGATAAACTAAAAGACCCGTCCATCAAAGCGGTTTTTGTCGTAAATCCCAGCAATCCAACTGCTAATGCTATGGGAAAACCTACCATTGAACAAATCAAACAAATCGTTGCAGTGGATAACCCTAAGCTAATGATTTTAACAGATGACGTTTACGGAACCTTTGTGCCAGCTTTCCGTTCACTATTTACGGAGTTACCTTACAATACAGCCTGTATCTATTCTTATTCTAAATACTTTGGCGCTACCGGTTGGCGTGTGGGGACTATTGCGGTCAGTCAAGAGAACATCTTTGATCAATTATTAAAAGAATTGCCAGTGGCTCGAAAAATGGAATTACAGGCACGTTATGCTACATTGAATGCAGACACAAGCCAAATTAACTTTATCAGCCGCTTAGTCGCAGACAGCCGCGATATTGCGTTGAACCATGCAGCGGGACTTTCTTCTATTCAGCAAGCAATGATGGCTTTATTTAGTTTGTATGCTTTGTTAAAAGACGGTCAAGCATATAAAGACGAAGTGATGGATATCTGTCATACGCGTGAAAAGCTCTTGTTCCGCACCTTAGGCATTGAAGAGCCTTTAGCAAGTTTAAATACAGCATACTATTGTGAAATTAACTTTAGAGATTGGACAGAAAAACGTTATGGCCCAGAATTTTCAAGTTATTTAACGAAATCGTGGACGATCACAAAAGTATTAACTTCGTTAGCAGAAAAAGAAAAATTAATGCTTTTAAAAGCGGATGCTTTCGGGAGTGACAAATGGTCAGTTCGAATTTCTTTAGCCAATTTAGCTACTAACCAATATAGTGAAGTTGGTAAACGAATGATTCGCCTATCTGAACACATTAAAGAAGAGTGGTTGCGCCAAAAGCGCCAAGCAATTAAATAAAAAAACGCTAAGTCTCTTAAGCTGCAGGAGACTTAGCGTTTTTGTTTATTATTTATTCATTTTTCCGTCAGTTTTGGTTTATAAATGTTTGCTACACTGGAGATAAGAGGAAATTAAGCGTTTATAAAAAGGAGAGAAGTGAATGAAACATATTAAAGGAATGTTGGTTTTTATCGGATTATTTATTTTGGTTGGTTGTGCGCCAGATCAAGAGCCAACGAAACAAACAACAAGTGGTCCGCAAGAGACAAAGCAAGTGAAGCAAGTTACCGTCACCAATCAAACGACTTCTGCGGTGGAAAAACAAGCGCCGACTAAAAATGACGAACTGATTGCTAATCAATTGACTTTTGATTCTCATGAATACACGTACGAAGTGGTTACAGGAGCCACACAAACGACATTTGGGACAACCCCACCAGCAAAATATACACCAGAAGAAAAAAAGAAAAAAATGTTTTGGTCCAATCAACCGCCTTTGGGATTAATGACGGGTAACTATTATAAAAATGAAGGTGTATTTACCGGCGGAAATTACGGCATTGTAGAGATTATTACGGAACCTGAAACGCAAAGGATTCTGAATGTTGAGTTTACAGAGTTTGCTAGTGATCCTTATTACGATACACGCTATTCGGGTGTCAACAAACGCCTGTCGGATTATCCTGAATTTCAAGCAAGCAACACGCGCACAGACGATACGTTAGTCACCGTTGTTAATGGTATTACTTATGTAGAAAAACAAATGCGTGACGAAAATCGTGTCACAGGTAATTTTTATACGGTACGTGGTTCATCAACTTCTGCGCGTGAAGGTTTAATGCCTTTAGCAGCAGAGATGGACACTTGGCTAAAAGAGCCATCGAAAGAAACGTATATCGGTTACGCAGAAGATTTAGGCAATGGCCTAATCGCTCGACTTCAAGTGATAACAGAAGAGCAGAAAATAAAACATGTCAGCTATGATGAATACTTTTCAGATGAACAGGAAAAAATCACAGAAACAGCTCTGCGGCCTTTTTATCGTCAATCGAAATATTATTCACCAGGATACAATAAACAAACCAACAATTCTTTTATTCATTTTGTAGATGCACTAACAAAGGCCATTACGACACAACAAACTTTATCCGTTAACGAAGAACAAGAGCTACAGCATCCGTCTTTTACTACTTATCAAAGATTGGCTGAAAAAATCAGCACGTTTCAAAATTCATTGAAGGAATAAAAAAAACGGAAGTGGGGCATAAGTCGTTTCGACTTATGCCCCACTTTCGTAATCTTAAGATTATCAGCTAAATCAAAGTGAGTTCTTTTTAAAGAAATACTTTTATTTTAGCCTTTTATAGATCTAAATAATTTTCTAAGTAATCTGCTAAACCATCTTGATCATTTGTTTTTTCAGTGACATCGTTGGCTACGGATTTAATTTTATCCGTGGCATTGTTCATAGCAACACCCCAACCAGCATAACTTAACATTTCTTCGTCATTATGTTCATCGCCAAAAGCAATGATATCAGCTGGTTTGACAGATAAAAAGTTCGCCACTTGATCAACGCCATGGGCTTTTTGAATTCCTTTTGCGACCATTTCTAAAATAGGCATTGGACCGCCCCAAGTGCGGACATCAATATAATCACCATATTGTTTTGTCAATGTATCAGCAACTTTTTCAGCTTGGTTTGGTGTGGTCCGAACCATCATTGAGGTAGGATTTGTTCGTAAATTTTTAGCAGTAAGTAAATTATCTAAGGTTGCTTTGGAAGCAAAAAATTTCGGATCGAACCCATCTAACGTATCGATATAAAATGTTTCTTTGTTTTCAGCAGCAACAAAATCTAATTGTAATTCTTTTTTCTGTGCCAAAATGTCAAAGACTAGGTCACGCTCAATATTGGCTTCGCTTTCCAAGTCCCATTTTTTCTCTGGAATGTGGACTAAAGCGCCGTTAAAGTTAACCATAGGGGTCGTTAGGCCAAGTTGTTGGTAAAATTGATGACTCATTCTATAGGGACGTCCAGTGGCAATACTGACGTAATGACCGTTGTCAATCGCTTTTTTTAGTGTTTGTTCGGTTTTTGGACTGATTAAAGACTGTGCATTTAATGTTGTGCCGTCTAAATCAATAGCAATTAATTTTTTCAAGTAAAAATTCCTCCTAAATGCCTTTTACTCAGTCTAGCATAAAACCGAAGATTATCAAGGGGAGAAGCATGTTCATTTATAAGGTTTAAAAAAAAGCTTAAGAAGTATGCTACACTAAAATAAACCGTTTGAAAAAGGAGCGCAGAGCATCTTGAAAAATTCTAGAAATTATTTACGAGTGATCACCTTAATCTATTGTATCTATATGTGGTTATTTGCTACGCATTTTCATTTTATGGCGTTGAACGTGTTGTTAGCCTATATTCCAATTGAACTTAGTTATCTTTTAAACGCAGAAAAACGTAAAAGGGATTGGTTGATAGGTTTTGCTTGGTTAATTTTTTATCCTAATGCGCCGTACCTATTTACGGATTTTTTTCATTTAGAAACGCTATCTATTTATCGAGGCTTTAATACGATTTTTGCAAACCAAATTGGTGATTGGTGGGCGTTTGTTTGCTTAACTAGCGGGATTGTTATATATGGGCTTTTAGGGATGAAAACAGTAACAACTGTTAGCCAGAAATTGCAAAGTTATTGCGGCTATAGAACAATTGTAGTCTTTCAAGCCAACCTTCATTTCTTGTCTGCTTTGGCGATTTATGTTGGACGTTTTGATCGATTACACAGTGTCTATCTTTTTATGAGTCCAATTGAAACAGTGAAAATTATCTTTTTTGACTGGTCCCTTCAAAAATTAATGTTTATTTTATTAATGATGTTTCTACAGATGCTATTGTTTGGGCTAATCCAATTATTAGGAAAAGAAGAAGCAATGTAAAGCTTTTTCTTTTTTTATATCTGTAAAACACGAACATTATATAGAAAAATATATATAATAGTTAATATTTTGTTGTAAAAAGATAGCGATTCTCTTATAATCAAAGAGTAATTATTCGAAAACATGGATTTTAAGGGAGAGAAGTGCAATTATGAATACGTTTTTCAAATTAAAGGAAAACAAGACAACGGTGTCGACTGAAATAATGGCGGGGGTCACGACCTTTTTTGCAATGAGTTATATTTTATTTGTTAATCCGTCCATTCTTTCAGAAACAGGGATGCCTTTTCAGGCTGTTTTTTTAGCGACCATTATTGCTTCAATCATCGGTACATTAATTATGGGACTGTTTGCTAATGTACCTTACGCTCAAGCACCGGGGATGGGACTCAATGCTTTCTTCACGTTTACGGTCGTTTTTGGGATGGGATATACTTGGCAACAAGCATTAGCAATGGTTTTTATTTGTGGTTTGATTAATATTTTGATTACAGTGACAAAAATTCGCAAAATGATTATTAAAGCAATTCCAGAGAGTTTACAACATGCTATTGGTGGTGGGATTGGAATTTTTGTCGCTTATGTAGGGTTGAAAAATGCTGGCTTACTAAGTTTCACAGTACAAGCAGAACCTCAAAATGGTGTTGTGAATGGTTCGAGTATCGTGCCCGCTTTAGGAAATTTTGATAATCCAGCCATTATTTTGGCGGTAATTGGGTTAGTTTTAACAACGATTTTAGTTGTCACGAATGTTCGTGGGGCTATTTTAATTGGCATTGTGGTTACTACGTTAGTCGCAATTCCAATGGGGGTGGTAGACACTGCTTCGGTTGATTGGCATGCTAATTCGTTGGGCAATTCATTTAAAGAATTAGGTACAACTTTTGGCGCTGCTTTTGGTGCTGAGGGCTTACAGTCATTGTTTAGTGATTCTTCAAAAATTCCTCAAGTCTTAATGACCATTATTGCCTTCAGTTTATCAGATACGTTTGATACAATTGGAACATTTATCGGTACGGGACGTCGAACAGGGATTTTCTCTAAAGAAGATGAATTAGCTTTAGAAGATAGTAAGGGTTTCAGCACTAAAATGGACAAAGCTCTATTTGCAGATGCTATTGCAACATCTATCGGTGCGATTTTTGGTACATCGAATACGACAACTTATGTAGAAAGTGCAGCAGGAATCGGTGCGGGTGGTCGAACAGGTTTGACATCGGTAGTGGTAGCAATTCTATTTGCCCTAAGTAGTCTTTTTTCACCACTTATTGCTATTGTACCAGCACAAGCTACGGCTCCAGCGTTAATTTTAGTGGGAATTATGATGTTAGCTTCTTTCAAAGACATCAATTGGACGGATTTAGAAGATGCGATTCCAGCATTTTTTGCTTCAATTTTCATGGGATTATGTTATAGCATCTCTTATGGGATTGCTGCTGGGTTCATCTTTTATGCAGTGGTGAAAGTAGTCAAAGGAAAAGCCAAAGAAGTTTCACCAATTATTTGGGTCATTGATGCGTTGTTTATCTTAAACTTTGTAATCTTAGCTATTTTATAGTAAACAGAAGTGAGGCTAAGATAACAGCGGTTAGCTTTGAAGGTGTTGTATTTATTCAGCTGTTTATCTTAAGCCCAAGTGTTAAGAAGTCTGGCAGATTGGTCGTTTTGACCGGTCTGTCAGACTTTTTTTTAAAGAATTTTCTTTTGAGAGATTCACTCTTTTAGAGTATAGTGGTAGGTGAAGAGGTGATAAGGTGGATAAAAGTATGAAAATAAAATGGAAGCAGAATTTATTAGTCGCATGGATTGGTTGCTTTTTTACAGGGGCGAGTATTAGCTTAGTTATGCCGTTTATTCCAGTATATGTTGAACAATTAGGGACGCCTAAGAGTCAAGTAGAGTTGTTTTCTGGATTGGCAATTTCTGTCACGGCGTTTGCTGCTGCGATTGTTGCACCGATTTGGGGAAATTTAGCTGATCGAAAAGGTCGGAAAATTATGATGATTCGGGCTGCAGCAGGAATGACGATCACAATGGGGGCGTTAGCATTTGTCCCTAATGTATACTGGCTGTTGATTATGCGTTTTATGAACGGGATTTTATCCGGCTATATTCCTAACGCAACAGCGATGATTGCATCGCAGGCGCCAAAAGAGAAAAATGGCTGGGCTCTAGGGACATTATCAACAGGTGCAATTGCTGGGACGTTAATTGCGCCATCAATTGGCGGTGCGTTGGCACAGTGGTTTGGAATGGAAAATGTCTTTATTATTACCGGCGTTATTTTATTCATTACAACGTTGTTGACTATCTTTTTAGTTAAAGAAGATTTTCAACCAGTTGAGAAAAAGGATTTATTAACGACTAAAGAAATTTTTAGTAAGATGGATCATGTTTCAGTATTGATTGGTTTGTTTGTGACTACGTTAATTTTACAATTAGGAATTACAAGTATCAGCCCAATCTTAACGCTATATATTCGATCTTTAAGTGGCGATACAGAGAATGTATTATTTGTTAGTGGTTTGATTGTTTCGATTGCCGGCGTTTCAGCAATTATTTCTTCTCCAACTTTGGGAAAAATTGGGGACCGCATTGGGAACCAAAAAGTTTTATTAGGCGGATTAATTCTTTCTTTTATTTGTTACATTCCCATGGCGTTTGTGCAAACACCTTTTCAGTTAGGTGTTTTACGATTCCTTTTAGGTTTTTCAACAGGTGCTTTAATGCCATCAATCAATACGTTAATTAGTAAAATAACGCCAACGGAGGGCGTAAGTAGAGTTTATAGTTACAATCAGATGTGTAGTAATTTCGGTCAAGTTTTAGGACCGATGGTAGGGTCGACAGTTGCCCATGGTTTTGGCTATTCTTCTGTTTTTCTGGTAACCGCTTGTTTCGTTTTAGGAAACATTGGGTTGTCCTTCTTTAATTTCCGAAAAGTTTTAAATAAAAAGCTCTAAACAGTTGAAAAGATAAAAAAACCAGTTACAATAACTTTAGTAACTGGTTTTTTCTTATTTAACAGGTTTGGTTTCTTTCGGTACTGCAAAGTGTGCAATTAATAAAATAATAACGGCTGTTGCCAACGATAGAATCGTTGTCATTTTAAAGTCGTATGAACCACCAGATAATGCACCGCCGATATATCCAACGACTTGGCCTAATGCGAAGGTCCAGAAAAATACAACAAGATAACGCATATGAGCACCTCTTTTCTAGCTCTTAGTTTAGCATATTTTCTTTAAAAGTAAAGAATCCGCGATAGGAAAATAAGAGAAGAGGCAAAAAATAGCAAGGATTCAAAAAGGAGCTGTCCAATGTCATTTCCACAATTACATACCGTTACTTCCTACTCGCTTTTATCTAGTACGGTTAGGATTCGTTCCTATGTAAAACAAGCGAAAGCGTTAGGTTATCAAACATTAGCGATTACCGATATCAATGTCTTGCATGGGGCGGTTGAATTTTATGAAGCATGCCAAGAAGCGGGAATTCAACCAATTATCGGTTTAAGATTAGAATATACCCCAGCAGAAAAAGAAGGGCATTCCGAGTTGCTTTTATTTGCTAAAAATTTAAAAGGATATCAGCAATTAATGCAACTATCTAGCAGCAAAATGACGACAGAGGGTCCCTTTTACTTAGCGGAACATCAATCCTTATTAAGTGATTTATTTGCCGTGACTTTGTCAGCTAAAGGAGAAGTCGCCCAAACATTTTTTGAAGATGAACAACAAGCGGTTCACGCTTTCCAACAACTTGCTTCATATTTTGATCCCCAGTCGTTATTTGTTGAACATTCTTTTTCAATGAATCAACAACGCAATCCAGCGCTCTTTTCTTTTTACCAAAGAGAACAATTACCTGGCGTGGCTTTGCAAGAGGTACGTCATTTAACAAGGGAAGAAGGCTTTGCCGTTACTGTTCTTGAGAGCATCAAAGAAAATAATCAATTGAATATTACAAGCCAAACACCGGAAATAGAAGGTCTGAATTACTTGCGCGAAGCAGAGACGACGATGGAACAAATGCTTCAAATAGCTGGTTCAGAAGTGGTCCAGAATACGATTCAGCTAGCTGAAAATTGCCGAGTTGACATTCCTTTACATCAAAAATTATTACCGCATTTTCCTGTGCCTGATAATCAAACGGCTGGTTCTTATTTACGCTCATTGTGTTTAGAAAAATTACCAGAAAGAGTGCCTCATCTAAATGAAGTTTACCAAAAAAGATTAGAAAAAGAGTTAACCATCATTCACAATATGGGCTTTGATGATTACTTTTTAATCGTTTGGGATGTGATGGACTTCTGTCATAACAATCAAATTGTTACAGGCGCTGGCCGAGGTTCAGCTGCAGGCTCTTTAGTGTCCTATGTGTTATCAATTACAGATGTAGATCCAATCAAATATGATTTGCTTTTTGAACGTTTTTTGAATCCAGAACGCTACACGATGCCCGATATTGATTTAGATATTCCTGATAATCGGCGGGAGGAAGTTTTAGCTTATGTCAGTCAAAAATATGGTCATTATCATATGGCGCAAATTGCCACGTTTGGTACGATGGCTGCGAAAATGGTTTTACGGGACGTTGCACGTGTTTTCGGGTTGTCCCAGAGTGAAGCGAATCGTTGGTCGGCAGCTGTCCCCAACAAGCTGAAAATTACGTTAGAAGAAGCATACCAAGAGTCAAAACGGATGCAAGAATTGGTCAATTTTTCACCAAATAATCAATTGCTCTATAAAACAGCTGTTCAGCTAGAAGGATTGCCTCGCCATGTTTCTACGCACGCAGCAGGTGTGGTAATTAGTGATGAAAATCTTTTGAATTTGGTTCCGTTACAACCAGGATCGAATGAAATTTTATTGACCCAATTTACTATGAATGATGTTGAAAAAATTGGTCTTCTGAAAATGGATTTCTTGGGCTTAAGAAATTTATCCATCATTGATGATACCCTCACAGCTGTTAAACGCGTCTATAATCGAACCATTCGTTTAAATCAGATTCCATTAGATGACGAAACAACGCTGGCTTTATTTAGAAAAGGGGAAACAAGTGGCGTTTTCCAGTTTGAATCTGCTGGAATTCGGAATGTATTAAGAAAATTAGGGCCAACTAGCATTGAAGATATTGCTGCTGTCAATGCCCTGTATCGTCCTGGTCCGATGCAAAATATTGATGTTTTCATCCGCCGGAAAAAAGGCTTGGAACAAATTAGTTATCCAGAGCCTAGTCTCGCCCCCATTTTGGAAAATACGTACGGAATTATTGTTTACCAAGAGCAGATTATGCAAGTTGCTGCGAAAATGGCAGGCTTCTCTTTAGGGCAAGCTGACATTTTACGTCGGGCCATTAGTAAAAAGAAAAAAGATGTGCTAGATGAAGAACGAAATCATTTTGTTAATGGTGCGCTACAACAAGGCTATCCTCAAGAGACAGCTAACCAAGTGTACGATTATATAGAGCGCTTTGCTAATTATGGCTTTAACCGCTCGCATGCATTTGCCTATTCCTTTATTGGTTTTCAAATGGCTTACTTGAAGGTTCATTATCCGAGTGCTTTTTATGTCGCATTGTTGCATTCTGTTCGTCATAATCCAACAAAAATTAAAGAATATATTGGCGAAGCTAGAAAAAACAAGCAGACGATTTTGCAGCCGTCAATTAACCAAAGTCACTACAGCTTTTACCTAAATCAGCAACAGCAAATTTTATTTGGTTTTAGTTCTTTAAAAGGAATCCGCCGAGACTTCATTCAAAATATTTTAAATGAACGCCGAGAAAATGGACCGTACAAAACGTTCGATGAGTTTCTTTTGCGAATTGACCGTAAGTGGTTGAAAGTTGAAAATATCGAACCATTGATTGCCATCGGTGCATTTGACGAAATTGCGCCTAATCGCCGTCAATTAGCGGTAGGTTTAGAGAGTAATATCCAAAGTATTCTTCTCAGCGGTGGTAGTATGGATTTGTTAGAAACATTGAAGCCAAAGGAAGAAGAAATTGCCGATTATCCGCTAGAAGAGCGACTAGAACAAGAAGAACAATATTTAGGGGTCTATTTATCAGGACATCCGACAGAAGAGTTCAAAAAAACACGCTTAGCCAAGCAAACGCAACTTGTTCATGAACTTGTTGAAAATCAGCCCACGAAATTATTGATTTATGTCAAAAACATTCGGACGATTCGGACCAAAAAGGGAGAACAAATGGCCTTTGTTGATGGGGATGATACAACAGGAAGTATTTCACTAACGTTGTTCCCAACCGTTTTTCGCCAGTTAAGACAGAGTGTCGAGAAAGGGCAAGTTTATTATGTGGAAGGAAAAGTGGAACGCAGTACGTACAATCAAGAATTGCAAATATTGGTTCAACGAATAGAAAAAGCGCAACAAGTAGAAACATCAATTAGTGACGAAACGTGTTTTATCAGAATTACAAAAGATGTCGAACAAACGGACGTTTTTCAGAAAATGAAAGAGGTACTCAGTCGTCATGCTGGACACATTCCAGTGATTGTCTATTTTGAAAAAACAGGAAAGAAAATAGTATTAAATGAAGAAAATTGGGTCGCTCATACAAGCGCTAGTCAGCAACAATTAGCTTACGTTTTAGGTGAGCAAAACGTCATTTTCAAATGATTTACGGTAAAAAATACTAGTTGTTTTCAACTTTTTTCATTTTTTTCTTCTTAACTCAAGACATTTTGGTTCTTTAATGGTAAAATGAATGACGTAATATTTTTGTATATCAATTTTTGCGAAAAGGTTTCTTTTGGCAGTTGAAAGTATATTATATGAGGTGAAATAGCGAATGAAACGCATTGGTATTTTAACCAGCGGGGGAGATGCCCCTGGAATGAACGCTGCAATTCGTGCAGTCGTACGCAAAAGTATTTTTGATGGAATCGAAGTTTACGGTATTAACTATGGATTTGCCGGTTTAGTCGCAGGCGACATCCGTCGTTTAGATGTTGCTGACGTTGGCGATAAGATTCAACGTGGTGGAACATTCTTGTACTCTGCTCGTTATCCTGAATTTGCTACTGAAGAAGGGCAATTAAAAGGAATCGAACAATTGAAAAAATTCGGTATTGAAGGCTTAGTTGTTATTGGTGGAGACGGTTCTTATCATGGCGCAATGGCTTTGACAAAACGTGGTTTCCCCGCTGTTGGAATTCCTGGAACGATTGATAATGATATTCCTGGAACAGATTTCACAATCGGTTTTGATACAGCGATTAACACTGTTTTGGAATCAATTGACCGAATTCGTGATACAGCGACTTCTCATGTTCGTACATTCGTTATCGAAGTAATGGGACGTAACGCTGGTGATATCGCATTGTGGTCAGGCGTGGCAGGCGGAGCAGATGAAATCATTATTCCTGAACATGATTTTGATATGAAAAACGTTGCCAAACGTATTCAAGAAGGCCGCGACCGCGGGAAAAAACATTGCTTAATCATTTTAGCAGAAGGCGTAATGGGCGGAAATGAATTTGCTGATAAACTTTCTGAATACGGTGATTTCCATACGCGTGTATCAATTTTAGGACACGTGGTTCGTGGGGGCTCGCCAAGTGCTCGTGACCGTGTATTAGCAAGTAAATTTGGGTCATATGCTGTTGAACTTCTAAAAGAAGGCAAAGGCGGTTTATGTATCGGTATGTTAGATAACCAAGTAGTTGCAGCTGATATTATTGACACGTTAGAAAACAATAAACACAAACCAGATTTATCTCTTTATGAGTTAAATCATGAAATTTCTTTTTAATCTTGTATATTAGCTAATCTTATTAGCTTTGTATAAACAAATTTGGAATAGGAGCGTTTTAGTAATGAAAAAAACGAAAATCGTATGTACGATTGGACCAGCTAGTGAATCCGTTGATATGCTAGTAAACTTAATTAATGCAGGTATGAATGTTTGCCGTTTGAACTTTTCACATGGTGACTACGAAGAGCATGGTGCTCGTATTAAAAACATTCGTGAAGCTGTAAAAATTACAGGGAAACGCGTAGCGATCTTACTAGATACAAAAGGTCCTGAAATCCGCACAAATGACATGGAAAATGGCGCAATCACAATGAAAATTGGTGATTCAGTACGTATTTCTATGACAGAAGTTTTAGGAACAAATGAAAAATTCTCAATCACTTATCCAGAATTAATCAATGATGTAAACGTAGGTTCACACATTCTTTTAGATGATGGTTTAATCGATTTAGAAGTAACTGATATCGACCGTGATGCAAACGAAATCGTAACAGTTGTTAAAAACGAAGGCGTCTTGAAAAACAAAAAAGGCGTTAACGTACCAGGCGTTTCTGTAAACTTACCAGGGATCACTGAAAAAGATGCTAACGATATCCGTTTCGGAATTGGTCAAGGAATTGACTTTATCGCAGCTAGCTTCGTTCGTCGTGCTTCTGACGTTTTAGAAATCACTAAAATTTTAGAAGAAGAAAACGCAACACACATCCAAATCATTCCTAAAATCGAAAACCAAGAAGGTATCGATAATATCGATGAAATCTTAAAAGTTTCTGATGGTTTAATGGTTGCTCGTGGTGACATGGGTGTTGAAATTCCAACAGAAGATGTTCCAGTTGTCCAAAAAGCTTTAATTAAAAAATGTAATGCTTTAGGTAAACCAGTTATCACTGCAACACAAATGTTAGATTCAATGCAACGTAACCCACGTCCAACACGTGCGGAAGCAAATGACGTAGCAAACGCAATCTACGATGGAACAGATGCAGTAATGTTATCAGGCGAAACTGCAGCAGGGGATTACCCATTAGAAGCTGTTCAAACAATGGCTCGTATTGCAGTTCGTACAGAAGAAACATTAGTTAACCAAGATTCATTCGCATTGAAATTATATAGCAAAACAGATATGACTGAAGCAATCGGACAATCTGTTGGTCATACAGCACGTAACTTGGGTATCCAAACAATCGTTGCGGCAACAGAATCAGGCCATACAGCACGTATGATCTCTAAATACCGTCCAAAAGCACATATCGTTGCAATTACGTTCTCAGAACAAAAAGCACGTAGCTTATCATTATCATGGGGTGTTTACGCAACAGTTGCTGACAAACCATCAAGCACAGATGAAATGTTTAATTTAGCTTCAAAAGTATCACAAGAAGAAGGTTATGCTTCAGAAGGTGATTTAATCATTATCACTGCTGGTGTTCCAGTTGGCGAAAAAGGCACAACAAACTTAATGAAAATTCAAATGATCGGTTCTAAATTAGTTCAAGGTCAAGGTGTCGGCGAAGAAGCAATTATTGCAAAAGCCGTTGTGGCAGGAACTGCTGAAGAAGCAGTTGCTAAAGCGACTGAAGGAGCTATTTTAGTTACAAAAACAACAGATAAAGAATACATGCCTGCAATTGAAAAAGCATCAGCATTAGTTGTTGAAGAAGGTGGTTTAACTTCTCATGCAGCTGTTGTAGCGATTGCGCAAAATATTCCAGTTATCGTAGGTGCTGCAGATGCAACATCATTAATTAATAATGACGAAGTGATTACTGTTGATCCTCGTCGTGGTATTGTTTACCGCGGAGCAACAACAGCTATCTAAGTCTAATTAATTCAATCATTTGATTTTAAGCAATATGTACTCGGACGCAAAGCTGGGACAAACCGATTCGTCAGTTTGTCTCAGCTTTTTTTACAAGGAAGACAGTGGTATGAAATGTTCAGAAAACACGTATTCAGTAAATAAAGAGTTGGGCGCAAATAGTAAAATTATGTCTTATTTTTAAATTATCTATGTTATTTCACACAAAAATTTTGTTATTTAATTGAATAAGCGCTAAGTTATCTTCAACAGAAAAACAATTATAAAAAAAACGAAAGAAAAACAGGAAATAAGAAAGGGCTGTCAAGAAAATTTCATTGACAAAGCTTTCATACCCCTGTATAATAGCTTTTGTTGCTTAGGAGTGATAATTATGAAGTGGTCTTTGTTAGAATTAAATAAATACAAAGAAGAGCCGCTAGTGTTTTCAGAAACATTGCATCTTAAAGAAGAGCTTCTTCAACGAGATGATACCTTGTTGGATGTAAGTCCAATCAAAGTAGAAGGCTTATTAGCAGTCAATAAATCAGAATATTTACTTCATTACACTATTCAGGTAACTGTAACCGTTCCTTCATCCCGTTCTTTAGAACCTGTAGCTTTGCCAATGCAAATCACGGTCGATGAAGTCTTTATGACAAAAAAACAAATGGATACAAGAGATGAACGATTTGCAGCTGAAGAGATTATTTTATTGGACAAGCCAACAATTGATTTAGATGAATCTGTCGAAGACAACATTCTATTGTCCATTCCAATTCAAGTGCTTACAGAAGAAGAACAAAACAGTCAAGAAATGCCAAGTGGCAATGACTGGGAAGTGATTTCAGAAGAAGCATATTTGGAAAGTAAGCAGAAAGCAGCAGAACAAACAGTGGATCCTCGTCTGGCTAAACTATCAGAATTACTCAGCGATAATGCTGAAGAGGAAGATAACAGCTAGGTTGGAATATATTGTGTATGTAAATACACGCATCTTTACAAGGAGGTGGAACAACAATGGCAGTACCAGCTAGAAGAACTTCTAAAGCGAAAAAAGCAAAACGTCGCACACACTACAAATTAACAATCAAAGGCTTAAATGCATGCTCAAACTGTGGTGAAATGAAAAAAAGCCATCACGTATGTCCAGCATGTGGTCACTACGATGGAAAAGACGTAATGTCTAAAGAAGCATAAGCATAAAAACATTTTTTGAAATGTTGAATCCCCTAGGCTAACCATGGAGCCTAGGGGATTTGTATTTTTTTAAGAAAATATGAAGAAATTGGAAATTTATTGGCACTATATTGTTTTCATATGAAAGATAGTGCGTTATAATAGTGAGGATTATAAGAGAATGCTCATAGAATTTTCGTTGATTATAATATAGGAGGTCATAAAATGACAAAACAACAATTTGGCGTAGTCGGCATGGCTGTCATGGGGAAAAATCTTGCTTTAAACATTGAAAGCAGAGGCTATACAGTTGCGCTGTATAACCGTACAGGATCAAAAACAACAGAAGTGGTTGAAGAACATCCTGACAAAAACTTTCAAGCAACATACTCAATTGAGGAATTTGTGAATGCAATTGAAAAACCTCGTCGAATTATGTTGATGGTTAAAGCTGGACCTGCAACAGATGCGACAATCCAAGAATTGTTACCACACCTTGATAAAGGCGACATCTTAATTGATGGCGGTAATACGTTCTTCAAAGACACAATGCGACGTAATGAAGAACTAGCAAACTCAGGAATTAACTTTATTGGTACTGGCGTTTCTGGCGGAGAAGAAGGAGCCTTGAAAGGACCATCTATCATGCCTGGCGGACAAAAAGAAGCGTATGAGTTAGTTGCGCCAATTCTTGAAAAAATTTCAGCTAAAGCAGAAGACGGTGAACCATGTGTGACTTACATTGGCCCAAATGGTGCTGGACATTATGTAAAAATGGTTCATAATGGGATTGAATATGGGGACATGCAATTAATTGCTGAATCCTACGACTTAATGAAACAAATCTTAGGTTTATCTGTTGATGAAATGGCAGAGATTTTCAAAGAATGGAACGAAGGCGAATTAGACAGTTACCTTATCGAGATCACGGCTGACATTTTGACACGTAAAGATGATGAAGGAACCGACCAACCAATCGTTGATGTTATTCTTGATGCAGCAGGCAACAAAGGAACAGGTAAATGGACAAGCCAAAGTGCGTTAGATCTTGGCGTACCATTACCATTAATTACAGAATCAGTATTTGCACGTTTTATTTCGGCTTACAAAGAAGAACGCGTAAAAGCAAGTGGCATTTTATCAAAACCTGCAGCCTTTAACTTTGCAGGCGATAAAAAAGAATTGATTGAAAAAATTCGCGAAGCATTATACTTTAGTAAATTAATGAGTTATGCGCAAGGGTTTGCACAACTCCGTGCAGCTTCTGAAGAATACGGATGGGATTTACCATTTGGTGAAATTGCAAAAATCTGGCGAGCAGGTTGCATTATCCGTGCACAATTCTTACAAAAAATTACCGATGCATATGAAAAAAATCCAGCACTTGAAAACTTGTTGTTAGATGAATACTTCGTAGAAATTACGAAAAAATATCAACAAGCCGTTCGTGAAGTTGTTGCGATTGCTGTTCAAGCAGGTGTTCCTGTACCAACATTCTCATCTGCAATTGCTTATTACGATTCTTATCGTTCAGATCGCTTACCAGCGAATTTAATTCAAGCACAACGTGATTACTTCGGTGCTCATACGTACGAACGCACAGACAAAGAAGGAATCTACCATTACAGCTGGTACAACGAAGAATAAACACGCTGGAGACCATGAGTGTGGCTCACCATGCTCATGGTTTTACTGTGGCTTAAAAAAGAACCAGACAGATTGAGTAGTAATTCTCTAATAAGTAGTAAGGAATAAAAAGGTTGAGCTTGAGTATAGCTTTTAAAGAGAAAGGACAATTAATCAAATGAGCAACATTTTAATTATTGAAGATGAAAAGAACTTAGCGAGATTCGTTGAGCTTGAATTAAAACATGAGGGGTATACGACAGAAGTACACTACAATGGTCGTACAGGATTGGAAGCCGCTCTTAACAACGAATGGGATGCTATCCTTCTTGATTTGATGTTACCAGAATTAAATGGATTAGAAGTATGTCGCCGTGTTCGCCAAGTGAAAAATACACCAATTATTATGATGACTGCGCGTGATTCAGTAATTGACCGTGTTTCTGGCTTAGACCATGGAGCGGATGATTATATTGTTAAACCATTTGCAATTGAAGAATTGTTAGCTCGTTTACGTGCGTTACTTCGTCGTATTGATATTGAGGGCGATAAAAACGTTGCAAAACAAACAACGATTACATATCGTGACTTAACAATTGAAAAAGAAAATCGTGTCGTTCGTCGTAATTCTGAAATGATTGAATTAACAAAACGCGAATACGAATTACTATTAACGCTAATGGAAAACGTGAACGTTGTCTTGGCACGTGATGTGTTACTAAATAAAGTTTGGGGCTATGAAACAGAAGTAGAAACAAACGTTGTGGATGTATATATCCGCTACTTGCGAAATAAAATTGACGTACCTGGAGAAGAAAGCTACATCCAAACTGTCCGTGGAACTGGCTACGTTATGCGTTCGTGAGAACTAATTAATGAAAAGAACGATTAAAAAAGAACTGGAAGGCCCATCTTTAACTATAAAGTGGGCTTTCGCAAGTTCTTTCTTTATATTTGTAGTTTTTACCATTTTTGCGGTGATTACCTATAAGTCTTCTGTCAGTCTTATTGTTGCCAAAGAAAAGGAAAATGTCGAAGCAACGATTGCAGAAGTAACAAATCGATTAGCTAATGCCAATGAAAATTTAACGGTAACAGACGTTTTTGACTATTTAAAAACGCCGAGTGAAAGAGATGAAAACTACTATAATAAGCATACAGCAGTAGAAGGTTCGTTTATGGAAATGGACAGTTTCATATCTGAACTAGGACAACCAGAACTTTATTTATCTGTGTATGACACAAACCAAAAGCTAGTTTTTAAAACACAAAATGAATATGATAAGTTATTACAATTGGATCGACAATTACCTGTTGTTCGAACCGTTTTTGATAAAACCGGTTTTTATTCCGTGGAACCTATTTTTTCAAAAGAAACACGAGAAAAGATTGGCTATATTCAAGCGTTTTATGAACTTTCTTCTTTTTATGAAATTCGTAATCATTTATTATTAACACTTGTAGTTTTAGAAGTGATTTCTCTGATTGTAAGTAGTGTCTTAGGCTTTATCCTCTCTTCTTATTTCTTAAAACCATTAAAAGTATTGAGAGACACGATGGATACAATCCGCAAAGACCCGCAATCAGATGTCCACATGCCGGAGATTAATACGAGAGATGAGTTAGCAGATATCTCGGAAATCTTTAATGAAATGTTAGATCGTATGAGACGCTATATCGAACAACAAGAGCAGTTTGTTGAAGATGTTTCCCATGAATTAAGAACGCCCGTTGCGATTATGGAAGGTCATTTAAACCTTTTAAATCGTTGGGGGAAAGACGATCCTGAAATTTTAGATGAATCATTAAAGGCCAGTTTACAAGAAATTAGTCGTATGAAGAGCTTGGTCCAAGAAATGCTTGACCTTTCACGCGCTGAACAAGTGGACACCCAATATGCAAATGAACGAACAGATGCTAAACAAGTAGTCTACCAAGTATTTAATAACTTCCAATTGGTTTATCCTGAGTTTCATATCACATTAGATGACGATTTACCAACCGAAGTTGAACTGAAAATCTATCGTAATCACTTTGAACAATTGCTAATTATTCTATTAGATAATGCGATTAAATATTCAACAGATCGAAAAGAAGTGCATATTTCCATTTCTCGAACGATGAATGAATTTGAAATAGCTGTGCAAGATTTTGGTGAAGGAATCACTGAAGAAGACTTGGAGAAAATATTTGATCGATTCTATCGAGTAGATAAAGCCCGTGCAAGAAATAAAGGCGGTAATGGCTTAGGACTATCAATTGCAAAACAATTAGTCGAAAACTATAAAGGACGTATTGATGCAGAAAGCGTATTGCATCAAGGAACGATCTTTAGAATTTTTATTCCAATCGCTGGAATAAAAGAAGAGAGCAACGTACAATAAAGTACGTTGCTTTTTTTACGAATGATTAACGAACATTTCAGTAAGAGAAAAGGGATTATAAGATAAAGAAACGAATGTTTTCTTTGCAGAAAATATTTATCGTTCGAAATTGAAAAAAATGTTATTTTTCTGCAAAATAATAGTTGCGTTTTAGAAAAATCCTTGGTATATTAATATCTGTTCTGACAAACAGTTCGTTAAGAAAAAAGTTTTAAAAAGTTAAAAATTTTTCTTGACGAAAAGATAAATAACATGTTAGAATAACAAAGTCGTTAAAGAGATTGCTTTTAAATCAATCATTTGATCAAAAAAACTTGTTATAAAATAACAAAAAAGTTTTAAAAAGTTGTTGACAAACAACTGAGATAATGATAAGATATAGAAGTTGTCACAACAGACAACAACAACCGAGCAAAACAACTTAAAAAACTTTTTAAAAAAAGTTCTTGACATTCAAACGAAAGTTTGTTATGATATAAAAGTTGCTGCGAGGTAACGTAGACCTTTGAAAACTGAACAAAGAATAGACGAACCAAATGTGTAGGGCGTCTTGATTCAATTCAAGACAACAAACATTTTTAACAAGCAAGCAATATGCTAGCAAACAAATTGAGCTTAACAATCGCAAGATTGTTCTAACTTTTATTATGAGAGTTTGATCCTGGCTCAGGACGAACGCTGGCGGCGTGCCTAATACATGCAAGTCGAACGCTTCTTTCCTCCCGAGTGCTTGCACTCAATTGGAAAGAGGAGTGGCGGACGGGTGAGTAACACGTGGGTAACCTACCCATCAGAGGGGGATAACACTTGGAAACAGGTGCTAATACCGCATAACAGTTTATGCCGCATGGCATAAGAGTGAAAGGCGCTTTCGGGTGTCGCTGATGGATGGACCCGCGGTGCATTAGCTAGTTGGTGAGGTAACGGCTCACCAAGGCCACGATGCATAGCCGACCTGAGAGGGTGATCGGCCACACTGGGACTGAGACACGGCCCAGACTCCTACGGGAGGCAGCAGTAGGGAATCTTCGGCAATGGACGAAAGTCTGACCGAGCAACGCCGCGTGAGTGAAGAAGGTTTTCGGATCGTAAAACTCTGTTGTTAGAGAAGAACAAGGACGTTAGTAACTGAACGTCCCCTGACGGTATCTAACCAGAAAGCCACGGCTAACTACGTGCCAGCAGCCGCGGTAATACGTAGGTGGCAAGCGTTGTCCGGATTTATTGGGCGTAAAGCGAGCGCAGGCGGTTTCTTAAGTCTGATGTGAAAGCCCCCGGCTCAACCGGGGAGGGTCATTGGAAACTGGGAGACTTGAGTGCAGAAGAGGAGAGTGGAATTCCATGTGTAGCGGTGAAATGCGTAGATATATGGAGGAACACCAGTGGCGAAGGCGGCTCTCTGGTCTGTAACTGACGCTGAGGCTCGAAAGCGTGGGGAGCAAACAGGATTAGATACCCTGGTAGTCCACGCCGTAAACGATGAGTGCTAAGTGTTGGAGGGTTTCCGCCCTTCAGTGCTGCAGCAAACGCATTAAGCACTCCGCCTGGGGAGTACGACCGCAAGGTTGAAACTCAAAGGAATTGACGGGGGCCCGCACAAGCGGTGGAGCATGTGGTTTAATTCGAAGCAACGCGAAGAACCTTACCAGGTCTTGACATCCTTTGACCACTCTAGAGATAGAGCTTTCCCTTCGGGGACAAAGTGACAGGTGGTGCATGGTTGTCGTCAGCTCGTGTCGTGAGATGTTGGGTTAAGTCCCGCAACGAGCGCAACCCTTATTGTTAGTTGCCATCATTTAGTTGGGCACTCTAGCGAGACTGCC